>NZ_JBMKIG010000001.1:634127-720080 GCF_049238005.1 Enterobacter cloacae complex sp. IR5459
CTTACCACGGCTGTTCGGGCGGCATAATAAACAGCTCAGCCACGTTCACATGTTCCGGTTCCTGCAACACGTAAGGAATCGAGTCGGCGGCATCATCGGCTTTCAGGAACGTCATCTTCTCCTTCAGCTGTTCCATCTGTGCACGATAATTTTTGTCACTGATATGCTCGAATAATTCACTTTCAACGGCACCCGGCTGAAGCGAGGTGACGCAAATGTTGAACTGAGGCGCCAGCTCCACGGACGGGGGGGTTATATGCCGCTGCCAATGGTCGAGGAAGATTTCGCAGCGGGAAAACGGGTTACGCTGAACGTGCAGATGCAGCCCGACGTCGGGACCGGTTTTTCCATGCGGGCAGTGCACCTGGAAGAACATCCGCCCGGCCAGGCCAGATGCTGGTTCGTTAACACGCTGAAAGGCTGACATGCCGGGTATCAATAGCATCGTTGGGTAGCCAGCATTCATTGCTCAGGAGGGCTTTCCACTCTCTCATTGCGCTGGTTGGAACCCACGGTGTTACCGGCGCGATCCGAAATCTCATACTCAATGGTAACGTTATGCCTGGTGGTCGGTGTGACGGTGATGTCCTTGATCCTGCTGCCCGAATCGGGGGGAAGCGTGAGGCTTGTATTGCCTTTAGCCAGCACCCGACCATTTTGCTTCACCTGCCACTTCAGACGACACGCCTCACAGGCGGACCAGGTGTCATTGATCGCCCACAGGCGAACCGTTGCTTCGCTTCCCTGACGCCACACCGCCGTCACGGGTTCAATCGACGGCAGAATGGGCTGATAGGCTTTTTGCAGGGCGTAGTAGCCCGCTTTCGGCTTACGCAGATAATCCACGACGCCCCAGTTGATGGAGGGCCAGGTTTCTACAAACATAAAGTGGAAGAGGGCAGTTACCGGCTGGTAGCGCTGCCGACGATAGCTCTCTGCCGCCATTGCCACCAGCTCTGCCTGGTAACGCTGGGTGTTGGCAATCATCTCCTGAATGGTATTGCCCCGCGGAATATTGGCAAATTTAAAGGTCTGGAAGGGCTGGAAGTTATGGTATTTCCAGTGCGTCCAGCCGGGATCGTCGGCGGCGGTGCTTTTCGGCCACATCAGGCGGGCGGGAATGATGGTTTTCAAGGTTGAGAGTCGCGGTAGCGCCTGAGCGCCAAACTCCGTGATGATCGCGGTTTTGGCGGGGCCAAGAAGATCGCGCATGGTGCCAAAGTACCATCCGGCCCAGTAGTGTTCTTCCACCGCAGAAAAACGATGCACTATGCGCGAGGTATCTTGCGAAAGCGCGTCTCCGACGCGTTTCGTCAGCGTCTGGTTCAGGTTTTTATTCCAGTCGGGAAAGCGTTTTTCCATCCACGGTGAATTCCATGGCGGCTCGTTATGACCGCCCCAGACGATAATGGCCGGGGAATTACCAAACTGTTCAACCATCTCGCGGGTCTGTCGCGCGGCATTATCCGCGAAGGCGTCGCTGTTATTGTAACCCCATTGCAGGGGGACATCCTGCCAGATCATCAGCCCCATTTCGTCAGCCACATCGTAAAGTGCCCGGCCTGCCACATGCGAGTGAACGCGTATCGCGTTGGCGTTCATTGCCTGCACCAGCCTGAAATCGCGGCGATATTTTTTGCGTGTCATGGTGCTAAGCCACGGGGAGCCGATGTAATTACTCCCTTTGATAAACAGGCGTTTGTCATTAAAGAGCCAGCCCTTGTTGTCAGGCTGCTTCACTATCTTGCGTAACCCGGTACGGGCAACTGCGGTATCCATCACTCCTTGCTTATCCGTCAGGGTTGCGCGCACTCGGTACAGGTTTGGCCTGCCATAGCCCACTGGCCACCAGAGCCTGGCGCCTTGCATTGGCAGCGTGACGCGAAGCGATTGCGGCTTTCCGTCCGTTCTCGCAAGGTTTACAGGGAATTTCTGCTTTACAGGCGGGCCCGTAAAATTGTCTGGCGTGGCCGACAGGCGCAAAGTTACGTCACCGGCAGACAACGCCCGGTAGCGGATCTCGGCGTGCAGCGCTGGTTTGCTCAGCCCTTCACGCCAGTCCGGACGCAGTATTACCTCGTCGATGGTCACTCCGCGGCTCAAATGTAGCTTTACCGGCGACCAGATCCCCCCGGAGTTGGCATCCTGGCCGTCCTCTGACCAGGCCCCGCCAGGGCGGGTATCGTGCTGGTTAAGTACGCCTTTAACCATCGTTTTATGCAGCGGCCAGATTGTTTTCGGATCTTCCCAGGGACTGTCCACCCGCACGGCGAGCTTATTGTGTCGCTGCAAAGCATCGCTTATGTCTACCGAGAAGCGCTGAAAATACCCCTCGTGATGGGCAAGATGCCTGCCGTTGAGCGTGACGTCGGCAAAATAGTCCACGCCATCAAAGACCAGGGTGGCCATGGTATCGGGCGCGCGCCTGGGCAGGGTAAATTCGTGCCGATACCAGAGGGCACCCTGATGATCGTATCCGGCGCTGTACCAGTTGGCCGGAACCGCAATCGATCGCCAGTCGCGGTCAGGCGCGCTGGCGCCATCAAAGGTGCTGAGGTTGGCGTCATGCACGCGCCACATTCCGGCCAGTGACCAGGTGACGGGCTGGCTGGCCTGGGCCAGCAGAGGGCTAATTGCCAGCAGCAGAAGAAGCCTGATCATCTTTAACCTCCTGTGCTCTGCGGCGCAGCCAGGCCGCAGAGCGTCTGGCCTCCTCGATAAGCTCGCCATGTAAAACGCTCAGCCCCGTCTGGTTCAGCGAGACCGCCTGACTCTCCAATTGCTGGAGCACTTCTGAAAGACGAATGAAACCGAGGGTGACGGCTTCGCCGCGAAGCTTATGAGCGGCTCGCCGCAGGGCATCGCGGTCATTATGCGCAATGTTCAGCGCCATGGCTGCCACCGCCTCGTCAAGACCGTTGCCGAACAGCGCCAGCAATTCATTAACCAGTTCAGGATCGTCCGCGCACTGTTTTAACAGCTGTGCCTCATCCGGCAGACCCTTATCTTCTCCGGCGAGAACATGGGCTATCTCCTCCCTGAGCGCCTCCTGACTTACCGGCTTGGCAATATAGCCGTCGAAGCCCATTGCCAGACAGCGCGCCTTGTCACCCTGCATGGCATGGGCGGTCATCGCGATGGCGGGCTGGTGGCTACGCCCCCGCGTCAGTGTCTCCTCACGAAGCAGGCGAATGGCCGTTTCACCGTCCATTTCTGGCATTTGCAAGTCAACCAACATCAAATCCCAGGACTGTTCACGCCAGCGTTCGAGGGCCTCCCGGCCATTGGATACCACTTCGCAACGGTGGCCGAGCAGCTCCAGCAGGCGTCTGGCGACTTTCTGATTCACCAGGTTGTCCTCGGCCAGCAGGATTCGCAGACTGGCCTGCGCAGTAACGGGCGCAGTAACGGGCGCAGAAGCGGGCACAGCCGTGGGAGAGGCAAGGGGAGCGGGTGCCAGGACGCTGGCTATGGTTTGATAGAGTTCACGTTGGGCAACCGGCTTATGCAAATAGTGGGCAACCCCGATGCGCTTGAGCATATTGGCATCGAAATGGCGGCTCATGGAACTGAGCATAATGATGTGGCTTTGCTCGGCCTGCGGCATAACAGAGAGCTCAATGGCCAGCGATACACCGTCCATATCCGGCATCTGGGCATCCAGCAGGATCAGCGGCCAGTATCCCCTTTTTGCGGTCAGGCTTAACGCTTCCCCGGCGTTGTTAACACAGGTCGGTGTCAGACCCATCTGGCGAAGCATGGTGTCCAGCAGCCGCAGGTTGGTACTGTTGTCGTCTACCACCAGTACCGATTCGCCGTTAAAGCGTGCTACAGGAGCATCGGTTGCTGAGACAGCCAACTGACCTTCCAGTGGCAACGTAAAAGCAAATTCGCTGCCTTCACCCGGCTCGCTCTGAACCGTTAGCTCTCCGCCCATCAGACTTACCAGGCGGGCAGAAATGGTCAGCCCGAGGCCAGTACCGCCGTAGCGGCGGGTGGTAGAGCTATCGGCCTGGCTGAACGCCTCGAAAATGGCTTTTTGTTTCTCCATCGGGATGCCAATGCCGCTGTCGCGTATGCGAAAACGCCAGTGCCCTTCACTTTCTGTAGGCTCTATTGCCAGCATAACCTCACCGTGATGGGTGAACTTCAGCGCGTTGCCCAGGAGATTAGTCAGAATTTGACGTAGTCGGGGACCATCAACGATGAGCACTTCCGGCACCCCCGGAGCGATATCCACCAGCAGTTCAATGCCTTTTTCGCTGGCGGAGGGCATATGCGGGCGGATGAGCGACTGCACAAAGGGGCGGATTTCCAGCGGCTCTGTATCGACGGTCATCTTACCTGACTCAATGCGTGAGAAATCGAGAATGTCATTGATGATATGCAGCAGTGACTGCGCTGAACTCATCACCAGAGAAAGATATTCACGCTGTTCGGGGGTGAGCTGTGTATCGAGGCAGAGCTGAGTCATGCCCAGAATGCCGTTCATCGGGGTGCGAATTTCGTGGCTCATGTTGGCGAGAAATGCACTCTTCGCCTCGTTGGCCTCCCGGGCCACTTTCGCCGCTTCAATGGCTAACAACTCGGCCTCCTTGCGGCGGGTGATGTCCTGTAGGGTGCCGATCACCCGTTCGGCCTGCTGCTGCATACTGAGGGTGACCACCTGTCCCGAAACCAGCATCCAGCGCCAGCCCTGCGTCGCGTGTTGCACGCGAATCTCACTTTCAAACACCGGCATGTGCTCCTGCCTGGAGGCTATCATCGCGTTGCGCAGGACGGCACGATCCTCTTCATGGACCAGATTCAGTAAAAAGCGCAGCGGGTAGTGCAGCTGCGTACGCGACTGACCCACCATCGCCAGCAACGTATCGTTCACCTCCAGGCTGTCGTGAGAGACCTGCCAGTTCCAGATGCCGATCTGAATGGACTCTGCGGTCAGTAAAAAATCATCGTGCAGCTGCTGGCGCGAGCGCTGGGCGTCGTCAAGCTCGGTAATATCGGTATGCAGGCTGAGAATGCCGCCATCGGCGAGACGCTGATGCTGCACGTAGAGCCGCCGGTTTCCCGACTGCCGCACCTCTCGATGGCTTGACTGACGGCAGTTGCGAACGATCGCTTCACGCAGGGTCCGGCGGCGGGTGGAGTCGATGTTATAACCCGCATCAATAAATTTCTCCGCCAGGCTCTCGAGGGAAGCGCCGGCGATCAGCCAGGGGGCGATCACCGGGTAAAAGCGCGATATCTGGTCATTCCAGGCCAGCAGATGCTCGGCGGGATCGTAAATCATCACCCCCACAGGCAGCGCGTTGAGATCGAAACGGGATGTGGCTCGCATGGTTACTCACCTCTGGCCTTATAATGCAGCTCCGCCTGGCGGCGCAGATATTCCAGCCCGGGGGCAATTGCCATCGCCCAGGCTGTGAGGATCTCTTCATCGCAAAGTGGATCGCAGGCGCGCACGGTCCTGAGCATTGCCTCCCGCCAGAGGCCGAAAAATCGCGGTGGCAGGCCTAGTCCTTCATCACTCTGCTCCCGCGCCAGGCGTTCCAGAAAATCGGGTACAAACAGCGCACCGTCAACGGCAAGCATGGCGAAAAAGCTCTTGAAGATCGTCTGCTGGCCATCTCCGCCCTGGTCCCGGGCAAAGTGCTGTTCTGTCTCCGGTGACATATGGACAAACGTTTCCCAGAACGTTTCAAAAAAGTGCCGTTTATCATTCTCCGGCAGGACGCGGTTCAGGCTGGCGTCAAAGAGATCGCGATAAAATTTCATGGTGCGGCCCTCAAGGCACGTTCGCCGGGCAGGCAGAGGCCGGGCGGATTGAAAGGATCCGACGTGCGGCGGGCAAAATAGCCATCATTCTTCACAAGGCCGTTTTCAAACAGCGGTCCGGCGTTGTGTTTGTACAGCAGCGCTTCCAGCACCATGGCGTTCGTCGAGAGGGTTAGCGTCGGGTTGATATCGCCGGTGGCCTCAACGCGGCCCTCAAACCAGCCCTGTTGCGGGTTATTCAGGTGTCGGGTTATAGCCATCAGGGCATCGGTATATTCGTTTTCCCACAGCGTCCAGAGCATGAAGACCGCTTTGGTGGTCACCTGTGCCAGCCGGGGATAGCTTTTACCGTCATCGCCCAACGTATTCCAGGCGTAACCATTCCCCCAGACGGTGTCCTCGACGTGCCATGGTGCCTGAGAGAGGTAAAAATCGGCGCGTGCGGTGAGTATGCCGTCGTGCTCCCAGCGCGTTTTTTGGCTGAGCCATACTCCTTCGGCCCGGGAGCGCAGCCTTTTTTGAATATCGACGGCCACTCCGGGGGCCTGCCAGCCAAACTCCAGACCCGGGAGCATCGCGGGGAGGGTGGAGAGCAGCGATGGCTGCCAGGTTGTTCTTGGATCGCGCGCGTCAACGGCGAGGCTGCGCTGGTACATGATGACGTTCTGGGAAGGCGGGGAAAATGCCTTGCCCGCCGGGAATCCCCACAGCCGAAACGCGCTGGCGGCATATTCGCTTTCACCCAGCCGCAGTTCGTCGCGTACCAACAGCTGTTCGTTCTGCTCGGACGCAGACCACAGCTCCCCGTCTTTATCCATCACCGGACAAAAATTCCAGCGCAGGATGATTTTTTCCAGATATTCGCGGTACTCAGGTGCTCGCTCGGCAGTGAGACGCAGGGCCAGCATCAGCCGCGCCATATCTTTCGCCGACCATCCGCGCTGCGCCGGTTTTCCTGTGAAATCGATGGGCGTGGCCGTACGGCTGGAATAGAGTCTGCCTGGCGTGCGGGTTTCGGTCAGCGTCAGGCGATTGAGTGTTCCGAGCAGGCGCGTCAGCCGTGCATCAAACTCGGCCGCCTGGATCAGACCCAGCTCGCGGGCTGCCAGCAGGGCGATAAGCGTATCGCCCATTTGCCACAGCGTAACGCGTGGCTGTTTATCGCTACCGTTGACCAGCCCTGTCTGAGGTTGGGTGTTATTCTCAAAATAGCGCCAGGCGATACCCGCCCACTCCCGCTCCTGTGGGGTCAGGCTACTGATGCGAGCGGTGGTGTGCCAGCCGCCTTTGGTCAGCCAGCGCCACCCTGCGCTTTCGCAGCTGAACAGGGCGAAGGCGATAATAAGAATGAGGACGGCGGCAGCCAGCCAGCGGGCTAAGGTCTTAAGCATTGTGCGGTCACCGGCGGCAGTTTCACAGGCTCGTCCGTATTACAGGTAGCACATTGACAGGCCTGGCAAGCGGGTTTGGTGCGCAGAGTGGTCCCGGTTTGTTCACACCATGTCTTCACTGCGGGCGTACTGTTCAGGAATGGACGGTTGCGCGAGGCATTATTAGGCTCAAAGAGATCCACCAGCTTTTTTTCCCACAGGGAAGGGGCAAAGTGGGGATCTTTGGGATTATCGCTGTTGAACTGCATCAGCTTGCCCTCTTTTTTGAACAGCAATGCTTCAAGCATGATGCCGTTGTTATTGGCCGTGAATTCTTTGATGGGGCCGTCGCCGTTTTCGTACAGCCCTTCATAGTAGCCTTTGCCCGCCTCGTTGGCGTTTTCAATGGCGTCCAGCAGGCGGTCGGTATAAGGCGAATTCCAGAGAACCCACATCCCGAGCGCCGCTTTCAGAGAGACGGCGGCCGTATTGGGAACGTACACGCCTTTATCGGTGATGGTGTTCCAGTTGAAGCCGTCGCTAAAGACGGTGTCGTAGACGAAGTAGGGTGACTGATCGAGTTGATGCTCAGAGCGAGCAGATAAAATACCGGTGATGGCGTAGCGATTCTCCTGAGCCTGGTAAACCCTGTCGGCGAAGTTTTTCATCCACGGATGGGTGTAGTCACGCGGGCTGTTTTCCCTGTCCGTCGGTTTGTCGAAACCAAATTCGAGGCCGTAAAGCACATAGGATTCGGTTACGACGTAATTATGCTGGCTGGTAAGGCGCGGATCGCGCGAGTCATAAGGCACCATTACGCAGTAGATCTCAGCCAGCTCGTAGGGCTGAGGCTGGCTGGCCTGACAGGTGCCAAAGCCCCACAGCGCAAAGCCCGCTGCACCATACTCTTCGTAGCCCAGCCGCCCCTCCTGCACGTACTTTGGCTGGCCATTTTCCAGGTAGGCTCCGTACATCATTCCACAGGGGTTGATGACGTTGGTGAAGTTCCATCCCAGCAGCACGTTATCAATGCTGTTGCTGTATTCCGGATAGCGCTCCTTAATGACCTTCAGCCAGATCAACATCCTGCCGATGTCCAGCGCCGAGAAGCCAATCTCGCCAGGTTTGTTCTGGTAGTTAACCTTCTGACCTGTGATGGTGTTATAGGCTTTATTGGGCAGTTCGTTGCGGAATAAATCCAGTTTGTTCAGGGTAGCGAGTAATTTCAGCATTCTGCGATCGAACTCAGCTTTATCAATAATCCCCAGCTCCCTTGCGGCCGTCATCGCGGCCATATAAGAGGCGCTGTCCCACATAGTGGTTGAGGGGTATTTATTAACGGCATTTACCAGGCCGGTTGTGGGCTGATAGTTAGCAACGAAATATTGCCAGGCGTTTTTGGCAATAGTCATCTCGCGAGGCGTGAGTTCGCCGCTACGCGGTGGGTAATCAGAAGCGGGAAGTCCAGCCGCTGCCTGTGCCGCAGAGAGTGAGAGCCAGCACGCCACAAGCCCGGCCAGAAGAGGAAAAAAGAGTATTGATTTCAGCTTCATGGCTTCGCTCCTGCTGAAGAGGTTTGGGGAGTGGCGGGGCCAGGGCAGGCCAGACAAAGCATCTGACCGTGGGCAATGTACGCCAGGCTTTCGAGGACGACCGCATTGGTATCGGCATCAACGATCTCGTTCACGCTGCTGTTGAGGTTAAGCCCGCGCTGCCAGCCCTTGCCCGGTACCTGTAGCTTTTGCACCTGCTGGCGCAGTGCTTCGCTCCAGCCGTTGCGGAACAGGGCGTACCAGGCAAAGGCGGTGCGGGTCGAAGTCATCGCCGTTTGCTCCGGCGTGGCGTCAAGCAGAGCGCTATTTTGCAGCGGCTGGCGATTGGGCAGATCGTTGACGTAATCCGGCGCGGGCTCGGCGTAATCGGTGCTGATCGGCGGCTTGCGGACCCGAAGGCTATGTCGACGCTGTTGGATCTGCATTATGCGCCATGTGATTTCTGCGCTCTGCGCATCAAAACCCAGCTCAAGCCCCGTTAATAAATAGGGAAGGCTGATAAGCGAAGGTTGGCGACCCCACGGCGTACGCAGCCCCTCGTCGGGCACCATTATTCCGTCGATGTCGATCATCTGCTGCCCTTCTGGTGGATTCGTCACGGCCAGTCCCGCCGCGCTGTCGATCAGCCGAAGCGTATGGCTTGCATAAAGACGATAGCCGAAGCTGTTTCTCGGCTCGTCCGTCGCCAGCGCCCAATGGTGGAGCGGGACCGCGGCCTGGCTGGTGGTGTTATTGGCAATCAGGGCGCCCATCTTCCAGCGATCGAGCAGATTGCGTACGGCGCCAGCGTGCTGAGGATAACGCCACAGCAGCGTTTGCAGGGCGTTAAGCAGGCGGCCCATGCCGATAGCCGAGGCGTCCGGTTTGCCCAGGGTCTCAAGTGTGTCGGCATGGTAATAGGCGGCGGGCAGCCCCTGAGGATTGAGTGGAAGGCTTGCGAGGGCCGCCAGTGCGGCCGCGATGCGTTCATCAAACTCCTCGGAAGTAAGAACGTTGAGTTGCCTGGCGGCTGCAACCGCAAAAAGATAGCTGCCGGTGCTCCACAGGCTGAGCCAGGGTTCGCCGTCGTGCGCGTTGGCCAGGCCATTCGGCTGCGTGTTGTTCACATAATATTGCCAGGCCACCCGCGCCCAGATGGCTTCTTCGAATGTCAGTTCACGCGGAGCGGGCAAGGGTGGGAAATCGTTACTCAGCGATATCTCTGCGCTGCTCTCAACGCGTGTCGGCATCTGTTTTTCAACCCAGACGACAATAGCGAATCCCAGCAGAAAGCCGAGCAGAATGGTGAGGTAGCTGCGGGCTGACAAAAGTGCGTCGCGTTTTCTCATTCGCTCACCTCTTCTTCAGCCGGGGTCCACATGGCGGCGAAGATCAGCGGCAGCATGGCGGCAATGTTGACTGCACCCCAGAAGATATTGATAACGTAGCCGGACGGATCGTCAACCTGCCCACGTGCAACCTGAATACCGCCCCAAATCAGCCCCGCCAGCGTGAGCACGACGATGGCGATTTGCGGTTTCACCAGGTATAGAAACCGTCCCGTCTGCCTCTCTTTGGGGGTAACGTGGAATTTGATCTGCTCTCCGCGCAGGACTGTGTTGAGCGCGCGCAAATTCATGGAGAAGAATGAGAGATACGATGCTCTGCCATCCCAGGCTGATATTCCCCAGGTGCCGAACATAAACGCCAGCTCCGAAACAATAAAAAAGGGCAAAAAATGAAGATAAAAGGGTTCAGACCAGGCTGATACAGGCGGAATGCCGGTAAACAGGTAAACAATGGGCGATATCAGGAAAACAGTGTTCCACACGCAGGCCAGATAGGACCAGAAGGTGGTGGCGTACATCAGCGTTTGCGGCAAAGAGAGCTTAAAACGGCGGCGGCTGAAAATATTGTCATGGAACAGAATATCCAGTGAACCCGCGGCATATTTGAAGCGCTGGATCATCCACGTCAGCATATCCTGCGGTGAGAGCATTTTCGATTCGATCCGCGGGTGCATTACCGAGCGCCAGCGGCGGGCGGCATCGCCGTGGAGCAGGATGGAGGTATAAATATCTTCTGAAACGTGAAATTTATAGGGCGTGAGTTCCGTGTCGAAGGCCACGTGGGGACGCATGGCGTCCTGAAGGGTTTCACGCATGACGGGATCGCGAATGTCCCGCGTGTGGCGATCGATCTCTTCTTCTATCGTCCAGACGTAGCTGCGCAGCGCTGCCTGCATTACCGCTTCGCGCCTGTGTACAGAGGCCGCACCGCAGCAGAAGGCGGCGTTGGCCCAGTTTCGCCGTCGCAGAATGACGTCATAAAACATGCGCGGATCGTTAAAAAAGGGATCGCGGCCGATGGTTACTGGCCCGATGAACTTCTGGGCGAGCCATCCTAGCCCGTATCCCGTTTTGCCTGCTTTTCGCCCAAGCCAGCGCGCGAGGTTTTCCCCCTCCGGCAGGTCGAAGAACCACTGCGGTGTCTGAACCCAGGCCACGTCAGGGTCACGAAAGTAGCCCAGCGTGTGGCTGAGCAGAGTGGGGAAGACCCGGGTATCGGCATCGCAAATGATCAGGAAATCACCGTCGGTTTGCTCAAGTCCGTTTCGCAAGTTACCGGCCTTAAAGCCAATATTGGTCTGGCGGGAGATGTAGTTTGCGCCTTCCTGATCGCAGACGGCTTTCATCTCCGGACGCCGGCCATCATCGAGCACGTGCACCTTGTAGTCCAGCGGGCCGGGGTAATCCATCTTCATGGCGTCCCGAATTGAAAGCCTGACCAGCTCAACATCTTCTGAATAGGTTGCGATAAAAAGATCGACCTTGATGGGTCTTGAGGCTTCCGCGTCTTCGGAGCGCAGGCAATCATTGATCTCAATCGGGGGCGGATTTTGCGGCGGATCGTCTTCTTTCCACAGGTTTATGGTGAATAGCACTGTGCCGATCCAGGCCAGGGTTTCAGCCAGCACCAATGGAATGGCATACCACAGCGCGTCGGTATTTAAGGAAGCTGTCCAGCGCCAGTAAATATAATTAGCGCCTAAAATCAGCGAGGCAACCGCCAATACCTGCCATGTTAACATGACCCATCGCGGTGTCTTAAGCGGTTCAGGCGGCTGGCGATGTTCAAAACGGGTAAAATAAAAATCCATAGAGAAGGATATCCTGTTTCCACGATAGTTATTAATTACAGACCCGTTACTGACAGGGAGCGCAAAACGGAAAATAACGTCCGTAAACAAAAAGTAAAGTAAGTGTAGATGGCGGAGGAAATAATTCCAGAGAGGTTAAAACTCGATTGTTTACACGCGCTAAAATAACTGTTAACTACGCTTAATAATATTTGAAGCGTTATCAAAAATTGCCAGATGCTTTTGTTTACGCTATCTAAATAAAATACAAGAAACTTTTTAGCATGGAGAACGCGACGCCCCATGAGCCAGATTGCGCCTGTGCTTATAAATAAAGACGTTGAAAAACCAACGACATGGCGTTACATCGCGTCGGATAAACGTGATTTACGTATTGATTTTATGCGCGGTATCGCCTTAGTGATGATGGTGGTGGCGCACACGGAAGTGATGTCGATATTTAATATATTTACCTGGGAAAGGTTTGGTCTGGTCACCGGCGCTGAGGGTTTTGTGATCCTTTCAGGATTTATGCTGGGAATGTTAAACCGTGTAAGATTGCAAAAAGCAGTATTGTTGACTATATCCTGGGGACTTTATCTGCGTGCATGGAAAATATATCGGATAAATATCATCATTATTCTTTCATTTTTACTGTTAGGATATCTGCCGTTTATTAACGTCTTTGAGGTGACCCATTTTACCGATCGTTACTCAGGTACAACCTGGTCACTGTATCCGGTGACGCCCCAAATTAAAGAAACCTGGTTTAACATTGTCCTCTACCTGCAAATTGGCCCTCATCAAACGCAAATCCTTGGGCTCTATATTTTTCTTCTGCTGTTAAGCCCCCTGTTTTTGGGGATGCTCCAGAAAGGATACGTCTACTGGCTGCTGGGTTTATCGTTGCTCGTCTACGGCGGCTGGCAGATGTGGCCGGTACGCGCTACGCCGTCTCAGTTTGAATTCGCGTTTCCGCTGCTGGCCTGGCAGTTTATTTTCGTGCTGGGTATGTGCAGCGGTTGGTACAAAGAGGATTTGATCTCTTTTGCCCGTACGCCCGCCGGTAAGGTCGTGCTCGTGGCGCTGGTGATAATTGCGCTGCTTCTTGGCTTTATCGCCCAGAACCATACCAACCCGTTTATGCCGCCCGCACTGCTAATGCACAGCCTCTCGCCGGAGGACTTCAACGCTTTTTATCATACCTGGGCGGCAAAAAATGGCCTTGGGCCCGTCAGGGTACTTAACGATATCTGTCTGATGGTGACCGTCTATTTGGTGCTGACCTGGTGCTGGCTGCCCCTGTATCGCCTCGCAGGCTGGTTTCTTATTCCGCTGGGTCAACATTCGCTTTATACCTTTATTTTGCATGTCTACGTCGTATTTCTGGTAAGCCAGTTCGTCACGTTCGATCTGTGGCGCCAGGACTGGATAGTGAACACCTTCATTCACGCTGCGGCGCTGGGCGTGCTGTGGCTGATGGCGAAATATAACGTCGCCGCGCGCTGGATACCTAACTAAGGAAGGGCTGATGCGGGATAAATTTTTGCTGACCTGCGCACTGCTGTGCGTTGCCACTGGCGCAGAGTCGGCGCCGAAGGACGATGCGGATTCACTACGTGACAAGAACGGCGAGCCGGTGCAGGCTGGCGTGTTCACCAGCCGCTGGGGTCGCCTGTTCTCCGGTAATGAAGACGTCTTCTCTGGCGCGCTGAGCTTTAGTTCGGGACTAAAAGAGCAGTGGATGACTATCCCTAACAGCTCGGACACCGCAGAGCAGAAACGTAAATACAACCAGACGCTTAATCTCAGCCTGCAATACTCACCCTACAGTTACTGGTTTGCGAACGTGACATCGCGTTTGCCGGTGACGGACACCAGCCGCTACACGGCCGATTTTCGTTACAGTTTTGGCTATGATGACTGGCATGCCAACACTTTCAGCCTGGTGTACAGCAATTACGGGGATAACCGCTTCTGGACGTCAGGAAACCGTCGCCACACCTATTTTGAGCAGGGGGCCGTGACGCTGGCGTATAAATTTTCACTGCCGAAACCGATAGAGAATACGCTCCTGATTAACAAAGGCGACTCTATCATTTGCCAGATGGGCTACAGCTGGGTTCCGCGTTATTACGATCTGGACAGCAACGATATCCGCAAAAACAAGAACGTGGTATTGGGCGGGTGTGGTTATACCTTGAAGCAGCACTTCTTCGTGCGCGCCACGGCGTTCTGGTTTCCGGACAGCAGCCAGCAACAGCCCTGGAACGGCGACTACAGCTATAGTTTTGGCTATGCGGGTTATACGCCAGGTTCATTCTCTGTTCAGTATGCTAACTACTCCGGCACCCGTTACCCCGGTCACCAGAGCGGCAGCGGTAAATTCCGGGAAGGCACCGTCAGCGTCATCTGGTTCTTACCGCTTTAGGAGGGCGTATGTTGTCACAGCACGTCCTGATAGTTGAAGACTCACTGGTTTATCGTCGCCTGCTTAGCCGAATGCTGACGCAGTGGGGGTATACCGTCTACGAGGCGGAGAACGGCGTTGCCGCGCTTGAGATCCTCGAAAACCAGCCAGTCAGCCTGGTGATCAGCGACTGGGATATGCCGGAAATGGATGGCCTGACGTTGTGCCGGGAGGTTCGCAGCCGTCAGTTCGGACATTATGTTTATTTAATTTTGCTTACCGCACGCGAAGAGCCGGGCGATCTGACGGTGGGGTTTGACGCCGGTGCGGATGATTTTCTCAACAAGCCGGTCGAGCAGAGTGAGCTGCGGGCGCGATTGCACGCGGGGGCACGGGTTCTGTCCCTTGAGGCCACGCTTGCTACGCGTAATGCACGCCTCAGTGAGGCGTTAAGGCAGATAGAGCAAGACCTTGAAGTGGCGGCGCGGATCCAGCAGTCGGTTCTGCCTGCGCATCAGTTGCGTTACCGGGATTACTTTGCAGACTGGATTTTTTTGCCGTCAGCCTGGGTGTCCGGCGATATTTTCAATGTCTTCCCGCTGGACAATCACCTGGGATTCTACTGTGTAGATGTGTCGGGGCACGGCGTTGGTGCGGCGATGATGTCACTTGCCGTGGCCCGTCAGTTTCTGCATGGCAGGGCGGTAGAGCGTTTTCTGTTTGCAGACGATAGCGACGTTGCCTCCCCTGCGGAAGTCGTTCGGATCCTGAATGGTCGCTTTTGCAGCGAAGAGGTTGAGATAATGAGTTATTTCACCATGATTTACGGTGTTATCGACCTGACAACAGGTGAAGGCAAGCTTTGCCAGGCCGGGCATCCTACGCCGTTCATTGTGAACCCTGGCGGCGAGGTCAGGACGGTAGGTGAAGGCGGCGCGCCGGTAGGATTGATGCCGGATCTCAGCTGGTCAGACGTAAGCTTCTCGCTGGCGCCGGGTGAGCGCCTCTGCCTGTTTAGCGATGGCATCACCGAGTGTGAAAATCCTGACAACGAACAGTTTGGTCAGGCTCGTTTGCAGCGTCGGCTTCAGGATGACGCCACGCTCGCACTGGAACGGCTCTTACCGCAGTTTGCGCAGCATCTTATACGCTGGCGCAGCGGAAAATACCGTGAACAGCAGGCCATGGCGGACGATGTTTCCTTATTAGTGATTGAGCGTACAGGAGTAAACGATGAACATTGATACAGACCGACTGGACGACGTAAACATTATGACGCCTTCGGTGCGCCGACTGGACGCCTCGGTGGCGGCGGTATTTAAGGAAGCTATTGCCCGGGAGATTGGGGTGGATCGTAAAGCCCTGATAGTCGATTTCAGCAAAATCGATTTTATCGACAGCAGCGGCCTTGGCGCACTGGTTTCCCTGCTGAAGATGATGAATGGTAAAGGTGAAATGATGCTGTGTGCGCTGAACCCCGGTATACGCAACATGTTCACCCTGACCCGTATGGATCGCATATTTCGCATTTGCCCGGATCGCGCTACGGCACTTTCGCATCTAAATCAGTGAGTTGACTGTGGCTAACGACGTTACTTTTCCCGCCACGTTAACCTCCGTCTCGCCGCTTGCGGCATGGCTTGAGCGTCAGATGGCTTCGCTGTCCGTTAGCGATGACTGGCGCTTTGCGCTCGATCTCGCCGCCTGTGAAACGGCTACCAACATTATTCGTCATGCGCTACATGAGGATCCGGAACGTTGCTTCACCGTGGAGTTCATCGTTACCGTCTCGGACGCGGCGCTGCGTTTTACGGACGATGGCGATAAATTTCCCGCTGAACGTCTCGCGGCGGTGCGTGACGACGCGACGTTCGATGCCTCTCTTTTGGCTGAAAGCGGCAGAGGACTGAAACTCATTTTGTTGTATGTGGATAATTTCACGGTAGAAAATATTGCAGGGAAAAATATCACCGTTCTGGAGAAGAGGATGGTCGGATAATTGTGACGTTTAAGAAGGTCCGATCAGGGCTGTATGTGGGTATTCACAATGGCGCAGTGATCAATCTGCGCCAGTATCGTGATGACGAGCACAAGCCCAGTCAGGCCTCCGCCTGCCATTTTGCCAGTATCGCACCGGCCCGACGGGCCGTGGCTGGCAGGATGTCGGCATCCGCCACGTAGCCATCAGGATCGATACAGCGATTGTGTTCTCTCGCCTCGTGCAGAATCGCCTCGTCCCAGTAGAGGCGCTTACGCTGATCGCCCCGGGTCGTCAGAATAAACTCCACATTGCCATCAACCGAGCGGTAGCGGCGCCAGCTGTTTGCCGGAATGGAGATCACCGAACGTTCCGGGGCGATAATGCTGACTTCCTTACCCGCCTCGTTCCAGGTCACCTCCAGCTGGCCTTTAAAGACCATGATCACCTGAATATCCGGGCAGAGATGGCGACCGACAATGTGGTCGTCAGCAAGACGCAACCATTCGACGGAAAAACCGTGCGGGCTCAGGATAGCGGGAGCGGAATCCCGATCCTGTGAAATGCCGAAACCGATAACCGGCGCAATTTCGCCGCCGTGTCCCGGCAGCACCGAATCCAGCAGTCCCTGTGCTGACCAGCGGCGGTCATCGCCGGTTACCGCACGCTGGCGCATCTCCTCAACGCTGTAGTCACGCAGACTGGCAATATATTGCTCTGACAGCGGCGTCAGCAGCGCGGCGGGATCGGGCGTTGGTTCACCTGGCTCCTGCGCAATCAGCATATTATCCTTGCTGAGATACATACCGTATTCGCTGGCAGCCGCCAGCACTGACGGGTGCCAGATGATGCCGCCCGTGTTGTCCCCGCCGAGCACGGTAAATACCATGCCGCAGGTATCTTCTTTACTGACGTTGGTGAAACCGCGGAAGATCCAGGTCGGTATTGAGAGGATGGTGGGGGCGCTAAATTCAGCTTCATGCTCGCCGTTGGCGCCCCAGCGAAAACGCCACGTCCCTTCATGGATCAGGAACACTTCTGCGGTGAAATGCAGATGCAGGTTATTCGTCACCCCTTTTGGCATAGCCGCCGCGCCAATGTTAAAGCCGTGCGGCTCGGGAATATTGACGACCTGCTCGCTGGACTGGGTTACACCCGGGCCGATGAAGGAAAAGTTTTGTTTGAGATGCGAGCCGGGCAGCTTGCAATCAATAAAAGCAAGATTGCAGGAGACCATATCGTCGGGGGCGATTAACCGTGTTCGTGCCTGGCTCTGGGTAAGATGGATAGTTTTCATCATTTCTCCTTTTAATAACCGGATGCTCCGGTGGTAGGGATGGCGTTGCCGCGGGCGAGGGCAATGGCTTCACGTGAGGCGCGACCCAGCTGCATAACGTCGTTTGCAGGGGTAACAAACTGGAAACCCTGAGCAATACGCGCTGCCGCGGCCGCGCCGGAAGTGCAGAAAATACCGGCAATCTTTTGCTGCTGGCGGCAGCAGTGAATCACCCGCTCAATAGCAGCAAGCATTTCGGGATGTTGGGATTCGGCGCTGGCACTGCCGGTCAGCGTCAGCGAGAGATCGTTGGGGCCAATAAACACACCGTCCAGCCCTTCGGTATCAAGGATGGCGTCAAGATCCGCCAGCCCTTGGCGGGTTTCGATCATTGCCAGCGTCAGGATCTCGTCGTTGGCGTGCTGTGGATAATCGCTGCCGCCATAGAGTAGACCTCTGGCCGGACCAAAGGAGCGAACCCCCAGCGGTGGATAGCGACAGGCCGCGACAAAACGGCGAGCCTGTTCCGCGCTGGAGATCATCGGGCAGATTACGCCGTAGGCTCCTGCGTCTAATACGCGCATGATTTGCGCCGGATCGTTATCTGCCACCCGCACCAGCGGCACGGCAGGCGTGGCCGATAGCGCCTGTAGCATCGACAACGCGCTGGCAAAATCAATCATGCCGTGCTGCAAATCGACGGTGACGGCGTCGTAACCCTGATGGCCCATAATTTCCGCGCTATACCCGGAGGGGATTGCCAGCCAGCCGTTAACGATCGGGGTATTTTCCAGAAATGCGGTCTTTAAACTGTTTTTGCGCACTGTATGCACTCCGTTATCCACTGACGCAGCAGCGGCGCGATCTCATCCGGGGTTTCCAGCGGAATAAAATGCCCGCCAGCCTCCACCGTATGCCTGGTCACGTTCGCATTGCCTGCTGCCAGTAGTTGATGATGATGAGGCGTGCAGATAACGTCCTGCGCGCCGTTTAGAAGTAATGTGGGGCAGGCGAGGGCGTTAAACGCAGTCCGGTTGTCCTGCCGGTGAATGGCCATTTCCGTTTGCCCGGCAAAGGTCTCAATGCCGCACTCTTGCGCCATTCGGCAAATAGTCTCTTGCAGGATCCGATCGGACAGACGTGACGGGGCGACATAGCTCTGCCACAGCGAGGAGACCAGCCAGTCGGCCAGGCCCCGCGCCTGTGCGGTGTGTACCGCTTCCCGGCGTGAAGCGAGGGTGTCTGGCGCAACGGGCAACGGATTAACGGAAATCAGCGTCAGCCCGTTCACTCTTTCTGGCGCGTCGGCGGCCATTTGCAGCGCGACAATCGCGCCGAGCGAAAAGCCCGCCAGCAGAAAGCGCGGCGGCAGAACCTTTAATAACCGCCGTGACGCCTGCGGCGCGGACTCTGCGCCCGTCAGCGTGATGCACAGCACCGCTGAGATGTTCAGCCTTTCAATAAGGGGCTGCCAGAGCCGGGCGTTACACAGGGTGCCACCAAGCAGCACCAGCGGTAGATCGGTATTGTCCAGAAGCGGATATTCCATTGCATCCCTCACGTAGCCGTCCAGCCGCCGTCAACCATCAGGGCGCTGCCGGTGATCAGCCCGGCGGCCTCAGAGGCGAGGAACACTACCGGCCCCATAATGTCCTCCAGCCTGCCTGGCCGGCGCAGTTTGATGTTGTCCAGCACATAGCGGCGAAATGCCGGGTCGGCGAGTGACGAACGCGTCAGGTCGGTTTCAATGAAGGTCGGGCACAGCGTATTGACGCGGATCCCCGCATCGCCCAGCTCCAGCGCCATCGTTCGGGTTAACCCTTCTAGCGCGAATTTGGAAGCGCAGTACACGCTACGCTCGGGGCCGCCAACGTGTCCCATTTGCGATGAGATGTGAATAATCGCTCCTCCCTTACTGCCCGCCCGCATTCTGCGCGCCACATGCTGGCTGACAAAAAAGGTGGCGCGCAGGTTAAGCGCCATCACCGCATCGAAATTTTCCTCGTTTACCTCAAGAAACGGCTGGTGGCGGGCCAGCCCGGCACTGTTCACCAGAATGTCGGGCGTGGGCAACGTCGCCAGCACACGCTCCACCTCCTGAGCGTCGGTAATATCCAGTTCCAGCGGGTGAAATGCGAGGCTGTGTTCCGCTGCCAGACCTGCGGCATGCGCAAGCGCCTCGCGGCCCCGGGCGGCAATCCAGACCTCTGCCCCTGCCTGTGCGAGGGCGACGGCGGCAGCGAAGCCAATCCCTCTTGACCCGCCGGTCACCAGCGCGCGTTTGCCGTGCAGGGTGAAAGAGGGCGTTTGCAAAAGCGTCATGGCTTACACCTTTTCCCTGACCGGGGCCGGTGTGGCGTAGGGAACTTCCGTCTGGCCATAACGGCGCACGCGAATATTGGCCTGCTCGGCATGTCCGGCGAACCCCTCCAGGAGCGACAGACGGGAACAATATCTGCCGATTTCGGCGGTGGCTTCGTCGCTGAGGACTTTCTGGAAGGTGCAGGTTTTCATGAACTTGCCCACCCACAGGCCGCCGGTATAACGTGCGGCTTTCTGCGTGGGCAGGGTGTGGTTGGTGCCGATCACCTTATCGCCGTAGGCCACGTTAGTACGTGGTCCAAGGAACAGCGCGCCGTAATTGGTCAGGTTAGCCAGGAACCAGTCGTCCCGGTCGGTCATCACCTGAACATGTTCGGAAGCGATACGATCTGCCTCCAGCAGCATCTCTTCGTGGCTGTCGCAGACGATGATTTCCCCGTAGTCCTGCCACGACTGGCGGGCAATGTCGGCGGTAGGAAGCTTTTCCAGCAGCCGTTCCACTTCGCTGAGCGTCTCTTTGGCAAGCTGGAGCGAGTTCGTCAGCAGGATGGCAGGGGTGGTGACGCCGTGTTCGGCCTGGCCCAGCAGATCCGTGGCGCACATTTCCGCGTCAACGGTGTCATCGGCAATCACCAGCGTTTCCGTCGGACCGGCAAACAGATCGATACCTACCCGGCCGAACAGCTGTCGTTTGGCCTCCGCGACGAAGGCGTTACCGGGGCCGACCAGCATGTCGACCGGTGCCAGCGAGTCCGTGCCCAGCGCCATGGCGCCTATCGCCTGAATGCCGCCAAGGGCATAGATTTCCGTTGCGCCAGCCATTTTTTGCGCCGCGACGATCGCCGGGGCGGGCTGACCGTTAAACGGCGGGGCACAGCTGATAATTCTTGAGCACCCCGCCACGCTGGCGGTAATGATCGACATGTGCGCGGAGGCGAGCAGGGGATATTTTCCGCCAGGCACGTAACATCCCACGGCGTTAATCGGAATATTTTTATGCCCGAGAATAACGCCGGGACGCGTTTCAATTTCCAGGTCCCGCAGACATTCTTTCTGCGCGCGGGCAAAATTCGCGACCTGCTGTTGGGCGAATTCAATATCCTGAATATCCTGACGGCTTAACTGTTTTATGCAGCGGTCAATCTCCGCGGACGTCAGACGATAATCCTGACGGTCATAACGATCGAATTTAATGGATAATTCGCGAATGGCTTTATTTCCGCGTTTTTCAATATCTGCAAGTATTTGTTCAACCGTTTCTCTTATTTGCTGGTTGGCTTGCTGGCGCTCTTCGGTAGATTTACCGGTTTTTAATTTCCAGGACACTCGCTTCTCCTTACCTTTTTCAGATGTCAGTTGTCCTCCCGGCGAGCCGGGAAAGGGTATTTACTTCAGAAAGGGTTATTGATCCGGCGCGGCAGCGTACGCACCGTTTTTTAATAATTGGGCTGAGGTTTGCGTTTTACGGGCATATACCCATCGAGCGGACAGCGGCGTGGCAATAGCGGCCACAACGGAAAGGGCGGCAATCAATATATAACCGGACGACAGGTTAATATGTTGCATCATTACGCCCATCATTACCGGCCCGACAAACATGCCGCAGGAATAAATGGTCTGGAATAGCCCCATTCGCGTGGATTGTTCATCAGACGAGGTATTCACTACGCTGAGCGACATGAATGCGGCAAAGGCCATACCGAACGAGAACCCCGCCAGCGCCTGCCACAGGTAAATAACATAGATATTGCTGGTGAAGGGAATGCCGAAAGTGGATATCACCTGTAAAACGATGCCGAGCACGGCGGTTTTTACCAGCCCAAGTCGCTGATAAAACACCGAGCTGCACAGGGCGATGGCCAGCCCGTAAAAAAGAAGGTGAATGTTACCCAGCAGCGCGAGGATCCCCGCCCGGGCGCCAAGCTGCTCGGCATAGACCGGCGTCAGCGTGTCGCGGGTGGCGAAGGGCACCAGAATGACGGCGGTCGCCAGAATGCCAATAAGCCAGACGGAACGGTCGGCCAGCTGCTGGCGCGCGCCGGTAATGCAGGCTTTAAGCGTGGGGGCCTGAACCGGGTCGTGCACGTCCTGAATGCGGGTCGTCAGGATCAACGCCACCAGGGCGGAGATGCAGGAGACAAAAAAGGCGATGTTATTGGCGAAATAGTGAATCAGCACCGCGCCAATACAGTTGCCGAGAAACACGCCGATGGGCCCTGCAAGCGCCAGCAGCGCGACGGCGGCAGGGGCTTCGTTGCGACCGAAGTAACGCATGAACAGGATGTTGTACAGCACCCAGGTCGCCGCCGTGACGCCGTCTGCCGCTTTCGCCAGATACAGCGTAATGGCATTGGGTTCAAGCCAGGCAATCGGCCAGGCGATAATTGGCAGCAGCAGGCCAATCTGGATGAAGATCCTGCGGCTTTTAACCACGTCGGAAATAATGCCTAACGGGAAGCGTATCAGAAGGGTTGCCAGACCAGACGCGCCCATAATGATGCCCATGATCTGTGGCTCAATGCCCTGGTTGATCATCATGGGGGCCAGGAATGCATCAATGCTATGGATGCAGATAAAGAACAGGATGCTGATGATAAAAAAGAGCCGGGCTTCCCGACGGCGTAACAGTGCTTGAAACATGGTTTTGAACCTCTTGAGAATTAATGGGTTATAACCAGTCAGGGACGACGTTTACCGGTTCAATCCTTTGGGCGACTCCTGTTCTCTCCGGTACCATTGACGGTATGAAAACTCTTTGCATACGTATTCAATATTTGAGGTTACGAAAAGGTTTCATGTTTGTAAAGTGATCTCGATCTTGTTGTGAGAATTTTAATTTTTTGTGTTGCATACGCATGCAAAGGTGGTGTAAGTATAAAAAACACCCACTTGCTGAGGCGTTTGAAGCACGCGCAAATGGGCAGGACGTTGATAAGGAATCAGGGGTAATGAAACGTAAGACTTTTGCAGCAGTCACATCCCAACAGGTCGCTCAGCTGGCGGGGGTATCGCAATCTGCGGTGTCGCGAACGTTCACGCCGGGGGCCAGCATTTCGCCGGCAACGCGTGAAAAAGTGCTGAAGGCAGCGCGCGAGCTGGGTTATCGCCCGAATGCGATTGCCCGTTCGCTCAACACGGCTCGTTCGCGCATTATCGGTGTCGTCATTTCTTACTTTGATAACCCCTTTTACTCGCAGGTGCTGGAGGCGCTGGCGCAAAAGCTGGATACGCTGAACTATCACCTGCTGCTGTTCGTTGGCGACCGGGAAGGCAACGTTGACCGTATTTTTGACCAGATTATGCAGTACCGGGTGGATGGTATTGTGCTGGCCTCGGTGACGCTGTCGCTGGAGTTATCTGAAGAATGCCTTGCCGCCGGGATCCCGGTAGTGCTGTTTAACCGCAGCGAAGACAGTGGCATGGCCTCCAGCGTCAACAGTAATAACGAAGCGGCCGCGCGGCAGATTGCCGAGTTTCTGCTGGCGGGGGAGCACAAGCGTTTTGCCTACGTGGGCGGCGTGGCCGATTCCCCGGTCAATATTGCCCGCCAGCGCGGGTTCATCTCCACGCTGGAAGAACATGGCATCACCGATGTGCGGGTGGTGCACGGGAATTACGACGCTCAGCAAACCACCCGGGCAGCCTATACCCTGTTTTCGACGTCGCCAGCGCCGGATGCGGTCTTTGTCGCCAACGATCATATGGCCGTCACGGTAATGGATGTGGCGCGCTATGAGTTTGGTTTGCGCATTCCGGAGGAGGTCTCCGTTGTCGGGTATGACGACATTGGCCCTTCCGGCTGGCCCTCTTATGCGTTGACCTCGGCGTCGCAGCCGGTCGGCGCGATGGTGGATGCCACGGTGGAACTGTTAATGAAACAAATTGACAGCGGAACCATAGAGCCTGAACAGATTACGGTGCCCGGTACGCTGGTGATACGCCACTCGGCGCGTCGCCCACGCAGCGGCGTTATCGAAACCAATGGTTTAACGCTATTCCAGTCTAAGGAGCGCACATGACCAGATTGCGGGGCTTCAGCCCTCAATTCGACTCTATCCAGCAGTTCATTTTGACGCTGACGCACGTGGTGTGGGAGCAGAAAGATATCGGCCAGCTGGCGGATTTTTACGCCACGCCGGTGGTTTTCACTACCCCCGAAAAACAGCTGCATGAGCTTTCCCAGTTTATGCGCCTGACGCTTGAGGCGATGCACAGCTTCCCGCAGCGAGCGGTGCTGACGGAGGATATTCTGTGCAGCCAGAACCCGGGGGATGAGTACTATGCGGCGCAGCGTACCGTAGCCCGCATTCAGCACCAGGGGGAGGGATTTTTTGGCCCGCCGACGGGGAAAAATGTCTGGGTCCGCACCTGGGCCGATCGCATCTGTGTTGATGGTGCCGTACGCCAGGAGTGGCTGCTTCAGGATCGTGCCGCGATTGTGGCGCAACTGGGGCTGGATGTCCGCGATTTTGCTTTTAACCTGGCGACCATGCGCCAGCAGCTTGGGCTGGAATCTGTGTCTGCTGAGACGCTGGACGCCCGCTGGGCGGGCGGGCCCGAGGGCGACGACGTGGAAGGGGCGCTGGCCGGGGTCGTTGAGCGCTACTTAACGATGTGGGCGGGCGGTAACAGCGGCGTGGTGCCCGGTCTCTATCACCCGGCGGCGACGCTGTACGCGCCGGGGCACTGCCTCTGCACCGGCGAACAGGAAATTGGCGCACAGCTTTCCGGTTATCGCGCTTCATTTGCCGACAGCGAAACGCAACTTCATCACCTGATTGTGCGTAAAGATCCTAATGAGCCGATTCGACTTTCATTGCGCTGGTCGTTGTTAACCTGGCATGACGGTTACGGCAAATTTGGTGCGCCGACCCGTAAACCCATATCAATTACCGGTATCAGCCAGCTTGAATTACGTGATGGTTTAATTTTCCGTGAATACCTGGGGATCGATGAATTAGCGATTTGGTCGCAAATATTTAATTAATGGGGCGGCAGCCCCCTTATTCCGGCTGCAAATATTAACCGTGTTTAATTCACCCTCACTTACGGGTGCGGGTTCTTATTGTCTGAAAACAGAGCAGGAGTTTATATGTCTTCCACCGAAGCAACAAATAAAGCACCAGCCGTACCCGAAAAAAGCAGCGTGAAATCGCTGAAAGAGGAACCTGTATTACAGGTGGAGCGTCGTGATTTTGTCGATCTGGTACCGGAAAAAAGACCGCGTGTGCAATCATTACGCGGCTTTGATGACTGCTATACCGATATTGTCGATTATATCGTTCGCTGCACCCATAAAATATGGGACGAGCGCGATGTCGGCTTAATTTATTCTCACTATACCCATAACTGCGTGCTGTATAACGCGCTGGGGACACTCTATAACCGTGAACAGGTGGTACAGGATACGCTGCAACGCTTAATTGCCTTCCCGGAACGGCGCGGAATGGCAACCCAGGTTATCTGGAACGGAAATGATGTTGACGGTTTTTATACCTCTCACCTGGTGACGGGAAGCGGGCGGCATACCCAGCACAGCCATTTAGGCAAGCCGACCAACCGCTCCTTCGTTACCCGGACCGTGGCGGATTGCATGATCCACGAGAATAAAATTTATCGGGAGTGGGTGGTCAGCGACAACATGTCGTTAATGAAACAGCTTGGCCTGAACACCGATCAAATCGCATTTAATATGGCAAAAGAGCAGTTCGATAAAGGCTTCCGCGTGATGGACATCGGCGAAAACGGCCGCATGCTGGGGCAATATCCGCCGGAGATGGAGTGCGATGTTTCCATTGCGCACACCGATACTGAGGAGCAGTGCCTGCGTTGGCTGCATGAGATCTACAACCGCCGGATGTTTGGCAAGATCAAAGAAGTGTATGCGCCTAACGTACAGTGGCACGGTCCGCTGATGAAAGAGCTGTACGGCACCGCGGCGGTAACCCATCAGACGCTAGCGCTGGTGGGGATGATCCCTGACGGCGCGTGGCTGCCGCAGCATATTTGTTCCAACCCGTGCGATGAAGGCGGCGTCAAAGTGGCCGTTCGCTGGATCATCGAAGGGCATCACCTGGGTTACGGCGAACTGGGCAAGCCGACCGGAGAACGACTGTTTGTGATGGGCATGTCGCACTACCACATCGTCAACGGAAAAATTGTTGATGAGTGGGTGGTTTACGACCATCTGGCGCTGTTGGCGCAAATCAAACTCGGCCAGATGGAGGACGCGTAAATGTTAAATAAGGTGAGCTGGATTAAGCGCCCGCAGGGGCAGGATGCGCAGGCCGATCGTTCCCTGACGGAGAAGGTCAGCGCCATTATCGAGCGCGTGAAAACCGAAGGCGATACGGCGCTAAGAGCCTTTTCGCAGCAGTTTGATAAGGTCGTGCCCGCGCAGTTTGAGGTGAGCGAGCAGGAGATCGCCGAAGCACTGGAGGGGATGGATGCCCAGACGCGCCGCGACAGTGAGTTTGCGATTAATCAGGTGCGTCGTTTTGCGCAGGCGCAGCTGGCGACCATGCAGCCGCTGGAGGTAGAGACGCTGCCTGGCGTGCATCTCGGTCACCGGATCATCCCGGTGCAGACGGTGGGCTGCTACGTGCCGGGCGGTCGGTATCCGATTCTCTCCGCTCCCGTGATGTCGATTGTTCCTGCGACGGTGGCGGGTTGTGAACAGATTATCGCCTGTCTGCCCCCGGGCGCCCATCCGGCGATGATTGCAGTTTGCCATCTGGCAGGCGCGCACCGCATTTTCAAAGTTGGCGGCGCGCAGGCCATTGCGGCTATGGCCTGGGGAACGGAGAGCATTCCGTCGGTGGACAAAATCGTTGGGCCAGGCAACGCCTTCGTTAATGAAGCGAAACGCCAGGTTTTTGGTCGGGTCGGCATTGATGCCCTCGCCGGGCCGAGCGAGATTTTCACTATCGCGGACGACAGCGCCGACCCGCGCATTCTGGCCGCCGATATGCTGGCGCAGGCAGAGCACGATATTCATACCCGCGTCGGGCTGGCGACAACCAGCCGGGATATCGCTGAGCGTACCCTGGCGGAGGTTGAGCGTCAGCTCGCCAGCCTGCCAACGGCGGCAACGGCGGGGGAGGCGTGGCGCCGGCAGGGTGAGATTGTGCTCTGCGAAGATGAAGCGCAGCTGATTGCTTTTGCTGACCATATGGCGACGGAGCATTTGCAGGTGCATACCCGCGATCCGCACGCGACGGCGGCGAAGATCCGCAACTATGGCTCGCTGTTTATTGGTCAGAACGCCAGTGTGGTGTTCTCTGATAAATGCTGCGGCACCAACCACACGTTACCGACGATGGCGGCGGCAAGCTATACCGGCGGTCTGTGGGTTGGCGCGTACGTCAAAATCTGTACCCATCAGTGGATTGACGAGCAGGGTATCCCGGCAATCGCAGAACCGGCGATCCGCCAGAGCCGTACCGAGGGGATGCAGGGGCACCGACGGGCGGCGGAAATTCGTCTGCGTCCGCAGGACATTGATGCCATTACTACCGGCATGCGGGACTAAAACGTATCCCGGGCAGCCTTCTGCCCGGTTTTCAGCACGGGGAGCCTGAGATTATGAAGCGCCTGATACCGCCAGACGACTGCCCGGAGGAAATTGCCCAACGTCTCGACGTCATACAGCAGCACCGGGCGCTCAACGCGATCCTCGGGGTTAACCCTGACGCTATGTCTCAGGCGGAACAGCATCAGCAGCAGCGTCGACGTGGAGAGCCGATCGGCCCCCTGCACGGCGTGCCGCTGATCGTCAAAGATAATATTGCCTGCGCGCCGATGCCCATTACTCTTGGCTGCCGGGCGCTGGCCTCACTTAACGCGACAGCGGATGCACGGGTCGTGCAGCGATTGCGCAGCGCGGGGGCGATTATTCTCGCCAGGGCCAATATGTCCGAGTTCGCGTTCGATGTGCGCTCGCGAAGCTCGCTGGGGGGCGATGTGGCGAATCCACTTTGCCCGACACTCACCGCCGGAGGTTCCAGCGGAGGATGCGCTGCGGCCGTGGCGGCGGGAATGGCGGATGGCGCATTGGGTACCGATACCGGCGGCTCTATCCGCATTCCCTGTAGCTATACCGGGCTGGTGGGGCTACGGCCTGCCTTTCGCCGTTCACAGCTGGACGGTGTAGCGCCGCTCTCGCCCAGCAAAGATACCGTTGGGCCAATGGTACATAGCGTTGAAGATGCCGCCTTGCTGCATGCGGTGATCCATGGCCTGCCGCCGGTTGCGCTTCCTGTGCGTTCGCTGAAAGGCGTTCGCTTTGGTGTGGTAACCGCGTTACAGGGAGAGGATGAGGTACAGCTGGAGGTCTGGCAGTCGGCGCTGCACACGTTGCGCCGTGCCGGAGCGACGCTGGTGGAGGTTTCACTCCCTTTCCTTGAAGAGGTGAGGCAGGCCACCTGCCTCAGTCTGTATGAATTTCGCGTGGCGATTGACGACTGGCTTAGCAAACAGCCTGGCGCTCCCTCCGGACTGACGAGCATTGTGGACTCCGGCGCTTTCCTGCCGGAGTTTGCGCCGTTTCTACGTCAGATGCTGGCGAGTAACACGCTGAAAACCCCGCTCTGGCTGGCGGGGCGTCGCTTTCAGCGCCTGTTGCGGCAGAACCTTTGCCAGGTGGCGGAGGCGCAGCGCATCGACGGATTTGTGTATCCCACCGTACAACGATTACCAGAAAGTATGGCGAAGATGCCGCCAGGCTGCGCGCCGGAACTGGCCGCCATCAGCGGCCTGCCTGCCATTACGTTGCCCTGTGGCGTAAGCCGTATCGGGCTGCCGGTAGGGATGGAGATGTTATCGGTGCAGGAGGATGAGGCGGCACTGATGGTGCTGGCGCTGGCGTGTGAGGGGGCGTTGGGCGAGAAGGGATAGATACAAAAAAGCCCGCAGAGCTTGCGCAGTGCGGGCTTTCTGTACTTCACCGGACGTATCCGGATCATTATTTGGGCTGGCGTCCTTGTAATTGGTGGGGTAGGTGGTTGAGCTTGTTGGGGATTTTGATTTTTTGCGGGGAAGGGAAGGCGCAAAAAGAGTGGCGATGGTGTTGATATGGAAGGGATTTTTGTATCTGTTTGATTTTTAAGTTGATTGTTGGGGGGCTTGCTAGTTTAGGCTCTGGTGGACGCTACAGGCTTGTCGTTTGTTTCCGGAAGTGAGTGTTTCTGTCGGATAATTCACTCTCTTGAATTTTCCAGACTGTAGACCATGCTCATCTAATACACGCGAAAAACAATAGCGTCATCTATCGCATAAGGAGATACGGGTAGATGGCCTTTGGTATAGCCAATGAAGTCCCTTTAACAATAAGAGAGCACCATGCTTGAACTCCGTCCTAATTGCGAATGCTGTGATAAAGATCTGCTACCTGAATCAAAAGAGGCATTCATCTGTTCATTTGAATGCACATTTTGTATTGATTGCGTGACCCAACGGCTTAATGGCCAGTGCCCGAACTGCGAAGGGGAACTGGTGCGACGTCCAATACGGCCCGAAGCATCCCTCCTGTGACACCCTGCATCCAGTCAGCGTCACCATAAACAATAGAGATGAAAACTATGTTCACTCCTTGCTCATAACGACCTTCGTGATTCTGCTAGCCGCCCGCTGTGTGCTAGGGGCTGACAAAGCTGACGTCGTCATGTACCGATCAACGCGATGTAAGTCAGCTAGTTGATGGTGGGACATTGTATAATCCGAGATTACTCAACTAGCACTACGGACGGCACTATCATGCAGAAAAGCTTAGCAGAACGATTTGACTCATTTGAAGAGGACTTTCAAGACGTTTTATCGACCAAATCGATGCAATACAACTCGTTGTTGAACGCAAACAAAATGTATGTGGATGCAGCAAAATATAAAATATGGATCGGACGGGTCAAAAAGTTACTGGAAGACAGTTATGGACAGGATTCTGAATTTTACAAAGACTTTATCAAAGCTCAAAAAGGATTTTATGCCTCAAATTATGAAATTCTCACCACACAATTAAAACCGGTTTTTGATGCCGCAAAAGCTGATCTAGATTATGCCCTCCCTCTGAATACTAGCCCAGTATTGAAAGAAACTGACAGATTAGATCTGATAATTAACGTGCTTGAAAGGTTTCCGTCGTTCTGTCGCCAGCTGAAAAAAAGATATAACAACAGAGATAGCATTGAGGTAACCGACGAGTATGACGTTCAGGATCTGGTTCATGCTCTTCTCACCCTTCATTTCGATGATGTCAGGCCGGAAGAGGCTTCGCCGAGTTATGCAGGCTCGTCCTCCAGACAGGATTTTTTGCTCAAGAAAGAAAAAATAGTAATCGAGGTCAAGAAAACACGTAAGTCTCTGGGAGCGGGAAAAATCGGAGAAGAATTAATTATTGATATGGCCCGTTACCGCGCCCACCCGGACTGTGACACGCTGGTCTGTTTTGTCTATGACCCGGATGGATGGGTGAATAACCCGAAAGGTGTGGTTGCCGATCTGGAGGGGGGCGATTCAGAAGGCAAGACCAGAGTGGTGATAGCGCAGTTCTGAAGCTCACTGCTGCATCTGGACAGAATAACTCTTCTGTCCAGTTCAAAAGATCAATATGTATTGAGAGGGGGGCCGTACTCTTCAATCGGCCAAGAAGTGACAACAAACACAGTATCATCCTCATCGTTAGCAAAAATGAACCCATGCTTTTCTTCGGCGCCATCAGTGAAAACTCGGGGATCATTTTTAAGTGAAACCCACGAGGCTATGCTTGCATGATGTCCCAAATTCCTGAGTGCTGTTCTGGCTGCTTCCCAGTGAGTCATTATTGATTTATTTGATTCCACTTCATGCAACAAATGACACTTCAAACGAGCTATAGAAAGGAGCTGATTTGGTGGTCTTTTATAGACGTGCATCATGTTCCATAATCTCTTCGTGATCCGGCGAGAGTGCCATGTCCAATGTTGGGGAGAACTGATTTAGTTTCAATAGGCGTTGGACAGAATCACCAGAATGTCCAAGTGGGCTTCCCTGCCGTGGCGCCAATGAAGGACCGCTCAGTGCCAAAAGCGGAAGTAACTAACAGCAGTCTGTGTGAAAAAACGGGGTTTAGGTCACACTGTATAAAATAAATAGTTTTAATGATGGTGGGATCGCCCCACCAAACAATCATTTTACTATTCTTGAATTGATGTCAAAGGCTCGTAGCAAGTCTAACTTAAGCTTACTGTAACTTCTCTTTAAAACATCATTTTTTTCAAGGGATACATGACTCTTAATTAAATCGAGCAACATATCTTCATATCTAGGATCTGCTGAGCCGTCTCTAATTACATCTTCATACTTATGCAACATTTCAATAAATACATTAGCAGAAGACACAGATAAAAGCTTTGAATATCTTGATTCAAGTTTTAAATCTTTAACTAATGAATCAGTTTGACCGTTTTTAATTCTCATCTTAACAAGATTCAATGGTCCTCCAGTAAAAACATCCATATTTGGAACGAAATCGTACTCATCATCGAAACAACGAACATACGGATGTATATGAGTTTCGACAGTGAAATCCCGTGAACGCTTCAACTTTCCATTACAATTAGAACATGATGGTATATGATTGTAAAAAGACAAAGCTAAATAAGGATACTTAGCTTTCGGATAAAAATGATCCAATTCGAATAAAGCCTGTTTATTATTTAACCCTCCTTCCTTCTGACTGATAATTAAAGCAGAGTCAGCATTACAATATACACAAGTAGCTTTATCAAAAAACATGTTTTCGTATATCTCATAGAGAGTAGCGCTACTTCTATATGATTCGTAATTAAACACTCGAGAAAGTAATAACTTGCAAAAATTTGTCTTTACAAAAGAGTTTTTTTTCTTTGTGAATAAATCACTATCATTCACGTGCTTATTAATGTCAGACTTAATTGATTTAAAAACCTCAGGTTTAGAAAATACTATTTTTTTTAAAACGACCTCATCATCTAAATAATTCATTAAAGAAAAATGTCTAGAAAAACTTTCTTGGTTATCATTTTTATATTGGTCAGTTGTGACGTGTTTTTTTAAAGATCTCACTCTCATTATTAATGAGCTTTCTTTGAAAAGACCTTTTTTATCTACTTGATTCAGAAAAGTCCACAATTTCTCCAAAGACTCTTCAATGAGTAAATCAGGTATTTCCCCATGTCCTTTAATATGATTCTGTATGCTAATCATTTTAAGAAATCCTTTTCCGAATATGATGCAAGACCAACTCATCACCAATTAGCCCTAATGATTCATTCAATTTTTTAATATCGCATTTTGTTAAAGTTTCTTTGTCAAGTATATGCAGTATTTCTGAAATATAAGAGTTTGAGATTGATGCACTGCGCACCCCCTTAAGACCAAAAGCCTTTGAGTAAATATCATAAAAATTCGCTCCAAAAGTATTAATATCTTCTAGCATATTCAACTGTGAGTTGTTACCATTAAGTATTAACAAGCATTGTTTGGGAACATCTGATACTAACAGTGGAGAGTGTGTAGTAAAAACTATTTGAATTTTACCTTTGGATATTTCAGGAAGACTTCTTATAAGTGTTTGCAGGAAGTCGATTTGCCACTGTGGATGCAAATATAAGTCTCCTTCATCAATACATATAACACTATCCATTTCATCGCGCGAATGTTCACCTTCAGAGATTGCCGCCCAAACCAAACTGAATATATTCAGATATGCCTTTTGCCCTGAACTTAAGCCGGACCAAGATGCATTACAACCCCAAAACACTTCAAACATACTCGAAAGTTTTTGATGTTGCCAATTACTACATTCAGAATAGTCTAACGAAAAAATTATCTTTGAGTTTCTTAATGAAGAATCAGGAGTGAAATTTAACGATTCAAAAATAGATTTTAGATTGAGTAACACACAACCAACAACCTCACTCATAATGTGATTTTCTGTGTAATTATAAATACTGTCTCTTGACTGTGACTCGTCCAAGATCGCTTGCAGAATAACGTCAGTAGATGTTTCATCATCACGTAATAAGGATGAAACTATTTCTAATATATCAGCGATGCAATAATCGACTTTTGAGCCTGGATTTATCAAACTGGCTATGAACTGCTGTTTTATAATTGTAATGGACAAATTGAAAAGGTTATCACGACCAATCTTACGAACTTCTCTTAAAAAAATTCGCTGTAAACCCTCTGAAATATAACTTAATTCACTAATTGCCTCATCACTTGAGCTCTGAAAGTTATTTTTCCGACTCAATCCTCGCAAGCTTTCTTTTATCGTCCTACTTATTCGATATTCAATTTTAGTAGGTGGTTGTAATTTTATTTTTCTTGCCGCATGAGAACCCAAGAATCTAATCTGCTTTTCAAGAACGCTTTCTAATCTCCTAAAGCTATTTTTATGAATGTTTTTAGGATTCATTTTTGCGTTCAAAGATATATCAACAACTTCATCAGGAAAGTCAATGTAATTTGCATCGAAGACATTCGAGAAAAACATAACTCTAATTTTTTTTAAGTCATTAATATCTCCAGGTAATATTAATGACTCAGGGTAAGTCAAATCACTTTCCATCCTATTCACAATATAATATTGTGTGTTTTTCTTGTAAATAATGATGAAATCACTTCTTACTCTAAAACTTTCCGTTATAAGTCTACAGATTAATTCTAAAGATGTTGTTTTTCCCGCCCCATTAATCCCTAACAATGCGGTAATATCGCTTACGCTGCCTCCGAAAAAGTCTTCTGGATATGTTTCTTTCATTTCCACAAGAAGTTCAGATGATTCTTTTTTATACTTAAAAAAGTATTTGCTTGATAAATTCAAACCATAATCTTTAAATTGTTTAAATCTTTCGACCCACAAATATGCAATTTCCATTCTATTCCTTATTAATTTAGTAACTCATTTTTATGATACAATATCATTGAAATTGATTTACTCTAGAGGCCAACCCGTCATCTCTTTATCTCCTTCAACACAAACATACTCTGCACCTCTTTATTCCCGGGCAATCTACGAATCACCGACATCGCGAAATCCGCGTATGCATCCATATCTGCCGATACCATCTATAATGAGAAACCCGCATCGCTGCCGATGTTGTTGTAAGTATCCCGCTTAGACACCTTATTCTCTTATAGAGGTCCTCTTGCATATGGAGTATGTTACCTTAACGACCTTCCCCCTGAAAACAGTACAAGGCTAAACTGAAGTATCCGGTCTTTCTTTTATCTTACAGAGAGGCACGTCAGCCATGAAAAGACCCGTTGTACCGAAGAACAGATAGCGTTTGCGCTGAAGCAGGCCGAAACTGGCACTCGCGTCGGGGAAGTCTGCAGAAAGATGGGGACTTCTGAGGCCACTTTTTATAATTGGAAGAAGAAATTTGCCGATCTGTGTGTAACAGAACTATGTCGTTTACGACAGGTGGAGGATGAAAGCATGTATTTTGAATGTCTGCAGATCGCTCATAAGGAACAACCATACTCAAATCTCCCACATTGCAGGAGATTTGAGTATGAACACGTCACCGTGGAACAAAGACCAAATGGTCCGTTTAAGCGGGATACTTACAATCCAACTTCTGTTGGATCATAAGAAACAGGAAAGCATAGTCCGTTATCTGGGCATTAAAGTCGATTATGCGTTAGAGAACTCTAAGGTTGTCAGGGCTGCAACAGCAACCCTGTGCCAGAAACTGATGTTGATAACGCCGCCAGCATGCGCGGCTTTGTAGTGGAGGCAAAGGCGTAATGGAAAAATCGTCGCAGTGCATAGTCTTGTTAGGAGGCTTACTCATACCAGCTCGAAATATCTACGCTAAACTGATTAAGGTTAATGGCACTACCCAATGGTTGTTTAAATAGAACTTCCATTTCACTGTATACGGGAAACGAGGCCGGAATTTCAGCTCCATCTCCTTTACGCCGATCGGATGCTGACCCGTACATTAAGGTCGCTCCTATTCTCCCTTCGACATGCATCTCCATAGAGTTTACGCCAATTTTAACAACAGAAATGTTTTCTGCTGTTATTTCATCAATATACTGATGGGTCGATATTTCCATTAACTCAACAACCGATTCGCTGTTTATTCTGTCGATCAGAACTCCATTGATATCATCGAAGAGCTTATCTGCAACTTCGGCTCTCAGTTCATCAATCTTGTTAACAAAGTCAAGAGTTGCTGAAAGACATTCATCTGCGGTTCTTTCAGTATTTTCGATTGAGCTTTTGAATGTTGCTTCTTCTATATGTGTAAATCCACTTAAACGATTGATGATAGCAATCAATTCGCTTGATACCTCATCTATCTCATCAATGCAAAGTTTTTTCGTTACATAGAAATCAGAAAGCCCTCCTTGAATCGCAAATTTAATGCGATGTTTTCGAGTAATTCCTGTTGATGATGTCTGATCCGGCGAAAACCATTGGCATTGCTGAAGCTCATCATCAGGTGCTAACCGGTGTAAAACATGCCTTGTTAGTTCACGTAGAGCATATGCAAAGTTGTTCAACCTAAGTGGGTTCGGTGTCAAAAGATTAATAAAGGCAGAGTCCAATAATTCCTTCTCAAAGCCGTCAAGGAGGACTCTGTTTATTCTTTCTTGGTATTGCTCCCTCAATCGTTCCATCTAACCTCCTAACATGTTTATAGAGAGCAAATCGCACACTTTTCATCATGGTTTTGCTCGTGTTTGTTCTATCTCTATTGATAACAAATTCTTGTAGGGCTTACTAGTGTGGATAATACAGTTGGTACTTAAAGTAGTGGTCCGATGTAAAGGGGTAATTGGGGCGTTTTCCTGAATATGTGAACAACTGGGGTAGAAGACGTTGTACAGTGCAAATTGCGAACGTCTGTTTATCGCTCATCGCGGACATGCCTTACCGTCTATTCTCTACGTACCAAGACTATAAGCCCAGTATATTAAATGCATTAAATGATCATGTAGGTTTGAGCCCTAATCGCGGTTGAGGTTATTGAGAGAGCCGAGCCTCAAGGTGCAACGGTCTCGCCTTTTCACCTCACTGCGTGTTGATGCCGAGAAGGTTAATTAACTGCCCGACAATCTTGTCCTCATCGAGAATCAGATCCACACTAGCCACCTGTAATTGTTCCTTGCCTGCTAGAATCCTATAGCCTGCATTCAGAGGTTGCGTTCCCAGACCTGCATGATGTGGATAGAGAAGCAAAACTTGTGGGCAGTGATAAATCCGTGCATAGGCCATCATCTGGTAGACATCAGCCTGCGATATGCCATGCCTGGCATCTTCGGGATGACGCCCAATACGCTTCCATTTAGTGTCTATGATCATAACAATCTGATGGTCCCGCTCGATAAGCATATCCGGTCGGGTCTGGAAGCGTGGTTTGCCTTCTTTTACGTCCTCGATCAGACAGTATAATCTGCCTGCCTGTGCACGAACCGTCCATTCCGTACCGCGTACAGCACGCTTCGCCAGCGCCGCTATATATGCCTCGAACAGGTCGTTCATTGGAAAAAGCAGTGTAATCCCGTTTTGCGCTCGTTTATCGTAGTGTGTAGCTTGCCAGTCGCGTCGCAGGAGAAGACGTGCCAGATTGTAGAGGGCTTCCCAGCGATGATTGGTTCGGTCGATCCGTACCTGTGACCACGGCAGATGACTGAAAGGGACGTCGCTAACACCCGCTAATAGGATGCGCAATTCATTCAGACGACGGAGTGTATCAGCAGCGCGGGCATAATGGTGAAGCAGAACTACACAAGCCTTCATTATTCGAAGCAGGGCGGTATCAGCCGATAGTTCGTCGTAACGACAGGCGAGACGGTCGGGGCGGACGGCAAGCGTAGTGAATTGTCTTTTGATATTGAGCCTTCCGCGCAATGAGGGCAAATCGTCTTCCTGTGCCAAATAGGTGCGCGGTAATCCTCGATGTACTTCAGATAAGAGTCGTTCGGCGAACAAGCGGATGAGTATCTCTAGCAAGCTTTCAGCTTGTCTCGCCATTGTTGCAGCCTGTCCATTGCCGAGTTTAAGGCCGAGGGCGACATCAAGCATACGTATCAGGCGACTGCGTATTGTGGCGTCCGGTTCTATCGTCTCGTCGTCGAATTTGGGCAGGATCTCAAGGCTACATCCCGGAGCGGCAATGACCCCAACCATTTGCCCGGCAATAATTTTGTTATGGCGATCGATTAAGATATTGGTACCGTGCTGATTTGCCAGCGGATGCTCGCGCGCCGCCGTTAGCAGCGCGTTAGCCTGAGGGCGGGTAAAAGCATGAGGAGCGTTTATGCTGCTTTCTGTGTTCACACAAACACCACCCCATTCGCGAACCGTGAGGTGCGTCATTCTTTCGATTCACCAGCCACCTCAAGAGCAGTGACATTTAACGTTCTGGCTTTGCCTATCAGTCGATCAAAGGCGTCATTTCTGAACGGTGCACGTACCGACCAGCTTGATAATGGTTCCCCCTCTATTCCGGGTGGCGGTAAAATCTGCTCTTCCTGCATAAAACCATCGCCCAGCACTGCCGCGATTCGGCTCCAGTCCTCGAAGAAATACTCTTGTAACAGCGGTATGACCTTATTGCGCACTGCATCTTCAACTTGTGCCCTGGATTCACAATTGATAAAGAAGGCGTGTCCAATGCGATATTCCCGGCCTATAAGATATTCAATACGCTGGTTGATGGTGCTAAGAACGGCTTTGAGATCGATCCCCTCTACTTCACTTAGCAGGGTCGCGTCGGGAGCTATTTCCCGGAAGTTGAATCGCCGCCTTAATGCTGTGTCGAGCAATGCGATGGATCGATCGGCGGTATTCATGGTGCCTATGATATGAAGGTTGGCGGGGATGCCAAAATCTTTCTTTTTCGAATAAGGCAGAGTTACGGTGAGTGCATCAGGCATTCCAAGACGTTTATCCGGCTCAATTAACGTAATCAGTTCACCGAACACTTTCGAGATATTTGCCCGGTTGATCTCATCAATAATGAGGACGAATTGTTCTGGTTGTCCTTTAACATCGGAACTATTATCCAGGTTCTCTGTACTTGAGAGCAGTCTGCCTAGCGCCGGGATATTCACACGACTGGTGGCAATGGAATAGAGCGTCCGCATGGTGAAGTTACCATCGATAATTGTATCGAGTGGCAGTGGTTCATCAAGGGTCAGTAGCCAGCGAACTGGGCGGCGGTGGGCATAGTAACCTTCGGCTTCAGGAACGAAATAGTAATCACCAGTTATTTCAGCGATAGCGCGAAACGCAGTGTTCCCGTAAGGGACAATCACGATATCACCAGGCTTCATTTCGCAACGGAAGGGATAGGTTTGCGTCCAGTTACTAGGCGTCAGATTCCCTGGATTTTGCTTGATCCATTCATCATGGATCGCGTTGAACGATGAGAATCTATCCGCGCTCCAGTCTATGGTCCCACCCCAACCCAGAGCGATATACCCATTGTCGCGGGCATCTTCATACACATCGTCTTCGGTGCCAATTGTCCCTTGCCCCATTTTCCAGAAGCGTTTTTGGGATAGTTGCAGTGCCGAGGCATCTGTCTGTGCACGGGGTTGTGTTCTGGCCTGATCGGCAAGGGCACAAATTTCTCTGAAGAGCCCCGGCGTAGGCATGAGTCTGAATCCAGCAGACGAAGACTCATCTTCACCGATTTCTGGACGAAGGCCCTCAACGAAGGTTTCGTAGTCATAACTCTGGTGGAATGTGACGAAAGAGATTCTCTTTTCTGCCATCAGTTCGTTATAGCGCGCCATCAGGGCCGCACGCCCATCTTTTGAGTTCGGATAGGCATCTTTGCCATCGCAGAGCGCTACGGCTTCCCTCGCCGTGTGATAGGTCTTTCCGGTACCTGGAGGACCGTAAAAAATAAGGTTAGTCGGAGTTGGTTTAGTGTGGGCCACCAGTTCGCTTCCTTCCGTAAGGATGAACGTATATTTCCGGGTTGTGCTCTTTTTAGGCCCTTCCGTCACCGGAGGGGGAACATCCGCTAGTTCCTGAAATTTTTGACCATCAAGAGCCTGACAGATGTTCGGCCATCCCTTGTCGAGACCCATTTCAGTATTCAGAGGACCAACTACCAGGGTGACACTTGTGTCACCTCGCTCTCTGGCTGGGGTGATGTAGTTTTCAAGGACATAATCCCGAATTTCGTCGGCCTGAGAGTCATCACCGCTCAGAAAACGTCCATATTGTCCGAGCCAGCTATTCCAGTTGGACAATCGGTTAAGCGGTTGCTCTGATTCAGGCATTAGTAACCGATAGTCATTGCCGTTGTCTTTGGCATCACGGCGAATCTCTTTGATCCGCTGCCGCAATTGCGCAAATCCATCCGCCTTGTAGGCTGCATCCAGATCTGCATGAGGAGAACCAAGTGCTGCGAGATTTTTTTCTATAGTTTTGACAGCATAAATACGGGAATTGAGGCCTGCTTGCGTTTTGGCGCCTTTGCTCTTCAACCATTCCTGAAATTCAACTTCGAGCATTTCCGATGCCCTCTCATTTTCGTTAACTTACTGATAGCTATCATTGTGGATGATGGAAGGGGCAGTACTGCAACTCTTCGTTACAGATTGCCAATACTATTAATCTTCCGTGCTGATTGTCTCGCTTGCGGGGCGAAGGGTTTGACCAACCTGACATAGCAGACAGGCATCATCCTCGAATGTCATGGTCCCTCAGGAGTGCAGTCCAAGCGCTGTGTCGCTTACCGTAAACATAGCACTATGGATGCCTCGGTCAAGGTATGTTTTTCCATAATTTATTGATAAGAAACAATAATAGTTATTATGTAATGATTTGAACCTTTATGAGCCTTTTAATAAATCGTCATGTCCAAAGCTATGTAGCAGCTGAAGGTACAGGCATTGAGAATGGGCATTTTAGCTTCGTCTACCGGACGTTCTGAATGTAGGTATCGGTAGACCGTAAAGGGTGCTGCGGACGGATTTGATGGAATTGCCAATGCATATGACCAAACGTTCCCCCACTCCAAATCCCGCACTTCTCTCCCTTACCCTTAAAGGCCTTTAAAGGCCCTTTAGCGAGCTTTTGCGGGCATAGCATTATTCGAGCCAAAGTTGGCTAAAATCCGGCCATCCCAGCGTATTTAAATCCCGCCAGGTAAATGACTTCTCGGTCGCAAATTCCATCCAGTGATGCAGCAAAGGAATGACATATCGCTGGTGGGTCATCTCATGGAAAAAGGCGGCGATGGTGGCGAACGCCTTTTCATCGTCACTGTTCAGAATGGTCGGTAGCAGGGCGTTCAGGTTTCGTCGCTGGGCTTCAGGCAAGCGCGTAAACAGCGCGGTGGACGCCAGCCATTCCAGAAATGCCGGAACCGAAAGGGTATCGAGCATAAAGTTGCTGAGCCAGATATCCGCAGGAGGGCGCGGCTGGCTGTTGAAGTTGTCAAATGCGTCGATTCGTATCTCGGCGCGAATATGCCAGCGTTCAAGCAGGATGCGAATCGCTCCGGCAAGCTCCACCAGTTCCGGCTGCTGAAAGGTGCTGATGATCACCGGCTGACGCAGGTTAAACGGCGCGGTGATCCCGCCGAAATCCACCGGGCGGTGGTTCCACTGCGGCAGCATACCCTGAGCAATGGAGAGGATGCGTGCGTATTCGTCGGGAAGCTGTGTTTGGCTGAGGAGTTCGACAGGCTGCAGCAGGTAATTGATAAACCGCCTTCCGGCCTCATCCGCAAAGGCTCCGTCACCGTCGAGCAGCACAAAGCAGCATCCCTGCTCCAGACTACGCTCGTTGAGCGGGCGATCATCCTGCGCCTCCTCACCCCGCAGCAGGGGAATAAAGCTCATGCTGATATGCTCCGGAGCCCAGGTGAAAATGGTGATCTCATCCAGTCCGGGCCGCGCCTGGTGCCAGTGTTGATTGCGCCGCAGGACCATAAAGTTGTCGCTGTGCTCCTGCAGGTGGAAAGCGCCGGTACAGCGGATGTGTCCGTGCTGGTAATCAAACAGCATCGTTGGCTGGGTAGCGAGCAGGCAGTCAAGCCTCTTCACCGGATGATACGTTTCAATCACCAGATGCCAGGGGGCGTCAGCGGTGATGGTCTTGATTGGGCTGAAAAGCGGCGCGAACTGCGGGCTCTGGCTGGCGGCGAGCAGGCAACGCTCAACGGCGCTGGCATTCAGCTCGCTGCCATCCGCAAAGCGTGCGGTAGATTTCAGCCAGAACTCCCAGTGGGTAAAGTCCTCGTTGTGGGTCCAGTAGTGGGCAATATCGGGGACGATCCTGCCCTGAACGGCGTCATAGCGCGTCAGCCCGCTCAGACACTGGCGCAGGAGATGACGTTCGGTTCGTCGCAGGGGAACGAGTGGATTGAGAGGATCCAGATTGCGGTAGTAGGGGATGCGCACCCGCGTTTCGCTGCTTTTATCCTGCACACCGAAGCGCCACAGGCTCAGACGATCCAGCAGATACTTGTCGTTGCCGATAAACCGTAGCACGTTGCCGTAATCCTGTTTCTCCAGCAGCTTATTGACGTTCTGGCTGAACAACTTTTCCGGCGAGGTTAACAGGTGCAGCCGTGAGCGCTTGCCGCGTCCGCGCTGGGGCTGCCAGTCGAGCCATTTTTCCTGATGCATCTTTTTCAGCGCAATACGGCAGTTACGCACCGAACAGCCGAAGATGGCGGCGATCTCCTTCATCTGTAATTCGTGCGTCTGGCCTGCGCCATAGCGGGCGTGCAGCCTGCGAAAATGCGCCTCGAAGATGTTCATGTGATGGCCTCCCGCCGAATGCGATTTCCTCTTTTATCCCTTTCTCACGGTTTTCGGCGTGATTTCCCTCATAAATTTTCCGGTTTTAGGCGAAAACCGGAAATAACTTTCGTCTTTGGTTGCTGTTTTTTTAATCACCTCAGGTTTGGATACTGAAGGTGTTCGGAGCAGAACCTGCTGTTGTGCGAATCCCTGTCATAAAGACGCGCTCAGGAGATCGAGATGAAAAGATTCAACCTTCTGCAAATGTTACAAAGCATCGGGCGATCGTTAATGATCCCCATTGCCATGCTGCCTGCCGCCGGTATTTTGCTGGCCTTCGGCGTCAGCTTTCAGGATCCCAATATTGTCGCCAGCCTGCCGTTTCTCGGCGCTGACTGGCTGGTTCACGTGCTGAAGCTGATGGCGGAAGCGGGCAGTGCGATTTTCGCTAACCTGCCGCTGCTGTTTGCGGTCGGCGTGGCGGTGGGACTTAGTGATGATCAGGGCATTGCCGGGCTGTCGGCGATCGCCGGGTTTCTGATTATGAACGTCACCATCGGCCAGTTTCTGGGGATCACGCCCGAGTCGGTGGCGCAGGTGCGTGACTACACGATGGTGCTGGGCATCCCTTCGCTCCAGACTGGCGTGTTTGGCGGCATCATCATTGGGATTATCGCCGCCTGGCTGTATAAACGCTATTACCGCATCCAGCTTCCTTCGTGGCTGGAGTTCTTTTCCGGCAAGCGTTTTGTGCCGATTATAACCTCCTTCGCCGCGCTGTTCGTCGGGCTGGTGATGGCGGTGGTCTGGCCGCCTGTTCAGCATCTGATTAATGGCCTGTCGAATACCATGATGGTGCAGGGGCCGGGCGTGTCCGCCTTCCTGTTTGGTTTTGTCGAGCGGCTGCTGATCCCGTTTGGTCTTAACCATGTCTGGTGGCCGACCTTCTGGCTGCAGTTTGGCGAGTACGTGAATAAGGCCGGGCAGGTGGTGCATGGCGACCAGCTTATCTTCTTTGCCCAGTTGAAAGACCAGGTGCCGATTACCGCCGGAACCTTTATGGCCGGGCTGACGCCCATCAAAATGTTCTGTATTCCGGCGATTGCGCTGGCGATCTACCGCTGTGCCAGCCCGGAAAACAGAGCGCGGGTGAAGGGCATTATGCTCTCTGGCGCGATCACCTCCATTGTCTGCGGCATCACCGAGCCGATTGAGTTCTCCTTCCTGTTTGTTGCGCCCGTGCTGTATGGCATTCACGCCGTCTTGGCGGGACTGGTGTTCCTGCTGATGGAGTGGTTCAGCGTGCATATCGGGCTCTCTTTCTCTGGCGGGCTTATTGACTATCTGTTCTTTGGCGTCCTGCCGCGCGCGCCTCACTGGTATATGGTGTTCCCGGTCGGGCTGGTGATGGGGGCGCTGTACTACGCCCTATTTACCTTTGCTATTCGTAGCTGGAATTTGCTGACGCCGGGGCGTGAGGTTGAAGAAAACGCGGTGGCGCAGGAAAGCGAACAAAACGACCTGGTGAGCGGCATCATTCTGGCCTATGGCGGGCTGGGGAATATGACCAGCATCGAAGCCTGCATGTCGCGTCTGCGCATTGACGTGACGGATAAGTCGCTGGTGGACAAAGCGCTGCTGAAACAGCTTGGCGCGGCGGGCGTCGTTGAGGTCGGGAACAACATTCAAAGCGTCTTTGGCATGAAATCCGATCGGCTGAAAGAGGCGATCCGCGCAGCTAACGCGTATACACAGGAGGCAAAATGAAACAGCTACACCACAGCGGGCTGCCGCTGTATCTCGATGATGATGGCGTAATGGCGCTGAAACCGCCGCTGAACTATCTCGGCTTTGGCCGCAAAAGCGCCGGGCAGATGGCGGTGGTCTTACCGGAGTTCACCGAGGCGCAGCGGGATGAACCGGCTTACGATGTTTACCGCGGGCTCAGCTTTGCGGAGGATCAGGAGCGGCTCACCGCTGACCAGTACCAGTATGACATCACCATCATCATGCCGGGGACGATTGGCAAGGAGCGCAAGAAAACCAGCGGTCACTATCACGGCTATAACGACACGCGGCGCAACACCCATCCGGAAGTGTACGAAGTGATTAAGGGGACAGCGGCGTATATCCTGCAAAAGTCGCCGGATTTTGCCGTCTCACCAAAAGATCTGCTGGTGGACCATCTTATCGTGGCCGTCGTGAAGGAGGGGCAGAGCATTATCGTGCCGCCGAATTACGGCCATTGCTCCATCAATATCGGCGTCGGGCCGCTGGTGTTCAGCAACCTGGCGTATAAACCCTGTGCGGTTCACTACGACACGGTGCAGTTTTACCACGGTATGGCCTGCTACATCGTTGAAGAGAACGGGCAGCTCTGCGTGCGCAGGAATCACTACTATCCGCATATTCCGCACATCAAATTCGCCACCGTCAAAGAGAACCCGCATCTTGGCATCACCTTTGATACGCCGCTTTACCAGCGCTATCGCGCCGCGCCGGAACGTTTTCACTTTCTGGGACATGTCGATAACTATGTCCGGGAAATCATGGGGATGCTCCAGTATGAGGATGATTTATTCCCGCTCTGTCAGGAGGACGCATGATGGAAACGCAATCTGTTGCAGGCGTTGCCTGTACTGACCTGCATCAGGCGATGGCGCGGATTGATGGCGCTGCGCTGGTGCGTCTGGAGCAGACCATCGCTGAAGCGAACGCGATATTTGTTTTTGGTGCAGGGCGTTCGCTGTTAATGCTGAAAGCTTTTGCGATGCGCCTGATGCATATCGGCCTGAAGGTGCATGTTGTTGGTGATGTGGTCACGCCTGCGCTGCAAAAAGGCGACCTGCTGCTGCTGGCCAGCGCATCGGGCGAAACGACTTCGCTGGTGAATGTGGCAATGAAAGCGAAGAAGCTGGGCGGCACAGTGGCCCTGCTAACCATTTTCCCCGAGTCCACGTTGGGGAAACTGGCTGATGTGGTGGTCAGGATCCCGGCCTATTCCGACAAACTGCCGGATGGGCCCGAGAATGTGAAAGGCATTCTGCCCGGCGGCAGCCTGTTTGAAGAGGCGGTCATGGTGCTGGGCGACGCCATGATAGTGAATCTGGCGCAGTCGACGGGATATCGTTTAACCAAAGGTTTTGCGCTACACGCCAACCTCGAATAGTCATTCGACACAAGGAAACCAACATGAAATTACAGCTTGCCCTGGACGAGTTAACCCTGCCTGAAGCGCTGGTATTTATTGATAAGGTGGTTGACGACGTTGATATTATTGAAGTGGGCACGCCTTTTCTAATTCGGGAAGGCGTGAACGCGATTAAAGCCATTAAAGAAAAATATCCGCATAAGGAAGTACTGGCGGATGCGAAAATTATGGATGGCGGTCATTTTGAGTCGCAGCTGCTTTTCGACGCCGGGGCAGACTATGTCACGGTGTTAGGCGTGACTGACGTGCTGACGATTCAGTCCTGCATCTGCGCGGCAAAAGAGGCCGGAAAGCAGGTGGTGGTGGATATGATCTGCGTCGACGATCTCCCCGCGCGGGTTCGCCTGCTGGAGGAGGCGGGCGCGGATATGCTGGCGGTACACACGGGCACCGACCAGCAGGCGGCGGGGCGCAAGCCGATAGATGATTTAATAACGATGCTTAAGGCGCGCCGGAAAGCCCGGATTGCCGTGGCAGGCGGCATCAGCAGTTTGACGGTAAAGGACTATGCGCTGTTAGGTCCGGATGTGGTGATTGTAGGATCAGCGATCACGCATGCGGCGGATCCGGCAGGTGAAGCGAGGACGATTTCGCAGGTGTTGTTGCAGCATCACTGAGGTTAGAAGAACAGAGTGGCATCTGGCGCGACTGTGTGCCAGATGTCGGAATATTGAATCCCACAGCATTGATCCTGATGTCCTGCTGACTTCCACGCTGGCAACGCACGATCGTGACTCCGGCAGCATTGCCATCAGGATGGCTGTTGACACTTATATCAATCTGCGGGCTGATGCTCTGCCTGAAAATATTGCAGATGATGCGACACGATGGGTGGTCCTTGCCATGCTGAAAAGAGCATTTTGACAGGGGGGAAATCTACACTCCGGTCGTTTACTCGGCCAGAGTGTAGAAGTATCACGGAAAATGCATCCAATAGCCAAATCCTGAGATGAACATCACTCTTTAGCTACTTAAATCCATGCTAAAACCAGGTCCAGATGCCTAAGACTGGGAAAATTTCAAATGTCGGCTGAGTACGAGAAGTGGACGTAGCAAGCCTCACGTTATGTCAATTTATAAAGTGCATATCAGTCTCACGGCAAATATCTTAGGGCAAACCCCTTTTCCTTCTTTTGTTTTTGACGTATAAATACTATTCTCTTCATTCGAATCATGCTTTCAGCAAAAAACCTTTCAACTTATCTATTTATAAACATAACTAAGAGAATACTACAAATGGACTTAGGTGAAATTGCGATAAAAAATTCTGGCTGGATTTGGAGTACATTAAGAGAGGCAAAAAAACTAAGCTATCAAATTGGAGAGGAGTCAATAACTGACTTTCTTGTGCTTAATATAAAAAAATGGGGTAGGGGAAAAATTATTATTAATACGTTTACCCGCCACAAAGAATCAGTGAATGGCTCCGACTGGGAGTGGTGGTTTACAGGTCGAAGTGGTAAATGGTTAGGCATGCGTATTCAAGCAAAAGTTCTCAACTTAAATTCTGAGAAATATGAACACCTTCATCACACAAATAAAAATGGGCATCAAGTTGATCTTCTCATTGCGGATGCCAAGAAATATGACCTTATTCCCTTGTATTGCATGTATACAAACTGGAAATCGGGGAGTTATAAAGTTAATTGGGAGTGTAAAACCTACAAACGTAGTATCCTTCATTATGGGGCAGCAATTCTTAATCCTCTTAAAGTAAAACATCTCCAGCAAAATAGAGCAAACCATTTAACTGATGTTATTGATGATTTAAGGCCGATGCATTGTTTGTTCTGCTGCAAAGGCTTCTCGCAAGGGGATCTTCCTGAAAGAGCTCTGGAATGGTTAAGTGGCGTTGGTCTCCTAATTGAGCAAGACGCTCCTTCACTTGAATATTTTATAAAGGATGCACCACCATACTATGTCACTCAAATGTTAGAGGGAGGTATACAAGAAGATGTTATCGATTTACATGATGATAGGCTCAAGCGTGTGACAATTTTCAACTTAGTAGGTGAATAAAATGATTGTCACTACTGCCAGGCATTATGAATTCATGCCACAATATCTTGGCTGTGATCGTTCAACAATTGAGAACGAAGCCGCAGTCATACTGGAAGCCAAATAGTATGCGGACGTACATCGTTCAAAATTGGCTAAGAAATACAGCCGGCCTACTGTTAGGGAAGGGCTGCAAGTTAAACTGAGTATCGCAAGGAGGGATAATGAGCACTAATAGCGCCAAAGATAATGTGATAACAACACCTAAAGAGCTGGGTAAAGCTATTAAGGAAGATCGAGATACGATTACAATTGAAGGTAGTTTAGCTAAAACTACGGTGAAAATTCATGCGACAGGAAAAGTTGCATGGGCTATAGCATTTGCAGCCATCGGTATTGCGGTAGTTGCCGCCATGGCAACTTTAGCTACCGGAGGAACCAGTGCTCCAGCTACCGGTACTACTGCTGCATTATCTGCTGGGGGAGCAGCGGCTATCCTCGGCAGTTCGGCAACAAGTGCAGCAATCTATATTGCTATTGCAGCAGGTGGTGTAGGCGCTTTAACGAAGCTTCGTCGTTATAAAGTAGTAGAAAAAAGTGACTCGAGATTAGTCTTAAAAAAGGTTGATAGATATTAAAAATTTGAGTGTCCGGAGGCTATAAATATTGGTTTCCCTTTGTTTTTCTTATGCACCACTGTCAAATTAGAATATTTCTGCCTTATCAGCGAGCAACTGGTAGTACAAGCTGGTTGCTCAAAAATGTACCATTTTAACTACCGCTACATTGGATTAATTCGCTCTCCTTAGTAGTGAAAACTATTTCCAACTTCTGCTCCTGGCTAAAATCTGACCATATTTTCTAATGATTCCTGCGCTTTATCTGGTTTGCAGGGCTAAGGGCTTTACTAATCTGACATAGCAGAAAGGTACAGCCCTTGAAGTTATGGCATTATCGTGCGTTCAGGTTTCCCGCTTTCCAGACTGCGATGCACTGCTTCGCAAATCCGGCTGACCGCCAGGCCGTCCACTGCGGTGACCGGATACGGTGACCTGTTCCTGACCGCCCCCACAAAATCATTGATGGGGTCGATACCGAAACCGCTGGCAACGCCGTTGCGGTAGTTGATGAAATAGCTGTTGGGCGTGAGCGTCATGGCCGGCGTGGTGATTTCCAGCCCGCGATGCTGTGAAGTGCTGCGGATATACGTTGCCTCGCAGAGAATATCGATACGCCCGTCGTTGTCCTTCGGAAAGCCTTCCGGCAGCACCCACGAGTTTTCCACCATCCACAAACTGCCGTCGGCCATCGTCAGCAGGCTCTGCACGCTGTCAAAAGTATCGAGGCCGCATTCGGTCATCAGCCGTTTCTGCCCGACGGCATACACCGACACCACCTCCTGTCCGGAAAGGTGCCGCACCAGGTCAAAGCAGTGTGAGCCGAGAAACCACACCGGGGAGCTTGCGCCCGCCCAGTCCAGCCACTCCGTCGGCACGCTGATAACGTCATCCATGCTGATATGGCCGCGCAGGATGCGCCCGGCTTCCGGCTTCTCCAGTTCAGCTTTGATGCGCATCACCGCCGGGTCCCAGCGCTTGTGGAAATCGACGCCGACCAGCAGGCCCCGCTGCTGCGCCATCTCCACGATAAGCTCACATTCGCGTACCGAGGTGGCGAGCGGTTTTTCCGCCAGCACATGTTTGCCGTGGCGCAGGGCGGTGAGGATGGATTCGGTGTGGTACGGGTCAGGTGTCGCCACCGAAACCACGTCGATGGCTTCCTCCTGCAGCAGGACATCCAGCCGGGTATAGCCCATCACGCCACAGGCCATGGCAAGGTCGTCACAGCGCTCTGTGTCGGTGTCGCAGATGGCGACCAGCACGGTGTCCGGGTTATGGCGGTACGCATTCATATGGTGTTTGCCGTAGATGCCCGCGCCGACCACGGCGGCTCTGATTTTGTTCATCGTTATGTCCTCAGAATAAACCCAGGGAAAACAGCCAGCCGATGATGACCGCCAGCGGTCCGGTCAGTTGTCTCGACAGCAGAAAGGCAGGGACGCCCTTCGCGATGGTCTCCGGTTTTGCCTCCTGCATGGAAAGGCCTACCGGCACAAAGTCGCAGCCGACCTGCACGTTGATGGCAAACAGGGCGGGCAGGGCGAAGGCCGGAGATATCGCCCCTGCGCCAATCTGTGTGCCTATCATCACGCCAATCACCTGCGAGATGGCCGCGCCCGGCCCGAGCACCGGGGAGAGGAACGGAATGCCACAGATGAGCGACAGCAGCACCAGTCCCCACAGCGAGTTCGCCAGCGGCGTCAGGGCGTGGGCAATCAGGCTGCCGAGCGCGGTTTCCTGCACCAGGGCTATCAGCAGCGAGACAAAAGCCATAAACGGGATAACGTTGCGCAGCGACACGTCCACCGCCTCGCGGCTGGCGGCGAACAGCAGGGCGATAATGTGGCCGACGGCGGTGCCGGTCTGCTCGACCATGCGTACCAGTTTCTCCGCGCCACGCGGAGGTGGCGGTGTGGTGGTAATGACTGGTTCCGGAGCAGGAAGTGGCTCAGGCCCGCAGTCCGGCGCTTCAGCGCTATCCACCAGAACCAGCTGCTCCATGGTGACGCCGGAGACGTAGTTATCCTCGGTAATAAACTGCGCCAGCGGCCCGGCGCGCCAGGTGGGGAGCACGTTGATGGTCGGAATGCCCTTCTGCGGATACAGGCCGCATCTCAGCGACCCGGCGCAGTTAATCACCACGCACAGGATGTCGTTATCCGGCGGAATGTCAGAGAAGCCGTTAACGATTTCCGATTCGGTGAGCGCGCCGATTTCTATCGCCACCGGATGGATTTCGCGCCCGGTCAGCGACAGCACCTTTTTGCCGCTGCCAACGGGCAGCCACAGCCCTTTACCGTAGCCGCCGGGGCCGGGCGGAATAAGCACCGTGTTCATGGCCGTCCCTCCTCAATCACCAGGTTACCGTGCAGGTCATGGAGTTTCGGCACCGGGCCGGAGAGATGGACCGCACCGACGTGGCAGGGATTCAGGTCGCCGTTGAACACCAGCGTCAGGTGGCCGAGTTCAAACAGAGCCTGCTGTGCCCCCTTGCCGACGGCAGTAATCAGATAATCGTGCCCTGCCAGCATCAGGCGGTCGCCGGGGAGTATCATCAGGCTCTCTTCCCGGAACGATGGCTCCAGCGACAGCGAGTAATCGAGGCAGTCCTTCGGCCCGTTGCTGTCGAAGGTGATGAGCATTTTATCGGTGAGGCCGTCGGCGACAAACAGCCCGATGGCAGTAATGCGTGCGCAGTAAGTCATCATGGCGTATTCCCCCGCCTGCTGAGCCGCAGGAACAGGTACTCGGTGATAATCCCGCGGATTAAACCAATCAGCATGGCGGCAGCGATATAGCGCAGCGCCAGCGAGGTGACGGGCAGGCCGAGCGCCTTTACCCCGGCTGCCACGCCGAGCCAGACGAACAGCTCCGACGGCACCACGTGGGGAAACAGGCTGGTGAGGGGGTGGGCAGTGGTGCCGAGTGCATCTTCATAACCAGGCTTGCTCTTTTCGGGCAGGAGCTTGCCTAAAGTGAGCGCGCCCGGGCTGCTCATAAAGAACCAGCCGAGCACCGGCAGCACGCCGTAGGTGAGGATACGCGAGCGGCCAAGCAGGGCAGCGACCTTCTCCATTCTGACGGTGCCGACCAGTTTCATCAGGAAGTTGATGGCCAGCAGTAGGCAGATAAGCATCGGGATAAGCCCGGTCATCATGTCGAGGAAGATTTTGCCTGCGGTCTGGAATACATGAATAAACGCCTCAGCGAGGCTGACTGTCCACATAAGGAGTCCTCCGGGTAAAAGGCCCGGAGCGCACAGACTTATCGGACAGAAGTTAAGACATGACAGGCGTAAGCGTCTGGGGCTCCGGTAATGGCGATAAACAGCTGTGATTCATACTGCTTTGTTTGTTATCCCCGCTTGTGGCGTGTTTTTGTGAACTGAGCGGTTTTCAGGACGAGCGGATGCGTGGCAATTCAGCCCTGAGTATGCGATGCTCAGCAGTTGGGTTTGCAGAGGGTGATAGTCTGCAATTTGTACAGATAAGTTATCACATGATTTTGTGAATTTAAAGATCTGTTTTTCACAATATATTGTGAATTTATTTTTATTGAATTCAACAAAATCAATTGATTACTGATTAGTGGCGTCTAATGTCTAAAAAAGATAATCAATTTTTTGATCAAGATAACAATTTTCAGTTTGGCACTCGCCTTGCCGAAGCGATGTCGTTATCTGAAGACACAGTCAGTTCTCTGGTAGATAAAACCGGTATTCCCAATTCAACCATTCGAAGCTATCTGAAGGGAGAATCCGTTCCCGGAATCATGCAACTTCGGAAGATAGCTGCTGGTATGGGCATCAAAGCGGGATGGTTTTTAGGTGATGATGAAGAGTTTGCCTGTCCAAAGGACGGGATGTCAGAAATTGAAAAGGATCTTGAGCTACTCAATAACCTATTCAAATACATGGCCCCTGTACAGCGAGGGCGGGTACTGAAACGCGTTCTGGCAAGTGTGGCGCGTCAGATCGACCATAATGTTGACGGTGACAATAATACTGAGCAATAGAACTAACGATCACTATCAGTCTGTATCTCTCATGGCTTTTGCCCTTTAAGGGCAGGCCCGTTCCCCTTATTCTCCCTTCCTTTCAGCCTTTGCCGTTTCAGTCCCTTTTCGCCATTTTCAGTTCTTCTGTTTTTGAGGTGGTACAGGTGGGACAAGTGGTACAACCGCGCCAGCCGTGGCTTTGCGCTGTACCACCTGAAAAATGCTAGTCTGAAAAGTGGGACAGAATCAGCACCGGCTGTCCCACCCTGTACCACTTTTTTTAAACTAGATTATCTAAAGTGGGACGCTGTAACCCGCGCCAGCTCTGCGTGTACCACTTGTCCCACCCTGTACCACCTTTTTTTAAAGCACGCGAGACTGTACTCAGACACTGAGGATGCGGGAGGTGAGTCGGTAGACCCTGGCTTTGCCGATCTCCGGCAGGCGAACCTGCGACTGGTATTTCCCGTCACTGCCGGGCAGCAGGCACTCTGCTTCCTGGCATAATCTGGCCGCTCTGGCGGGACTGAATCCCCGGCACATTTCCCGCCAGCCCTCCGGCAGGATGTGAAACAGTGTGTGCTCTTCACCCGTCAGCGGATCTTTTTCCACCCGGCGAAAGCCCACCATATTCAGCGGGCGGTCCGGGCCGTCCCACGAGGCAAAACGGCTGTACTGGTGCGCGGTAATGAACCGCTTGATCTGCGCCAGCACACCTTCATCCTCCTGGTTAGCAATATGGCCGCGTTCGTTCAGCCAGGCGTGCAGGCAGATCTGCACCGCCTCATACGCCGTGCCTTCCTGCCAGCCCGTGATGCCCTGCAGCGTCGCTATCTCTCCGGCCACCGCCAGCAGCGCAAAGCGGGCCACGATGCGCTGCACCTGGTTTCCGGCGTTGTCCGGCATCAGGGCGGTCTGGTAGCCGCGAAGTAACTCTCTTGCCTGCGTGGTGCTGGCGTCCAGGTCGTGGGTGAGGAAGGCCAGCCAGGCACGAAAGGCGGTGCCGTGGAAGCGGGCCACCCGGTCGCAGAGAGCATCGGCGAACTGCTGGCCACTGGCAAAGCCGTGTAGCTGCTCAAACGCGCCATGCTGCCCGGTGTCGCTGGGGATTTGTACCATGCGCACGTCCATTCCGGCGTAGAGGCGCTCCCCGGCGCGTTCGGTGTGTTCTGCCAGCGACAGCTCCCCGGTGGAGAACAGCAGCAGCGTCCAGTGCCTGCGATTACGTACCTCGCCGTCGGTGCGGGCGCGCCCCTTGCCCTGGCCGTTCGCCAGCATATAGGCAATCATCCCGGCTTCACGCGGGTCCACTTCGTGTAGTTCATCGAGCGGCAGCAGGGCATCGTTGTGGCGGCTGGCAATTCCCTCCAGCGCATTCCCGGTGGCCCGCCAGGAGTGCCAGTAGTCCGTGCCACCGCAGACGGAGGCGGCCACCTTCATCACCGTGGTCTTGCCATCGGTGGACTCACCGCGCAGGTGAAAACCGCCACCGCCCGTTCCGGTCAGGCGCAGCAACGGGGCGGCCAGCGCACAGCAGACGGCAAAGACCAGCCGTGAATTGCCTGCACAGAGTGCGGCGACCTGCTCCTGCCACTCTGCCAGCGTACCGGCCTGCGCAAAGCCGCCGGTCAGGTAGTGGCTGCCCTGAAGGATGACATTGTCGCCACCGGGACCGATAACCTCATCCGGCAGTACGTAAACGCCGTTGTGCCAGCCGGTTTTCTCCACGCAGGTGACCCGGCGTCCGGGGAGTGACCGTGAGATGTATTCGCACAGCAGGCTGCGCAGGGCGGGGCGGGTGGAGATGTAAGTCAGGCCGTTCTCCAGCAGGATGCGCCGCAGCTCCTCGCCGTTTCCGCTGAGCATTGCCATCGGCATGGCCCAGCGCCGCAACTGCCCGGTGGTCGTGTGCCATTCCAGCAGGCGGCCATAGCTGCCGTCATGGCTGTCGCAGGTGATAGCGGTGACGCGCAGAGGGGAACAGATGCGCTGGGGCTGGACATCGCTTTCACCGTCCCGGCGTTCGGTGAGCTTGTCAAACCACAGTGCCTCTTCATCGAGGCGGAAGTACTCCGGCAGGATGTCAGAGGGCCTTTCCTGTCGCAGGCGTTCAAGCTGCCCGGTCCAGTTCTCCAGCAACTCACCGTCAGGGCTCATCAGCCGGGCCATCTGTACGTTCGTGTGCGCCAGTTTTACGGCGATTTTCAGCAACTCCTCCTCGCGGATATCGCCTGTGCGAAGTACCCGGACGTAGAGCGCGTCAGGTCTGATTATGGTCAGGTTGTCCAGATCGGCCAGTTCATCCGGGCCGAGTACCACCGGAGGAATATCATCTTCCCGGTCAGGATCTTTTCGCCAGTCGCGTGAGGTCTCCCATGCCAGGCTTCCGGCAAGGATCACCACTTCGAGCGTGCGGTCCGGAGACTGCTTACAGAGAAAAGGGGCGCGTTTCATGATGGGGTATCAGTCGGCTCATCCCTGAGCGTGGATTAACGGATGGCGGTGCGGCGCTGTTGCCACTGGCGGATTTCAGCGGCATCGAAGACCACCAGTCGGGAAGAGAGGTGGACGGGGCGGGGAAAGTCGGTGTCTTTAATCAGGCGGTAAACCGAAGATTCGCTCATCGCCAGAAACTGGACCACCTGCCGCATACGCACGTTACCGCTTTCGGGAAAAGCATCGTTACTGTCAACACGGGTTTTCATGATTGCACCTCACGGGAACAGAGTGTCGGAGCGGTTATAGCGCGGAACGGGAAGGGGAGGTATAGGTCCGGGTGAAAAATCGTAGTCCGGATAGAAAGTAATGAGTCCTGGAAGAACTTATTTACTGGTAAAACTGATGTCTTTTAGTTAATTAATTGAAAGTAAATGATTTTTATCTTCTAATGCTTAATCAAGACCCTACATGATGAGGTTAATGAATGGCAACGGACGACTATAAACACTTCGCATTAGCTATCGCAATCTCACCCTCAGCTATGAGCGAAAAAACCGACATTACCAATCCTTAGGGTCTTTTAAGGCGATGTTTATTAATCAAATGAAAAGGAAATTATGATGATCTTGAAACAATCTTACATACCTGTTTGCTTTTTAGGAACTTCTTGTAATAACGCGGATGCTCCATAATAATTTCTTTGATAATTTATAGTATTGAGGTACCATTTTATTAGGGAATAGCTAATTTCTCTTCTTCGTAATTTATTCTAATGATGAACTCGAATGGATGATTATGCGAAATATAAATTCAATAATGATGAGGCTTGCTAAGAGGGCAGAGAAACTTCAGCCAGACCATCTGATCAGATCCTTTGTTGACGTTGGCCCCACATATACCCTATTGTCCAGTAATGACAATCAGATAATGTTCGGTAGAAGAGGTACGGGGAAAACGCACTTCTTGGCTGTTCTTTCCAACAATATTCAACAAAGTGGGATCATTTGTGTTCCTATAGACATGAGGTTGATAGGATCTACTGGAGGGATTTTTTCTGACCCCAATATTTCATTAAGTGAAAGGGCCACCAGATTACTTTCTGACACGTTATGTAATATACATGAAATAATTCTAGACTATATTTTTGAAAAGGATCTTGAAAATACGACTGAAATAGCGCAATTACTTAATGATTTTATTGATAAGGCAACCTCATTAAATATAGAAGGTACCACGGAGGAGGAAAATTGTTCGGTAAGCCATAATTCTATGAATTCTTCGATAGGTTTAATGGTAACTAATACCAACATATCTGCCAATTTTTCACGCTTAGATAAAATATCATCAGATAATACGGAAAGAAAAAAAGTATCTGGAAAGAAAACATTAAGGATTCACTTCGGAGAAATCACTAAGCTACTCAGCAATATAGTTTCAAAATTACCAAAAAAAGAATTATGGGTACTGATTGATGAATGGTCTGAGGTACCAATGGATCTTCAACCTTATCTTGCAGAACTTCTTCGTAGAATTCTATATCCCATCTCTGGTATTACAGTAAAAATAGCAGCAATAGCCCATCGATGTAATTTTTTACTACATGATCAAGACACTGGTGTTCGTGTAGGAATTGAACTTGGTTCTGACGCCTCTTCCGTTATTAATTTAGATGAGTATATGGTTTTTGATAACGATCGTGATGCTGCTAAGACTTTTTTCAAAAATCTGCTTCATAAACATGCCCAAGCAATAGATAAAAATTCAATATGTGATGTTGAGGCAAACTTGTTTATTAATGATGTGTTTACTCAACCATCAGCGTTCGATGAGTATGTCCGTGCGGTAGAAGGGGTTCCTCGAGATGCTATAAATATCATTTCACTTGCGGCACAGTCAGCACTGGAGAACAAAATATCAATTGTACATGTCCGTAAATCTGCGCAGAAATGGTTTCAGGTAAATAAACATGCGGCCCTAAATAGCAAACCTGAAGCAGTTGTTTTACTTGATAAAATAATAAACGAAGTCATTGGACATAGAAAAACACGTGGTTTTTTAATAAGTAATGAAAACAATAATCCTTTGATTGATTATCTTTATGATATGCGGGTTATTCACGTTTTAAAACAAGGAGTTTCAGCTCGAAACGCTATAGGAAAAAAATATACACTCTATACTCTTGATTATGGTTGTTATGTAGAACTTATGTCCTCAAGTTCTGCTCCATTAGGCTTAATAATCGAATCAGATGAAAATGATGAGTTAAAGTACATTGAGATTCCGAAGTCAGATTATAGATCAGTTAAAAATTCAATTTTAGATTTTGAAAGTTGTCAACAATTAAGATTAAATTTAGTGACATCGACAGAACATCTGCAACTTCCTATTAATAATGGTAAACATAAAAACGTAGAGAAGCCAATTGATAGTAAAATAATAAATTCAATTCCAAAAAATATTGGTTCATTGAAAATAGCAGGAACAATTTATATTCCTATAATTATGGTGGCATTGGCATTAAGAAAAGCAAGAGGTTTTGATAAAAGCCATGCTGTGGAGTTGACGAAAATAATAAATGAGCACATTGTTATTGATGTAAATAGACCAAAAATAGCAACCAACAATATGTCAAGAGAACTTAGAAAGGATAATATATTGGATCTTCCTTGGCTAGAGTTCCATGAAAATGGTAGAAATCCACAATTTTCTTTGCGCTCTAACTGGAAAGATTACTGGTATCAGTATTTTGGGAAAAAAGCTCCAGCATTTTGATAAAAAAGTGGCATTTACAAAATAGCTAATGCCACTCTAATGTTTAATGGGGGAGAAGGTAGCAAATAATCTTTAAAGTATATAAGAATTTTCATGACGTAACAGTCTGCCAAATTTGTTATTTGTTAGACGTGTGTGTTTCCGGCACGATATTGACTATACGCCAAAGGTTTCAGAGCTTAATCGGTTCGCTACACCCGACACTGGGAGCGCCTACCTATGTTCTCTTCTCCCGCCCCATCTTCATCACCTCATAAAACGTCCCCCGTCCAAGCCCATCAGACGGTAATTCCCGCTCCTGCGCCAGCGTCTTCAGCTTACGAAGTATCCGATCCGAAGTCGGTTTATCAGACGTACCATAACGCCCGTCAGTCTCCTCAACCAGAAGCTGAACCAGTAACCAGCAGAGCCTGGCAGTATTCTCCCGAGCCTTGTCGCGTTTATGCATCCCACGCTGGGAAGGTTGTGTGGAAGCAGTGAGATCCGGAAGCGCGTCGTCGCCGAGTGTCTTCAGCCACTTACGGCCGCGACTGTGACGCGACAGTTTCATCACCGCCTTCAGGCTCCGGGCCTTAATTTCTGGCGGCGTGAGTTCGTCATCAATGAGCCGCCAGGCCAGTGCGAACATTTCATCGGCATAGAACATGCGTTTGTTCGCCGGGGCGCTGACCATGCCCGTTGCTTTGATGGTGCGGCTGATGGCGTCGTGCAGGATACGGTAATTCTCCTGATGTTCTTCCGGCAGGGCGTTTGCAGGTTGGGAAGCATCGAGGCCGAGAAGCAGGAGGGCAAGATGCCGCGCTTCCAGCAGCGGCATATCGCATTCCCGTTCAAACAGACTCTGACGAATGGGACTGGTCACATTATTCTCCTTCCACGATTTGCAGCGGTTCTTCTGCACCGAGCAGCACCTGCCGTCTGGCGGCATCAACGTAGTTTCCCCACCACTGCATCAGCGGTCGCCTTTGTTCCAGATAGTCGCTGCGGTTGTAGGCCGCTTCGATTTCGTCTTCTTTCTGGTGTGCCAGTGCAGATTCCAGTACTTCACGGGGAAAATGACCTGCACCCGCCGTTCTGGCGATGCTGCGCATACCGTGGGCAACCAGCTCACCGCCGAACCCCATACGGATAAGCGCGGCGTTCGCGGTCTGCTGGTGCATGTGCTCCAGTGGTTTGCGGATGCTGGGGAAGACCCACGGGCGATGGCGGCTGATGGGCTCCATGATCTGAAGAACGCGCAGCGCCTGTTTGCTGAGCGGCACCGCGTGCGAACGGTTCATCTTCATAAAGGTGTCGGGGATGCGCCATTCCGCTTTTTTCATATCGATGTCGCACCAGCGGGCGCTGACGGCTTCGCCGGGGCGAACCCAGGTCAGTAGCTCCCATTCGATAAGGCAGCGGGTTTCCTTGCGGATAGAAGCGTTCTGTAAGGCCAGCATCAGCCTGCCCAGTTCACTGGGGTGAAGGGCGGGCATGTTCTGCTTTTTCGGTTTCTTGAAGCGGGCGACCAGGTTGTCTGCTGGGTTAAACTCGATGAGCTCTTCGGAGATGGCGAAGCGGAAGATTTCATTGAGCCGTGAGATAACCCGGCGCAGCGTTTCGAGGATACCCTGTTCTTCCAGCGGTGTGAGGTGCTCCTTGAGCATCTTAGGGCGGATCTCGGTGACGGGCGTACTGCCCAGAGAAGGGAAGACGTGCATCTCCAGCGAACGCCAGACATCTTTGGCGTGATCTTCGCTAAGATCGCTGGTCCGTTTCTTCTCTTTGAGCCACTGTTCCGCAACTTTTTCCAGCGTGCATTCATTCTGGATGCGTTTTTCTTCAGCTATTCCTGCTAAGTGTTGACGGGGATCGATGCCCTGCCAGAGCAGTCGTCTGTATTTCGTGCGAGTTTCGCGGGCCATCGCCAGTGTAACGACCGGGTAAGGGCCAAGGCTGGTTTTGGTGCGCTTTTTGGTGACGGGATGATAATACTCGAAATGCCAAGCCTTCCTCCCTGAAGTCTTAACCAGCAAGTACAGGCCTTCACCGTCCCGTAGCTCATAGTCTGTGCTACGGGGCTTCGCGCCAGCGATCTCCACATTTGTTAAGGGTTTCAGTTGCTTAGGCATGTTTTAGCACCACGCTTTTTTAGCCCCACGATACCGTGGTGCTAAACATGGTGCCAAAAGGTTAAGATTCATACAGAGATCATGACCACACATGCAACAAAAAAGCCTGCAACTCGTTGAAGTTACAGGCTTTTTTAAGGTTCATGATGCATCATGAATGAATGTTTGGTGGAGCTGGCGGGAGTTGAACCCGCGTCCGAAATTTCTACATCCTCGGTACTACATGCTTAGTTTGTCTTTACATTCGCACGCCAGCTGCGGACAGACACGCCACTAACGAACTAGCCTGATTAGTTTTAACGCTTCAACCCCAGGCAGGGTTTCCACGCGATCTCTTTTGGGTTTGACCTCTCTTTGATCCCCGTCTTAAGAGCGGAAGCTAGGGAGAGAGGGCTCTTAGCAGGTTATTAAGCTGCTAAAGCGTAGTTTTCGTCGTTTGCGACTATTTTTTTGCGGCTTTTAACGAGGCAAACCGCCCCTCGGCATGCACCTTGGGTTTCGCAAATCCCGTCGAATCCAGAATCAGCCCCAATAGTGTTGAACTCAGTATACCAGATTTCACTTCCTCGACACCAGCCCGAAACGCTAACTTATTGAATAGTACAATAAGTGCGCAGAATCAACGTCCTGCGTTTTTCATGATACGTGCTTTGTCGAGCTGCCACTCGCGTGCTTTCAAATCAGTACGCTTGTCGTGTTGTTTCTTACCTTTCGCCACGCCGATTTTCACTTTGCACCAGGCGTTTTTCCAGTACAAAGAGAGTGCCACCACGGTGAAGCCTTCACGATTGATGCGTCCGTAAAGGGATTCCAGTTCGCGCTTGTTCAGCAGCAGCTTACGGGTGCGGGTAGGATCGCAAACGTAATGTGAAGAGGCGACGGTCAGCGGCGTAAAGTTCGCGCCGAACAGGAAGGCCTCACCGTCTTTCAGGATCACGTAGCTGTCGCCGATATTGGCTTTCCCGGCACGCAGCGATTTTACTTCCCAGCCCTGCAACGCAAGGCCGGCCTCGAATTCTTCTTCGATGAAATACTCGTGGCGAGCACGCTTGTTAAGCGCAATGGTCGCCGAACCGGGTTTATGTGCTTTTTTCTTCGTCATAAGTGTCGTAAAGCCGTCGGTAATCTGATTTTAAAAAGTCACCTCATTGCGTCCTGTGAGGTCTAACGCGCTATATTAGCACGAGATAAGGCTTAGCGTTTTTTTAACAGGTGATAAATGTTATTATTTGTCTGTTGTGTGACCATGGAAAATGCTATGCCTCAGATTAGCCGTACTGCGCTTGTTCCCTACAGCGCGGAACAAATGTATCAGTTAGTGAACGACGTTCAGTCCTATCCGGAATTTATTCCAGGATGCACCGGTAGCCGGGTGCTGGAATCCGGCCCGACGCAGATGACTGCGGCCGTGGATGTCTCCAAAGCGGGGATCAGCAAAACGTTCACCACGCGCAATACCCTGACGAGCAATCAGAGTATTTTGATGCATCTGGTGGATGGTCCGTTTAAAAAACTGATGGGAGGGTGGAAGTTTACGCCACTGAGCGCTGACGCCTGCCGCATTGAGTTTCATCTGGATTTTGAATTTACCAATAAGCTGATCGAACTGGCGTTTGGCCGAATCTTTAAAGAGCTGGCCTCGAATATGGTTCAGGCGTTCACCACGCGCGCCAAAGAGGTTTACAGTGTCGCATAAGATTGCTGTTGAGGTGGTGTATGCGCTGCCGGAGAAGCAGTATTTGCAGCGCGTGACGCTTGAAGAGGGCGCCACCGTTGAGGCGGCTATCCGGGCCTCCGGCATCCTTGAACTTCGCCGTGATATTGACCTGGCGAAGAATAAAGTCGGCATTTATAGCCGTCCGGTTAAGCTCGGTGATGTGCTGAAAGAGGGCGACAGGGTTGAAATCTATCGTCCGCTGATTGCCGACCCGAAAGAGTTGCGCCGTCAGCGAGCAGAGAAATCCGGTAAGTAGCCAAAAATAACATACACAAAAAAGGTGCTCATTGAGCACCTTTTTGCGTTGCTGACGCCTGATTATTTGGTCAGGGCAGGCTTGTTGTCGATGTTGGTCAGAACGCCGGCACTGCTGAAGGTCAGCGTCAGGGTTTGCTGGGTTACATCTTCATGACCAGGCTGCTGGCGGAATACATAGAACCAGGTGTTTGTGCCGAAGGGATCGGACATCATCGGGGTTCCCAGGGCATAAGCGACCTGCTGTTGTGTCATACCCACGCGGATTTTGGACACATCGTTAGGGGTAAGGTAGTTCCCCTGGTTGATGTCAGGACGGTAAACCACTTTCTCCAGAGTGGAACAGCCTGCGGTCAACATCAGAAGAACCGCTGCGGCAGCGGTCAGCGTTTTACAGCGCATAGTGATTTGATTCCTTTTCGGGCCCGAGCAGTACGCGGCTCATATGTAATATGCCGATGATAATAGACCTTGCCCCACTTTGAAACCGGTCTGGCGGCGTTTTTGTTGTTCTGTATGACCCTGAGATCCCGAAAAAGTTTATGCCGCCAGCAGTTCTTTCGCATTCGCGAGGGTATTGCGAGTGACTTCACTGCCGCCGAGCAAGCGTGCCAGCTCCTGCAAGCGTGAGCGTTTATCCAGCGGCTTCATGTGCGTTTCCGTCATTTCACCATCGGTTTCCTTGCTGACGATAAAGTGGTGATGACCACATCCGGCGACCTGCGGCAGGTGAGTCACACACATGACCTGCGTCGATTCACCCAACTGACGCAGCAGTTTGCCGACAACGGCCGCGGTCGGGCCGCTGATACCCACATCCACTTCATCGAAAATCAACGCCGGGGTTTCCATTTTACGGGCGGTAATCACCTGAATGGCCAGGGCGATACGCGACAGTTCACCACCGGAAGCCACTTTCGAAATTGCCTGCAAAGGCTGGCCCGGGTTGGTGGTGACGCGGAATTCTACGCGGTCTGCGCCTTCCGCCGTCAGGTGATTCTCTTCAAAGCGAACATCTATGGTGAACACCCCATGCGGCATCGCCAGCGTATGCATGCTGTCGGTAATGTGCTGGCTAAGCTCCTGCGCATAGTGTTGCCGCACGTCGTGCAGCCGTTTCGCCGTTTCCAGCGCCTGCTGATAATGCAGATTAACCGCCAGAGACAAGGTTTCAAGGGAATCGGCCTGATCGTCCAACTGCTGCTGTTCCTCCAGCAGAGACTGATAGTAATTCGGCAGCTCTTCCGGGGTAACGTGATGCTTACGCGCCAGTGAAATCTGACGGGAGATGCGTTGCTCAAGCTCGAACAGACGGTTCGGATCGAGATCCAGACGTTCACAGTAGTGGCGCAGCTCATCCCCGGCTTCTGAAATCTGAATCGCGGCCTCTTCCAGCATTTCCAGTACGCCAGAAAGCTTATTGTCCATGCCGGCCAGTTCGGTCACAAGCTGACGCACGTTGTACAGCTGGCTCTGCAAATTCACGTCTTCGCCATCCGCCAGCATGTTAAGGGCAGTCTGGCTGGTGGAGAGCAGCTGACCGCTGTTGGCCAGACGCTTGTACTCTTCGTCGATTTGCTCAAATTCACCCGCCTGCGGGTTAAATTCGTTCAGCTCTTTCAGTTGATATTCCAGCAGCTCGGCGCGCGCGGTACGCTCCTGGCTTTGCTGCTGATGCTGCGCAAGTTCGCGGCAGCTTTGATGCCACTGACGATAGTGCTCCGCCATGAGTTGAGTAAGCGCGTACTCACCTGCATAGCCATCAAGCAGGGCTTTCTGTTGTTCGGGTTTGATTAACTGCTGGTGCGCATGCTGACCATGGATCTGGATGAGCAGCTGGCCCAGCTCGCGAAGCTGGGAGAGGGGAACCGCTGTACCATTGATAAAACCGCGGGAGCGGCCATCGTTGCTGATGACGCGGCGAAGTAAACACTCACGTCCGTCTTCGAGCTGGTTTGCTTCCAGCCAGCGCAGGGCGGCAGGTGTGTCTTTTAACGAGAAGCGGGCGCAGAGATCGGCACGGGCGGCGCCTGTGCGCACCATATCCCCCTCTGCACGACCACCGAGGCACAAGCCGAGGGCATCAATGGCAATGGATTTACCTGCACCGGTTTCACCGGTAATCGCCGTCATTCCGCTATGGAAGTCGATCTCAAGCTCACGAACAATGGCAAAGTTGCTGATGGTCAGTTGTGCCAGCATAATTGTTTTCCTGTATGAAAAACCATAACTGTGTTTGTATACAGTATAAACTGGTTTTATATACAGTAAAGTGCTGTATGCAAAATCAGAACAATTTTTTTGACCAGCCGAGCTTGGAGCTTAATGTGTTGAAATAGCTGTAATCTTTTGGGTGAATGAGGTTCAGGTGGTAATCGCAGCGGCGAATGAGGACATCTTCACCTTCCTGAATGGGGAGCGCAATCTGACTGTCGCAGCTGATCTCCAGATCGCTGCGGCGATGAGAAAAACGCAGGCGGATGGTGCTGTCGCCGTTGATCACCAGCGGACGCGCCGAGAGCGTATGCGGGAACATCGGCACCAGGGTAATGGCATCCAGCGATGGCGTAAGGATTGGACCTCCGGCTGAAAGCGAGTAGGCGGTGGACCCCGTCGGGGTTGAAATAATCAGCCCGTCAGACCGCTGCGAGAAAGCGAAGATTTCGTCGATATAGACTTCGAATTCGATCATGTGCGCCACTTTACCGGGGTGGAGAACCACCTCGTTAATGGCGGTGCTGATGCGCTTCTGGCAGTCCTGCTGACACACCTGGGCTTCCAGCAAAAACCTTTTTTCACTGATATAGTGGCCTTCCAGCACGTCCGCCAGCTGCTGCTGCGCATTGTCCGGGTCGAGGTCGGTCAGGAAACCGAGATTGCCACGGTTAACACCAATAACCTTAATATCATAGCGAGCCAGCGTTCGCGCCGCGCCCAGCATATTGCCGTCGCCACCGACCACCACGGCGAGATCCGCCTGCTGGCCAATTTCCGCCAGCGTGCCGGTTCTGACGCTTTTAAGCTGCAACTCCTGGGCAATCTGCTGCTCGACCATCACTTCATAGCCTTTACCACACAGCCAGCGATACAACATTTCATGTGTCGTCAATGCGGTAGGGTGACGCGGATGGCCGACGATCCCAATACACCTGAAATGATTATTCATTTTCTGGAGGTCCTTGTGCCTGATGAATGATGACAATCTGCCTTGTTCCCTTGAATCCAGGAAACTGATCCCCATAATAAGCGAAGTTAGCGAGATGAATGCAGAAAAACGCGGAGAAATTCATGAGTAGTAAAGAACAGAAAACGCCTGAGGGGCAAGCCCCTGAAGAAATTATCACGGAACAGCACGATGAAGTTGAGGCAGTAGAGCCAGACACGTCTGCTGAGCAGGTGGACCCGCGCGATGAAAAAATTGCCAACCTGGAAGCTCAGTTGGTAGAAGCGCAGAATCGCGAACGCGATGGCGTACTGCGTATCAAAGCGGAAATGGAAAACCTGCGCCGTCGTACCGAGCTGGACGTTGAAAAGGCGCACAAATTTGCGCTGGAGAAATTCGTCAACGAACTGCTTCCGGTGATCGACAGCCTGGATCGCGCGCTGGAAGTGGCGGATAAAGCTAACCCGGATAACGCGGCAATGATTGAAGGCATTGAGCTGACGCTGAAATCCATGCTGGATGTGGTGCGTAAGTTCGGTGTTGAAGTGATTGCCGATACGGATGTACCGCTGGATCCAAACGTTCACCAGGCCATTGCGATGGTGGAATCCGAAGACGTTGCCGCGGGTAACGTGCTGGGCGTGATGCAGAAAGGGTATACCCTGAACGGCCGTACTATTCGCGCTGCGATGGTGACCGTGGCGAAAGCGAAAGCGTAATTTGCCGACCCGTAGTGCCGGGTGGCGGCTTCGCCTCACCCGGCCTACAACATTACTCGGCGATACTTTCGCGTAAAGGTTTAACGGGCAGGACCTTAACCTGCTTAATCATGTTGTCCTGAACGTCCAGAATATCAATATCATACTGCTCAATACGCACGCGCGTGCCTGTCGCCGGGATCTCTTCCAGCGCTTCCAGGATCATTCCGTTCATCGTCCGCGCTTCGTCTTCCGGCAAATGCCAGTTGAACGCTTTATTGATTTCACGAATGTTGGCGCTGCCGTCGATAAGCACTGACCCGTCGTTTTGCGGGGTGACTTCTTCCGCAAGGGAAGGCGACATTGAGGTGGTAAAGTCCCCGACAATCTCTTCCAGAATATCTTCGACCGTCACCAGCCCCTGTATATCGCCGTATTCATCCACCACCAGGCCGACTTTCTTCTTGTTGCGCTGGAACTTCACCAGCTGCGTGCTGAGTGTGGTGCCTTCCGGCACGTAGTAAATTTCGTCGGCGGCGCGCAGCATTACCTCTTTGGTGAACTCGTTTTTCTCGGTCATCAGGCGATAGGCCTCGCGCACGCGCAGCATGCTGATGGCATCGTCGAGAGAATCGCGATAGAGGACGATACGCCCGTGCGGGGAGTGCGTCAGCTGGCGGACAATGGCCTTCCAGTCGTCGTTGATATCAATCCCGACGATTTCATTGCGCGGCACCATGATGTCGTCAACGCTGACCTTTTCCAGATCCAGCACCGACAGGAGCATGTCCTGATTGCGGCGGGAGATCTGCGAGCGGGATTCGTTCACGATGGTACGCAGTTCGTCTTTGCTGAGCGCGCTACTGATGGTGACGTCTGCCTTTATACCGACCATGCGCATCAGCACCCGTGTCACCATATTCAGCAGCCAGACCAGCGGCATCATCAGAATAAGCAGCGGTGCTAACAGGAAGCTGCTCGGGTAGGCGACTTTTTCCGGGTAAAGCGCCGCGATGGTTTTGGGCAACACTTCCGCAAACACCAGTACCACAAACGTGAGCACACCTGTGGCAATCGCCACGCCTGCGTTGCCGTACAGACGCATCCCGACGATGGTGCCCAGTGCAGAGGCGAGAATATTGACCAGGTTGTTACCGATAAGCACCAGGCTAATCAGACGGTCCGGCTTACGCAGAAGCTTTTCGACACGACGCGCGGCACGGTTACCCTGCTTGGCGCGATGACGTAACCGGTAGCGGTTCAGCGTCATCATGCCGGTTTCAGAGCCAGAGAAATAAGCGGAGATGACCACCATGATGACCAGAATGACGATCAGCGTGGTGGTAGAGATGTGTTCCAGGGGGAACTCCTTTTGTTACTTAGCCAGCAAATTGCTGTATGAAGCGGCTACCAAAATAGGCAAGCGTGAGAATGCCCGCACCCGCTACGTTGAACCAGACCACGCGACGACCGCGCCAGCCTTCATGATAATGGCCCCATAACAGGACAATATAGACAAACCACGCGATGATGGAGAGCACCGCTTTATCGATATTCTCCACGCTGAACAGGTTCTTCATATAAAACAAGCCAGTGCACAGCGTGAGCGTCAGCAGCACCACGCCGACCTGGGTGATGTGGAACATCTTACGCTCAATCACCATCAGCGGCGGCATTTCGTGGTTAAACGCCAGCTTTTTATTTTTCAGCTGGTAGTCAATCCAGGCGAGCTGCATGGCGTAAAGGGCGGCGATGATCAGCGTCGCGTAGGCAAAGAGCGACAGGCCGATATGCACCAGCATCCCCGGCGTGGCTTCCAGGTGAGTAATAAACTCATTGGGCATGAACGTGGCTAACGCCAGATTGATCAGCGCAAAGGCGTAGACTATCGGCAGCAGCAGCCAGCCACGGTTTTTAGACGCGACAATGGTCATGACCGTACAGATCATCAGGCTGACCAGCGAGCCGACGTTCAGTACGCTCAGATTTTGCACGCTGCCGTCGCCGGGGATAATGCGTGATTCCAGCGCAAAGGCGTGGCTAATCAGAGCGATCACTGCCGAAAGAATAGCCATGCGCCGCCAGCCGCTGTTTTTTTGCAGCAGGCCAGGAATGATCAGCGCGAGGCTGACAGAGTAGGCAACAAGGGCGATCAGTGCGAAAACAGGCATATAGGCGTCGACAGTTGTCTTAATAAGAAAGAGAAGCAGTATAACGTTACGTGACGCCTGCTCCAACCGTTGCATAACAACAAAGGCGCCTTCATGTTATACTCCGGCAAAATTCTGTGTATGTGTCGCCCAGGCGACCTAACGTTTCTACCCCAGGCGAGAGACAATGTTTGATAATTTAACCGATCGTTTGTCGCGCACGCTGCGCAACATCAGCGGCCGTGGACGCCTCACCGAAGAGAACATCAAGGAAACGCTGCGCGAAGTGCGCATGGCGCTGCTGGAAGCAGACGTCGCGTTGCCGGTCGTGCGTGACTTTATCAACCGCGTGAAAGAGAAAGCGGTTGGCCATGAAGTGAACAAGAGCCTGACTCCGGGTCAGGAGTTCGTCAAAATCGTCCGTAACGAGCTGGTTTCGGCGATGGGCGAAGAGAACCAGGTGCTTAACCTGGCGGCTCAGCCGCCGGCCGTCGTGCTGATGGCGGGTCTGCAAGGTGCGGGTAAAACCACCAGCGTCGGTAAGCTGGGGAAATTCCTGCGCGAAAAGCACAAGAAAAAGGTGCTGGTGGTGTCGGCGGACGTGTATCGCCCGGCGGCGATCAAACAGCTGGAAACGCTGGCCGAGCAGGTTGGCGTGGACTTCTTCCCGTCCGACGTGGCCCAGAAGCCTGTCGACATCGTTAACGCGGCGCTGAAAGAGGCGAAGCTGAAATTCTACGACGTGCTGCTGGTGGATACCGCCGGTCGACTGCACGTTGACGAAGCGATGATGGACGAAATCAAGCAGGTTCATGCCTCTATCAATCCAGTAGAGACCCTGTTTGTTGTTGACGCCATGACCGGTCAGGATGCGGCAAACACCGCAAAAGCGTTTAACGAAGCCCTGCCGTTAACCGGCGTGGTGCTGACCAAAGTCGACGGCGATGCCCGCGGCGGTGCGGCGCTGTCTATTCGTCATATTACCGGTAAGCCAATTAAGTTCCTCGGCGTGGGCGAGAAAACCGAAGCGCTGGAGCCGTTCCATCCGGATCGTATTGCCTCCCGTATCCTCGGCATGGGCGACGTGCTGTCGCTGATCGAAGATATTGAAAGCAAGGTTGACCGCGCCCAGGCGGAAAAACTCGCCAGCAAGCTGAAAAAAGGTGACGGTTTCGATCTGACCGACTTCCTTGAGCAGCTGCGTCAGATGAAAAACATGGGCGGCATGGCAAGCCTGATGGGCAAACTGCCAGGCATGGGCCAGATCCCGGACAACGTCAAATCCCAGATGGATGACAAAGTGCTGGTGCGTATGGAGGCCATCATCAACTCGATGACGCTGAAAGAGCGCGCGAAGCCAGAAATCATCAAAGGTTCCCGTAAACGCCGTATCGCTGCCGGTTGCGGCATGCAGGTGCAGGACGTAAACCGCCTTCTGAAACAGTTCGACGACATGCAGCGCATGATGAAGAAAATGAAGAAAGGCGGCATGGCGAAGATGATGCGCGGCATGAAAGGCATGATGCCGCCCGGTTTTCCTGGGCGATAATCGCTTTTGAGATTGCTTTTTGCCCGAAAATGAGTAAAATTTTCGGGCTTTTAATATGACACCCGGGCTCCGTTCCTCGATGGGGCCCGGTTGTTTTATTCACACAAGAGGATGTTATGGTAACTATTCGTTTAGCACGTCACGGCGCTAAAAAGCGTCCGTTCTACCAGGTTGTTGTGACTGACAGCCGTAATGCACGCAACGGTCGCTTCATCGAGCGCGTTGGTTTCTTCAACCCACTGGCCGCTGGCGCAGAAGAAGAAACCCGTCTGGATCTGGATCGTATCGCTCACTGGGTTGGCCAGGGCGCTACTGTTTCCGATCGCGTTGCTACGCTGATCAAAGCAGCAAACAAAGCAGCTTAATCTGTCACGGTGGTCATGATGAGCAATAAAGCACCTGTTGAACCGATCGTATTGGGAAAAATGGGTTCTTGCTACGGTATCCGTGGTTGGCTCAGAGTGTTTTCCTCCACTGAAGACGCTGATAGCATTTTTGATTACCAGCCCTGGTTTATCCAGAAAGCCGGTAAGTGGGAAGAGGTCGAGCTGGAAAGCTGGCGTCACCACAATCAGGACATCATCATCAAGCTGAAAGGCATTGACGATCGTGATGCCGCGAATGCGCTGACTAATTGTGAGATTGTCGTGGATTCGTCGCAGTTGCCGCAGCTGGAAGAGGGTGACTACTACTGGAAAGACCTTATGGGTTGCCAGGTAGTGACCACTGAAGGCTACAGCCTGGGGAAAGTCATCGACATGATGGAAACCGGGTCAAATGACGTTCTCGTCATTAAGGCAAACCTGAAAGATGCATTTGGCATCAAGGAGCGGTTGGTTCCGTTCCTCGATGGACAGGTTATCAAGAAAGTCGATCTCACTACTCAAACCATTGAAGTAGATTGGGATCCTGGTTTTTAAATTCTCCGGATAAACGGTAAAAGACGGCGCTATGTGGATTGGCATAATTAGCCTGTTTCCTGAAATGTTCCGCGCGATTACCGATTACGGGGTAACTGGCCGGGCAGTAAAGAATGGCCTGCTGAGCATCCAGAGCTGGAGTCCTCGTGACTTCACGCACGACCGGCACCGTACCGTGGACGATCGTCCTTACGGCGGCGGACCGGGGATGTTGATGATGGTGCAACCCTTACGGGACGCCATTCACACAGCAAAAGCCGCGGCAGGTGAAGGCGCGAAGGTGATTTATCTGTCACCTCAGGGACGCAAGCTTGATCAAGCGGGCGTGAGCGAACTGGCGACGAATCAAAAACTGATTCTGGTCTGTGGTCGCTACGAAGGAATAGATGAGCGCGTAATTCAAACCGAGATTGACGAAGAATGGTCTATCGGCGATTACGTTCTCAGCGGTGGTGAGTTACCGGCAATGACGCTGATTGACTCCGTCGCCCGGTTTATTCCGGGGGTTCTGGGCCATGAAGCTTCGGCAACGGAAGATTCCTTTGCCGATGGGTTGCTGGACTGTCCACACTATACTCGTCCTGAAGTGTTAGAAGGGATGGAAGTCCCGGCAGTGTTACTGTCTGGAAACCATGCCGAGATACGTCGCTGGCGTTTGAAGCAGTCGCTGGGCCGAACCTGGCTTAGAAGACCTGAACTTCTGGAAAACCTGGCTCTGACTGAAGAGCAAGCAAAGTTGCTGGCCGAGTTCAAAACTGAACACGCGCACCAGCAGCATGAACATGATGGGAAAGCGTAATACGCTCCCGAATATCAGTTTACCCAGGATAAGAGATTAAATTATGAGCAACATTATTAAGCAACTTGAACAAGAGCAGATGAAGCAGGACGTACCTTCCTTCCGTCCAGGTGACACCGTGGAAGTGAAAGTATGGGTTGTTGAAGGTTCCAAAAAACGTCTGCAGGCATTCGAGGGCGTGGTTATCGCTATTCGTAACCGCGGTCTGCACTCTGCATTCACTGTTCGTAAAATTTCCAACGGCGAAGGCGTTGAGCGTGTCTTCCAGACTCACTCTCCGGTAGTTGACAGCATTGCTGTTAAACGTCGTGGTGCTGTACGTAAAGCTAAACTGTACTACCTGCGTGAGCGTACTGGTAAGTCTGCTCGTATTAAAGAGCGTCTGAACTAAGATTCGCTTAAGCGACATCCTGTTAGAAAGGGCTGGCCGAAAGGCTGGCCCTTTTTTTATCCCATCGCACCTCTCGCGTTAACCCTTCCGTCATAAATCATTTACAATGTTCGCCTCTTGGGTGGAGGGTAAGTGGATAACGTACTGCATCAGCATAGCTGGAAACGCGCAGCGGCATTGACCGCGCTGTTTGCGATCCTGCTGATCGTCGTGGCGCCGCTGATCTCCGTCTCGCTGCAAAAAGATCCCATGAGCGCCATGCCGGGCATGCACCACGACATGAGCATGATGTCGGTGGACGAGCATCATGGTGATATGCCGCATTCTATGCCAGTTGACCATGCTGAAGCATGCGGCTACTGCGTGCTGTTAGCGCATGTGCCGGGCGTGATGCTGGCGCTTATCGTTCTGCTCAGCGTGGTGTTGCAGCGGCTGCGCGTGAAGCCGCCTCGTCAGGCGGTCAGCCACTGGCACTTTTTCCCCTGGCTTTACCCCGATACCCGCGCGCCGCCGCGTCGGTCTGCTTTCTCCCTTTAAAACAAAATCACTCACTTTTTGCCTTAAAAAGGAAAAGTATGACTACCTGCACTCCGCGCGCGGCATGGGGAAACCTGCTGCGTCGCCTCCATTTCTATATCGGGCTGTTTGTCGGTCCGTTTATCTTCTTCGCAGCGCTGACCGGTACGCTGTATGTCGCCACGCCGCAGCTTGAAAATGCGCTGTACCATTATGCACTCCACACGGATGCCGTTGGTGAGGCGCAGCCTCTTGCTAAACAAATTACCGTGGCAGAAAAGGCCGTGGGTTCAGCGCTGCGTTTACACGCTGTTCGTCCGGGGCTGGAAGAGGGTGAAACGACCCGCGTGATGTTTGCCGACCCGGCGCTGGGTCCCTCCGAGCATCGGGCTATTTTTATTGATCCCGCCAGTCTTGAGGTTCGAGGGGATATGACTGTGTACGGCACCAGCGGGATTTTACCGCTGCGTCAGACTATCGATTATCTGCATACCTCGCTGATGCTGGGCAACATCGGGCGCCTCTATAGCGAGTTAGCCGCCTCGTGGATGTGGGTTGCTGCCCTGGGCGGGATCGCGCTGTGGTTCTACACCCGACCGAAGCGCCGTATTAACAATCGTTTCCAGAATCGTCGTCGCCTGCATGTGATCTTAGGCTGGACGTTACTGACGGGAATGCTGCTGTTCTCAGTCACCGGGTTAACCTGGTCACAATGGGCCGGTGGCAACGTCGATAAGCTGCGTGCAGAGATGAACTGGCTGACGCCGCAGGTAAATACCACCCTTTCCGGTGCGCCGGAAATGAGGGATGAACACGCCGAACATCGTGGTCATCACGGGGGAATGACGATGCCTGAAATGCCTGTTGAACTGTCGCTTTTTGACAGCGTATTGCAGGCCGCCCGCCAGTCAGGAATTGATGCGAAAAAGGTTGAGATCCGCCCGGCAAGCAGGGACGACCAGGCCTGGACGGTGACGGAAATCGATCGCCGCTGGCCGACGCAGGTTGATGCCGTTGCCGTGGATCCCCACTCACTGAAGGTGCTGGACAGCACTCGCTTCGGGGATTTCCCGCTGATGGCTAAACTCACCCGCTGGGGCGTGGATTTCCATATGGGGATCCTGTTTGGTCTGGCAAATCAGCTGCTGCTCATCGCGTTTGGCGTTGCGCTGTGCGTGTTGATTATCTGGGGATACCGGATGTGGTGGATGCGTCGCCCTGCAACGTCAGCCGCGAACCCGGTACAGACGCTCTGTCAAAGCTGGCTGGCATTGCCGCTGTGGGGAAGGGGAGTGACGTTCCTGATAAGCCTCCTGCTGGGGCTGGCGTTGCCAGTAATGGGCGTCAGTCTGGTGGTCTTTATTGTGATTGACTGGCTGCGCTGGCGAGCGGTTTCAGGCGTGTCGCTCGCCGGAACATCCGTTAAATAGCCTTAAGGCGTGCTGATGACTACCGCAACCCGGCGGTTTTCAGCGCGCCCCTGTGCAGTGCGGTTGCTGCTGACAGGGTATTTTTTGCCTAAGCCCCGCGTGGTGAGGTTGCTGCGCGGGATGTTCGCGCCCTTCGCCCAGGCATCCGCCACAACATTGGCACGTTTTAACGAAAGCGCTTCGTTGTAGCTCTCTTCGCCATAGTTATCCGTATGGCCATCCATCCGGGCGTGGTTCAGGCCGGTTGCCGCCAGGCGTGAGGCCATAGTCTGGATCTGCGTTTGACTTTCCGGGCGCAGCCTGGCGTCATTTTTATCAAACAGGATCTTATCTGACAGGCCCAGAGACCAGTCGCCATTCAGTTCGTTAAAGCCATAGGATTTCATGGCCGCGATTTGCTCTGGCGTGAATTTCCCTTCAGGGGATGACTGGCATCCGGACATTGCCAGTGATGCCAGTAACAACGGCGCAAAATATCGCTTTAACATATCGTCTTCCTTTCAGGATATTGTTTTCGAACGCTGGTTTTTGACCAGATACATATTGCGATCGGCTTGCTCCAGTAAGGCCTCAACGGAGGCATTTTCCCATGCCAGAGCAAAGCCAATGCTGAGTGACATTGATGCTGTGTGCCCGTTATGCAGATCAAACGGACGGATAAATTGCTGCGACAGCGCAGCGCAAATATATTCGACCTCACGCGCGGTGTGGACACCGTAAAGGATCATGGCAAATTCGTCGCCGCCAAGACGGTAAGACTGATGACGTTTTTCGCCAAATTCGACCATCCTTTTTGCGGCTTCGATCAGAACGCAGTCACCCGCGGCATGACCCCAGGTGTCATTGATAAACTTGAAGTTATCACCGTCCAGAAATAGCAGGGCGGAATTGGTTTTTGCCGAAGCGTCATTCATTAATGCTGCAATGTTGTTGCGAAACGCGGCGCGGTTTGCAAGCCCCGTGAGCGGATCGTGCATGGCGGTACGCAACAGTTGAGCGTTTTTCGCCTGTAGTTTGAGCTGCCACTCTTCCATTTCATCCAGCAGGCTGTTGAAGTCTTCTCCAAACTGGTGGAACTCTTCAATGCGGCCTTCCGTTACCCGGCGAGAAAAGTTGCGGTTGGTGCGAACGTCATGCACAACGTCAGTGATGTTTTGCATTTCAACAACCATGCCATGATGTAGCGAGCGGGTGATGGTCAATGCGACGGCAGAAGCAAAAAGAATGCACCCGGTGAGGACTGCAAACGAGAGCCAGATAAAGTGGCTAATCAGGCTGTCGCGTGCGGTCAGACGAATTTCGCCAATCACATTGCCGTTATGTATGATGGGCTGTGCGACAGGAACAGGGAACAGCCACCGGTTGACCAGCGCGCCCAGCGTGTCGGTATTATCCGCCGGGTTCCACGACCACCAGGCAAACCGTTTATGATGTGCATTAAGCACTTCCGCCACGGCAAACTGCCCCTGCTTGCCGAGGGTCGCCAGCGTTTCATTTGCTGCCACGGCATCGTTGAACACCAGAGAGGCTTCAAGGCTGTGGCTCATGGTGGCGCCGGTAAGTTCGAGGTTTTTTTGCGCGTATTGCTTTAATGTCACCACGGAAGCGAAACACAGCAGCAACCATATAAACGTCATCGTTATAATGACGCTTATCATGCTGATTCGCCGCAACGTTCTTTTAAACGTCGGACGCGGTGTTGGTACGACTTCCTTATTCATGCTTCTTATTCCGTGCGAGCATTAATACATCCGGATTGACTCTTACGCCACTGCGCGCCAGCGCATCCAGATTTACGGAAAACCTGACCTGGTTGTGCTCTATTATCAGACAAAATGCGCTGCCAATAACGCATTCAGGATTTTGTTCTGACATTAATAGCAACGCCTGGCCCTGATATTGATTTATTATTTCCTGTTGTTTTGCTGGCGACTCGCTCCCGAAATAGAGGGCATCGCACCTTGCTGTGAGTGCTTCCCGATCGCTATGCACAATGACAGGACTATAGGGCAACGGGTTGTGTTCATCTTCACTGCTGAGCGCCTGTCTGTAATGGGAAGAGGCATAAATACAGAGCTTAGGCTGGCCAGACAGTGCTGGCCATCGGGTGTAGCTCACGATACCAGAAACAATCGAACGTACTGATTTATCCGTTTCAGTGAACGAGCCTGCCTTTGCAGGGGCCACTAAAATGAACAGCATTAGCGCCAGGGGGAGTCGGAGCAAAGCGATCAAGATTGCATTTCTCATCAGAATCCGCCAAACCGCCCCGGAAATAGATGTCCTTAAGAATTGTCGGCAGAATACCATTGTTTATCAAAGCCGTCATTATGTCAGAAATATCCCTGTTTTGACCTAAGCTAAATCTTACAGTGAGCTATATTCAATGGAATTCAGGCAGGCTCAATTCAGCCTGCTGGAACGCATACTTTCATCCATTCCTTGTTGCCAGGATTCATACAGTTTTACTGCATTTTCAGTTGTATCGCAGCTGGCAGGAAATGATTTTCCCGCTAATCCCCAGGCGTGAATAAAGCCCTCTTCGCATATTTTTTTCTGTCCGTCAGCGTAGCCACGAAGATATTCCCCTCGATCAACCTGGGGGTCATTAAAACTATCGGCCAGCGCCTGGTTATCTTTAACCGGAACACCATTCATAGCGTCTTCTTTACCGGCAGTGAACCAGTCCGGGCTGGTCCAGCCAGGCTGAAAAGCATAAGGATTGATCTGGCAACCCGACAAAATCAGCGACAACAACATGAGAGTAATTGAACGCATGGCTATTCTCCTTTTTGTGAGCATAGCCTGGCTTACAAGTGTGCGTGTGTAATTTTAAATTTACGGTTTTAGGCCATTAATTTTGCAATTAAAGGGCTTCTGTAAAGTAATGTGTACGTATTTTGGATTGAAATCTTTACTTGATGTGATATCGTTGTGTCACCTCTTCGAGGAAAACCACTATCGCAAACGAGTTTGACAGGATCGCAATCATGCAAAAAGACGCGCTGAACAACGTACATATCACTGACGAACAGGTGTTAATCACCCCGGATCAACTGAAGGCGGAATTCCCGCTGAGCGTCGCGCAGGAAGCTCAGATTGAGCACTCGCGCCAGACCATTTCTGACATTATCGCAGGCCGCGATCCGCGCCTGCTGGTGGTATGTGGTCCTTGCTCCATTCACGATCCTGAAACCGCCATTGAGTACGCTCGTCGATTTAAAGCATTAGCGGAGGAGGTCAGCGATAGCCTCTATCTGGTGATGCGCGTCTATTTTGAAAAGCCACGTACTACGGTTGGCTGGAAAGGGTTGATTAACGATCCGCACATGGATGGCTCGTTTGATGTGGAAGCGGGCCTGAAGATTGCGCGTCGCCTGCTGGTGGAGCTGGTCAGCATGGGGCTGCCGCTGGCAACCGAAGCGCTGGATCCGAACAGCCCGCAGTACCTCGGCGATCTGTTTAGCTGGTCTGCGATTGGGGCGCGCACCACCGAGTCGCAAACCCACCGCGAGATGGCGTCTGGCCTGTCTATGCCGGTTGGTTTTAAAAACGGTACCGACGGCAGCCTGGCTACGGCGATTAACGCCATGCGCGCCGCCGCTATGCCCCATCGTTTTGTCGGGATCAACCAGGCGGGCCAGGTATGCCTGCTGCAAACTCAGGGCAACCCGGACGGGCATGTGATCCTGCGCGGCGGTAAAGCGCCAAACTACAGCCCGGCGGATGTCGCGCAGTGTGAAAAAGAGATGGAACAGGCGGGACTGCGTCCGGCGCTGATGGTAGATTGCAGTCATGGTAATTCGAATAAAGATTACCGTCGCCAGCCTGCGGTTGCAGAATCTGTGATTGCACAGATTAAAGATGGTAACCGTTCAATTATCGGCCTGATGATTGAAAGTAATATTCATGAAGGCAATCAGTCATCGGAACAGCCGCGTAGCGCGATGAAGCCCGGCGTCTCCGTCACGGATGCTTGCATCAGCTGGGAAACCACTGATGCGCTACTGCGTGAGATCCACAAAGATTTGAACGGCCAGCTGGCGACGCGTCTGGCATAAGAGGATAGTTATGGTTGCTGAATTGACCGCATTACGCGATCAAATTGATGAAGTGGATAAGGCGTTGCTGGACCTGCTGGCGCGCCGCATGGCACTGGTTGCTGAGGTCGGCGAAGTTAAAAGCAAATACGGCCTGCCAATTTACGTTCCGGAGCGTGAGGCCTCTATGCTCGCCTCCCGCCGTAAAGAGGCACAGGCGCTGGGCGTTTCACCGGACTTAATTGAAGATGTCCTGCGTCGTGTGATGCGGGAATCCTATTCCAGCGAAAACGACAAGGGCTTCAAAACCCTCTGTCCGTCGCTGCGTCCGGTGGTGATTGTCGGTGGCGGCGGCCAGATGGGGCGTCTGTTTGAAAAAATGCTGACGCTTTCTGGCTATCAGGTGCGCATCCTGGAAAAAGAGGACTGGCCGCATGCACCGGAACTCATGAAGGATGCCGGAATGGTTATCGTCAGCGTACCGATTCATGTGACGGAGCAGATTATCGCGAAACTTCCTCCGCTGCCGGAAGATTGCATTCTGGTGGATCTGGCGTCCGTTAAAAATGGTCCTCTACAGGCAATGCTGGCGGCGCACACCGGGCCCGTGCTTGGGTTACACCCGATGTTTGGCCCGGACAGCGGCAGCCTGGCGAAGCAGGTAGTGGTTTACTGCGACGGTCGTCAGCCGGAAGCGTATCAGTGGTTCCTGGAACAGATTCAGGTCTGGGGGGCACGTTTGCACCGTATCAGTGCGGTTGAGCATGACCAGAACATGGCGTTTATTCAGGCGCTGCGCCACTTTGCAACCTTCGCCTATGGTCTGCACCTGGCGGAAGAGAACGTTCAGCTTGAACAATTGCTGGCGCTTTCCTCGCCAATCTATCGTCTGGAGCTGGCGATGGTCGGGCGACTGTTTGCCCAGGATCCACAGCTTTACGCCGACATCATCATGTCGTCTGAAAATAACCTGGCGCTGATCAAGCGCTACTATCAGCGTTTTGGCGAAGCGATCACTTTGCTGGAACACGGCGATAAACAAGCGTTTATCGACAGTTTCCGTAAAGTGGAGCACTGGTTCGGTGATTACGCCACGCGATTCCAGAGTGAAAGCCGCACGCTGTTGCGCCAGGCAAATGACAGTCGCCAGTAATCTGATGATGTATATACTGAAAGCCAGCATTGCTGGCTTTTTTCATTTTGGGGAACTGTCATGGCTGAACCGCAGCTGCTGTTGAACTATACCGGGCATCTGCCTGAATGCCCGACGTGGAGTGCAGAAGAGAAGGCGCTCTACTGGGCGGATATCCTGGAAGGGGAGATCCATCGGTACCATCTGCCCACCGCGGAACACTCGGTGCTCTCATTCCATGAAGAAGTTGGGTGTTTTGCCCTGCGTGAACGCGGCGGATTTATCGTCGCGATGCGAAACGCCATCTGGCTGACCGATAAACACGGCCTGCTCCAGCGTAAGGTTTGCGATAACCCATCCAACCCGCAGCTTGCACGTTTTAACGATGGCGGTACCGATCATCAGGGACGGTTTTATGCGGGCACGTTCTGGGGGCCGGGAGATTATAACGGGGCCATGTTGATGCGTATCGACAACGACCTGACGCCGAAAGTGATCCAGTGCGATATCCAGGGGCATAACGGTTTAGCGTTTAGTCCTGACAAACGGTGGATGTTTACTTCTGATACGCCGAACGGTGTGATCTACCGTACGCCGCTTGATGAGCAGGGGGAACCCGGTAAGCGCGAAGAGTTTCGCCGGTTTAGCGAGGGAGACGGTATTCCCGACGGTGCGGCAATGGATGAGGAAGGCTGCTACTGGAGCGCACTGTTTGACGGCTGGCGTATCGCACGGTTTTCACCGCAAGGCGAACAGCTGGAAGAGCACCGGCTGCCGGTACGCTGCCCGACAATGGTCTGCTTTGGCGGCGACGATATGAAAACGCTGTTTATCACCACCACGCGGGAAAATATGGAGGCGGAGGAGCTGGAGAAATACCCGCTTTCCGGTGCCATCTTCACCCTGCCTGTAAATGTGGCAGGGATGAAGAAAAGCCGCTTTATCGAACATTAAGCCGGATCGACCGGGACCACGGTTTCGCTCGGATAGCAGCCCAGCACTTTCATGGAGCGTGTGATCTCGCCCAGTTCGCGCAGGGCTTTCTGCATGGATGCAGACTCCAGGTTGGCCTGAACGTCGAGATAGAACATCTCTTCCCACGGGTTGCCATGTATTGGGCGGGATTCCAGCTTCGTCATGATCAGGTTGTGATTACGCAGCACCAGCAGCGCTTCAACCAGCGCACCCGCCTGCTGGCCGGTCGCCATCAACAGGGTGGTTTTCGCCGGGACCTGGTCCGACACGTTGATGGCCTTGCGGGCCAGAACCACGAAACGGGTGATATTCTGCGTCTGGTTGGCCAGATTGCGTTCCAGCACCTGTAAGCCATACAGCGCGCCGCCCGCTTCGCTACCGAGAGCCGCGACGGCAGGAGAGTTTGCCTGCGCCACTTTTTCCATCGCCGCCGAGGTGCTTTCGGTGTACTCAATTTTCCAGTGCGGATAGCGGTTCAGGAACTGGCTGCACTGCTGGAACGGCTGCGGGTGACTGTATACCGTTTCGATCTGACTCAGATCGGTTGAGCCAGAGACCAGCACACAGTGATCGATAGGGATGGTCAACTCGCCGACTAACGACAGGCTGGTGTGCTGGAGCAAATCGTAAACATCGTTGATGGCGCCGGAACTGGTGTTCTCAATAGGCACCACGGCGTAATCTGCCTGGCCGGTTTCGACCTGGTTGAAAATGTCTGCAAATTTCGCGCAACCGCTCTCAATAAACTCTTCGAAATGGCGGGCTGCGTACTGGCGAGCCGCCAGATGAGAATAGGAGCCTTTCGGGCCGAGGAAAGCGATACGAGCAGAGTGCGGGTTGGTTTTGTTCAGATGCTGCTGGAGCAGGGCCTGTTGCGTCAGAACGGAGTCTTCGATGATGAGCTGGAACAGGCGGGTGATGTAGTGCGCATCCAGATGATGCGCTTTGCCGAGTTGAATCAACCGTTCCAGTAAATCACGTTCGCGATCGATATCGCGCACCGGCCGATGGGACTCGAGCTTGGCTTTTCCCACTTCAACGGCGAGTGCGCGGCGTTCTGCCAGCAGGGCCAGTAATTTTTCGTCGAGTGCACTGATTTTTACGCGTAAATCCAGGAGCGGGTTTTCCGGTGTCATAGTGTTGTCTGTCTCATTTTATCGTTATCAATAAAAAAGGCCTCCCGGTGTGGGAGGCCTTGTTGTTCGTCTTCGCATTCTTTATCACACGACGAAACGCCTCCCGGTCAGGGGAAGGTAAAAAAGAATGCGAAGAAAAACGGCGTCTGTTTCATAAAGTCATCCTGAAATTGATAGGGTTAAAGTACCTGCACTGTTTTGATCCTGTCAATAAAAAACGCGCCCGAAGGCGCGTTGTCGGTACACTCAATTTTAGAGGATTACTCTTCTTCAACTTCTTCCGCGAAGCTGGCGTCTTTCACCGAGGTTGCGGCGCGACGTGCTTCACCTTTGTGTTGCACTTTATTGAGCTGCCGTTCCAGCTTGTTGATCAAATCGTTAATTGCGGTGTACATATCCTCGTGTTTTGCGCTGGCGACCAGATGGCCGTTTGGAGTATTGATAGTTGCATCAGCGATGAAACCCTGCGGCTCCTTGGACAGGATGATATGTGGATTAATCAAATGTGTTTGCCATTTATCCAGTTTGGCGAGACGGTCTGCGACGTGCTGGCGGATTGCCGGAGTAATTTCCATTTGTTTACTGGTAATGTTCATTGTCATAAATTTTACCTCTTGTCTTTCCGTCTTGGTGATTCCAGCATACCCGACCCAATGTCAAAATGTGTGATTTAGATCACGTTATTTTGTCGGTTTTTGTCAGGGAATCTTTTTTGTGAGGCAGGGCAGGAAGAGGTGAGATTTACCTTGTCGAAGCCAACAATTGCGGTCATAGTTGAATGGATGTGTTGAAGCTAAACCGCTTCAGCGTAAGTCTGAAAGAATAAAAAAACGGCAGCCCGCGGGCTGCCGTTATGCGTTGTAGCGGTATCAGGTGTTGCTGCTGTTCGCGGCGATGATTTTCGCCACTTTGTCAGCCTGAGCCGTCATCTGCATCTGGCGATACGCATTCTCCATCAGCTTCAGGCCATCACGCGTGGCCTGGGTATCCGGATAATCACGCAGCATGCCTTCTACACGGTTAACCACGGCAACCCATGCGCCACGGCGGGTGTAGTATTCCGCAACGGAGTACTCATATTTCGCCAGACGATCTTTCAGGAACACCAGACGCTTAGTGGCATCGGTAATGTACTGGCTGTTCGGGTAGCTACGCACCAGTTTGGAGAAGTCATTGAAAGCATCACGCGCATGTTGCGGGTCACGGTCGGAACGATCCACCCCGAAGAAGCCCTGTAATGCACTGTCATCCAGCGCCATGTTAGTCAGGCCGCGCATGTACATCACGTAATCGATGTTAGGATGGGTAGGGTTCAGACGCATGAAACGATCGATCGTTGCCTGAGCCAGCGGCAGATCGGCATTTTTGTAGTAGGCGTAGATAAGATCTAACTGTACCTGCTGCGAATACGGGCCAAACGGATAGCGATTATCCAACGCTTCCAGTTGCGTTATCGCTTGTTTCCAGTTACCGTCCTGCAACTTTTGTTGTGCAGTCGCATAGATTTCATTCGGCGGATTGTCAGGGACCTGTTCATTCGAACCGGAGCAGCCCACCAAAGCCAGGCTCAACGTGGCCGCTGCCACCAGATATTTCATGCGCGTCATGACGTTTTGACTTTCCTCAAATGTTTGTCCGGGAGAAACTCAGTTCCTGCTCCCGATTAAGACCAGCTACAATAGCACACTATATTAAACGGCAAAGCCGTAAAACCCAACGTTAAACGAAGAAGCAGTTTATGGCACAACGAGTAGAACTCACCGCAACAGTCTCCGAAAATCAGCTCGGTCAACGCTTAGATCAGGCTTTGGCCGAATTGTTCCCTGATTATTCGCGTTCACGCATAAAAGAATGGATCCTTGACCAGCGCGTGCTGGTAAACGGCAAGATCTGGGACAAACCAAAAGAGAAAGTGTTTGGTGGGGAAGCTGTCGCCATCAATGCTGAAATCGAAGAGGAAGTCCGCTTCGAGCCGCAGGATATCCCGCTGGATATCGTCTACGAAGATGACGATATTCTGGTCATCAACAAGCCGCGCGACTTTGTTGTTCATCCGGGCGCGGGCAATCCTGACGGTACGGTACTTAACGCTCTCCTTCATTATTATCCACCGATAGCCGACGTACCGCGTGCCGGTATCGTTCACCGTCTGGATAAAGACACCACGGGTCTGATGGTAGTGGCGAAGACGATTCCCGCCCAGACTCGCCTGGTGGAATCTTTGCAATTGCGCGAAATTACCCGTGAGTATGAAGCGGTGGCGATTGGTCATATGACCTCTGGCGGCACAGTTGAAGAGCCTATCAGCCGTCACCCAACCAAGCGTACGCATATGTCCGTACACCCGATGGGTAAACCGGCGGTAACCCACTACCGCATCATGGAACATTTCCGTATTCATACGCGCCTGCGTCTGCGTCTGGAAACCGGGCGTACTCACCAGATCCGCGTGCACATGGCGCATATTACCCATCCGCTGGTGGGTGACCCGGTTTACGGCGGTCGTCCGCGTCCACCAAAGGGCGCATCGGATGAATTCATCTCCGTGCTGCGTAAATTCGATCGCCAGGCGCTGCATGCGACGATGCTGCGTCTTTACCACCCAATCACCGGAATTCAGATGGAATGGCATGCGCCGATCCCACAGGATATGGTGGAACTTATCGACGCGATGCGCGCAGATTTCGAAGAACATAAGGATCACGTGGACTGGTTATGACCAAACTGATTGTCCCGGAGTGGCCACTGCCTGAAGGCGTGGCCGCCTGTAGTTCAACCCGTATCGGTGGCGTGAGCCAGGGCGCGTGGGAGTCTTTGAACCTCGGTGCGCACTGTGGCGATAACCTGGAGCACGTTGAAGAGAACCGTAAACGCCTCTTTGCTGCGGGAAACCTTCCTTCAAAACCGGTCTGGCTTGAGCAGGTGCACGGTAAAGCGGTGCTGAAGCTGACGGGTGAGCCCTATGCGTCTAAACGCGCCGATGCTTCGTACAGCAATACGCCGGGAACGGTTTGCGCGGTGATGACTGCTGATTGCCTGCCGGTGTTGTTCTGCAATCAGGCAGGAACTGAAGTGGCTGCTGCCCACGCCGGATGGCGAGGCCTGTGCGAAGGCGTGCTGGAAGAGACCGTCGCCTGCTTTCAGGACGATTCTGCAAATCTTATCGCCTGGCTTGGCCCGGCGATTGGCCCGCAGGCATTTGAGGTCGGGCCCGAAGTGCGCGATGCCTTTATGGAAAAAGATCCGCAAGCGGTCGAAGCGTTTGTGGCTTCCGGAGATAAATATCTGGCCGATATTTACCAGCTTGCCCGCCAGCGCCTGAATAACGTCGGTGTGACTCAAATCTTCGGCGGAGATCGCTGTACCTTCACCGAAAAGGGTGATTTTTTCTCCTATCGCCGCGACAAGACGACAGGCCGTATGGCAAGTTTCATTTGGCTGATATAACCTAAAGAATCAAGACGATCCGGTACGCGCCGTTTTCTTTTCACATAATTCAGGTTATTAACCTTGAATAATTGAGGGATGACCTCATTTAATCTCCAGTAGCAAATTTGACCTGTTATGGGAGGAGTTATGCGTCTGGATCGTCTTACTAATAAATTCCAGCTTGCTCTCGCCGATGCCCAGTCCCTCGCACTGGGGCACGACAACCAATTTATCGAACCTCTTCATTTAATGAGCGCCTTGCTGAATCAGGAAGGGGGATCGGTACGTCCGTTATTAACGTCCGCTGGCATTAATGCCGGCCAGTTACGCACCACCATCGATCAGGCGCTGAGCCGTTTACCGCAGGTCGAAGGTACCGGCGGCGACGTGCAGCCGTCGCAGGATCTGGTGCGCGTGCTGAACCTTTGCGACAAGCTGGCGCAAAAACGTGGGGACAACTTTATTTCGTCAGAGCTGTTTGTTCTGGCGGCGCTTGAATCACGCGGTACCTTAACCGACCTGCTGAAATCCGCCGGTGCAACCACCGCTAATGTGACCCAGGCGATTGAGAACATGCGCGGAGGTGAAAGCGTGAACGACCAGGGAGCCGAAGACCAACGTCAGGCTTTGAAGAAATTTACGGTCGACCTGACCGAACGTGCCGAGCAGGGCAAACTTGACCCGGTGATCGGCCGCGACGAAGAAATCCGCCGGACAATCCAGGTACTGCAACGTCGTACCAAAAACAACCCGGTGCTGATTGGTGAGCCAGGCGTCGGTAAAACCGCCATCGTTGAAGGGCTGGCGCAGCGTATCGTTAATGGCGAAGTGCCCGAAGGGCTGAAAGGCCGTCGCGTACTGGCGCTGGATATGGGCGCGCTGGTGGCCGGGGCGAAATACCGCGGTGAATTTGAAGAGCGTCTGAAAGGCGTGCTGAACGATCTGGCGAAACAGGAAGGTAACGTCATCCTGTTTATCGACGAACTGCACACCATGGTGGGGGCGGGTAAAGCTGACGGCGCAATGGATGCCGGGAACATGCTGAAACCTGCGCTGGCGCGCGGTGAACTTCACTGCGTCGGCGCCACTACGCTTGACGAGTATCGTCAGTACATTGAGAAAGATGCTGCGCTGGAGCGTCGTTTCCAGAAGGTGTTTGTCGCTGAACCAAGCGTAGAAGATACCATCGCCATTTTGCGTGGTCTGAAAGAGCGTTATGAGCTGCACCATCACGTGCAGATCACCGACCCGGCCATCGTTGCGGCGGCGACGCTTTCGCATCGTTACATTGCCGACCGTCAGTTGCCGGATAAAGCCATTGACCTTATCGATGAAGCGGCGTCCAGCATCCGTATGCAGATTGACTCGAAACCGGAAGAGCTGGACCGACTCGATCGCCGTATTATCCAGCTCAAGCTGGAACAGCAGGCGCTGAACAAAGAGTCTGATGAAGCGAGCAAGAAACGCCTTGATATGCTCAACGAAGAACTGGACGAGAAAGAGCGTCAGTATTCTGAGCTGGAAGAAGAGTGGAAAGCTGAGAAAGCCTCCCTCTCTGGCACCCAGACAATCAAGGCGGAGCTGGAGCAGGCTAAAATTGCCATTGAGCAGGCGCGTCGCGTAGGGGATCTGGCACGGATGTCCGAACTACAGTACGGCAAGATCCCTGAGCTGGAAAAACAACTCGAGATCGCCACGCAATCAGAAGGCAAAACCATGCGTCTGTTGCGTAATAAAGTGACGGATGCCGAGATTGCCGAAGTGCTGGCGCGCTGGACGGGTATTCCTGTGGCTCGCATGATGGAAAGCGAACGCGAGAAACTGCTGCGTATGGAGCAGGATCTGCATCAGCGCGTCATTGGACAGAACGAAGCGGTCGAAGCGGTATCTAACGCCATTCGTCGTAGCCGTGCGGGGCTGTCCGATCCGAATCGTCCAATCGGCTCGTTCCTGTTCCTGGGGCCAACCGGTGTCGGTAAAACCGAGCTGTGTAAAGCGCTGGCTAACTTTATGTTCGACAGCGATGACGCGATGGTGCGTATCGATATGTCCGAGTTTATGGAGAAACACGCCGTCTCGCGTCTGGTCGGTGCGCCTCCGGGATATGTCGGTTATGAAGAGGGCGGTTATCTGACGGAAGCGGTTCGCCGTCGTCCTTATTCCGTCATCCTGCTGGATGAAGTAGAAAAGGCACATCCTGACGTGTTTAACATTCTGTTGCAGGTGCTGGATGATGGGCGTCTGACGGATGGGCAGGGAAGAACGGTCGACTTCCGTAACACGGTGGTGATCATGACCTCGAACCTGGGTTCCGATTTGATTCAGGAACGCTTCGGTGAGCTGGATTACAGCCATATGAAAGATCTGGTGCTGGGTGTGGTCAGCCAAAACTTCCGTCCGGAGTTCATCAACCGTATTGATGAAGTGGTCGTGTTCCATCCGCTGGGTGAGAAACACATTGCGTCGATTGCGCAGATCCAGTTGCAGCGTCTGTACAAACGTCTGGAAGAGCGTGGGTATGAAATCCACATCTCGGATGATGCGCTGAAACTGCTGAGCGAGAATGGTTACGATCCTGTTTATGGCGCGCGTCCGTTAAAACGTGCTATCCAGCAGCAGATCGAAAACCCGCTGGCACAGCAAATCCTCTCTGGGGAGCTGGTTCCGGGCAAAGTTATCCGTCTGGAAGCCAACGAAGACCGAATTGTGGCAGTGCAGTAAGTCACAAAACGCAAAAACGGGCCGCTTGCGGCTCGTTTTTGTTTAAAAACCAGGCAAGAATTAATGTCTGAGATGTGTTTTGCCTGGAAAGTGAGCAGTCGGTAAATAATTTTCACTTTGCACTTGCAGCCTCAGAATAACTCCCTATAATGCGCCTCCACTGACACGGAACAACGGCACGCAAGCCGCCGGGTCAGCAGAGAAAAGCAAAACAAACGCTTGACTCTGAAGCG
>NZ_JBMKIG010000002.1:0-634769 GCF_049238005.1 Enterobacter cloacae complex sp. IR5459
CCGTCGTCGCGCTTGTGCATTGCCCCGCTCGGGCAGACCTTGGTGCAGGCCGGATCTTCGCAGTGGTTGCAGGCAATCGACAGGTAATAGGCGAAGACATTCTGATGCCAGACGCCGTTATCCTCCTGCCAGTCGCCGCCCGCGTATTCATAAATACGACGGAAGCTAACGTCCGGGGTCAGATCTTTGTAATCCTTGCAGGCCAGCTCGCAGGTTTTGCACCCGGTGCAGCGGCTGGAATCAATAAAAAATCCATACTGGGTTGTCATCGGTTACTCCTTACGCCTTTTCAACCTGAACGAGGTTTGTGTGGGATGGGTTGCCCTTCGCCAGCGGCGATGGACGCTGCGTAGTGAGAACGTTGATGCAGCCCGCCTGATCGATACGGTTCGCATCCGGGTTATACCAGGCCCCTTCCCCCAGCGCGACAACGCCAGGCATCATACGCGGAGTCACTTTAGCTTCGATATGCACTTCACCACGTCCGTTGAAGATACGTACGCGATCGCCATTACTAATGCCGCGCGCTTTCGCATCCATCGGGTTGATCCACATCTCCTGTCGGCAGGCCGCTTTCAGTACGTCAACGTTGCCGTAGGTGGAGTGAACACGCGCTTTGTAGTGGAAACCAGTCAACTGAAGCGGGAATTTCTCCGTCAGCGGATCGTTGTAGTTTTCGAAGCCTGGCGTATAAATCGGCAGCGGATCGATAACGTCCCCTTCCGGCAATTCCCACGTTGCGGCAATTTTTGCCAGCTCTTCGGAGTAGATCTCGATTTTGCCCGACGGCGTGGTCAGCGGATTGGCCTGCGGATCGTCGCGGAAGGCTTTATACGCCACGTGATGCCCTTCCGGATCGCGCTGCTTGTACATGCCCTGCTTGCGGAAGGTATCGAAGTCCGGCAGGTCAGGAATGGCTTTGCGGGAAAGCTCGTGCAGATGGCGCATCCACCCTTCCTGAGTACGTCCTTCAGTGAACTGCTGCTCAACGCCAAGACGTTTCGCCAGCTCGGAAGTCATCTCATAGATGGTTTTGCACTCGAAGCGCGGTTTGATGGCCTGGTCAGTGAAGATCACATAGGACATGTTGCCGCAGGAGGCATCCAGCGCGAAATCCATCTGCTCAGACGCGGTGCAGTCTGGAAGCAGAATATCGGCATACTTTGCCGATGAGGTCATGTGGCAGTCGATCACCACAATCATTTCGCACTTCTTGTCGTCCTGCAAAATTTCATGGGTGCGGTTGATCTCTGAGTGCTGGTTGATCAGGCAGTTACCGGCATAGTTCCAGATCATTTTGATCGGCACGTCCAGCTTATCTTTGCCCCGAACACCGTCGCGCAGCGCGGTCATTTCCGGGCCGCGCTCGATCGCATCCGTCCACATAAACATGGAGATGCTGGTCTGAACCGGGTTATCCAGCGTTGGCATACGTTCAAACGGTACTTCATACGAGCCTTCACGCGCCCCGCTATTACCGCCGTGAATACCGACGTTGCCAGTCAGAATCGAGAGCATAGAAATAGCGCGGGTGGCAATTTCGCCATTCGCGTGGCGCTGAGGTCCCCAGCCCTGGCTGATATAAGCCGGTTTGGTTGAACCAATTTCACGTGCCAGCTGAACAATACGTTCGACAGGAATGCCGGTGATAGTGGATGCCCACTCCGGGGTTTTCGCCACGCCGTCGCTGCCCTGGCCAAGAATATAGGCTTTATAGTGCCCGTTAGCCGGTGCGCTGGCTGGCAGCGTCTTCTCGTCGTAACCAACGCAGTATTTATCCAGGAACGGCTGGTCGACGAGGTTTTCAGTAATCATCACATACGCCAGCGCATTGACCAGCGCCGCGTCGGTACCAGGGCGGATGGGGATCCACTCGTCTTCACGCCCTGCGCCGGTATCGGTGTAGCGCGGATCGACGATGATCATTCGTGCGTTGGATTTGGCGCGCGCCTGCTCAAGGTAATAGGTTACCCCGCCGCCGCTCATGCGCGTTTCGCCTGGGTTGTTGCCGAACAACACCACCAGTTTACTGTTCTCGATATCCGACGGGCTGTTGCCGTCTGCCCAGCCGCCGTAGGTATAGTTCAGGCCCGCGGCAATCTGTGCGGAAGAGTAGTCGCCGTAATGATTGAGATAGCCGCCGCAGCAGTTCATCAGGCGCGCCACCAGCGTTTTACCCGGCGGCCAGGAACGGGTCATGGTGCCGCCAAGCGTCCCGGTGCCGTAGTTGAGGTAGATAGATTCGTTGCCGTACTCTTTGATCAGGCGCTGCATGTTGGTCGCGATAATATCGTAGGCTTCGTCCCAGCTAATGCGCTCGAACTTCCCTTCCCCACGCTTACCGACGCGCTTCATTGGGTATTTCAGACGATCCGGGTTATATACGCGACGGCGCATTGAGCGACCACGCAGACAGGCACGAACCTGATGTAACCCTTCGTAGTTATCATCGCCGGTATTGTCGGTTTCGACATATTTGATTTCACCGTCCACCACGTGCATACGCAGTGGGCAGCGGCTACCGCAGTTAACGGTACAGGCACTCCACACCACTTTTTCCGGGGCTGAAGCGGGAGACAGAGCCTCCGCCGCCGACGCCAGTCGGGTAAAGGGGAGCGTAAAGGCGCTGCTGGCAACCGCCAGACCACCTATTGCCGTGGTTTTCATCAACCCACGGCGAGTGACCTCGGCAGCCATTAACGCTTCAGGCGCTTTGATTTTCATAAAGACTCACTTTGGTTGCTCACAAAGAAAAGAGAGGCGGCGCAAACCGCTATGTAGTTTTATTTATAACGAATTACAACGTTATTGGTGTTTTATGCTGACTTTCGTTCGGAGGAGTATTACTACTTTAGAGGGAGGGGTTATTGCTTCGTATCAAATCAGAGGCATAAAAAAAGCGCCCTGAGGCGCTTTTTTGTCTTAGAGCAAATAATTATCCGATGAACTGCTGGCCTTTCATGTAAGGGCGCAGCACTTCAGGGATCTCAATGCGCCCGTCAGCCTGCTGGTAGTTTTCCAGCACAGCAACCAGCGTACGGCCTACTGCCAGACCAGAACCGTTCAGGGTATGAACCAGACGGGTTTTCTTGTCAGATTTGCTGCGGCAACGCGCCTGCATACGACGCGCCTGGAAATCCCAGACGTTGGAGCAGGAGGAGATTTCACGGTAGGTGTTCTGCGCAGGCACCCAGACTTCAAGGTCGAAGGTTTTGCAGGCACCGAAGCCCATGTCGCCGGTGCACAGCGCCATACGACGGTATGGTAGACCCAGCAGCTCCAGCACTTTTTCCGCGTGGCCGGTCATCTCTTCCAGCGCGTCCATAGACTCTTCCGGACGAACGATCTGCACCATCTCAACTTTATCGAACTGGTGCATACGGATCAGACCGCGCGTATCGCGACCGTAAGAACCGGCTTCAGAACGGAAACATGGAGAGTGCGCAGTCAGTTTGATTGGCAGATCGTCTTCGTCGATGATCTCATCACGCACGAGGTTGGTCAGCGGCACTTCCGCAGTTGGGATCAGCGCGTAGTTGCTGCTGTCAGCTTCCTCGTCCAGCGGACGGGTATGGAACAGATCGCCGGCAAATTTCGGCAGCTGGCCTGTACCGTACAGCGTATCGTGGTTAACCAGATACGGAACGTAGGTTTCGCTGTAGCCGTGCTGCTCGGTGTGCAGATCCAGCATGAACTGCGCCAGCGCGCGGTGCAGGTGAGCAATTTGCCCTTTCATTACCACGAAGCGAGAACCGGTCAGCTTAACCGCTGCCGCAAAGTCCAGGCCCGCGTGCATTTCGCCCAGCGTCACGTGATCGCGCACTTCGAAGTCAAACTCGCGAGGCGTACCCCAGCGTTTCACTTCAACGTTGTCGTTTTCGTCTTTGCCGACAGGCACGCTGTCGTCAGGAATGTTCGGGATCGCCAGAGCAATATCGCGAATTTCAGCCTGAAGAACGTCCAGTTCAGCTTTCGCCTGATCCAGCTCTTCACCCAGTTTGTTCACTTCCAGGCGTAATGGCTCAATATCTTCCCCGCGCGCTTTCGCCTGGCCAATGGATTTCGATCGAGAATTACGCTCTGCTTGCAGATTTTCAGTTTGTACCTGCAAAACTTTACGACGCTCTTCAAGAGCGCGCAGCTTATCTACATCCAGCTTAAAGCCCCGGCGTGCCAGTTTTTCAGCGACTGCGTCTGGCTCATTACGCAGCAGATTGGGATCGAGCATGCTTATCCTGTGCTTATCGAATTAAAAAAGGAAAAAGTGACCACAGCCTGCGGCCACAGAGATATATTGCCAACATTACCGCAACGATTGAACTAACGGTAGCGTTTTATAGGGCTATTTTGATCCTGTCCGGCAAGCCAGGCGAGCTTTTCGCCAATCTTACCCTCAAGACCTCTGTTTGTAGGGTGATAATAGCGGGTTTGTGCCATCTCCAGCGGGAAATACTCCTCCCCGGCGGCGTAGGCATTGGGTTCATCATGGGCGTAGCGATACTCCTGCCCGTAACCCATTTCTTTCATCAGCTTTGTAGGGGCATTGCGAAGGTGTACCGGAACGTCGTAATCCGGACGTTCACGTGCATCCGACATCGCCGCTTTAAAGGCGGTATACACTGCATTGCTTTTCGGCGCGCAGGCCAGATAGACAATTGCCTGCGCAATGGCACGCTCACCTTCCGCGGGTCCGACGCGGGTAAAGCAGTCCCAGGCGGAAATAGCGACCTGCATGGCGCGTGGATCGGCATTACCGACATCTTCTGACGCAATGGCCAGGCAGCGACGCGCGACATATAACGGATCGCCACCGGCGGTAATGATACGCGCATACCAGTAGAGTGCCGCATCCGGCGCGCTGCCGCGCACGGATTTATGTAACGCAGAGATAAGGTCGTAGAAACGGTCGCCTTTATTATCGAAGCGCGCACTGCGTTCACCGGCAATTTCGGTGAGCAGTTCAGGCTTCAATACGCGCTTGCCCGCATCGTCCACTTCGGCCATATCGGCCATCATTTCCAGCGTATTCAGTGCCCGACGCGCATCGCCGTTGACCAGTTCAGCGATCGCACGACGCGTCTCGTCCGGCAGAACGATATCCTGTCCGCCGTAACCCCGCGCTTTGTCCTCCATCGCCTGGGTCAGAACCTTTTCGATATCCTCTGTGGTCAGGGATTTAAGCAGGTAAACGCGGGCGCGGGAAAGCAGCGCGGAGTTGAGTTCAAACGACGGGTTTTCCGTGGTTGCGCCGATGAAGAAAATCGTGCCGTCTTCAATGTGCGGCAGAAACGCATCCTGCTGGCTCTTGTTGAAACGGTGGACTTCATCAACAAACAGAATGGTGCGGCGCCCGGCATTACGGTTTTGCCGTGCGCGCTCGATCGCCTCGCGGATCTCCTTCACGCCGGAGGTAACCGCCGAGATGCGCTCAACGTCCGCGTTAGCATAGCGGGCGATCACTTCAGCGAGGGTGGTTTTGCCGGTGCCGGGTGGCCCCCAGAGGATCATGGAGTGCAGATGCCCCGCCTCAATAGCGCGCGGCAATGGTTTCCCCGCAGCCAGCAGGTGTTGCTGGCCGATGTACTGCGCTAAATTTTCTGGCCGCATACGGGCGGCCAGAGGTTGAAACGCATTATCTGAAAAATCGAGCGACAGGTTGCTCACTCATGCCTCTTACTTATTACGTTGGTCATCCACCGTTACGCCCTGCGGCGGGGTAAAGGTGAATTTCGAAGCATCTACAGCGCCGTTTTGCTGAGACTTAAGCTGATAGCTACTGCGCTGATCGTCCTGCTCAACCGCGCCGAACTGATTGATGGTACCGTTGCTGCTCACGTTAATCGTGAACTGCTTCAGATTACCGTTGCTGCCTTTTGGCGTCAGGACGAACTCATCACCGTTTTGTTTGATGTTGTACTGCTGCCAGTCGCTGGACTGGTTACGGGCAATGAGCATAAACGGCGTATTGCTGGTCGCGTCTTTCAGCCAGGTGGCGGTCGCCTGCTCAACAAACGGGTTGTAGAACCACAAGGTTTTCCCGTCGGACACCAGCACGCTTTCATCAGGCTGGGTCATGTGCCAGTTGAAGAGATTCGGGCGTTTCACCCACAAATCCCCCTGACCTTCCTGCACCGCGTTGCCGCTGCCGTCAGTCACTTTTTGCGTGAAGCTGGCGTGGAAGCTGCTCACTTTATCCAGTCGGCTTTTAAGGTCGCTGGCTGCATCAGCCCAGACGCTGCTGGCAACAAAACTGGAGAGTAATGCACAGGCGATGGCGATTTTTTTCATTGTTATTCCTTAAAATACGTCTTCCCGATATGGGGGTTCCGTTTCTATTCTGGACCTGCCTGAAGGCAGGCGACAGAAGAATATGCTTAATTTTTGCTGATTTACCCTTCTTTGCAATCGCTGAAGGTTAATCAAAAGGCGGTGGTGCCAGCACCTCTCGGTTACCGTTATGCCCCTGTTCGCTCACAATACCCTGGGCTTCCATCTGCTCGATAATACGCGCCGCGCGGTTGTAGCCGATACGGAACTGGCGCTGGACGCCGGAGATGGACGCCTTACGTTTTTCGGTGACGAAATTAACCGCCTGGTCAAATAACGGATCCAGTTCTTCGCCGCCGTCAAAACCACCGCCGCCACCTTCGCTTTCACTGTCGGAGGTAATGCCGTCAACGTATTGCGGCCGCCCGCGCGCTTTCCAGTCCTGTACCACCGCATGCACTTCCTGGTCGCGAACAAACGCACCGTGGACACGCACCGGCGAGGTGGAGTTCGGGCCGGAATAGAGCATATCACCCATTCCCAGCAGCGACTCTGCACCGCCCTGGTCAAGGATAGTACGCGAGTCAATTTTACTCGACACGGTAAACGCGATACGGGTCGGGATGTTTGCCTTAATAAGACCGGTGATAACGTCTACGGACGGACGCTGCGTTGCCAGTACCAGGTGGATGCCCGCCGCACGCGCTTTCTGTGCCAGACGCGCAATCAGCTCCTCCACTTTCTTACCAACGGTCATCATCAGGTCGGCAAATTCATCCACCAGCACCACGATGTAAGGCAGTTTTTCCAGCACCGGATGCTGGGCATCCATGCTGTCACCCGGCTTCCAGTATGGGTCCGGAATCGGACGGCCCATACGCGCCGCCTCGGCGATTTTCTCGTTATAACCGGCCAGGTTACGCACGCCCAGCGCCGACATCAGCTTGTAGCGACGCTCCATTTCATTGACGCTCCAGCGCAATGCGTTGGCGGCGTCCTTCATGTCGGTCACCACTTCCGTTAACAGGTGCGGAATGCCTTCGTAGACGGACAGTTCAAGCATTTTCGGGTCGATCATGATGAAACGCACATCTTCAGGCTGCGCTTTGTAGAGCATACTGAGGATCATGGCGTTCACCCCGACTGATTTACCGGAGCCGGTGGTACCCGCAACCAGCAGATGCGGCATCTTCGCGAGATCGGCAACCACCGGATCGCCGGCGATATCTTTACCCAGCACCACGGTCAGCGGGGACGGGTTGTCGCGGAATTTGGTGTTATCCAGAACTTCACGCAGATAAACGGTCTGGCGTTTCTTGTTTGGCAGCTCAAGGCCAACGTAAGGCTTACCTGGGATCACCTCCACCACGCGTACCGCCACGGTCGACAGAGAACGCGCCAGGTCACGGGACAGGTTAGAAATACGTGCCGCTTTTACGCCTGGCGCCAGATTCAGTTCGAAACGGGTGATCACCGGGCCAGGTGAGTAGTTCACCACGTCCGCTTTAATACGGAAGTCAGCCAGACGCGCTTCCACCAGACGGGCCATCTGTTCAAGGGCAAAGGTATCCACCGGCTCGACTTCCGCTGGCGGCGGCGTTAACAGATCCAGCGACGGCAGCGGCGTACTTGGTCGTTGCAGCGGACGGCTGTCTCCGTTACGCATCAGCAGCGGGTGAATCAGGCTTTCCTGCGGCTGTGGTGCTGGCTGCTGGAACTGCGGCTGCGGCGGTTGGGCAGGCGTCTGCGGCTGAGCATACGCCTGTGGCGCCGGTTGTTGCGGCTGCGCGTAAACCTGTGGCGGAGGCGACTGACGCACCGGTTCCGCTTCTGGCATCACGCTCGGCGTGAACAGCGGTTCGCTTGGGCCATCATCCACCAGATCTTTCATTGGTGAGAATTCGAAATCCGACAGCGAGAACGGGTTTGCCCCCGAAGGCTGCTCACCGGAATAACGCTGCTGCTGCGTAGCGGCAAACTGGCGCGCCAGCTCCGCTTCAGCCGCATCATCATCCTCCTGGTGTGAAGGCACGTCGTGCTGATACTCGTCGCCGTAGCGCTGATTCTGCTGGGCGGCAAACTGACGCGCCAGCTCGTCCTGATGCAGTTCGTCGGCATCATCTTCGTAGTCAGAACCACGCGCTTTCTCTTCCGCCATACGCTGGGAAGGCAGTTTAATGCCATAAGAGGCCAGCTCCCGGCGCGTAGGTACGCGCACGCGATTAGGGCGCGGCAATTGTGGACCAATGCCCTCTTTCACCTGAGGACGCGGCGCACCGTCGGTTGCCGGGCTGAATAGCGGAGCGGACGCGGCAGCGGCTGCCGTTGCCTGCTTCACGGTTTCTGCTCCTGACGCAACGGCTGGCGCTGGGTCTACAGGTGCAACGCTCGCAGAAGGCGCTTTTACAACAGGCTCCTGCACCGGCTCAGGCACGGGCTGATACCAGGCGGCAAGCTGCTCGCGCTCACGGGCACGGCGCTCTTCCACTTCTTCAAAATAGTACAATGGCGGACGTGATGGCTTCGCTTCCTCCACCACTTCGGGTTCAGACACCGGCGCAACATATGGCTGTTCAGGCACAGCGGGTTCGGGCGTATAAGCCTGATACGGCTGTTGCGGCTCGCTGGCAGGCTCAGACGGCTGATACGATTGCTGACACTGTTCCTGCTGCACAGGAATATAGCTTTCAGGCTCCGGCGCAATGGTCGGTTCAGGCGTATGGACGCCTGGCGCAGTCTGCCAGTCCACCTGCGGTTGCTGGATCGCGGACTCCGGTGCCGGAACAGGCGAGGACGGCATCACGGCTTCAACAGGCGCAACATGGGCCTGCGCAGCCGTCGTTGCGGCGGCAGCAGCGGCTACCGGTTCAGTCACGGAATGACCATGCAACAGCGGATCGTATTCGTCATACTCACCCGGCGTAGCTCGATGACCAGAGAACAACACATCATCAGGATCGACGGCCGCACCGCGATACTCAATCTGCTCGTCTTCATCCATACGTTTGCCGGAGAAAAGCGCGGCATCCGTTTTACGGCCTAACGGGTTAGCGAATTTTTCAGCAACGCGCTGGCGGCGTGCCAGAGCACCGCGCAGAATACGGGCACGGCGGGATTCACGACGCTGCACAGGTGCCTCGTCTTCCTCTTCGTATTCATCTTCATATTCGTCTTCATCGACCCACGTATCATCACGACGGGTACGATTGCTGGCAAACGTCAGCAGAGTCAGAATAAAGCTGCCGATTTTTTCGGCAATGCTCACCCAGGACCAGCCGGTAAACAGCGTCAGGCCCGCCGCCCAGATGCAGAGCAGCGCCAGCGTGCCGCCGCTGCTGTGAAGCATCGGTTGCAGCGCGGAGCTCAACAGGCTGCCAATCACACCGCCGGAGGCGAAATACCAGATGTCATCGGCATTGATCGCCGCCAGTCCGCAGGAGGTGAGGATCAGCGCCAGGGCGCCAATCAGGCGCAGCGAAACGGCAAAATAATCGATGTAGTCGTCGTTCTGTCGATGACGCCAGGCAAACCAGCATCCGCCAATAATGATGACAGGAAGGGTATAGGCCATCACACCGAAAATGAAGAAGAGCGTGTCCGCAAGCCAGGCGCCGGGAACGCCACCCAAATTATGGATAGGCTCATGCCATGCGGTTTGCGACCAGCTGGGATCTGAGGGGTTGAAACTGAGTAAGGCAGCCATCAGCCAGACGGCAAAAAGGGCAATAACAATCAGTAACGCCTCAAGGAGACGACGTCCGCTGCTTAGCTTAGATAATGTGACTTCTTTGTCTTCAGTGTATTCCTGGCTCAAGAAAGGCTCTCCAGGTATCAGGCATGTCCTGCCTGTGTGCTAAAACGGACAACAGCGCCGGGACTCCCCGGCACTGTTGCTGTATGGATTAACAGGAGTGTAATCAAACTACACTGATTTTGCACCTGTTCCGTGTTAGCGCGTCTTAATAACCAGACGATTGCTCTGTTTGACCTCTTCCATCACCACATAAGTACGGGTGTCGTTCACGCCTGGCAGACGCAGCAGGGTTTCCCCCAGCAGCTTACGGTAGGCGGACATATCAGGCACACGGGTTTTTAACAGGTAGTCAAAATCACCGGAAACCAGATGACACTCTTGAATTTCTTCAAGTTTTTGTACAGCGGCGTTAAATTGCTCAAACACATCTGGTGCACCACGATTCAGAGTAATCTCAACAAATACCAGAAGTGAGGCATCCAGATAATGCGGGTTCAGCAGAGCCGTATAGCCCTGAATAAAACCCTGTCTTTCCAGTCGACGCACACGCTCAAGGCACGGCGTCGGGGAAAGTCCCACACGTTTTGAAAGCTCGACGTTGGAAATACGCCCATCCTTTTGCAATTCATTAAGAATGTTACGATCGATACGGTCGAGATCTTTGCCAGGGCGCTTCTTGCTATCTACCATTATTATTGTCTCTCTGTATTCCTTCCCTACTCCTGCCTGGACCCTGTGCACATCACTGTTCAGAGCCTGTACCCGTTATTCATCACATCGCCTGGTTATGTATTAGACGCGATGTGGATTCGGGTTCTGCGGTAAGAAGACCGTTGCCCGAAAGCAGTCACAGACATCACGTATGGCGTCTGTCCACACCATGCGTAGATTTCACTGACCCGGTAAAAATGGCATTTCCGTGCATGTCTATGCGGCATGCAGTTCGTGCGTCTTTTTTTCTTCCTTGAATGTTTTCGCAAAAGCGCAGGGGATTGTCAAAGCAAAACATCGATTTTTAGTACAAGATGCCGGATATTCATTACGGAGGGGTATTAATCCTCATTTTATTGCCTTATAAACGCGCTGTTTTCAGTAGCAGACGTGATGTGACCGCCTCTGACCCATAGGGCGCGTCTATTGCATATATCGGAAGCAAAACTGCCGTGCTCTTTTTTTACGGCAACAAATTCCCTACAATCCAGCCCATTGCCTGCCAACAACAATGGGGATCTCATGGGCACGACCAAACACAGTAAGCTGCTAATCCTTGGATCTGGACCTGCGGGTTATACCGCAGCGGTCTATGCTGCACGCGCTAACCTGCAACCGGTACTGATCACCGGGATGGAAAAAGGCGGTCAGTTGACCACCACCACGGAAGTGGAAAACTGGCCGGGCGACCCGAACGACCTGACCGGGCCGCTGCTGATGGAGCGCATGCACGAGCATGCCGCCAAATTCGAAACCGAAATCCTGTTCGACCACATCAATAAAGTGGATTTGCAGAACCGTCCGTTCCGCCTGACGGGTGACAGCGGCGAATACACCTGCGATGCGCTGATCATCGCCACCGGCGCCTCTGCCCGCTATCTCGGTCTGCCGTCTGAAGAAGCGTTCAAAGGCCGCGGCGTGTCAGCCTGCGCGACCTGCGACGGTTTCTTCTATCGCAACCAGAAAGTTGCGGTGATCGGCGGCGGCAACACCGCTGTGGAAGAAGCGCTGTATCTGGCAAATATTGCCTCAGAAGTACACCTGATCCACCGTCGCGACACCTTCCGCGCGGAGAAGATCCTGATCAAACGCCTGATGGACAAAGTGGCGAGCGGTAACATTGTGCTGCATACCAACCGTACGCTGGAAGAAGTAACTGGCGATCAGATGGGCGTGGCGGGACTGCGTATCCGTGATACCCAGAACACCGATAACGTCGAAACGCTGGAAGTGGCAGGCCTGTTTGTGGCAATCGGTCACAGCCCGAACACGGCTATCTTTGAAGGTCAGCTGGAGCTGGAGAACGGCTACATTAAAGTGCAGTCTGGCATTCACGGCAACGCCACCCAGACCAGCGTTCCGGGTGTCTTCGCAGCTGGTGACGTGATGGACCATATTTATCGTCAGGCGATCACCTCTGCGGGCACCGGTTGTATGGCCGCGCTGGACGCAGAACGCTATCTGGACGGGCTGGCTGAACAAGGTAAATAATCTTTACAAGTCAGTAACAAACGTAAATAAAGGCGGCCACTGGTCGCCTTTATTTTTGCTCACGTGTAACATGCAGATGTCTAATTTCTTATAACGTCACCTGCAAAGTACGCAATGGAAAAAACCCGTCAACAAGAGTTAACCCGCTGGCTGAAACAGCAAAGCGTTCTGTCCCGCCGCTGGCTTATGATTTCCCGCGTTCTGGGATTTATCAGCGGTCTGTTGATTGTTGCCCAGGCATGGCTGCTGGCCCGCATTCTCAACCATATGATCATGGAGAACATCCCGCGCGAAGCGCTGCTGTTGCCGTTTATCGTTCTGGCGCTGGTTTTCGTTCTGCGTGCGTGGGTGGTCTGGCTGCGCGAGCGGGTTGGGTTCCATGCCGGGCAGCACATCCGCTATGAGATCCGCCGCAAGGTGCTCGATCGGCTTTCAGAAGCCGGGCCTGCGTGGATCCAGGGCAAGCCGGCCGGTAGCTGGGCGACGCTGATCCTTGAGCAAATCGACGATATGCACGATTACTACGCGCGTTATCTTCCGCAGATGGCGCTGGCGGTGTTTGTGCCTCTGATGATTGTTATCGCCATCTTCCCGGTTAACTGGGTGGCGGCGCTGATCCTGCTGGGGACCGCCCCGCTGATCCCGCTGTTTATGGCGATGGTCGGCATGGGCGCGGCTGATGCTAACCGCCGCAACTTCCTGGCGCTGGGTCGGTTGAGCGGTCATTTCCTGGACCGTCTGCGCGGTATGGAAACCCTGCGGATCTTTGGTCGTGGTGAAGCGGAAACCGAAAACATTCGCCTGGCGTCGCAGGATTTTCGTCAGCGCACCATGGAAGTGTTGCGCATGGCCTTTCTCTCTTCTGGCGTACTTGAATTTTTCACCTCCCTGTCGATTGCGCTGGTGGCGGTTTACTTTGGTTTCTCCTACCTCGGCGCGCTGGACTTTGGTCACTACGGTACGGCGGTTACGCTTTCCGCTGGGTTCCTGGCGCTGATCCTGGCCCCAGAATTTTTCCAGCCGCTTCGCGATCTCGGCACCTTTTACCATGCCAAAGCGCAGGCGGTGGGTGCTGCCGACAGCCTGAAAACCTTCATGGAAACGCCGCTGGCGCATCCGGAGCGTGGTGAGGTAACGCTGAATACGAACGATCCGGTGACCATTGAAGCACAGGATTTTTCTGTTCTGTCGCCTGAAGGCAAAGTACTGGCCGGTCCGCTGAACTTTACCCTGCCTGCCGGGCAACGTGTGGTGCTGGTGGGTACCAGCGGCTCAGGTAAAAGCTCATTGTTGAATGCGCTTTCAGGTTTTATGGCGTACACCGGATCGCTGCGTATCAACAAAACGGAGCTGCGCGAGCTCGATCCTGATGCCTGGCGTAAACAGCTAAGCTGGGTGGGGCAAAACCCGCAGCTGCCAGCTCCGACGCTTCGCGAGAATGTGCTGCTGGCACGCCCGGATGCGCGTGACGATGAGCTGCAATCGGTCCTCGACCGCGCCTGGGTCAGCGAGTTTCTGCCGCTGCTTGCGCAGGGTATCGATACCGTCATTGGCGATCAGTCTGCCGGGCTGTCAGTAGGCCAGGCACAGCGCGTCGCGGTTGCCCGTGCGCTGCTGAACCCCTCTTCGCTAATGCTGCTGGACGAACCCGCCGCCAGCCTGGACGCTCACAGCGAGCAGCGCGTGATGGATGCGCTTAACGCAGCCTCACGCCAGCAAACCACCCTGATGGTGACTCACCAGCTGGAAGGTATTGCCGACTGGGATCAGATCTGGGTGATGGAAAACGGACACATTGTTGAGCAAGGCGATTACGCCGCGCTTGTTGCCGCGCAGGGGCCGTTTGCGACCCTGCTGGCGAACCGTCAGGAGGATATCTGATGCGCGCCCTGCTTCCGTATCTTGCACTGTATAAACGCCACAAATGGATGCTGACGCTCGGGATCGTGCTGGCGATCGTCACGCTGCTGGCCAGCATCGGTCTGCTTACGCTTTCCGGCTGGTTCCTCTCCGCGTCTGCGGCCGCAGGCTTTGCCGGGCTGTACAGCTTTAACTACATGCTGCCTGCCGCCGGGGTGCGCGGTACGGCGATTACGCGAACTGCCGGGCGCTACTTCGAGCGTCTGGTCAGCCACGACGCGACCTTCCGCGTGCTGCAACACCTGCGTATTTATACGTTCAGCAAACTGCTACCCCTCTCCCCTGCCGGGCTGGCACGTTTTCGACAGGGCGAATTACTCAACCGCGTGGTCGCAGATGTGGATACGCTGGATCACCTCTATCTGCGCGTCATTTCACCCATGGTGGGCGCGTTTGTGGTGATTGTCGTGGTCACGCTGGGGTTGAGTTTCCTGGATGTTCCCATCGCACTGACGCTCGGCGGCATCATGCTGATGACGCTGATTATTCTGCCACCCCTGTTTTATCGTGCAGGTAAAACCACCGGGGAAAACCTGACGCGCCTGCGCGGAGAATACCGCCAGCAGCTCACTGCCTGGTTGCAGGGACAGGCCGAGCTCACCCTTTTTGGCGCCAGCAAGCGCTACCGCGCCCGCATGGAAAATACGGAGCTGAACTGGCATGAAGCCCAGCGTCGCCAGTCTGAACTGACCGCTTTCTCCCAGGCGCTGATGATGTTAATTGGTGGGATTGCCGTAATCGCCATGCTCTGGATGGCCTCCGGTGGCGTGGGCGATAACGCGCAGCCTGGCCCGCTAATTGCGCTGTTTGTTTTCTGTGCCCTGGCAGCCTTTGAAGCCTTAGCCCCGGTTACGGGCGCCTTTCAGCATCTCGGCCAGGTGATTGCCTCTGCGCTGCGCATTACGGATATTGCCGAGCAGGAGCCGGAAGTGAAGTTCAGCGCGGGTCAAACCGCTGTGCCGGAGCAGGTCGCGCTGACGCTCAGCAATGTCACTTTCGCCTACGACAAGCCGGCGCAAAACGCGCTGGAAGACATCACCCTTTCTGTTGATGCCGGGCAGCGCATTGCGATCCTTGGCCGTACGGGATGTGGAAAATCGACACTTCTGCAACTTCTCACGCGCGCGTGGGACCCACAGCAGGGCGAGATTCGGTTTAACGACGTTCCGCTGTCTGGTTTTAGCGAAGCGGCCTTGCGTAAAACGGTCAGCGTCGTGCCCCAGCGGGTGCATCTGTTCAGCGCTACGCTGCGCGATAATCTTCTTCTGGCGGCACCAGACGCCTCCGACGATACGCTGCGGGCAATGCTGGAGCAGGTTGGGCTGCACAAGCTGCTTGAAGACGATGGCTTGAACAGCTGGCTGGGTGAAGGGGGTCGACAGCTTTCCGGTGGCGAACTGCGTCGTCTGGCCATTGCGCGTGCGCTGCTGCACGATGCGCCGCTGATGTTGCTGGATGAACCGACAGAAGGACTGGATGCCACGACTGAGAGTCAAATCCTTGATTTACTGGCGAATGTGATGAAAGGTAAAACCGTACTGATGGTCACGCACCGTCTGCGCGGGCTGGTGAATTTCGATCAGATAATTGTGATGGACAACGGACACATAATTGAGCAAGGTAGTCACGCAGAGCTGCTGGCAAAACAGGGTCGCTACTACCAGTTTAAACAGCGCCTGTAGACTATATTTGTAGCGTCCTCTCTCGCGTACTGGAGTTCTGTTGTCATGCGCCTGGTGCAGCTTTCTCGCCATAATATTGCGTTCCCTTCACCGGAGGGGGCGCTGCGTGAACCTAACGGCTTGCTGGCTCTGGGCGGCGATCTCAGCCCGGCACGGCTCTTAATGGCTTACCAGCGCGGCATCTTCCCTTGGTTTTCGCCTGGCGACCCGATCTTATGGTGGTCTCCCGACCCGCGAGCCGTGCTGTGGCCTGGGCAGTTTCACCTGAGCCGCAGCATGAAGCGGTTTCATGCAAAATCACCCTTTCGCGTCACGCTCAATCACGCCTTCGGCCAGGTTATCGAAGGCTGCGCTGAAGATCGTCATGAAGGCACCTGGATAACCCGCGATATCATTATCGCCTACCACCAGCTTCATGAGCTGGGCTACGCGCACTCTATTGAAGTATGGAAAGAGGATAACCTCGTCGGCGGAATGTACGGCGTGGCGCAGGGCACGCTGTTCTGCGGCGAGTCGATGTTCTCCCGTGCCACGAATGCGTCAAAAACCGCGCTGCTGGTGTTTAGCGAGGAATTTGCCCGACGTGGCGGACGGCTGATGGATTGTCAGGTGCTGAATGAGCACACCGCCTCGCTCGGCGCCGTTGAAATCTCCCGCCGACACTATATCGAACACCTTGAACAATGCCGAAAAGAGACCCTTCCACGCGATTTTTGGGTTCCCAGAGCGCTCTTTATGCCCAATGCCTAAATGTTTTCCGCATATTTTTTATGAGGGTGTTATAATTATGCCGCAGAGTAGCTTCTGCCTGTTGCCCCGCCGCCGTTTGGGACCCTCGCTTCAGATAACGTCCTGACGTTTATCCTGTCGTCTCCCCTTTACGAATGCGCTTTCCGTTCGGTTATACCGTGACGCTTGGGCAATACGCTGAGACTGTTTTGCTGCGTTTTAAACGCGCAATTCTTTACTTAATTGAGGAATTTCGGCATTATCTTGCCGGTTCAAAACTTGGTAGTGATACCCCAGAGGATTAGATGGCCAAAGAAGACAATATTGAAATGCAGGGTACCGTACTTGATACGTTGCCTAATACCATGTTTCGCGTAGAACTGGAAAACGGTCACGTGGTAACTGCGCACATCTCCGGTAAAATGCGCAAAAACTATATCCGCATTTTGACGGGCGACAAAGTGACTGTTGAACTGACCCCGTACGACCTGAGCAAAGGCCGCATTGTCTTCCGTAGTCGCTAATTGTTTTCGCCTGTAATGGCAGATGAATATTTAAAAGGTCGGGTTATTCCCGGCCTTTTTTATTTATGGTCTTAGTGTGGCTGTGTCGGCAGATGTATAGTCATGCACGGGTTCATAGGTACGATTAAATCTTCAGCTATCGCGTGGGTAATGTCATGCAGCAGTCCCGTCAGGTGCGGCAGCATATCGCGGTCAACATGCGATACCAGCAGCACATGGTTTAACGCCCGGCAGTAGTCGCATTTCGTTTCGGTATCTTCCAGCAGCCACTCTTTTTGTCGCGGTTGCTCCGCGTCGTCCTCAAATTCAACCACCTGAAAATCACGCATTGACTCTGTGAGGCCGGATTTCACCTCTTCCAGGTAGGCTCCGAGGCAACGGCAAACGGGCTGCGTTTGCGGAAGTGATTTGCAGTCGAGGAGGATTTCGGTGAGCAGTTTGCAGCGCTCGGCCAGGGTGGGGAGAGCGGGGTTGAGTGAGAGTTCAGTGTAGAAATGGGCGAAATTGTTTTCTGTATTCATTGGGTAATTCCTTCACACACTTTGAATTTACCACCGCAGGAAACGCCAATTTGCTGGCGGCGGACGAAAAGGAATTGGCGTACCAGTGTGTGTGCTACTGGCGCTTCAAAAGAAGCTTCCGATTCGCCCGCCAGATGCAGAATTATACCCTTTTCCTTAGGGCGAACGAAGCCTGCAGCATACTGCTGCTCACACACTTTCAGGACGCCAATCCCGGCACCTGATTTTGCAGGTGCGCCGCCATTTTATTACTGTAGATTTATCCAGCAACCAACGTAGTACGAAACTGGAAAGCGCTTCGCAAAATTCCTCTGCGGTCTGTTGCCCTCACCCCAACCCTCTCCCACAGGGAGAGGGGGAAAAGCAGGCATAAAAAAACCGGGCATTCGCCCGGTTTTTAACATTAACGTTCAATTCACTCAGTGAGCCGCTTCCGGCTTGTGCTTCGCCGCACTCTGGAAATCGTACGTCAGTTCGTTCTTCGCCTGATCCAGCCCTACCGTTACCTGGCCGCCGTCCACTAGCGAGCCAAACAGCAGCTCGTTCGCCAGCGGCTTCTTCAGGTTGTCCTGAATCACGCGCGCCATCGGACGGGCGCCCATCGCACGGTCGTAGCCTTTCTCAGCCAGCCAGTTGCGGGCCTCCTGGCTCACTTCCAGCGACACGCCTTTCTGATCCAGCTGAACCTGCAACTCGACGATGAACTTGTCCACCACCTGATGGATCACCTCGGTAGACAGGTGATCGAACCAGATAATGTTGTCCAGACGGTTACGGAACTCCGGCGTGAAGATCTTCTTGATCTCTTCCATCGCATCGGTGCTGTTATCCTGGTGGATCAGGCCGATGGATTTACGCTCGGTTTCCCGCACGCCCGCGTTGGTGGTCATCACCAGCACCACGTTGCGGAAATCGGCCTTGCGCCCGTTATTATCGGTCAGCGTCCCGTTGTCCATCACCTGCAACAGGATGTTGAACACGTCCGGGTGCGCTTTCTCGATTTCATCGAGCAGCAGGACCGCGTGCGGATGCTTGATAACCGCGTCCGTAAGCAGGCCGCCCTGGTCAAAGCCCACGTAGCCCGGAGGTGCACCAATCAAACGGCTGACGGTGTGACGCTCCATATACTCGGACATATCAAAGCGCAGCAGCTCAATGCCCAGCGCTTTGGAGAGCTGAACCGTCACCTCGGTTTTCCCCACGCCGGTCGGACCGGCGAACAGGAAGGAACCAACCGGCTTGTGGTCATGCCCCAGGCCAGCACGGGCCATCTTGATCGCTTCGGTTAAGGCCTCAATGGCTTTATCCTGACCAAAGACCAGCATTTTCAGGCGATTGCCGAGGGTGCGCAGGGTATCACGGTCGCTCTGAGAAACGCTCTTCTCAGGAATACGCGCGATGCGGGCCACCACGGACTCGATATCCGCCACGTTCACGGTTTTCTTACGCTTGCTGGCTGGCATCAGGCGTGCACGCGCACCTGCCTCATCAATCACGTCGATCGCTTTATCCGGCAGATGACGATCGTTGATGTATTTCACCGCCAGCTCCACCGCCGCACGGACCGCTTTCGCGGTGTAACGCACGTCGTGGTGTGCTTCGTACTTGGTTTTCAGGCCGTTGATGATCTGCACCGTTTCGTCAACCGACGGCTCGGTAACGTCGATTTTCTGGAAACGACGCGCCAGCGCACGATCCTTCTCAAAGATGTTGCTGAACTCCTGGTACGTCGTGGAGCCCATCACGCGGATCTTGCCGCTGGAGAGCAGCGGTTTGATCAGGTTAGCGGCATCCACCTGGCCACCGGAGGCCGCACCTGCGCCGATGATGGTGTGGATCTCATCGATAAACAGGATGCTGTTGGTGTCCTGCTCCAGCTGTTTTAACAGCGCTTTGAAACGTTTTTCGAAATCACCGCGGTATTTGGTGCCCGCCAGCAGCGAGCCAATATCCAGCGAGTAGATGGTGCAGTCGGCAATCACTTCCGGCACGTCGCCCTGCACAATGCGCCAGGCCAGCCCTTCGGCAATCGCGGTTTTACCCACGCCAGATTCCCCCACCAGCAGCGGGTTGTTCTTGCGTCGACGGCACAGCACCTGGATGGCACGCTCCAGCTCTTTGTCGCGACCAATCAGCGGGTCGATACCGCCAACGCGAGCAAGCTGGTTAAGGTTGGTGGTGAAGTTTTCCATACGATCCTCCCCGCCTGCTTGCTCTTCATTGCTGTTGATCTGTCCGCTGGGATCCGATGCCTGGTTAGGCTCGTCTTTTCGCGTTCCGTGAGAGATGAAGTTAACCACGTCGAGCCGGCTGACTTCGTGTTTGCGCAGCAGGTAGGCCGCCTGGGACTCCTGTTCGCTGAAGATGGCGACTAAGACATTGGCGCCAGTCACTTCGCTACGTCCGGAAGACTGGACGTGGAAAACCGCGCGCTGCAACACGCGCTGGAAGCTGAGCGTCGGCTGCGTGTCGCGCTCTTCTTCACTGGCTGGCAGCACCGGTGTGGTTTGTTCGATGAAGGCTTCGAGTTCCTGACGTAGCGCCACCAGATCCACGGAGCAGGCTTCCAGCGCTTCGCGGGCAGATGGGTTGCTAAGCAGTGCGAGCAGCAGGTGCTCGACGGTCATAAACTCATGTCGGTGCTCACGCGCTCTGGCGAAAGCCATGTTTAAACTGAGTTCCAGTTCTTGATTGAGCATAGGCACCTCCCCCAATTTTATGCCTTATCAGGCCTTTTCCAGCGTACACAGCAACGGATGCTCGTTCTCCCTCGCATAGTCGTTCACCATCGCTACTTTGGTTTCCGCGACTTCGGCAGTGAAGATGCCGCAGATCGCTTTGCCACGATAATGAACGGTAAGCATCAGTTGCGTTGCACGTTCAACATCATAAGAAAAGAACTTTTGTAGCACGTCAATAACAAATTCCATCGGCGTGTAATCATCGTTCATTAACATAACTTTATACATAGATGGCGGTTTTAGCGCGTCGCGCACTTTATCTTCCGCCAGCTGGTCAAAATCCAGCCAATCGTTGGTCTTACCCATTATGCATAACCACTTTGAATCTACCTCAGATGTTAGATAACAATCATCTATTACTGTCATCCGCGATGTCTGTCACAAACTGTTGCAATAGCGTTAACTGCCTCAAATTTTGGTTGATTATTGTCCCAACTCCAGCGCCAAACGCTTGACGGCTTCTTCCGTTTCTCTAAATTGTACAAGCGTGAGTTGGCGAGGTTTTGAACAGCCCCCACTCCACCACCGGTTCATTCCATCTTAATTTATAAGATTTACGAAGGATGTCGAAGCATGGAAATGGGTACTGTTAAGTGGTTCAACAACGCCAAGGGGTTTGGCTTCATTTGCCCCGAAGGCGGCGGCGAGGATATCTTCGCTCACTATTCCACCATTCAGATGGATGGTTACAGGACGCTCAAAGCCGGGCAGTCCGTCCGGTTCGATGTACACCAGGGGCCAAAAGGCAATCACGCCAGTCTTATCGTGCCCGTTGAAGCAGAAACGGTTGCATAGCTCTCTGATTCATTGTGTACACCCCGCAGGCAAAATGCCAGCCCGATCGGCTGGCATTTTTATTTTCGGGCTATTCCCGCGCCAGCGCATCTACCGGATCGAGCCGCGCCGCGTTTCGCGCCGGCAGCCAGCCGAAAAGAATACCGGTGAAGGTGGAACATAAAAACGCCGTCAGGATCGCCATCGGCGAGAAGCCAATTTCCCAGCCCGGTAAGAAGAGCTGGAGCGCGAAGGCGATCATCATCGAAAGCGCAATCCCCATCGCGCCTCCCACCAGACACACCAGCACCGCTTCAATCAAAAACTGCTGGAGCACGTCGCTGGCTCTGGCCCCGACCGCCATGCGGATGCCTATCTCCCGCGTACGTTCGGTCACCGACACCAGCATAATGTTCATCACCCCAATCCCGCCGACGACCAGCGAAATCACCGCCACCAGCGTCAGGAACAGCTGAAGAGTACGTGTGGTCTTTTCCGCCGTTTTCAAGAGGCCGTCCATGTTCCAGGTGAAGAAATCCTTTTTCCCGTGGCGCAGGGTTAACAGCCGCTCAAGCTGCTGTTCCGCCAGCGCGCTGTCGTAGCCCTCCTTCACTCGCACGGTAATGGAGTTAAGCCAGGACTGCCCCATAATGCGCCCGGAAATGGTGCTGTATGGCAGCCAGACGCGCAGGATCTTGCTGCTGCCAAACATGGACTGTTTCTCTTCCGCCACACCAATCACCGTGGCGGGCATGTTACCCACCAGGATCACTTCCCCCACTACACGGGTTTTATTGGGGAAAAGCTGTCTGCGCGAGTTCGCGTCCAGCACCACCACCTGCGCCCTGCCCGCCAGCTGCTCCGCGTTGAAGGTCGCCCCTTCGCTAAAGGTCATGCCGTAGACGTTGAAGTAATCTCCGCTGACGCCGTTAGCGCTGGCCGCCACGTCAATGTTGCCGTAGCGCAGACGCAGGTTTTGCGACACGGCAGGCGTGGCGGAGTTCACCCACGGCTGCTTCTGAATAGCCGCCAGATCGTCGTATTTCAGCGCCTGCTGATACTGCGGCTCGTCGTCGCCAAAATCTTTGCCGGGGTAAACGTCGATGGTGTTAGTCCCGATGGCCCGAATATCCGCCAGCACCAGCTGTTTCGCCGCATCGCCCACCACCACAATCGACACCACCGAGGCAATACCGATAATGATGCCGAGCATGGTCAGGAGAGTGCGCATTTTGTTGGCCGCCATCGCCAGCCAGGCCATGTTCAGCGCCTCGCGGAAACCGCTGGAAAACTGGCCCCAGCCGGTGGACGCAGGCAAAGCTTCTTTCGCCGCCGCCGCTCTGGACTGACGCGGCGGCGGGTTGCTGACCAGCTCGCCGTCGTGGATCTCGATGATGCGTTCCGCCTGCGCCGCGACCTGTGGATCGTGGGTGACGATAATCACCGTATGCCCCTGATCGCGAAGCTGATGCAGGATCGCCATCACCTCTTCACCGGAATGGCTGTCGAGCGCACCGGTTGGCTCATCGGCGAGGATCACCTGTCCGCCGTTCATCAGCGCGCGGGCAATACTCACGCGCTGCTGCTGACCGCCGGAAAGCTGCGAAGGCTGATAATCAACACGCTCCGCCAGCCCAAGACGCGTTAACAGCGCCTTCGCGCGTTCAAGGCGTTTTTTGCGCTCGACGCCCGCATACACCGCCGGCACTTCCACATTCTGCGCCGCGCTCAGGTGTGAAAGCAGATGGTAACGCTGAAAGATAAAGCCAAAATGCTCGCGACGCAGCTTCGCCAGCGCGTCGCCGTCCAGGGTGGAAACATCCGTCCCGGCCACGCGATAGGTGCCGCTGGTGGGCTTATCCAGACAGCCAAGAATGTTCATCAGCGTTGATTTACCCGAGCCCGACGCCCCGACAATCGCCACCATTTCACCGGCTTCAACGCGCAGGGAGATGCCCTTCAGCACCTCCACCGGCCCGTCGCCGGACGGATAGCTGCGACGAATGTCATTCAGCTCAAGCAGCGCCGTCATTGCGCGGCTCCGGGCAGGGTTTCGCTGGTGACCACTTCTTCACCCTCTTCCAGCCCTTTTACCACCACCACGTCGGTGTCGTTACGCGCGCCAATCACTACTTCCCGCTCGCGGGTTTCGCCGTTGCGCAGCACTTTCACCTTGTAGCGATTGTCCCCGGCGGATTCGCCCAGCGCGGAGAGCGGAACCGTCAGCACGTTTTTCACGCCGGTCAGCTGGATATGCACCTGGGCGGTCATGTCCAGACGCAGCACGCCCTGCGGGTTTGGCACCTCGAAACGCGCGTAGTAGAAGATGGCGTCGTTGACCTTTTCCGGCGTCGGCAGGATATCTTTCAGCACGCCCTCATAGCGGGTTTGTGGATCGCCCAGCACCGTAAACCAGGCTTTCTGCCCCGGCTTAAGGTGAATGACGTCCGCTTCGGATACCTGGGCTTTCACCAGCATGGTGCTCATATCCGCCAGGGTCAGGATGTTTGGCGCCTGCTGCGCGGCGATGACCGTCTGGCCTTGCAGGGTGGTTATCTGCGTCACTTCCCCGGCCATTGGCGCAACGATTTGCGTGTAATCGAGGTTGGTTTTCGCCGTATCCAGCGAGGCCTGATTCCGTTTGATTTGCGCATCGATGGTGCCAATCTGCGCCTGCTTCACCGCCAGCTCCGTGGCGGCTGTGTCCAGATCCTGTTTCGAGATGGCCTGCGTTTTCGCCAGCGCCTGCTGGCGCGTCAGGGTGACCTGAGCGAGATTACGCTCCGCCTGAGCCTGCGCGCGCTGCGCGCGCAGCTCCATCAGCGTCGCTTCCACTTCGCGGATCTGGTTTTGCGCCTGCTCAGGATCGATCACGCCCAGCAGCTGGCCTTTTTTAACCTTATCGCCAATCTCAACTGACAGGGTTTTAAGCTGACCGCTGACCTGCGCGCCCACGTCAACCTTACGCAGGGCATCCAGTTTCCCCGTCGCCAGCACGTTTTGTTGCAGCTCGCCCGGACGAACAATCAGCGTTTGATACTGTGGTACCGGCGCGTTCAGTACCTTCCATAACCAGAATCCGCCCGCTAACACCACTACCGCCAGCAGCAGAAACAGCTTTCTGCGTTTTCCCTTCAGGTTCATAAATATTCCAAATAGTTGTTCTGGCTATCATCACCGTTGATTTTATCTAAACCACTCCTCAACGAAACCCCCGATCCCCGTAATCGTCGGGAATTGTTTACCCGATGTTGATAAAGCGCCTGCTGAAATAGCGATATTCCACCAGAAGCAGGATCTAACATGTCTTCCATCGTCGATACACCTTATTCAACGCTGCCCCAGCCTAAATCGGGCTGGCAACTGTTTAAAAGCCTGACATCGGGTTCCCTCACGCCGGGGCTGGCGTGGCAAAATCCGGCCTATCGACGTAAGTTTATGTTGCGCTCGCTGGCAACGCCGTTCACCACTGCGCGCCTGCTCGGAAACCTTGCAAAACAGCCCCGTCTGATGCAGATCCTGCGCGTGCAGCCCGGCCTGCCGTGCCGCCTGCACCGGCCGTGGCTGACCGTAAATATGGGTCGTCAGAATACGCTGGACGCATTGAACGATCACTATCAGATGATGAGCCGCCATCTTCCGGCGTCGCTGCTCAACGGCTACCTCTCCAGCCAGGGCATCACGCTGGTGACGTTAACGGGCAAAGAGGAACAGCAGTTTAGCGTTCGCCTGAGCGCGGATGCGTTTCTGGACAAAGAAGGGGAAGCGACCCTCACTTTTTGCGACCACCAGAACACGGTGCTGGCCGAGCTGACCTTTACGCTGTGCAAATACCAGGGCAAGACAACGCTCTTCATCGGCGGAATGCAGGGGGCGAAAGCGTATGTCCCGCACGAGCACATTCAGCTGGCGACCAAAGCCTGTCACGGACTGTTCCCAAAACGTCTGCTGGTTGAAGCGGTCATGACGCTGGCAGGCGCCTTCCCGGTCGAGCAGATCCTCGCGGTGAGTAACGCCACCCACATCTACCGCAGCTGGCGCTATCGCAAGAAAAAAGAGGGAAAATTGCTGGCTGACTATGACAGCTTCTGGCGCTCCCTTGGCGGACAGCAGCAGGATAACGGCAACTTTGCCCTGCCACTGACCATGCCACGCAAACCGATGGAAGAGATTGCGAGTAAAAAACGGTCCGAATACCGCCGCCGCTATACCCTGCTTGATAGCCTGATCCAACAGGTTTCGCAGGCGACTGACCGCTAATCGGCCCTCCCGCGAGCCAGCCAGAGGACGCGGGAGAACATTTTACGCAGCAGCGTGGGCACCGACTCCACGCCTCGCCTGCCGGCTTCCGTCGCGACTTCAATGGCCAAATCCGGTTTTGACGACCGATGGATAGCTTTGGCAATCACCCGACGCATGTTCATGGGTACATCCACCGGGATCATCGCCACGCGGTGAAAGACGTCGTCAAATCCCTGACGGTACATAAAGTGCTCCATGTCCATCGCAGGCAGCGCGGTCAGATGTTCCCGCTCCTCTTCACGATCGTTATTGAGCAGGCTGCGCACGGTCGCCGCATATTTTTTACCCGCCTCATCGCCATCCACCAGCACGTGCCACTCTATCCCCATCCGGCGCGCAAATTTGATCAGCGGTTTTAAGCCAGACTGAGCAAATTCGATCACTTTGATCCCTTCGGCATCAAAGTGGTGCCCGCACTGGCGAGCCAGCTCGTTTATCACCCAGGTTTCCGTTTCCCCTTCCACCAGCAACCAGCAGCGAGCAAACAGGGAAGAGGCACGGTTAAAACGGATATGAAACGCAATCCGTCGGCCATCTTCGGCATTTAACCCGCCGGGCCCGAGCCGGTAGGCGGTGACCCGCGACGATTCACGCACCAGGCGGCAGACATACTCTACCGGCGTCAGAGAGAGCAGCTCTCCGGAATTCGTGGTGGTGACTCGCTGCAACGGCAGCAGATTAAGAAGATGCCACGCCACGGAAAGCATAATCGGGTGGAGCCGCGTTTCCGGATCTTCCACCAGCAGCAGCGGGCGCGCGTCCCGATCCAGGCGCACCGTCCCTTTCGCCTGTAAAAGCGTGGAGAATAAACCCAGCAGGATCACCCGATGCGTACGCCCGCCGGGGCGGTCGATCATGCGGTTGATAATATCGAGATAGCGCCAGCTTCGTTGTTCATCGTGCGAGCGGCGACGCATCAGACGGTGGCGCGCCTGCCCCGTTCCCTGCTCGGAGAAGTAGTGCTCCAGCAGCTGTACCATGGCAGACAGTCCCTGACGGATCTGGCCGTCGGTGAGGTTCTGCGGCCGTGAGACCAGTTCACGGGCGAGGAAATCCAGTTCGCGGGCGGTTACTTCCACCTCGGGCATATTCGGCACGGTGCCGTTACGGATCCGCCGCATAAAACGCGCGTCGCGTAAGCGCAATACGGGGGAGAGGCGGATAAGATGTCGGGCAAGCTCGTCAATATTATCGAGCGGGATCGGATTCCCCTTCTCATCAAGAAATTCACGCAGGGTTAATACCCCGTCGTTTTGCGCCATTTCGCCCTCAAGGCGATAGAAAATACGCTGGAACCCATCTTCACAGGGAACCCAGCAGGCCGACATAGGGCGAAAACGACGCACGCGATGGCGGCCGGGCTCGGATTCGCGGAAGGTCAGAATGATATGCAGGTGTTTCTCGCGCCCGTTGACATCCCCCGGCGGAAACCAGAAGTCATCATGAACGAAGTGGTACAAGTTCTCTTCGGGCGAAAGCAGCAGCGTCAGGGCATCCAGCAGGCTGGATTTACCCCAGGCGTTTTCGCCTATCAGGACGTTGTTCTGTTCCAGTTGCAGCGACAGGCGGTTAATCCCGCGAAACCCGACAATCTCCACACGTTCGAGTAGCATACATCCCCCGCAATTCGGCCACTTTTTCCTTCAAGTTATCAGCAGTATAGCGGCAGGCTGTGGGTCACGACAGCAGAATATACGCCCCCTTAATTATTGGGCTATGCTCTAATTACCTCCGTTCTGAACAAGGATTGACATCACATTGCCTTAAATCAAATTTAGTGAATTTATTTGAGTGGCGAAGGGATGTTGATGGTTTCAAAATACTGGCTCTTTGAGTCGTCATCCCTTTATGGCGATATAACCCGCGCGCAGGAATGGGCGCGGACGTTTATTATTGAGGTGGTTATGTTCAGAAAATTAGCGGCAGAATGCTTTGGCACATTCTGGCTGGTGTTTGGTGGCTGCGGTAGCGCAGTACTGGCAGCCGCATTTCCGGAATTAGGTATTGGTTTTGTCGGCGTCGCGCTGGCATTCGGTTTAACTGTATTAACCATGGCATTCGCCGTGGGGCATATTTCCGGCGGTCATTTCAACCCGGCCGTCACATTAGGTTTATGGGCGGGCGGACGTTTCCCGGCGAAAGATATTATTGGCTATATTATTGCCCAGGTTATTGGCGGTATTATTGCCGCGGCGGTGCTGTACGTAATTGCCAGCGGAAAAGCCGGGTTTGACGCCGCGGCCAGCGGATTTGCGTCGAACGGCTTCGGCGAACACTCGCCAGGCGGCTACTCAATGCTGTCTGCTATCGTGATTGAAATTGTGCTCACCGCAGGTTTCCTGTTGGTGATCCACGGCGCAACGGACAAATACGCGCCTGCGGGCTTTGCCCCCATCGCTATTGGTCTGGCGCTGACGCTGATCCACCTCATCTCCATCCCGGTGACCAACACCTCCGTTAACCCGGCGCGCAGCACCGCGGTGGCTATTTTCCAGGGCGGCTGGGCGCTTGAACAGCTGTGGCTATTCTGGGTGATGCCAATTATCGGCGGTATTCTGGGCGGCGTGCTGTATCGCACCCTGCTGGAAAAACGCGATTAATGGTTTTCCCCCCTCTCCCTGTGGGAGAGGGCCGGGGTGAGGGCATCAGGCCGCACCACCCCAAATAGACAAGCCGGGTAAGGCGTAGCCGCCACCCGGCTTTTTTTGTAGCTTTACCTCACAGCCTTTATTGGGTAGTGTCTCTGGCGCTTAACTGATACTCAAAAGGACCGGCTGTTCATGTTCTCAGGACTCCTCATCATTCTTCTGCCCCTGATTGCGGGCTACCTTATTCCGCTGCGTCATGAATCGGCCTTAAAGCTTATTAATCGTTTTCTCAGCTGGATTGTTTACGTCATTCTGTTCTTTATGGGGATCAGCCTGGCCTTCCTGGATAATCTGGCGACGAACTTGCTTTCCATTCTGCATTATTCTGCGGTTACGGTAGTGGTTATTCTGCTGTGCAATATTGCCGCGCTGTTCTGGCTGGAACGCACTATTCCCTGGAAAAATCACCATCATCAGGAAAAGCTTCCCTCCCGTATTGCGATGGCGCTGGAATCATTAAAGCTGTGCGGCGTGGTGGTACTCGGTTTTTTACTGGGTCTGACCGGCTGGGCATTTTTACAGCACGCAACGGAAGCCAGCGAATATACGCTTATTTTCCTGCTCTTCCTGATTGGTATTCAGCTGCGAAATAATGGCATGACGCTGAAACAGATTGTCCTTAACCGCCGGGGCATGATGGTTGCCGTTATCGTTGTGGCCAGCTCACTGGCGGGGGGAGTGATTAACGCCTTTATTCTCGATCTGCCGCTGAAAACCAGCCTGGCGATGGCGTCCGGTTTCGGCTGGTATTCGCTCTCCGGTATTCTGCTGACCGAATCGTTTGGTCCGGTGATCGGCAGCGCCGCCTTCTTTAACGATCTGGCGCGCGAGCTGTTAGCCATCATGCTGATCCCCGGCCTGGTAAGCCGCAGCCGCTCTACTGCGCTGGGCCTGTGCGGGGCCACCTCAATGGACTTTACCCTGCCGGTGTTACAGCGCTCGGGAGGGCTGGAGATGGTTCCTGCCGCCATCGTACACGGCTTTATTCTGAGCTTGCTGGTACCCATTCTGATGGCGTTCTTCTCAGCCTGATACTGCTTTGGCGGTAGTGAACCTGCCGCCAAAATTGCGCTAAATCAATAACCCTCCACTTAGTATAAGAAAGCACTTTTCTCTGCTGTGGCACAGGCATAACCTTAAACATGTATCTCAAATATAACTTTAACAGGTGTGATTATGTTTTGTGTGCAATGTGAACAAACCATCCGTACCCCAGCAGGCAACGGCTGCTCTTACGCGCAGGGTATGTGCGGCAAAACCGCAGAAACGTCCGATCTCCAGGATCTGCTGATTGCGGCGCTGCAAGGCTTGTCCGCCTGGGCCTTCAAAGCCCGTGAATATGGCATTGTCGATCACTATGTCGACAGCTTTGCGCCGCGCGCATTTTTCTCCACGCTGACCAACGTTAACTTCGATTCTCCACGCATTGTGGGCTATGCCCGCGAAGCGATTGCCCTGCGTGAAGCCCTGAAAGCGCAGTGCCTGAATGCCGACGCCAGCGCCCGCGTGGACAACCCGATGGCGGAGCTACAGCTGGTGAGCGACGACCTGGGCGAGCTACAGCGTCAGGCCGCAGAATTCACCCCAAATAAGGACAAAGCGGCAATTGGAGAGAACATCCTCGGCCTGCGCCTGCTGTGCCTGTACGGTCTGAAAGGTGCTGCGGCCTATATGGAGCACGCGCACGTACTCGGCCAGTACGATAACGCTATTTACGCCCAGTACCACAAAATCATGGCATGGCTGGGCACCTGGCCTTCCGACATGAACGCCCTGCTGGAATGCTCGATGGAAATCGGCCAGATGAACTTCAAAGTGATGAGTATTCTGGATGCCGGTGAAACCAGCACCTACGGCCACCCAACGCCAACGCAGGTCAACGTCAAAGCGACCGAAGGCAAATGCATCCTGATCTCCGGTCATGACCTGAAAGATCTCTACAACCTGCTGAAGCAGACCGAAGGCACCGGCGTTAACGTCTATACCCACGGCGAAATGCTGCCCGCGCACGGCTACCCGGAGCTGCGTAAATTTAAGCATCTGATCGGTAACTACGGCAGCGGCTGGCAGAACCAGCAGGTGGAGTTCGCCCGCTTCCCTGGCCCAATTGTTATGACCTCTAACTGCATCATCGACCCGACCGTCGGCGCGTATGACGACCGTATCTGGACCCGCAGCATCGTCGGCTGGCCGGGCGTGAGCCACCTTGAAGGCGACGATTTCGGTCCGGTTATCGCTCAGGCGCAGCAGATGGCAGGCTTCCCGTACAGCGAAATCCCGCACCTCATCACCGTCGGTTTTGGCCGTGAAACCCTGCTGGGTGCGGCGGATTCCCTGATTGACCTCGTCAGCCGTGAAAAACTGCGTCACATCTTCCTTATCGGCGGCTGTGACGGCGCGCGCGGGGAACGTAACTACTTCACCGATTTCGCCACCCGCGTACCGGAAGACTGCCTGATCCTGACTCTGGCCTGCGGTAAGTACCGTTTCAACAAGCTGGACTTCGGCAACATCGAAGGTCTGCCGCGCCTGGTGGATGCGGGTCAGTGTAACGATGCGTATTCAGCCATCATTCTGGCGGTCACGCTGGCAGAGAAACTGGGCTGCGGCGTGAACGACCTGCCGCTGTCGCTGGTGCTCTCCTGGTTCGAGCAGAAAGCGATCGTTATTCTGTTGACCCTGCTCTCTCTCGGCGTGACCAACATCGTCACCGGGCCGACTGCGCCAGGCTTCCTGACGCCGGACCTGCTGGCCATCCTGAACGAGAAATTTGGTCTGCGTTCCGTGACCAACGTTGAAGATGATATGAAGCAACTGCTGAGCGCGTAAGGAGTAACTCATGACCATGCCAACCTCACAATGTCCGTGGCGGATGCAGGTTCATCACATCCATCAGGAGACGCCGGATGTGTGGACGCTGTCGCTGCTGTGCCATGACTACTACCCGTACCGCCCAGGTCAGTATGCGCTGGTTAGCGTGCGTAATTCGGCGGATACCCTGCGCGCCTACACCCTCTCCTCCACGCCGGGCGTGAGCGAATACATTACGCTCACCGTCCGTCGTATTGATGACGGCGCAGGATCCGAGTGGCTGACCCGGGACGTGAAGCGCGGGGATTACATCTGGCTGTCTGACGCGCAGGGCGAGTTTACCTGTGACGACAAGACGGAAGATAAATTCCTGCTGCTGGCGGCAGGCTGTGGCGTGACGCCGATTATGTCGATGCGTCGCTGGCTGGCGAAATACCGTCCTCAGGCCGACGTGCAGGTGATTTTCAGCGTGCGTTCCCCGGAAGATGTGATTTTTGCCGAAGAATGGCGCAACTATCCGGTGACGCTGGTCGCGGAAAACAACGCCACGCATGGCTTTGTCGCGGGGCGCCTGAGCCGCGAGCTGCTGCAAAGCGTGCCGGATATTGCGAACCGTACCGTGATGACCTGCGGCCCGGCGCCTTATATGGAGATCGTGGAGAAAGAAGTGAAAGCGCTCGGCGTGACCCGCTTCTTCAAAGAGCAGTTCTTCACGCCTGTAGCGGCAGCGGCGACCAGCGGGATGAAGTTCACGAAGCTGCAACCGGCGCAGACTTTCTTTGGCCGCGTGGGCACCACGCTGCTTGAAGCGCTTGAAAGTAACAACGTGCCGGTAGCGGCGGCCTGTCGCGCCGGGGTGTGCGGTTGCTGTAAGACCAAAGTGGTTTCCGGTGAGTACACGGTCACCAGCACCATGACGCTGACCGACGCGGAAATTGCCGAGGGCTATGTGCTGGCATGTTCGTGCCATCCGCAGGGAGACCTGGTGCTGGCATAATCTGGCGCAGTGCCCCCATTTGTTGCCGGGTGGCACTGCGTTTACCCGGCTTACGTTGTGCCTACTGCCTGTGCGTATGGAATACCAGGCAGCCAATACAGTGACTTTCTTCTAAGCTTGTAAGCGATATCACATAAAGGAGAAGGACCACCATGAAACAAACCGTGGCTGCATACATAGCGAAAACTCTTGAGCAGGCTGGCGTAAAGCGTATCTGGGGCGTCACCGGCGACTCTCTGAACGGACTCAGCGACAGCCTCAACAAGATGAAGACCATTGAATGGATGCCCACCCGCCATGAAGAGGTCGCCGCCTTTGCCGCGGGTGCCGAAGCGCAGCTCACGGGCGAACTCGCCGTCTGTGCAGGTTCCTGCGGACCGGGAAACCTGCACCTTATCAACGGTCTTTTCGACTGTCACCGCAACCATGTTCCGGTGCTGGCGATTGCCGCACATATTCCGTCATCCGAAATCGGCAGCGGCTATTTTCAGGAGACGCATCCTCAGGAGCTGTTCCGTGAATGCAGCCACTATTGCGAGCTGGTCTCATCACCGGAGCAGATTCCACAGGTGCTGGCGATAGCCATGCGTAAGGCGATCCTGAATCGCGGGGTTTCGGTGGTTGTGCTGCCGGGGGACGTGGCGCTGAAGGCCGCACCTGAAACCGCCACCACCCACTGGTACTCTGCGCCACAGCCAACCATTACCCCTGCCGAAGAAGAGCTGAAAAAGCTGGCGCAACTGCTGCGATACTCCAGCAATATCGCCCTGATGTGCGGCAGCGGCTGCGCCGGTGCGCATAAAGAGCTGGTGGAATTTGCCGGCAAGCTCAAGGCGCCAGTGGTGCACGCCCTGCGCGGGAAAGAGCACGTTGAATACGATAACCCGTACGATGTCGGCATGACCGGGCTGATCGGTTTTTCCAGCGGCTTCCACACCATGATGAACGCCGACACGCTGATCCTGCTCGGCACTCAGTTCCCGTACCGCACGTTCTACCCGACGGATGCCAAAATTATCCAGATCGACATTAATCCCGGCAGCATCGGTGCGCACAGCAAGGTGGATATGGCGCTTATCGGCGATATCAAATCCACCCTCGCCGCCCTGCTGCCGCTACTGGAAGAAAAAACGGACCGCAAATTCCTGGATAAAGCCCTGAGCGACTATCGCGATGCGCGTAAGGGGCTGGACGATCTCGCCAAACCGAGCGAAAAAGCGATCCACCCGCAGTATCTGGCGCAGCAGATCAGCCACTTCGCCGACGACGATGCCATCTTCACCTGCGACGTGGGAACGCCCACCGTCTGGGCAGCACGCTACCTGAAAATGAACGGCAAACGACGCCTGCTTGGGTCGTTCAACCATGGCTCAATGGCCAACGCCATGCCGCAGGCGCTGGGCGCAAAAGCGACGGCACCGGAACGTCAGGTGGTGGCGATGTGTGGCGACGGCGGGTTCAGTATGCTGATGGGGGATTTCCTGTCGGTGGCGCAGATGAAGCTTCCGCTGAAAATCGTGGTCTTTAACAACAGCGTGCTGGGCTTCGTGGCGATGGAGATGAAGGCCGGAGGCTACCTCACGGACGGCACCGAGCTGCACGACACCAACTTCGCCCGCATCGCCGAAGCCTGCGGTATCACCGGTATTCGGGTGGAGAAAGCCTCAGAGGTGGACGACGCCCTGCAACGCGCCTTCGCCATCGACGGCCCGGTGCTGGTGGATGTGGTGGTCGCCAAAGAAGAGCTGGCGATCCCGCCTCAAATCAAGCTGGAACAGGCCAAAGGATTTAGCCTCTACATGCTGCGCGCCATCATCAGCGGGCGCGGTGACGAGGTGATCGAACTGGCAAAAACCAACTGGCTCAGGTAAAACATCTGGCATCGCCTTTTTAAATATAAGGACATGCCATGATTGATTTACGCAGTGATACCGTTACCCGTCCGGGCCGCGCCATGCTCGAAGAGATGATGGCCGCCCCGGTCGGGGACGACGTCTACGGCGATGACCCGACGGTCAACGAACTCCAGCGCTATGCGGCCGAGCTGAGCGGTAAAGAGGCTGCTCTGTTCCTGCCCACCGGCACGCAGGCTAACCTGGTGGCGCTGCTGAGCCACTGCGAGCGCGGCGAAGAGTATATCGTTGGCCAGGGGGCGCATAACTACCTTTACGAAGCCGGCGGCGCGGCGGTGCTCGGCAGCATCCAGCCGCAGCCGATCGATGCTGCGCCGGACGGTACGCTGCCGCTGGACAAAGTCGCGGCGAAAATCAAAGCCGACGATATTCACTTCGCCCGCACTAAACTGCTGAGCCTCGAAAACACCCATAACGGTAAAGTCTTGCCGCGCGAATACCTGAAAGCGGCATGGGATTTTACCCGCGAGCGCAAGCTCGGCCTCCACGTTGACGGCGCACGTATCTTCAACGCCGTGGTGGAGTACGGCTGCGAGCTGAAAGAGATCACCCAATATTGCGACTCGTTCACCATTTGCCTCTCTAAAGGGCTGGGCACGCCGGTAGGTTCCCTGCTGGTTGGCAGCGCAGACTACATCAGACGCGCCAACCGGTGGCGCAAAATGACCGGCGGCGGGATGCGTCAGGCGGGTATTCTGGCGGCTGCCGGACTGTACGCCCTGAAAAATAACGTGTCACGCCTGAAAGACGATCACGATAATGCGGCGTGGATGGCAGCGCAGCTGCGTGAAATCGGCGCTGATGTCATGCGACACGACACCAACATGCTGTTTGTCCGCGTCGGCGATGAGCATGCTGCCGCGCTGGGCGACTTTATGAAAGCCCGAGGCGTGCTGATCAACGCCTCCCCGGTCGTGCGACTGGTGATGCATCTTGACGTTAACCGCGAGCAGTTGACCGAGGTGGTGAAACACTGGCAGGCGTTTTTACAGCGTTAAGGAGCATACCGTGCCGCAACGTATTCTGGTGCTCGGCGCCAGCGGGTATATCGGTCAGCATCTGACCACTGCGTTAAGCCAGCAGGGGCACCAGGTGCTGGCAGCGGCACGCAACACGGAACGCCTGCAAAAGCTACATTTGCCTGGCGTGACGTGTCACAACGTTGACCTTAACTGGCCGAAAGCGCTTCCTGCGCTGCTGGAAGGGGTCGATACGCTTTACTACCTTGTCCACAGCATGGGCGAAGGCGGCGATTTTATCGCCCACGAGCGTCAGGTGGCGATGAACGTTCGTGATGCGCTGCGGCAAACGCCGGTGAAGCAGGTAATTTTTTTAAGCTCACTCCAGGCGCCTGAGAACGAGCAGTCAGATCATCTGCGCGCCCGACAGCTGACGGCAGAAACGCTGCGAAGCGCCCGTATCCCCGTCACCGAACTCCGGGCAGGGATCATCGTCGGCGCGGGTTCCGCCGCGTTCGAAGTGATGCGCGATATGGTCTACAACCTGCCTGTGCTGACGCCGCCGCGCTGGGTACGCTCGCGCACCACGCCCATTGCGCTGGAGAATTTACTCCACTATCTGGTGGCATTGCTGGATCACCCGGCGGAGCAGCATCGCGTGCTGGAGGCGGCAGGCCCGGAAGTGCTGAGCTATCAGGCGCAGTTCGAACATTTTATGCGGGTGAGCGGCCGCCGCCGCTGGCTGATCCCCATCCCCTTCCCGACCCGCTGGATATCAGTGTGGTTTTTGAATGTGATCACCTCCGTGCCGCCGACGACCGCCAAAGCGCTGATCCAGGGGCTGAAGCACGATCTGCTGGCGGACGATCGCGCGCTGCGCGCCTTAATCCCTCAGGAATTGATCCGCTTTGACGACGCGGTACGTAATACGCTGAAAGAAGAAGAGAAGCTGGTGAACTCCAGCGACTGGGGCTACGACGCGCAGGCGTTTGCCCGCTGGCGGCCCGAGTACGGCTATTATCCGAAACAGGCGGGCTGTACGGTCAAAACCACGGCCAGCCTTGCAGCGCTGTGGGAAGTTGTGAACCAGATTGGCGGCAAAGAGCGCTATTTCTTCGGCAATATTCTGTGGCAAACGCGCGGCGCGCTGGATCTGCTGGTCGGTCACCGGCTGGCAAAAGGCCGCCCTGCCCATCCCTGGCTGAAGGTGGGCGATACCGTCGACAGCTGGAAGGTGATTATCGTTGAGCCGGAAAAACAGCTGGCGCTGCTGTTTGGCATGAAGGCGCCGGGGCTGGGGCGGCTCTGCTTCACCCTGAAGGACAAGGGCGACCATCGTGAACTGGACGTTCGGGCATGGTGGCATCCGCACGGAATGCCGGGTCTGTTTTACTGGTTGCTGATGATCCCGGCACACCTGTTTATCTTCCGCGGAATGGCGAAACGGATTGCGCTACTGGCAGAAGAAAAGCGGGAAAATAACTAAATAAAACTCTTAATCTTTCACCTTTCCCATTGCAACACATCGTAATTCACGAAAGAATGCGCACGAAATTCTTTTCAACACAGTGGATTGTTATGAAGGTACTGGTTACCGGGGCGACCAGCGGCTTAGGCCGAAATGCGGTCGAGTTTCTGCGCAACAAAGGCATCAGCGTGAGGGCCACCGGTCGCAATGAGGCGATGGGTAAGCTCCTGCAAAAAATGGGCGCTGAATTTGTCCATGCCGATCTGACGGAGCTGGTCTCCTCTCAGGCCAAGGTGATGCTCGCCGGTATCGATACGCTGTGGCACTGCTCCAGTTTTACCTCCCCGTGGGGTACCCAGGAAGCCTTTGATCTCGCCAACGTGCGCGCCACGCGCCGTCTGGGTGAATGGGCCGTCGCCTGGGGCGTGCGTAACTTTATTCATATTTCCTCTCCGTCGCTCTATTTCGACTATCACCACCATCGTGATATTCAGGAAGATTTCCGCCCGGCGCGCTTTGCCTGTGAGTTTGCCCGCAGTAAAGCGGCGGGCGAAGAGGTGATCGACCTGCTGGCCCAGTCAAACCCGCACACCCGCTTTACCGTGCTGCGTCCGCAGAGCCTGTTTGGGCCGCACGACAAAGTCTTCATCCCGCGACTGGCCCAGATGATGCATCACTACGGCAGCGTGCTGTTACCGCGCGGCGGCGATGCGCTGGTGGACATGACCTATTACGAAAATGCCGTTCACGCCATGTGGCTGGCGAGCCAGCCGGAATGCGATAAGCTGGTGTCGGGGCGCGCGTATAACATCACCAACGGCGAACCCTGTACCCTGCGCAGCATTGTGCAAAGGCTAATTGACGAATTAAAAATCGACTGCCGGATCCGTTCCGTTCCCTACCCAATGCTGGACATGATTGCCCGCAGCATGGAGCGTTTTGGCAGCAAATCGGCGAAAGAGCCTGCGCTGACGCATTACGGTGTGTCGAAGCTCAACTTTGATTTTACGTTGGATATTTCTCGGGCGGAGAACGAGCTGGGATATAAACCAATTGTCTCGCTGGATGAAGGGATAGTGCGTACGGCGGCGTGGTTACGGGATCACGGGAAGTTGCACCGGTAAGCGTTCCAGCCTCATGTAGGCCGGGTAAGCGCAGCGCCACCCTGCTAAAAACAGAGAGTGCGGACTGATGCCCTCACCCCGTCCCTCTCCCACAGGGAGAGGGTGCAGACACTAAAACGGCAACCCTGGGGGTTGCCGTTTGCTTTTACAGAGCCGTCCAGGCTTCAGCCCATGCCAGACCTGTGCCTGGTTCATAGTACGTTGGAGAGTTGTTACACCAGCCGCTGTACGGGAACGGTTTGCACTGGAACAGTTTACCGTGGTTGTTCACGATATCACCGGCGTTGTACTTGCTGTTCGCGCTCCATGCCGGGTAAGACGTATCTTCTCCGGATGGCGTTGCCGCTTTCGCTTTCACGTTCAGCAGGTAAGACGTGGTGCTGCTCAGCTCGCCATCGCTGACGGTCAGGCTCACTTCATACTGCTGCGCCGTCGCAGACTCTGGCGCTGTGAAGGTCACAACCGCTTTGTCCTGACCGGTAACAGTCTGACCATCCTGGGAACGCCAGGTATACGTCAGTTTGTTGCCATCAGGATCGGTAGAGCCTTCCGCACTCAGAGAAACCTGCGCACCTGCTTCCACTGCACCGATCGGACCGGCAATCTGCGCAACCGGCGCGTGGTTCACCACAACAGGTTCGACCGGGGTTTCATCCGGCGTTGGTGTTGGCGCTGGCGTTTCATCGCCAGATGGCGTCGGTGTTGGCGTGACCGGGGTTTCGTCCGGGGTAACGGAAGAACCATCATCGTTAACGATTTTCACGTTAAAGAACTTCTGCACGCACTTGCTGTAGTCACCTTCTTTAAAGGCGCTGAACGGAGTCTGGTAGCCCACCAGCTGGCAAGAGTAGGTTTTGCCGTCCGGGGTATCCGCGCTCCATCCCCAGTCCTGTTCCCAGTAAATCTTCAGGGCGCCTGCGCCACCTTCGTCGAACTGCTTCATGTTGGCGCAACCCAACACTTCATTCGCCGGAACAGGCACTTTCAGGTAGTTTGCAAACTCTTTGTAGTATTTGATACGGTTCTGAGACTGCGCAATTTCAGTCGGGCCGCCGCACTCAACGCCGCCGTTGATGATCTGGGTGGTCACACCAAAGCCCGGAACCAGACCGTTGGCTTTATCGTGGTCGTTCGGCTGCCATGTACCGTCGATCACCTGCAACATGCTTGGTTTTGGCGGCTGCGGATAGGCGAAGAAGAAGATCGCACTCGCCAGGTTCAACCAGGTGTCCGCCACCAGCTCAGGTTTGTCGAGCAGTGTACGCACGTCGCCGTACATCGCTTCAGAGAATGGACCGTAGTTGTAGTTGTAAGACAACTGTTTCGCACCGCGTCCGAAATAGCTCAGGAAATCGCCGTCTTTATCTTTACCGCAAGGCCAGGTCTGTCCTTGCCAGACGTCCGGGTTACATTCGCCGTTATAACCGCCCTTCTGCCCTTCGCTCCAGCCCATTTCACGTACGTGGACCAGCGCCTGACGCCATTCGGCTTCCGGACGCCAGCTTTCGTGGCCGCCAGTTTCCTGGGCAAAGTGGGCAAACATGGTGGCCAGCTCTTTGCGACAGATGGCGTCGCTGTCACGACCGTCATTATAGGTTTTACACAGCGCCGGGAATTTACCCACGGCTTTCAGGAAGTTGCTGTAGGTATAGGCCTGGGCGCGCAGCGGGAAGAGATATTCCCAGTCGCTGGCTTTCACAATCCCTTCAACGCGTTTAACGTTGTCCGGGTTCGCCGCCCGGCCTGGCTCAATCAGTTCGACCTGCGCGTTATCCAGCGTCTGGATGGTCTCTTTAACCGAAGCCATCAGCGGGAAGTCCGTCAGTTCCTTCTCTTTCTTCGCCAGATCGCTGGCTTTGATGGTGTACGGCTCACTGCTGGTCTCCTTCAGATTCGCAGCCTGGGCCATGAATGGCGCCACGCAGGCTCCCGCAATGAGTACACTCAGTAACGTCCTTTTGTTCATTTCAGTTTTCCTGTTCGTTTCAAATTAAATGTTAATATCCCGGCTTAGGTATTACTCCGTTAATACATAAACCACATTCAGCTGTTTTCACTTTTCGAAGAACACCTTCAGGAATTCTTCAAAAATAAAAAACGTTAATAACGTGCTGCTAATTTCAGTTGCTGATATTTGGCCCAGACCTTATGGGCATATTTCATCCTCTGCGGATAATTTTCTTTTTTCAGTCCGGCGTTATACGCGCCAACGGCTTCCCAGTTATAGCCATACACCCTGATCATCCCGGAAAGGATAGAAGCCCCGACCATGATCGAAGTACACGGCTCCGTGATTAATCGATATTCGTCGATGCCTCTGCTTTCCAGCGCGGTAAAATGCGAACTGTTGATTTGCATCAGCCCGACATCCCGCGTGCCATCACGGTTTTGCCCAACCGCATACGGATTCATACCGGATTCCACATTCGCTATCGCGTACAGTAAATAAGGATCGACATGATAATAATGCGCCGCTTTATCCCAACAATTTGCCAGTGCGCTTTGGCTTATTATTAATAACAACAAAATTAACTTTTTCATTTTTACCTGCTGACAGTTTCGGTTATTTCTCCTTACCAACATCCTGTAAAATGAATTTTGAATCACTCCCCCTCTAAAGGGGGAGTGATTAATGGGTTAGATTATTTGCAATCTGTTGATGCGCCTTCTTTTACCCATACGTCGCTGTTGGCTGGGTTATCACCACGGGTCCACCATTTCGCACGGTAAACGTTACCTTCATAGGTGGTAGTGTCGCCGCCGTTGTAGACCAGGTCAGAACGCCAGTTCATCTTCACGTTGCTCACCAGCTCCCATGCATCCACACCGAAGCCAGGCTGATTGCCCTGAGTCCAGTACTTCGCTTTCCACACCAGATGGTCGAAGCTTACGGTATCGCCACCGTTGTAGATTTTGCTGGATTCCCACGCCGCGTATTTGCTGGCGTTAGCATCCACAGGTGCATCGCAGCTTCCTTTGTCAGACGGAGGAGTCACATCATCAGCCGGAGGGGTAACGTCATCCGCCGGGTTAGTGTCTTCGTCAGCAGGTACCGGTGCAGGCGCCGCTTTCGGATTCACGGTAACCTGGACGTTAGACTGCACGCTGGTCTTACCGTCGCTCACTACCACGCTCAGGGTGTAGGTAGACGTCGAGCTCACTTCCGGCGCCGTGATATTCACGTTCGCGGAGTCAGTTCCGGTGGCGTGCATATCTGCTGGTACGCTCCAGGCGTAGGTCAGCGCATCACCGTCTGGGTCCGCAGCCTGGGCATGCAGCGCATAGGTTTCACCAGATTCAAGCGTGATCGCTTCCATTGGGTTTAAAACCGGTGCCTGGTTAGCTTTCGGCGCCTTGTTCACCACCTGGACATCAATCGCGTTGCTCAGGCCTTTTGCATCGGTCACCGTCAGGCGGAACGTCATGGTCTGGTCGGTGGTCGCTGCCGCAACATTGAAGGTCGCTTTCGCTTTGGTGCTGTTGTTGATGGTGACAGACGGACCAGAGACCTGAGTCCATTTGTAGGTAATCGCATCGCCATCAGGATCGCTGGAAGCAGAGCCATCGAGCGTGACGGTTGCCGGGCCAGACACGTTCTGATCGGCAGAGGACGCGATTGGCGCGTGGTTGGTGACCACCGGATCAACCGGAGTCGAGTCGCCGCCCAGCAGGCTTTCGTTCATCGCATTCAGAATGTCGCCGGTATCAGAGTCGATAGACCACGCGAACAGACCGCCCAGTTTATTGGCCAGAACATACTTGCCTTTCGCAGTGGTTGAACGCGCATCTTCATACGAGATCAGGTCGCCGGTGGATTTGTTGAAGACGTAAGGGGCTTCAGCGGTCGTGTCGTAGCCGTATTCCCAGCCCGGTTTGCCTTTGTATTCGTTCACGATCTGACGATAGTCAACCACGCCCGGTTCCCAGGTGCCTTTCACCATGCCGGTTGCCGTACCGGTGAATGGATTGTCACCGGTGTAGCCATGCACGCCGGTCCAGCCGCGGCCATACATGCCCGCACCCACCACGATCTTGCCTGGCTGTACACCCTGCGCAAGCAGCGCGTTAACGCCGTTTTCAGTGGTGTAATCAGTGTCCGGACGCCATGCTGGCGCACGCAGCGCAGCCTGGTGGCCGAGAACGGTGTTGCTCCAGCCGCCGTAGAAGTCGTAGCTCATCAGGAAGATGTGGTCGAGATACTGCTGAGCCGTAGTGTAATCCACGTCTTCGATCTTATCGCGACCTGCACCGATGGCGCTGGTCAGTTCATAGGTACGGCCCGTCTGTGCAGACAGCTCGTTCAGCATGGTGCGCAGGTCGTGCATCAGTGCGGTATAGGTCGCTTTATCCTGCTGCGGGTTACCCAGGTTTTCGGTTACACCGCCACCTCCCGGGAATTCCCAGTCGATATCCACGCCGTCAAAGAATTTCCACGTCTGGAGGAAATCTTTCACAGAAGAGACAAAGCGTGCTCGGATAGCCGGGTCGCCCATGTGGAAGAACGGATCGGAAAGCGTCCAGCCGCCGATAGATGGCAGCACTTTCAGGCCTGGATGCGCTTTTTTCAGCGCCATCAGCTGGCCAAAGTTACCTTTGTACGGATCATCCCAGTTGGAGACGCCAGCCTGTGGTTTTTGCAGCGCAGCCCATGGGTCGTGGATCGCCACGGTAAAGTCAGGACGGCCCTTACAGTCGTTCTGAAGCACGCGGAAGCTGTTACCACCTTCAATGGTTTTCAGGCCGTCGTTGATGCCGTCACCGCCACAGATTGGAATGAAGCCGTACAGAATGTGGTTGAGGTTTGCCGCAGGGATCTTATCAACCGGGAAGTTACGGTCGTAAACGCCCCATTCCGGGAAGTAGGCCGCAACCACTTTATCGGTATGCTTCGCGAACGCTTTGTTGTTCTCCTGGAGAGACGTATTCAGCGGCAGCAGGTGGCTACCGTCGGTGTCAGCCACAATAATCAGCTTACTGGCGCTTTTCGCACAGCCGCTGGCATTACAGACTTCAACCTGTTCCTGATAACGCCCGCCTTTTTTCACTTTAAACGTTGCAGAGCCCGTCGCACCGGCTGCGCCGGTCCACACGGTCTGTCCGTCCAGCAGAACTTTCGCAGAAGTTGGCGCATCACCACTCCAGACGTTCCACTCAACTTTTACATCCACGCCATCGTTATGCACTTTGACAAGATTGTTATAATCCTGTGCAGCCTGATCCACTTCCACCAGGGCAAATTTGTCATTGCCATAGCCGATCGTCGGTGCACCTGGCGCTGCTGCAAATGCGGAGCTGGTTGCCGCCGCAATAAAGAGCGCCAGATATTTTGGCTTCATAAATTTCATTTTTATTTCCTGATAAATTTATTTATAACGTAGTAACCCATGTCTTCCGTGAGATCATGGATGCGTTTCGCGTAATGCGTATTTAACCAACGTGAGTGCCGTGAACAAAAATTGTTGCTGCGTTGTATTCCTCCATTAAAAGATACAAGCCAAATCCCGTGTAGCTTATATCTCTTACGATACACTGAGCGTAAAGGATCGTCCTTTCCTTCCTCCATCAAAAAGATTTATAAAAAATCTTGACCTGTATATTTAAAATGTGAAAGCAATTTGCTGACTAATAAAAACCCCTATTCCAGCAAAGGCGAGATAAGGACCAAAAGAAATAGTGAGGTTATTTTTATTTAAATTATTTACGGCGAAATAACCGACAATACCGCTTAACGCTGCCGCCAGTTCAATAGAGGGCAACGCCTGCCAGCCGCACCAGGCGCCCAGCGCCGCCAGTAGCTTAAAATCCCCGTAACCCAGACCTTCTCGTCCCGTGATCAGACGAAAAGCCCAGTAGAGCAGCCAGAGCGACAGATAGCCCGCCACCGCGCCGAACAGCGCATCGCGTAGCGGCAACGTGTGGTCAAACACATGAAGCAAGAGACCTGCCCACAGCAGCGGCTGGGTCAGGCAGTCCGGAAGCAGCTGGTGCTGCCAGTCGATCATGGCCAGCGGCAGTAAAAAAGCCGCCAGTAACCACAAAGAGAACAGCGCCTGAACGTCCGGCATGCACCAGGCCGTGATGCCAAAAAACAAGGCGGAGATCAGTTCGACCAGAAAGAGTCGCAGCGGGATCGCGCTGCCGCACTGGTGGCAGCGCCCCCGTAATAAAAGCCAGCTGAGCAGCGGGATGTTTTCCCACGCGGCGAGGGCGTGCTGGCACACCGAACAGTGCGAGGCCGGAATGAGCAGATTACCGCTCCCCTCCTCATCCATCACCATCCCCGGTACGCGTTCGGCGACAACGCCAAGAAAACTGCCCACAATGCCGCCCAGGATCGCACTCATTATCGGGAACCCTACCGGAAAGGCATCCCGCATCAGCGCGAAGGTATTCATGCGTTTTTTGCCCAGGTGAGTTGCACCTGCGCTTTCACATCGCTGAGGTGGTCAACCGGCGTGAGGTTAATTTTTTGCAATCTCACACCGGTGGTCTGATTAATTTCACGCAGCCAGCTTTTTAATTCATACACATTAACCCGATTCACCACGAACGATAAAGTTTGCCCCTCCTGGCGCACATCCGTCAGCGAAAGGTTAATTTCATGGGCGCTATTCTCGACCACCGTACGCGGATTATCCGTTTTGACTAACTGGATCTGAAGATGATTTTTATCAATTTCACTGCGCATCCAGTTAAGCGTCTCTTTTTGTCTTTTAAGTGTCGATTTACTATTTTTAATCATATTATCCAAGGGGATCACTCCTGTGTAATACACCGCTGCCCCCACAATAGCAACGGCACATATTTTTAAAATGATTTTTTCCCGGGCGCTGTAATTCTGATAGCGCGCTTTCAGCTGTGCGATTCGCTCTTTCATTTATGTTTCCCTGCGATCATGGCGGTATACGGTTCGGTTGTTGAAACAGGCTGTAAGGTAAAATCAAAATTCTCACTGGTCTGGTTAACAAACGCCCGCAACGCGGGCTGGTTTTGCGCGCTGACGCTCAGCGTCAGGGTGTTTTGCTGCGCATCGTATTCCAGCAGATCGATCTCCATCGCAGGGACTGACTGCCGGGCTTTCTCCAGCTCCTCAAGCTGAAGAAAGAACCCCTTGCTCTGTTTTTTCAGGCTTTGGCCAAAGTGATATTTGATATTGGTCTGCTGCCGCATGCTGGGGAAATGGTGCTGATAAACCTGGACGATCTCCTGCTGCACCCGATTTTCCTGCTGCACCAGCATCCAGGCCATCGCAATGCGTGGCCCCAGCAGCAGACCAACAGACAGCACGCCCGCCGCCACCATCGCGGCTTTCATCCTTTTCGCTGCCCGCCCATGACCGGCCTTAAGGCTGAATTCACCGTGAAGCAGGTTAACGCGACAGGTTTGCCACTGCGGCTGGATCAGCGCCAGCGGATGCTGCCAGGCATGCTGCACGTCAATGTGCACCTTCGCAGGCGCATCGCCGTAACACCACACTTCCCCGCCCCCGGCTTTCTGCATTAACAGCGGCAGCAGGGTTGCCTCCATTTCACCCGCCACATGGGGCGATAAACGCAGCCAGTAGCCATCATCCTGCGCGACCAGCGTGCTGCCCCCTGCCGTCACGGGCAGGAGCCAGGCATCAGGCAGGGCCTGAATCACGTTTAATCCGGCCTCCTGACAGCGGGTTAATGTTGCGCGCAGGCGGTCGGCGTCAATGGCCACGGCGTCGACGTCGGCGCCTTTTTTGTGGAGTACCGTCCAGTGGAGGTTGTCCACGTCGCCAATCAGCGTCTCTTCTGCCATCCACGAGAAGGCCATTCCCTGAGAAGCCACCTTTTTCGGTAGCCTAAAATGGCGGAAAATCATGTCGCTGGCGGGTAACAGGAGACAAACGCGCGTAGCCAGGGGGTGTTCGGCCAGCATCTCCAGGCTGTCGACCACCTCGACGCGCTCGCTGCCGGACTCACACCACATTATTTTCCCGCCCTCGCGGCTGTCGGGACGAACAAAAAGTACCTGTTTCATAACGTTCTACTTTTCTTATTCAATCATTCGGTAACGACGCTGCCACGTCACGATCTCACCGGCTTCGTTATTCACCTGAAGCTGGCTGACCACGCGAAGCGTTAATTCATCGGTATTGCCGGTGTAATTCACGCGGAAGTACCGGCTGTTTATAGAAAATTGATCCACCACCTGCGGGAGATCGTCTTTTAACTGCGGGAAGGCCTGCTCCAGCGCTTTGCTGAACGCTTCCATATTTTCCCAGCCCGATTCCGGACGCGAATCCAGCAGGCGAACGGCGTCATCCCGCGTGAGTTTTCCCGGGAACATGGCCGCCAGCACGGCGGCCTGTTCCGGTTGCAGGGTGTTCACGTCCACCTTGCTGGCGGCGTCCGGCAGCGCGCATAACAGCTTGCTCACCTTTGGATATGCCGTAACAGGGAACGCCGGCAGCAGTTTGATTTCCGCGATGCTGCGCATCATCTGATTTGCCGGTTGCCGCGCGGGCACGACGCCAGCCCACGCATCGCTTTCGGCCCCCTCCTTCGCCGTGGTGCTGTCACCATCGAGATAATCCACCAGCTGGAAATAGACCGCCTCCGCCGTGCCCGGACTGAGCCCACTTTCCGTCAGAAGTTGTTCTACAATCCGCGCTTTACGCGGTGTTTCCGCCACCGCGGGAGCGCTTTGCCCCTGGGGTGCGATGTCGGCGGTCAACAGGTTATTGACGTTAAAGCAGTCCTGCGCATCTTCCACCTGGCTCACGACCGTGTAATCTTCACCCTGCGTCTCCAGCGGCTGATGCCAGTCGCCGTCCAGCGCCAGCGGCTTGCTCTCGCCGCTGGCGTCGGTCTGTAACCGGTCCTTCACCACTTTTTCCTGGGCCTGCATCGCCCAGCGCAGCTGCTGCTGGCTTACCTGATAATGCGTTTTCTGCAAATTACGGCAGAACTGCTGGCTGATTTTGGCGGCCAGCGCCGACATCATCACCAGCAAAATCAGCACCACCAGCAGGGCTACGCCCTGTTGTTGACGGATCCGCTTCATGGTCTGGTCTCCGGCGAAGGGGCAGGCGCAGGGGCTGCATCCGGGGGCGTCCCAGGCGCGTCGGCGGCTTTCTCTGGCGCCGCGGCAGCGGCCACCTCCGGCATATCACCCGGCGTGGTGAATACCCAGCGCCAGGTATCCCCGTTTTCCATCGTCAACGTAACCTCCACGCCGTCCGGCAGATGGGCGGCGTCGCTCCAGCTTTTCAGCCAGCCCTGACGATAAAACCGCCACTGCAATGATTTAACGCCGCTGACAATCGGCACTTCGTCAGGCTTAACTTCCGCCGGGCCGTCAATGACCGGCCAGACGTCGCGATACAAACGCCCCTCTTCCAGCCGCCAGCGCTCGCGCTCCAGTTGGACCGTTCCGCTCACGCCATTCAGGGTGGTCAGTTCAAGGGCATCGCCCGCCTGACGAAACAGCTCCGGCTCATTACGCGGGGCGCGCGCCTGAAGCTGGAAAAAATCACGCTCCATCAGACTCCAGGCGCGCTGAAGCTGGTTGAGCTTTGCGGCGCTGGCATCCGTCGCCGAGCTGGTACGCATCGCGCCGTCCAGAATTTGCCAGGCCAGGGTGCTGATCACCGCGAAGATAGTCAGCGCAATCATGATCTCCAGCAGGGTAAATCCGCGCTGGCGTCGCATTTTCTTCACTTGCTCTCTCCCGGCGGAATGATATGCAGGGAAATAACCGGCTGGCTCTCATCGCCTTCCGCATACACGCGTATTGTATTCGCCCAGACGTTGTCGGCCGTTTTCACCCGCTGCTTACGCCAGTTCCACCTGCGCCCGCCCATGATTTCCGTCCCCTGCTGTTCAGCATCCGGGAAGTCGGTTTTCGTGAGCTGTGCTTCCGCCAGCTGATTTTCCGCCACCCAACTGGCCTGCAAGGTATCGGCCAGGCCATGGGTAAAACGCACGTTCAGGGAGACCGAGTTCATCAGCGCCAGCGCGGCGGTGGAGAAAATCACCAGAGCGACCATCACCTCCAGCAGCGTCATCCCCTTTTGCTTTTTGTTGCCGTTAGCCATCGTTTTCTACCGATACCGGCGCCGCACCTTGCGACACCACGCGGAAATGGTGCTGTTTGTCATAACTTTGCAGCGTCAGCGTAAAGCGGCTGATTTCACCGTCCGGTAAAAAGATTACCTGCGGCTCGGACGTCACCGTCGCGGCCAGGCGCTGCGGCGAGAGCGACACATGCATCTCTTCCGGAAAATCACCTTTGGTGGAAATGCGTCCGGCAGATAATGGCACCCAGTGACGCTCGCCATTTTCATCGGCGATCGTCACCAGCTGATATTTATCGGTGGCGATCACCAGCCCGACAATATTTCCGTCCATCACCGCACGGTCTGAACCATAATCAACGAGCGCTTTTAATTGCTGGCCAAATATATCCGCGCCGCTGCGCGAAGGAATGGTGGACACCACCATCATGGCGCAACTGGCAAATATCACCAGCGCCAGAATAATTTCCAGCAACGTAAAGCCGCGTTGATTTTTCATTATTTCTCTTTCTTATCCAGAGACCAGTTGGTAATGTCATCGGCGGTATTGGCTTCGCCGTCCGGACCGGCTGAGAAGACGTCCACCGCGCCGTGTTCACCCGGGCTCACCAGCAGATAATCATTGCCCCAGGGGTCCTGCGGCAGGCGACGGATATAGCCGTCCGTGCGGTAGCCGTTCGGGATTGGCGCGATTTCAGGTTTGGTCACCAGCGCCTGCAAACCCTGCTCTGTGGTCGGGTAGCGGTGGTTATCCAGCTTGTACATATCCAGCGAGCCTTCGAGCGCGACAATATCGCTGGTTGCTTTTTGCGTATCGGCTTTTTCCTTATTGCCCATTAAATTTGGCACTACCATACTCGCCAGTACGCCGAGAATAACAATGACCACCATTAATTCGAGCAATGTGAAGCCCGCCTGGCGAGCCAGGTTTTTACGTTTTAAAGCCATGATTTAACCTACCATATTATTAAGTTGCAGAAGCGGTTGTAATATTGAAAGCACGATGAATAAAACAATCGTCGCCATGGATACCACCAGCGCCGGTTCAAAGACCGACAGCGTTAATGTAATTCGATGTTGTAAGGCCGATTCCTGATTTTCCGCCGCGCGATCCATTAAATTACCTAATTCCCCGCTCTCTTCACCGGAGGCAATCATATACAGCATGGTGGGCGGGAATAATTTCGCCTGTTCCAGCGCCGCATACAGCGACGCCCCCTGGCGCACGGTGTCGGCGGCCTGCTCCAGCACCTGCCGGGCATAGCGGTTTTCGATACCGTCCATCGCGATATACATCCCCTCCAGCAGCGGCACGCTACTGGCCTGCAAAATACTCAGGGTACGGATATAGCGGGCGCTGTTGATGGCGCAGACCAGCTTTTTAATCGGCGAGCCGTTCACCAGCCAGCTGTGCCAGCGAAAACGGTTTTTGGCATTCCTCAGCCAGGTTTTGAAGCCGATAAAGCCGCCCCCCAGAATGCCCACAATATAAATGCCCCAGGCTTGCAGGAAATCACTTACCGCAATCAGCGTCCGGGTGGTGATCGGCAGCTGCTGCTTCATGTGAGTGAACTGCTCGATCACCTGCGGCACCACCGCCACCAGCAGGATGCTGATGACCGCGATGGCGACCACAGTGAGGGTTATCGGGTAGACCATCGCCTGCGTCAGCTTACTTTTCATCTTCTGGCGCTGCTCGTTGTACTCCGCCAGCTTCTCCAGCACGTCGCCCAGGTGACCGGTTTTCTCCCCGGCCATCACCAGCGTGCAGTAAAGCTTGTCGAAGGTGCGCGGGAACTGGCTGAAGGCATCGAACAGGGTGTGGCCTTCCACCACCTTCTCGCGGATCTCCACCACCATCGCCGCCAGCTTTTTGTCTTCCGTCTGCTTCGAGATCGCCTTCAGCGCGCTCTCCAGCGGCAGCGCGGCGTTGACCAGCGTCGAAAGCTGACGGGTAAACATCGACAGCACCGGAGTGGAGAGCTTCACCCCGGTTTTCGCTTTCCCGCCAGCCGCCGTTTCGCGGGTTTCGGTAATGCTGACGGGCATCAGCTTTTGCTCGCGAAGCCACTGGCGAACCTGCTTCTGCCCCTCGGCCTGTAACGTCCCGCGCTGGGTTTTCCCCGCGGCATCCGTCGCTGTCCAGGCGTAGAAAGCCATTATGCATCCCCCCCACGCTCGGCGGTGACGCGCATGACCTCTTCCAGAGACGTCACGCCGCCGATCACCTTCAGCAGCCCGTTTTCACGCAGGCTGTAGGCCTGCTTAAAGAGCTGCGTTTCGAGGGTCATTTCGTCCTTATCTTCATGGATGGCGCGGCGCATGGCGCTGTCCACCACCAGAAATTCATGAATACCGGCGCGGCCCTGATAGCCGCTCTGACGGCAGTGTTCGCACCCCACCGCGCGGTAAATCGCTTCTGGCGGCGCGTCCATAAAGCTGAACAGCGCTTTTTCATTGGCGTCCAGCGGACTGGTGGTCCGGCAGTGCGTACACAGCCGACGCACCAGACGCTGGGCAATGACACCGAGCAACGATGAACCGATTAAGAAGGACTCCAGCCCCATATCCCGCAGACGGGTTATCGCCCCTGCGGCACTGTTGGTGTGCAGCGTCGACATCACCAGGTGACCGGTCAGCGACGCCTGCACCGCGATCTGGGCGGTCTCACCGTCACGAATTTCCCCGATCATCACCACGTCCGGGTCCTGACGCAGAATCGCGCGCAGCCCACGGGCAAAGGTCATGTCCACGCGCGGGTTAACCTGCGTCTGCCCCACCCCTTCCAGCTCGTACTCAATCGGATCTTCCACGGTCAGAATGTTGCGTTCGTGGCCGTTCAGCGCCGAGAGTATGGCGTACAGCGTGGTACTTTTACCGGAACCCGTCGGGCCGGTAACGAGGATGATCCCGTGCGGGCGGTCGATCAGCCCTTTCAGCTTCTCCAGCTCTTCATCAATCAGCCCCAGCTTGTTGATGTCGGGCTTGAGATTGCTTTTATCGAGCAGACGCATCACCACGCGCTCGCCGTACTGGGACGGAATGGTCGACACACGCACGTCGATCGCCTTGCGACCGATGCGCAGGGAGATACGGCCATCCTGGGGGAGACGTTTCTCGGCGATGTCGAGTTTCGACATCACCTTGATTCGCGATACCAGCAGCGGGGCGAGCTTACGCGCCGGTTGCAGCACCGGGCGCAGCACGCCGTCAACGCGAAAGCGAATGCTCAGGGTGCGCTCGAAGGTTTCGATATGAATATCCGACGCGCCGTCCTTCACCGCCTCGCCGAGAATGGCGTTGATCAGGCGGATCACCGGCGAGTTTTCGTCGTTATCGAGCAGATCTTCGTTATCCGGGATCTCCTCGGTTAACGCCATCAGATCGATATCCGCGTCCATGTCGTCCACCAGCTGCTGCGACACGCCGCTGCTCTGCTGCCAGATTTTGGCCAGCATCTCATCAAACGCTTCCGGCGCCAGAGTGATCGGGACGAACGCGCGTCCAAGCACCCGGCGCACCTCCAGCAGTGCTAACGCCGGGGTGTCCTCACGGATATAGACGTCATTGTCGTAAAGCAGAACGCCGTTATCTTTTGCGTAGTTGCTGCTACACAGGGATTTACTCAGTTCGTCCACGTTTTATCCCTCCGCCTTACTCTTTAAACGGATTGCGTGCCGCGGAGGTTTTCACCGGTGCGACGTGAGGGCTTGCTGAAGGAAACGCGGGCAGGACGGCATTGTCGCTCGGCTCAACAATACCGAGCTTTTTCTCTTCCACGCGCTGCATCTGGCGCACCCGGATCTGGTCATATTTCTCTTTCGAGGCTGCGCTGTAGTTGTCGTCGTCACGCAGGACGGTGGTATGAATAAACACCATCAGGTTGCGTTTAGAGGTATCCTGCGAGGTGTAGCGGAACAGCTGCCCGACCAGCGGGATATCGCCGAGCAGCGGCACTTTGGAGACGGACTGTTTGGTCACATTTTCCATCAGGCCGCCGAGCACCACCGTCTGGCCACTGTGAACCATCACTTCGTTATTGATCGTGCGCGTGTTGAAGGTTGGGCCGAGGCTCGAATCTTCCGTCGCGCTGTTGTCAACGCTGGACACTTCCTGCTCAATCTTCAGGTGGATCATGTCGCCATCGTTGATTTGCGGCACAATCTTCAGCTTGGTACCGACGGTTTTACGCTCAACGGAGTTAAACACGTTGTCGCCGCTGGTGGTTTGCGAACCGGAAAGCACCGGCACATCCTGACCGACGTTGAATGACGCTTCTTTGTTATCCAGCGTGACCACGCTTGGCGTGGAGAGGATATCGTTTTTGCCGTTGGTGGAGAGCGCGGTCATCAGCGCACCGAAATCACCGTTAAAGAAGCCGGTCGCAAGGCCCGTGAAGCTCGCCCCTTTCATGGTGCCATTTTTAATCTGGCTGATTGGCAGGCCGGTAGCGCCAAACTGCACGCCGCCGTGCTTGCTGGTCCATTGCACGCCAAGATCCAGGCCGTTACCGTCCTGCACTTCGGCAATGATCGCTTCCACCAGCACCTGCGGACGGCGAATATCCAGCTTGTCGATCACCTTCTCCAGGGAGTTCATCACATTAGGCTGCGCGGTGATCACCAGGGAGTTGGTTGACTCGTCGGCGGTGATATTCAGATCGGTTGAGGCGCTCGCGGTTTTCGCTTTGGCCGCGACCGGCTTGTCTTTCAGCTGCTCGCCAATCCCGGTCAGCACCGGCACCACTTTGGTGGCGCTGGCATATTTGAGGTAGAAGACGCGGGTGTTCCCCTCGTTATTCTGCTCGCGATCCAGCTGATGGATAAGGGAACGGGTACGCGCGCGCGCATCTTCCGAACCGCTGATCACCAGGCTGTTGGTTTCGTCATCCGCCACCACCTTGGTCGCCAGCTGCGGTGCGTTCTGCCCTTTCTGCTCTTCGTTGTTGAGGTTGTTCAACATATCCGAAAGTTCTTTGGCAGAGGCAAAGCGCAGCGGGATGATTTCGCGGCGCTGAATACCGTCTTTATCGACGCGCTGCACCAGATCCACCAGGCGGTTCACCACCGAGGCTTTACCGGTTAACAGCAGGACGTTGGACGGCTCAAAGTGCACCACGTTCCCGATGCCAGTGGCATCGTTGAGCTGACGCAGCAGCGGGGCCAGCTCGCGAACGGGTACGTTTTCCATGCGCACCACGCGGGTGATGATCTCATCACCTTTGCCCGGGTTCTTGCTGTCTGCCAGCGGCGCACCGGCGGTACGCGCCACGCTTGAGCGCACCACTTTGACCATGCCGTTGTCCAACGGGATCACCGACAGGCCGTAGAGATCCAGCACGCTCAGAAAGAATTGGTAGTACTCATCTTCCGTCAGCACGTTGTAGGTTCGGACCGAGACGGTGCCCTGGACGGACGGGTCGACCAGAATGGTTTTGTTGAGATTGCGGCCTACCGTATCGATAAACTCGCGAATATCAGTATTTTTAAAACTCGCGCTAAAGTTAGCTGCAAGCAGCGAACTGGAATATAACGACAATGCGGTCAGCGCCACGCACGCCCAGGGAAATTTTTTCATGTCTGCACACTTGTTAATTGTTTAGAACATTAACCCGAATATTTTCAAGGTGAGCGTGACGCCGCACGACGACATCCGCTTCTTTCATTTTCGACCAGTTGGCAATAATGCTTTTCGCTTTTGCTTCATCGGTCATATCGACAGAGTTAACCTGAACCGCCACATCGCCTTTTTCCAGACCTGACTGACTGTAAAAGGCGGAGGCATTCCTTGGATTTATCCTGTAGCCTTCCAGTCGGCCTTTTTCAATGATGGGTTTTAACACCAGATAATCATCAAGATGCAAACTTTCTGCGCCAGCATCTTTCGTCGATTTTGTAACCGGGCCGCTATCCACGCCCCCCTTAAAATAGTCCGGTTTATTTAACGCCAGTACCTGCGTAGCACCTTCATAATTAACCACCACATTATCTTTGTTTATTTCCTGAATAAATGCGTCGTTAAATCCGGCGAGAGGTTCACCCTCACGGTAGCTTCGCTGACCGCCTGGGGTTTTGATAACAGCAAAGGAGAGCCAGGCGTCATCACTGCGCACAATGCCCTCTATCTCCGCTGCCAGCGGGGCTTTTGCCGCATCCGCTAAGTTCTCCTGACGGACGGCAGCCGTAAAAAGCGTGAAGGGTTTATCTTCGTGCGTTTTTTTCAGCGGCTGTAGATCAGCTTTAGCCAACTTATTCGTAACTTTTTTATAATCTTTTAAGGTGAGATACCCTTGCTGGCCGCTAAAAATGAGCAGCACAAACATAATACAAGGCGTTATCCACCGTGACAGAAATGAGAACCTCATTTTTTATCCGGCCTATAGCAAAGCAAAAATAAGCAGCGTCATACTGCGCCAATATGGAGGAAAATAGTAATAAGCTGTTGCAAATACGACCACTGACTTCGCCACCAACTTTCATACAGAAAAATATTGACCGTATAAAATCCAGATGTTAGGCGCGGCCAGCTGGATATTTTTACCCTGTCTGCAAATTGACCGCTCAGGGGCATTACCTTACTTTCTGCTGCTGTTGCTATTCCTAATCAGAGACGGTCAGTCGTTATGTATCAGAGCCACTTTAATTTTAAAAATCCGCCATTCAGGACAATCACCCGTTTATCCGGTGATTTTCTGGTGCCTTATCATCAGGACGTGTTCAACCTGCTGAAAGAGAAAACCCAGCTGGCGGGTATTATCGGGCTTTTTTGCGACGACGCTCCGCTTCTGAGCCACTTCATCGACGCGCTGAAAGCCAGCAGCAATACCGTTATTGCCATCAACGCGTTTCCCAAACTGAGTGCCAGTAGCCTGCTGTACAAACTCAACCCGGGAACGAAAGCGATTAAAGATCGCATGCAGGCGGTGGATGCCGTCCTGCGCCAGTGGCAGGAGGGGAAAGCAAAATCCAGAGTGCTGACGATCGCCCATTCCGAAGCCATGAAGGAGAGCTGCCGTGAAGTCCTGGGAACGCTGCTCACGCGCGCCCAGGAGCTGAACTTCCGGCTCGCCGTGGTGCTGACGGGTGCTGCGGATCAGGAAAGCCTGCTAAAGCAACCTGAACTGCGCGAATATACGCACACACATCATGTCCTGCGCCCCCTCACCTGCTGCGAATACCTGAGCTATGTGCAGGCGCAGTGCGAAGAACACGACTGTGAACATTCGCCGTTGCCGCCTGCCCGCGTGCGCAAAATGCACACGCTGACCAAAGGCAACATCAGCAAACTGAACGCGCTGGCACACCTGTCAATGCTCGCCGCCTGGACGGAACGCGCGGCGCAGGTCAGCCCACGCCATTTACGTCTGGCGGCGGGAGAGATCCTGCCCGCCAAAAAACACGGTAAGCGCCTGGCAACCGTGGGGCTGTTTGCGTCCGTGCTGTTTGCCGCCTGCGGCTGGTATTTTACCTCGTCGATCGGCGCGCGCCTGCCGATCCAGCTGCCGGTACCCGTCAGCTGGAAACAGCAGACGCCAAAACCTGAGGCAGCCGTAGTGCCGGTTATCGACAACGAAATAGTTAATCAGCCGGATGCGATGCATCAGCTTTATCTCATGTGGGGGTATGACGCCTCGGCCGACGATGCGCTGTGCCAGAACGCCGCTAAAGTGAACCTGATGTGTAAACAGGGGAACGCGTCCCCGGAGACGCTGGCGCAGGAAGGGTATCCGTGGGTCAGTGAGCTGAAAACCAGCGGTCACCTTAACTATGCAGTGGTCGCCAGGGTCGGAGATACATCAATTGACTTGTTAATGAATAACCGGACCTGGCAGGTAAGCCGCAGCTGGTTTAACCGGCATGCGACCGGCAACTTCACCCAGTTGCACCGCCTGACACCGGAAGGAAAAGACGCGATCGGCACGGCCAGCGACAGCAAAGACATGGTCTGGCTCGATCAGCAGTTAAGCATCGCGTTGAGCCAGCCCGAAACGCATGCCCGGATCTGGACCGCAGAAATGATGAAACGCACCCGCGAGTTCCAGCAAAAAATGCATCTGCACGTGGATGGTATCCCCGGTGAAGAAACGCTGATGCAGCTGATGCGCGTGACCAACAGCACGCCGGGCGTACTGATTCAGGCAACCCGCACCACCCCGGACGCAAAAATGCAGGAGAAGAAAGCCTAATGTCGACCATCTGCCTTGCGGCCCAGCGCAGCTATACAACCGGGGAAGCGGTCTGGTTTTCGTACCGCCTCCCCAGCCTGAAAAACGTATTCGGCAAAACAGCGTTATGGCTGGTCGGGCTTTGCGCCATGCTGGTTGTCGGCCTGTATATGCACGTCTACTGGAACCTGCGCCACCCGGCACCTGAACCGGTCAACGCCAGCGTTGCCAAACCGGAAACGCAGCTTTCGGAAATGCATTACGTGTACGTGAGTAAACCGTTCCCGCATCCGCAGCCTAAAGTTGCGCCAGTGCATGTTGATGTTCCACCGATGCAGGATCTGCCGATCAGCAGTGATGATGCCGACTGGCAGCAGGCGCCCGAGGGCGCGGTGCCGCACGATACCTCGCGGGATACCTTACCCGGAACCGAGGCGCATGAGCACGATATCGCCCCCGCCAGCACGAGCAGTGAAGAGTCATCATTAACGGAATTATTTAAGCAGGCATTAAAAGAGCAGGAGCAGGATTATTCTCAAGGAAAAATTCCCGCGCCGCCGGTTGACGAAACGCAGGATAATTCACAAGCGAGTGTAAAAAACAGTGGAAATAGCCGTTCTCCTTTGAGTGAGAAAGGAGAACGGCGGGAGTAGGTGTTAATATTTTTCAGGCAGTGCGGTGAGGTTAAGCAATCGACCTTTTTCCACCACAATATATTGACCTTTTTTCAGATCAGAAAGGATTTTGATAATAGTACTACGTGCGAGGTTAGTGTATTCCTGAATGTAATCATAAACGTTAATATCACGTTGCTGATGAACAGTCAGATCGTTAATCTCATATAAAAATTCACGAACAACAGAATACGCACTGCGGGCAACCAGAACATCATCACGTTTGCTCATCACGCATATGTACCAGGAAAGGACTTTGGTCAGGTCAGGCCACAGATTTTTTTCGGTCATCAGCTGGGCGAAGACCTCTTTCTTGATCGAGCGAACGACCGTATTCGTCCGGACAAGGCCGTACATATGGGTGGCGTTGTAATACATTGACGATAGGCCGAAAAGGCATTGTCCGGTGACAGTAAACATGCACAGTTCGTCAGATTCACGTCGAAATTCGACTTCGCCGCTGACGATGACATGAATGTAACCGGAATCAGTAGTGGAAATTTTCTGCCATTTCTTTAACGTTTTTTCTTCAACGCCTGCGGTTGCAGAAATAATTCTTTCCATTTCATATTGTGGACGTAATTTTTTTCCATAGATGCTTAACATTGTTATACCCGATTTAAGATGTGATTTTTTAAAATAAGATGGCCGCGGCATTTACGCCGAACCATAAATTTTTACCTGATGAAAATCTCAAGAATAAAAATAAAAGAGTAAAGTTTTTGATTAATTCGCTACATTACTTAGCGCGCTATGTGTCCATCTTAAATCGGGATAATTTTAAGTCAATTAACTAAAAATGAAATGAGTTTGTACTTAGGATTAATCTGATAGAAACTTAAGAAAATATACTCACTCGGGGGTAATCCGAAGGTTTACCCCTGCCCGTATTTCTCTAAAAGTGCTTCGGCAATCGCCATGGTTTCCACATCCGCTACGCCATTCCATAACTGCGGGCGGAAATGCATCTGGAAAACCATGATGATGCGTTTTTGCTGTGCGGGCGTGCTGTTTTCTGGCACCTCGTAACCGTAGCGCGCCAGCAGATCGAGCAGCGCTGCGGTATCAACCTGCTGATAATGCGGTCGGCCGTTGATATAAAAATTCACCCGCGCCGGATCGGGCCAGGCCCCGATACCCTGCTGCGCCAGCTCGCGCCACGGAAACATCGGGCCAGGATCGTCTTTGCGCTGCGGGGCGATATCCGAGTGTGCCACCACGTTCTGCGGTTTTATGTCGTAGCGGGCGATGATGTCTCTGGCAAGCGGGATCAGCGCCGCAATTTGCCCCGGTTCGAAGGGGGTAAAGGTTTTCACGCCATCGGTTTGCCGCCAGCCGCGGTTTTCCAGCTCAATGCCGACGGAGGTATCATTTATGCGGTTGGTGCCACGCCAGAAGCTGATGCCCGCATGCCAGGCCAGCTCGCTCTCCGGGACCAGCTGCCAGATACGCGGTTTGCCCTGTGGAGCTGGGGGCTTTGCGGGAATGAGATAGTGAGAGCTGACGTTTTTATCGGTCAGGGTCGCAAGCGAGGTGTCGAAATCGTCGGCGGTGTAGTGAATAACCAGCACCTTTATACGCGGGTAGGCCGCCTGCGCCTGATGGCGCGTATCCAGCTCGTACGCGCCTTTATCAACGATGCCCTCTTCCGAGGCGCATCCTGCCAGCAATATCGCCAGCAGGAGGGTTGAGAGAGAACGCTTCATCGACGGGTTTTCACCGCCGTACCGCTTACGCTCACCATCAGCATGCTGGCATCTTTCCCGACCGTTTCGTAGTCGATATCAATGCCTACCACCGCATCCGCGCCCAACGCTTTGGCCTGCTCGCCCAGCTCCTTAAACGCAATGTCACGCGCTTTACGCAGCTCTTTCTCGTACGCGCCGGAGCGCCCCCCGACGATATCCCGAATGCCGGCAAAGAAGTCCCGGAATATGTTCGCGCCCAGAATCGCCTCACCGGTGACCACGCCGCAGTACTCGGTAATCGGTTGACCTTCCAGGGTTGGCGTTGTTGAAAACTGCATACTTTCTCTCCTTCTTTAGCGTTCAATGCGTTAGCAACTGCATTATCGGTTCGTTACGCTATGATTGAAAGGATAGTTAATAAATAAGGAAATCAACATGCGCTACTCTGCTTTAACGCTTTTAGTGCCATGCGCGCTGGTGCTCAGCGCCTGCACAACGCCGGTCACGCCAGCCTTTAAGGATATCGGAACCCGCAGCGGCCCTTGTATTGAGGGTGGCCCGGACGCCGTGGCGCAACAATTTTATGATTACCGTATTCAGCATCGCGGTAATGACCTGACCGCCCTGCGCCCGTACCTGAGCGATAATCTGGCGAAACTGCTCACCGACGCTTCGCGCGATCCGCAGCATAACGCCCTGCTGTCATCCGATCCGTTCTCCAGCCGCGCCACGCTGCCGGACAGCGCCGACGTCGCCAGCGCATCCACCATTCCAAATACTGACGCACGCAATATTCCCCTGCGCGTGAAGCTAACCCAGGGGACGCAAACCTGGCAGGATGAGGTGCTGATGATCCGTGAAGGCCAGTGCTGGGCAGTAGATGATGTACGCTACATTGGCGGCAGCGTTCATGCCCCGGCAGGCACCCTTCGCCAGTCGATTGAGAACCGCTAACGCATCCGTTAAATAAACGTTAACCCCGTAAAATGTCCGGCATTTCAGGCGGAATGCCGACATTTATACTCGCCCCCCTTTCCCGTCGCTATTTTGTGCTATGTTTAAGAGTAAACACGGGTTATATTTAACTTTTAACGCATAAATATTGCATAACTATTCTGTCAACGGTACTATCTGCGGCCTCAATTGCTATAGTTTGCCTGGATGAGTAAAGACTGCCCCGATGAGTATTAAACTAAACGGCATTAACTGCTTCTACGGCGCACACCAGGCGCTGTTCGACATTACGCTGAGTTGCCCGGAGGGCGAAACGCTGGTTTTGCTTGGCCCAAGCGGCGCGGGAAAAAGCTCCCTTCTGCGTGTTTTAAATCTGCTTGAAATGCCCCGTTCGGGAACGCTGGCCATCGCCGGTAACCATTTTGACTTCGCGAAAACCCCTTCTGATAAAGCGATTCGTGAACTGCGTCAAAACGTGGGCATGGTTTTCCAGCAATACAATCTCTGGCCGCATCTGACGGTGGTGCAAAACCTGATTGAAGCCCCGTGCCGCGTGCTTGGCTTAAGCAAAGACCAGGCGATGGCGCGTGCTGAAAAGCTGCTGGAACGTCTGCGTCTGAAACCGTACAGCGACCGTTATCCTCTGCATCTCTCTGGTGGTCAGCAACAGCGTGTGGCGATCGCCCGTGCGCTGATGATGGAGCCAGCGGTGCTGCTGTTCGATGAGCCGACCGCGGCGCTGGACCCGGAAATTACTGCCCAGATCGTGAGTATCATTCGTGAGCTGGCGGAAACCAACATTACCCAGGTCATCGTGACCCACGAGGTGGAAGTGGCGCGCAAAACCGCCAGCCGCGTGGTCTATATGGAAAACGGGTATATCGTTGAGCAGGGTGACGCGAGCTGCTTCACTAACCCGCAAACCGATGCCTTCAAAAACTACTTATCACACTGATGTGTTAGGGAAATTATAATGAAAAAAGTATTGATTGCCGCGCTGCTTGCTAGCGTCAGCCTTTCCGCTACCGCAGCCCAGACCATCCGTTTCGCCACTGAAGCGTCCTACCCTCCGTTTGAATCCATTGATGCGAACAACAAGATTGTTGGCTTCGACGTGGACCTGGCAAATGCCCTGTGTAAAGAGATCGACGCGACCTGTACCTTCAGCAACCAGGCGTTCGACAGCCTGATCCCAAGCCTGAAGTTCCGCCGTATCGACGCCGTAATGGCCGGTATGGACATCACACCGGAGCGTGAGAAGCAGGTTCTGTTCACCACCCCTTACTACGACAACTCGGCGCTGTTCATCGGTCAGAAAGGTAAATACGCCTCCGTTGACCTGCTGAAAGGCAAGAAAGTCGGCGTGCAGAACGGCACCACGCACCAGAAATTCATCATGGATAAGCACCCGGAAATCACCACCGTGCCGTATGACAGCTACCAGAATGCGAAACTGGACCTGCAAAACGGTCGTATCGATGCGGTGTTCGGGGATACGGCTGTCGTGACTGAATGGCTGAAAGCGAACGACAAGCTGGCTGCCGTGGGTGACAAGGTGACCGATAAAGACTACTTCGGTACAGGTCTGGGTATTGCCGTACGTCAGGGCAACACCGAGTTGCAGCAGAAATTCAACGCTGCGCTGGAAAAAGTGAAGAAAGACGGCACCTACGAAACCATCTACAAAAAATGGTTCCAGAAGTAATTCCTGATGAATGAAATTTTTCCTTTAGCAAGCGCCGCCGGGATGACCGTCGGCCTTGCCGTTTGTGCACTGATTATCGGCCTCGTACTGGCGATGTTCTTTGCGGTGTGGGAGTCCGTTAAGTGGCGCCCTGTCGCATGGCTCGGTTCAGCGCTGGTGACTGTGCTGCGTGGACTCCCGGAAATTCTGGTGGTCCTGTTTATCTATTTCGGCTCCTCACAGCTGCTGTTAACGCTGTCGGACGGCTTCACGATTAATCTCGGCTTTGCGCAAATCCCGGTGCAGATGCAGATCGAGAACTTCGACGTCAGCCCGTTCCTGTGCGGCGTGATTGCGCTCTCCCTGCTCTATTCAGCCTATGCGTCGCAAACGCTGCGCGGCGCGCTGAAAGCGGTGCCACAGGGTCAGTGGGAATCCGGTCAGGCGCTGGGCCTGTCGAAAGCGGCGATCTTCTTCCGCCTGGTGATGCCGCAGATGTGGCGTCATGCCCTGCCAGGGCTGGGTAATCAGTGGCTGGTACTGCTGAAAGATACCGCGCTGGTAAGCCTGATCAGCGTGAACGATTTGATGCTGCAAACCAAAAGTATCGCCACCCGTACGCAGGAGCCGTTTACCTGGTACATCGTCGCGGCGGCAATCTACCTGGTGATCACGTTGCTGAGCCAGTACGTTCTGAAGCGTATTGACCTGCGCGCAACGCGTTTTGAACGGAGACCAGGCTGATGCTGGATTATTTACCCGAACTGATGAAAGGGCTGCACACCAGCCTGACGCTGACCGTCGCGTCTATCATCGTGGCGCTGATCCTGGCGCTGATCTTCACCATCGTCCTGACGCTGAAAACGCCAGTGCTGGTGTGGATTGTACGTGGCTACATTACGCTCTTTACCGGTACGCCGCTGCTGGTGCAAATCTTCCTGATTTACTACGGCCCGGGGCAGTTCCCGTCGTTACAGGAATACCCGGTGATCTGGCACCTGCTCTCTGAACCGTGGCTCTGCGCCCTGATTGCCCTCTCGCTGAACAGCGCCGCCTACACCACGCAGCTGTTCTACGGTGCCATTCGCGCGATCCCGGAAGGCCAGTGGCAGTCCTGCGGAGCGCTGGGCATGAGCAAGAAGGATACGCTGGCGATCCTGCTGCCCTATGCCTTTAAGCGCGCGCTCTCTTCCTATTCCAACGAAGTCGTTCTGGTGTTCAAAAGCACCTCACTGGCCTACACCATCACCCTGATGGAAGTGATGGGCCACGGACAGCTGCTGTACGGACGCACCTACGACGTAATGGTGTTCGGTGCGGCAGGTCTGGTCTATCTGGTGGTCAACGGTCTGCTGACGCTGATGATGCGTCTTATCGAGCGTAAGGCGTTAGCGTTTGAGCGCAGGAATTAACCACGCAAATGCATAAAACGGTATTCATGGAGCGGGTAACCTGATGGGTTATCCGCTTTTTTTTGTGATTAAAATAATACTTAATCATTTTTATTGCATATAAATTCATTAACTGGCATTGTACATCCAGGCCGCAGACACGGCACATCAATAAGACAGACGGGAGCATTACAATGAAAAAGTTAGTTCTGGCCGCATTACTCGCAACCTTCGCCGCTGGCGCATCCGCCGCCGATAAAATCAATTTTGGCGTTTCTGCCACCTATCCGCCGTTTGAATCGCTGGATGCCAGCAACCAGATCGTCGGTTTCGACATTGACCTGGCGAAAGCGCTGTGCAAACAGATGCAGGCCGACTGCACCTTTACTAACCACGCGTTTGACAGCCTGATCCCGTCCCTGAAATTTAAAAAATACGATGCGGTGATCTCCGGCATGGACATTACGCCAGAGCGCAGCAAGCAGGTCGCGTTCACCGACCCGTACTACGCGAACTCTGCGGTGGTGATTGCGAAGAAAGGAGCTTATAAATCCTTCGACGAGCTGAAAGGCAAGCGCATCGGCATGGAGAACGGCACCACGCACCAGAAATACCTCCAGGACAAGCATCCTGAAGTGAAAACCGTGGCCTACGACAGCTACCAGAATGCCATTATCGACCTGAAAAATGGCCGTATCGATGGCGTATTTGGCGACACCGCAGTCGTGAATGAGTGGCTGAAAACCAACCCGCAGCTGGGTACAGCGACGGAGAAAGTGACCGATCCGCAGTATTTCGGCACTGGCCTCGGTATTGCCGTGCGTCCGGAGAACAAGGCTCTGCTTGAGAAACTGAACGGCGCGCTGAAAGCGATCAAAGCTGACGGTACGTACCAGAAAATCAGCGAGCAGTGGTTCCCTCAGTAATCTCTTTTTGCCGGGTGGTCTGGCCTGCGGGGGTGGTCTGTAGGCCGGATAAGCGCAGCGCCACCCGGCAATTTCTCATAGCGGTACAAAGAACCTGAACCGCGCCCCGCTCACGGACTCCATCAGCCTGATCCCACCGCCGTGCAGCTCCAGCATTCTCTTCACGATTAACAGCCCTAATCCCCCACGGTTCTCTCGCGACGCCTGAGGATTTAACGCTGAAGGCCGCTGGAACAAATCGTCGCGCAGCGAGGCATCTACGCCCGTACCATTGTCTGCCACTTCGACCTGAAGTCGTTCATTCTCCTGCCAGACCGCCAGACGAATTTCTCCGCCGCTCGGCGTATGACGGATGGCGTTATCCAGAAGGTTAGTGACCACGCGCTCGATCATCGACACGTCGGCGTTCACCAGCGGCAATCGCCCCGGCACATCAATACGCAGGTTCACCTCGCGCGTGCGGGCGGTAAGCTCAAACTTCTGCGCCACGTCGGAAATCAGTTCAGCCATGGCAAAACGCTCGCGCTGGGGCTTGATGCCGCCGTGCTCAAGACGCGCCAGCTCGAACAGCTGCTGCGACAGATGGCGTACCTTTTGCCCCTGACGCAGCGCGGTAGCGAGGTACTGCTGATGCTCCTGCGGCGACAGCGTGGCGGATTTGAGCGACAGCGTTTCCAGATAACCCAGCAGCGACGTCAGCGGGGTGCGTAAGTCGTGCGAAATGTTGGCGATAAACTCCCGGCGCTGGCGGTCGCTGTCGGCCAGCCGATCCCACTGAGAGGTGATTTTGCGCGCCAGCTCGATAAAGGTATTGCGCAGGATCGCCACTTCATCCTGGCCGGCAGGCTCAAGCGGCTGGGCCGCCAGCTGCTTAATCGCGCTGATGCTGTCCTGCTCCAGCCCGGCCACGTCCAGCGTGAGCTCTTTAACCGGGCGCGTCACCCAGTACCAGAGCAGCACCCCCGCCAGCAGACCAAACAGCGCCACCAGCAGCATCGACCACAGCGCCGTACTCCAGAGCGCTTTGTGCCAGGCCATCTCCGCCAGCGCGTTGGACTCTTCCCCCTGCAAAATAATGTACAGATACCCCTTCAGCTCGCCGTCCTGCCGCAGCGGGGTGGCGCTGAAGACTTTCTTATTCTGGCTTCGGGGATCGTCGCCAAACACCGGCATCACCGTCCCGCTCAGGAAATTCTGTATCGACGCGAGGTCAATTTTTTGCCGCTGAATGTGCCCCGGCGGGGCGGCATCGGCCAGGATATCGCCATCAGGCGAGACAACATACAGCTCGACGCTCGGATTAAAGGTCATCAGCCGGTCGAACAGCGGTTTTAAGGCGCTGCGATCCACCCTGCCCTGCGAATCCAGAATCGCTTCCCGCTGCACAATCTGCTGCGCCAGCCCGCCGGAGAGCCGCTGCACCATCGCGTTGCCGTACTGCATGCTACTGTAGAGCTGCACCGCACAGGCGACGGTGGCGCAGAGCAGCAGTAACACCGTAAACAGCAGCGTCAGGCGCTGGCTCAGGCTAAAGCGACGCATCATGATTCTGCTCCGCGAATTTGTAGCCTTTGCCCCAGACGGTGCGAACGATCTCCGGCTCGGCGGCATCTTTTTCTATTTTGATGCGCAGGCGGTTAATATGGGTGTTGACGGTGTGTTCGTAGCCTTCGTGCTGATACCCCCACACCTGCTCCAGCAATGCCAGCCGTGAAAAGACCTCTCCAGGATGGCGAGCAAAAAAATAGAGCAGTTCAAATTCACGCGGAGTGAGATCGACGTGTTGGCCGTTAAGACGCACGGTGCGCGCCAGCGGATCGATAGTCAGACCGTGCGCCTGAATAATGCCGTCCGTCTGCGCCTGGCCCATCGCCTGCTGTCGGCGGAACAGCGCCTTAATGCGGGCAATCAGCTCCTGCACCGAGAAAGGTTTTGCCAGATAATCATCCGCCCCGGTTTCCAGGCCGGTAATACGGTCAGTTTCACTGCTGCGGGCGCTAATGATGATAATGGGCAGGTAACGGGTCATCTGGCGGATACGGCGGCAAATCTCCAGACCATCAACATTCGGCAGCATCAGATCGAGTATCACCGCGTCCCACGGCTGTGTTTCAAGACGCTGTAAGGCGTTGCCCCCGTCGGGCTCGTGGGTAATGGCGTAGCCTTCATCTTCCAGGTTAAGACGCAGGAGTGCCGCGATATCGTGGTCATCTTCTACCAGCAGGATCTGCTTCATGGGTAAGCCTTCAATCATTTGTTATGTCGTAAGCTTACCTGATTTCGAGCGGGGGAAGAGTTCACATTTTGTTGAACATTGTGTGGGGTTTATGCCGGGGGGCGGCTTCGCCTTACCCGGCCTACGCTTTGGTTAACAACGTCAACACTTCATAATGGGCGGTATGGGGGAACATATCGAAAAGCTGAACGCGCGCGATGCGGTAGCCCGGCAGGCTGGCGATATCCTTCGCCATGGTCTGCGCGTTACAGCTGGAGTAGACGATGTACTCCGGCGCCATCTGGCTCAGGTAGTCGCAGAGCGCCTGGCCGATGCCCCGGCGCGGCGGGTTCACCAGCACCAGCTCCGGCACGTTGCCCTGCCCGGTCGCGAACTGCGTGGAGTCCAGCGCCTGGAAGTGCAGATTCGTCAGCCCCAGCTCCGCGGCGGACTGCTTCGCGCAGGCAATCGCTTCGGCGGAGATCTCAATGCCGGTGAGCTGCATGTCTGGCGTGGCACAGTGCAGGCCAAAGCCGCCGACGCCGCAGAACAGATCCCACATGTGATGAACCTGTAACGCACGCACCCAGTCGCGCGCGGTGGTGTACAGCGCGCTGGCGACGGTGGGGTTAGTCTGAAAGAAGCTTTGCGGACGGATCCACAGCGGCACGCCGTTAAAACGCTCCTCCAGCGCGTGCTGTTTGGTGAAGAAAATCTCTTTCTCCCCTTCCATGATCGCCATATGCACCGGCTGAATATTTGCGGTGATAACCTTGAGCTGCGGAAGCTGTTGCTGCAATCCCGGAAGTGCCGCGCGCAGCTGCTCCAGTTTGGTTTCCGAACGCAGCACAAAGCGCAGCATCATCCCGCCGTCGATCTGGCTTTCGGTCAGCAGAAGGTATTTCAGCTCGCCGCGCCTGCGGGCAACGTTATAGGGCGTTAACCCCGCCCGGGCGATAAACGGTTTCAGAGCGCTAAACACCGGCTCAAACGAGGCGGGATACAGCGGGCAGTCGGTTAAATCTTGCGGCGTACCGTCGCGGTGCAGCATCCCCAGCAGCGGCTTTTCAACGCTGCCGCTGACCACCATTTTGGCTTTATTGCGAAAGCCCTGCTCCGGGCCGCTGACGGGTGCGCACCACTCGCCCACCGCGTGTGCTGCCAGCAGCTGTTGCAGGTTGGCCATTTTGGCGGTGAGTTGTTGAGAGACCGGCTGTTCTATCCACTGACAGGAGCGGCAGCGTCCGGCGTCGTAGAGTGCGCACTGCATATGAAAACCTTAAGAAACAAGAGGGCTGCGATTATACACATTATTGCAGGCGGAAGAACCGCCGGCTCGAAGCTGGTGCAAATAGCAGGAACAGAACCAGCATATCCGGCAGTTTTTGCATCACCAGTGAATGGAAAATCTCACGTCGCGACTCACCGGGTATGCTGAACAGCTCCGGATAGCCATAGCCCAGCGAGGCGGCCCACAGGTAGCCTGCGGCGGTGATCTGCGTCAGCAGATACACCCAGCGCGCCCAGTTACGGCCTTTCACCAGCGAGAACGCACAGTAGATCTCAATAAACACCAGCATCAGGCTGCTGAGAAACACCAGCGTCAGATTCCAAGTCTGCGCGCTGCGGTGAATAAATTCCCCCATTCCGCGCGGACCCAGCGTGTTCATTATCATCAGCACATCCAGACAGCGGATCATAATAATGGCGAGCGCCGCCACCTGCACCAGTGCAGGGACGTTCGGACGGGCGTGCGAATGACGTGTTTTTTGTAAGAATCCCAATGTTTTTACTTCCCTGAAAAACAGTGCCGCGTCATACGCGGCACATCACTGGAAATAGTAATTCCTTCAGCCGCGTCTTGCACGCTGGATATCGCGCACACGCTGTTTTTCCGCGCGCGCCATCAAATACCAGGCGATAAATCCGACAATTCCGACCACGCCAAGGATGATGGAGGCCAGGGCGTTGATCTCCGGATTCACCCCCATCCGCACGCTGGAGAAGACCAGCATCGGCAGCGTCGTCGCGCCCGGTCCCGACACAAAGCTGGCGATAACCAGATCGTCGAGCGAGAGCGTGAACGCCAGCAGCCAGCCGGAGATCACCGCCGGCATAATCATCGGCAGCGTGATGATGAAAAAGACCTTCAGCGGCGTGGCGCCGAGATCCATCGCCGCCTCTTCAATGGAGCGATCCAGCTCGCGCAGCCGCGAGGAGATGACCACCGCCACATATGCCGTACAGAAGGTGACGTGCGCCAGCCAGATGGTGAGCATCCCGCGATCCGCTGGCCAGCCGATGGCGTGCGCCAGCGCGACAAACAGCAGCAGCAGCGACAGTCCGGTGATCACGTCCGGCATGACCAGCGGGGCGGTGATCATAAACGCAAAACCATTTGCCCCGCGGAAACGGCCAAAGCGCACCATCACCAGCGCGGCAATCGTGCCCAGCACGCAGGCCATCGTCGCCGCCAGCGCCGCAATGGTCAGGCTCAGCCCCACCGCGCTCATCATCGCATCATCGTGGAACAGCTCGCTGTACCAGCGCGTCGACCAGCCCGCCCAGACGGTGACCAGCTTAGAGCTGTTGAACGAGTAGATCACCAGCATCAGCATCGGCGCATACAGGAAGGTAAAGCCGATAATCAGGATCGCAATTCGCCACGGGGAGCGTACTACCGGTAAGTTGTTCATCCGTGGTCTCCCATCTGTTTCTGCTGATGTTTATGGAACCACATGATCGGCACGATCAGCAGCAGTAACATGACGATCGCCACCGCCGAGGCCACCGGCCAGTCGCGGTTATTGAAGAACTCCTGCCATAGCACGCGGCCAATCATGATGCTGTCCGGGCCGCCGAGCAGTTCCGGGATCACAAACTCCCCGACAGCCGGGATAAACACCAGCATCGATCCGGCGATGATCCCGCCTTTGGTGAGCGGCACAATGACGCTGAAGAAAGTCTTCAACGGGCGTGCGCCGAGATCCAGCGAGGCTTCCACCAGCGAGTAATCAATACGCGTCAGCGCCGTATAGATCGGCAGCACCATAAACGGCAGATAGGCATAGACAATCCCGATATACACCGCAAGGTTGGTATGCAGGATCGTCAGCGGCTGGTCGATCACCCCAAGCCACAGCAGGAAGTTATTCAGTATGCCGTTATTCTTCAGGATCCCCATCCACGCGTACACGCGGATCAGGAACGACGTCCACGACGGTAAAATGACCAACAGCAGTAAAATATTTCGCGTCGACGGCTTGCTGTGCGCCACTGCCCACGCCAGCGGGTAGCCCATCAACAAGCAGCAGATCGTAGAAATAGCCGCAACCTGTAACGACTGCAAATAGGCTTCGAAATAGAGCGGATCGTCGGTCAGTTGCAGGAAATTACCGAGGTTTACGGTCAGCGTCAGCTGCCCGTCGGCCCACTCCCACAGATCGGTATACGGTGGGATCGCCCGCGCCATCTCCGCCAGGCTGATCTTAAAGACGATCAGGAACGGCAGCAGAAACAGCAGGATCAGCCAGATATAGGGCATGGCGATGACCAGCTTGCGGCCATGCGCCATCTGTATGCGCGCCAGCCAGAGCGCGAAACCGCCCGGTTTTTTGACGCGGGCTGGAGGTTCAAGTGTACTCATGACCGCTCCTTATACCGTCAGGACTACGCAACTGTCCGCATCCCAGCAGAGGCTCACTTCGTCGCCCCAGGTTGGCTGTCCCTTGCGATACCGGTGTTCGTTCTGTAACTGGGCGCTGAGCATCTGGCCGCTTTTCAGGCGCACATGGTAAATCGACAGATCGCCGAGATAGGCAATGTGCACCACTTCGCCCACGGCAAAGTTATAGCCATCGGCGGGTGGCTCATCGCATAGCATGATTTTTTCCGGGCGCAGGGCAACGTAAACCGGCACGTTGTCCACCACGGAGTTATCAGAATCAACCTTCAGCGGGTGCACCAGCCCCGGCGATTCAATCACCAGACCGTCGTCCTGGCGTTCCTTCAGCAGCCCTTCGAAGACGTTCACCGAGCCGATGAACTCCGCGCTGTAGCGGGTTGTCGGGTGTTCGTAAATCTCTTCCGGCTCGCCGATCTGCACGAACTTACCGCGATTCATGATCGCAATGCGCCCGGCCATGGTCATCGCCTCTTCCTGGTCGTGAGTCACCATCACGCAGGTCACCCCAACGCGCTCGAGGATATCCACCACTTCCAGCTGCATCCGGTCGCGCAGCTTTTTATCCAGCGCGCCCATCGGCTCGTCGAGCAGTAATAATTTTGGACGCTTCGCCAGACTTCTTGCCAGCGCCACGCGCTGACGCTGGCCGCCGGAAAGCTGATGCGGCTTACGCTTCGCAAACTCCTGCATATGCACCAGGCTCAGCATCTCCGCCACGCGCGCGGCGATTTCGGCTTTCGGCAGTTTGTCCTGCTTCAGGCCGAAGGCGATGTTCTGCTCAACGGTCATGTGCGGGAACAGGGCATAGGACTGGAACATCATGTTGATGGGCCGCTGGTACGGCGGCACGCTGGAGAGGTCTACCCCATCCAGCACGATCTGCCCGGCGGTGGGCTGTTCAAACCCGGCCAGCATGCGCAGCAGGGTCGATTTACCGCAGCCGGATGCGCCGAGCAAAGCAAATATTTCACCTTTGTAGATCGTCAGGCTGACATCGTCCACGGCATGCTGGCCGTCGAAGGATTTGGTGAGGTTTCGAATTTCAAGAAGCGGGGTCAGCGCTTTACGGACTTTCGCCTGCGGGCGGGGGATCGCGTCATTCACGGGGTGCTCTCCGGCATAGATCAACACTGGTGCAAACGCACCGTCAGGGTGCGCATCGCCGGGCGGCGCTAACGCTTGCCCGGCCTACGGTATTTGTCGGCCCGGTAAGCGACGGCGCTACCGGGCAACGATATCAAACGCCGTTACTTACCACTTTTCACCTTGGTCCACGCGCGGGTACGCACACGGTCAATTTTTGGTTCCTGCACTTTCAGGGTGAAGAGCTTGGCAAACACATCGGCTGGCGGGTAGATCGCCGGATTATTGCGGATTTCTTCGCTCACCAGCGGCTCGGAGGCCTTGTTACCATTGGCGTAGTAGACGTGGTCGCTGATGTGAGCAATCACGTCCGGACGCATCAGGTAGTTGAGGAACTGATACGCTTCCTCTTTGTTTTTCGCATCAGCCGGCATCGCGAAGACGTCGAAGAACGCCAGCGCCCCCTCCTTCGGAATGAAGTAGGAAACATTCACGCCGTTTTTTGCCTCTTTCGCGCGGTTCGCCGCCTGCCAGACGTCGCCCGCCCAGCCGATGGCCACGCAGATATCCCCGTTCGCCAGGTCGTTGATATACTGAGAGGAGTGGAAGTAGCGAATATTTGGACGCAGCTTCAGTAGCAGGTCGGTCGCCGGACCGGTGTAGTCGTCAGCCTTGCTGCTGTTTGGATCCTTGCCGAGATAGTTAAGCACGGTGGCGAAAATCTCTTCCGGCGCATCGAGGAAAGAGACGCCGCAGCTTTTCAGCTTCTCGAGGTTTTCCGGCTTCAGCACCACGTCCCAGCTGTCCAGCTTGACGTCCGGGCCCAGCGCCGCTTTGACTTTATCCACGTTATAGCCAATACCGGTGGTCGCCCACAGGTAAGGCATCGCGTATTTGTTGTCCGGATCGTGCTTCGCCACCAGCTTCAGCACGTCCGGATCGAGATTTTTCCAGTTCGGTAATTTGCTCTTGTCCAGCGGCTGGAAGACACCGGCGGTCAGCTGACGCTCCAGGAAGCTTGCCGACGGCACCACCAGGTCGAAACCGGTGCTGCCCGCCATCAGTTTGCCTTCCAGCACTTCGTTGGAATCGAATACGTCGTACACAACCTTAATGCCGGTCTCTTTTTCAAAATTGGCGACGGTATCCGGCGCAATATAGTCAGACCAGTTATAGACGTGCAGCGTTTTTTGTTCCGCAGCGAGCGTGCCGGCAGAGACGGCCATCAGAGCACCCGCAACCAGACCCGATAACCATTTTTTATTCAAGGCGATCATATTGTTATTCCTTCTGAAAGCTCGTTAACAAACGAACCAAAACTGTGCAGCCTGAAGATATGCAATAATCATGCATAGTTTGTCGCTCTGCCCGAAATAAAATACCCCCCTCATCCCGGCAGGTTCCGCTCGCTTTTTTAAGCACCGCAAGAATAACTGTAGCCCGTGTCTCCGGCTATAGCCCAGACGAAAAAACGCCTTTTATCAATTTTTTATGCAGATTATGTCTACGTGATAAGCCGAAACGGCCGGAGAGGAGGTGAAAAATTCTTTAAAGAAAGGTTAAAAGCAGCAGAAAAAATGGTGTTATGCAGCCGCTCTGGCAGCGACTGCGCAAAAGTCAGACAGGCTTAGTGGAGAAAATTGGGAGATGCATCATTATTCTCGGCATCATCTTCCGCGCTATACAGCAGGTGATGTGCGTTGGCTTCCATCATTACCATGGAAATTTGCTCTTCGCTCAGGCGCATAAACCAGGCGAACTGCTTGAAGGAGAGCCCCGCGCCGGAGAATAAAGACTGGCAAACCACCAGCTTTGGCAGATTATCATCCTGTATGTCGAGAAACGCTTTCACCGTCAAAGAACTGGCGTTGATCGCTGACAGATCGGATGCCAGCGCCAGCAGCGCGGACGGCTTTACTTCAGCCAGCGCCGAGAACAGGATCACGTCGTTAATCAGATCGATTTTGGCATCAAAAATGCCGTCGAAATTTTGCATGTGAGGCAGATGCAGCGCCTGGCAGGAGTCGCATTCGAAGAAAGTAATACCGGCATCATCGAGCCATTGACGTAACGTATCCAGTGTAGGTACGACCTGTAAATCCATCGCAGTGCAGCCTCTTAAATAAAAACGTTGTCCAGATTACGCAAAAAGTGCGCGCCGATCCATTTAACCGCCCGTTTTCAGGCAAAATCCCGGCGTCGCATGGCGTTCAATCCATGCGATCATTTTACCTGCAATATCGACGCCTGTGGTTTTTTCCACCCCTTCCAGCCCCGGCGAGGCGTTAACTTCCATCACCAACGGCCCGCGGTCGGCACGCAGCAGATCGACCCCCGCCACGTCCAGGCCCAGCGTCTGCGCCGCTTTCACCGCAATCTCACGCTCGCGCTCGCTGATAAGGGCCACCCGTGCGATACCGCCGCGGTGAAGGTTAGAGCGAAAATCGCCCTCTTTCGCCTGCCGCTCTATGGCGGCCACCACTTCATTGCCCACCACAAAGCAGCGGATGTCGCACCCTTTAGCCTCTTTAATATACTCCTGCACCAGAATATGGGCATTCAGACCGCGAAACGCATCGATCACGCTTTCCGCCGCCTGACGCGTCTCCGCCAGTACCACTCCAATACCCTGCGTACCTTCCACCAGCTTAATGACCAGCGGCGCACCGCCCACCATATCGATTAAATCGCTGGTGTCGTCCGGGGAGTGGGCAATCCCGGTGACGGGCAGATCGATCCCCTGGCGCGCCAGCAGTTGCAGCGAGCGCAGCTTATCGCGGGCGCGGGAAATCGCCACGGATTCATTGAGCGGATAGCTTCCCAGCATTTCAAACTGGCGCAGCGCGGCCGTGCCGTAATAGGTGATCTGGGAGCCAATACGGGGAATTACCGCATCAAAATGCGGGAGTTTGCGGCCTTTGTAATGAATCGACGACGCCGCAGGATCGATGTTCATATAGCAGGACATCGGATCGAGGATCTCAACCTGATGTCCGCGTTTCGCCGCCGCTTCTCGCAGACGTTTACATGAATAGAGCGTTCCATCCCGGGACAATATGGCAATTTTCACCCTGCACCTCTCTAAAGACATGGTAAAAGCCTGCCTATCATACACGAGGCGCAGGAGGAATGGACTACCGCGTTGCCCAGCCCTGTTTGTGCAGGTAGTCGAGAATGAACGGGCGGTTCTCCTTGATGATGGTGCGACGAATATGGTCGCTCCAGGTGTCGCGGCGGTTGTTGCTGTCGCGCGTCAGATAGTAGTTCGCCAGCTCTTCATCGTATTGATGCAGAACGTCCTGGTCGACCGGCTGGTAGTGATTTTCATGCACCAGCATCGCAGCAGGAATGCGCGGCTTCAGATCCGGGTTGTCCGCCGGCCAGCCGAGGCACAGACCAAACAGCGGCAGCACGTGTTTCGGCAGCTTCAGCAGTTCCGTCACGCTTTCGATGTTGTTACGCAGCCCGCCAATATAGACGCCGCCAAGCCCCAGTGATTCCGCCGCCGTGAACGCGTTTTGCGCCATCAGTGCCGTATCCACAACGCCCAGCAGCAGCTGTTCCGCCAGCCCCAGCTCGGCCTCAGGGCATATTTGCAGGTGACGGTTAAAATCGGCGCAGAACACCCAGAACTCAGCCGCCTGGGCAACGTGCTTTTGTCCGCCCGTCAGCGTTACCAGCTGCTCACGCATCGCCGGATCGGTGATGCGGATAATGGAGCTGCACTGCAAAAAGCTGGAGCTGGAGGTGCCTCTTGCGCTGTCGATGATCGCGTCCCGCTGCGCCTGGGTAATTGGCTCATCGGTGAAATGGCGAATGGAACGGTGGGAACGAAGCAGGTCAATGGTTGGCGTCATTTTGTCTCTCTTTGTGTTGCGTAAAACGTATGGCAGCCAGTATAGGCAATGATCCACCTGATGTAATTGGCGAAACATAGCCTGACTGTATCAAAGTGACAGGTGAAACCTTCTTTCCATGACGGCAGGTTATCGTGCACTATAGGTGCTATTCGCCGTCAGGCTTGTTTTTTGAGGAGAGAGAAATGTTTGCAGTAATTTTTGGTCGTCCAGGATGCCCTTACTGTGTGCGCGCGAAAGAACTGGCAGAGAAACTGACTGAAGAGCGTGATGATTTCAACTTCCGTTATGTGGATATCCACGCGGAAGGCATCACTAAAGCCGATCTGGAAAAAACCGTGGGTAAACCGGTTGAAACCGTGCCGCAGATCTTCCTCGATCAGAAACACATCGGCGGCTGCACCGATTTTGAGGCCTACGCCAAAGAACACCTGGGCCTGTTTGCGGCTCAGTAATGCGAAGACGCCCTCACCCTGAGGGCGTTTTTATTTACGGTGCTTCCGCTGTTGCAGCAGGCTGCGCGTAAATAAGAAACAGAGCGCGCCCAGCGCACACCAGAAAACGCCACTCAGTAGCCACGCCACTTCCTGCCAGACGCTTCTCGACGAGAGAAACAGCACGCGCATCAGAAGCAGGCAGAGCGGGGCCGCAAGCATTGCCCCAATAAGCGGCATCACCACCTCGCCTTTACGTGAGAGAAAACCGGCTACTACCCCCGGCAGGATGAAGAACAACAGGCCCAGCTCGGGATGACCGGACGCTCTGAAGGCGCCTTTCACGTTAAAAGCGAGCGACATGCAAACGACCGTAAACAGCAAAAAACAGCTGATTACGCCAGCCCAGTTTCGTTTAAAGTTCAAACTATCCTCCTGACTTATCTCTATCAAATACAAAAATCGTCCGGTGAACGCCCAGTCAGATAAAGCAATGCGGCAATCCTTGCCAAAGCACGCGCAGAAGTCGTGCGATAATAGGTGGCTGTCGGTAGCTATTACGATTAAACTAACCGACTGCTAGTGTTTAGGGTATTTATCAGGAAGCAGGGAGATGCAAAGTGATTCCCTGACTCTGAAAACAGTAGCCCAAATAGTCCTTTCATTCAACAACTTACTGGTAAACAAGAAGTTAGCCTCCGTGAATATAAACGTCGCAGACTTGTTAAATGGGAATTACATCCTGTTATTATTTGTGGTACTGGCGCTGGGCCTTTGTCTGGGTAAATTACGCCTGGGTTCAGTTCAACTTGGTAATTCCATTGGCGTTTTAGTCGTCTCCCTGTTATTAGGTCAACAACATTTCAGTATTAACACGGACGCGCTTAACTTAGGTTTCATGCTGTTTATTTTTTGCGTAGGCGTGGAAGCCGGTCCGAACTTTTTTTCCATTTTCTTCCGAGATGGCAAAAATTACCTGATGCTGGCGCTGGTGATGGTCGGCAGCGCCCTGCTGATTGCGTTAGGGCTGGGCAAGCTGTTTGGCTGGGACATCGGCTTAACGGCCGGTATGCTGGCAGGCTCGATGACCTCCACACCGGTGCTTGTCGGCGCGGGGGATACGCTTCGTCATTCTGGCATGGCCGGCACGCCGCTTTCCTCCGCGCTGGACAACCTGAGTCTGGGCTATGCCCTGACCTATCTGATTGGTCTGGTGAGCCTGATTGTTGGCGCGCGCTATCTGCCAAAACTTCAGCATCAGGATCTCCAGACCAGCGCCCAGACCATCGCCCGCGAGCGCGGCCTGGACACGGACTCCAAACGTAAAGTTTACCTGCCGGTGATCCGCGCCTACCGCGTCGGGCCGGAGCTGGTTGCCTGGACCGACGGGAAAAACCTGCGCGAGCTGGGGATCTACCGTCAGACCGGCTGCTACATCGAACGTATCCGTCGTAACGGCATTCTGGCAAACCCGGACGGTGACGCGGTGCTCCAGATGGGCGATGACATCGCCCTTGTTGGCTACCCGGACGCCCACGCGCGTCTCGATCCGAGCTTCCGCAACGGGAAAGAGGTGTTTGACCGCGACCTGCTGGACATGCGTATTGTCACCGAAGAGATTGTGGTGAAAAACCACAATGCCGTGGGCCGCCGTCTGGCACAGCTGAAGCTGACCGACCACGGTTGTTTCCTCAACCGCGTGATCCGCAGCCAGATTGAAATGCCTATCGACGATAACGTGGTGCTCAATAAAGGCGATGTGTTGCAGGTTAGCGGCGATGCCCGACGTGTTAAAACCGTTGCCGACCGTATCGGCTTTATCTCGATCCACAGCCAGGTGACGGACCTGTTAGCCTTCTGCGCCTTCTTCATTGTCGGCCTGATGATCGGGATGATCACCTTCCAGTTCAGCAACTTTAGCTTCGGCATTGGTAATGCAGCCGGTCTGCTGTTCGCCGGGATCATGCTGGGCTTCCTGCGAGCGAACCATCCCACCTTCGGCTATATCCCTCAGGGTGCGCTGAACATGGTGAAAGAGTTCGGTCTGATGGTCTTTATGGCGGGTGTCGGCTTAAGCGCCGGGAGCGGCATTGGCAACGGCCTGGGCGCGGTCGGCTGGCAAATGTTGGTTTCCGGACTTATCGTCAGCCTGGTACCGGTGGTGATCTGTTTCCTGTTCGGCGCCTACGTGCTCCGCATGAACCGCGCCCTGCTCTTCGGGGCAATGATGGGCGCGCGCACCTGCGCACCGGCGATGGAGATCATCAGCGACACCGCGCGCAGCAACATCCCGGCGCTGGGCTATGCAGGCACCTACGCCATCGCAAACGTGCTGCTGACGCTGGCAGGTACGCTGATCATCATTATCTGGCCAGGACTCGGATAAATCTCAAGTTTGCGTGTGGCGCAAAAAATTTTCGTTACGCGCAGAACTTTTTACGCAGGGTGCAGTCATAACTAGTGCCACTGCTTTTCTTTGATGTCCCCAATTTGTGGAGCCCATCAACCCCGCCGTTTTGGTTCAAGGTTGATGGGTTTTTTGTTGCCTTAAAAAATAAACCATTAAATTCAATCAGTTACATACATAGCATTGGGTCATTGGCGACATAATGGCGACAGATTTTTTGCATGTCAGATTTGATTCCTCAAAATCGAGCTTTAAAGCTCACCCACCTCTAATTTTTGCAGCTCCGTATGAAAGCACATAGCCGACTATCAACGCCCCAAAACACCCGGCGAATTTCATCCATGTACTTTCAAACCAGAAGAATGATCCCATAGCAAAAAGCACAGCCAGAAAGGAGATAGTTCCCTCACTCGCCACAAACATATATGATTTAATGAATATGACAAAAAACCACGCAGGATCACCCGATGCTACTCCCCATCCAGCTCTTCAAAACCCTCTCCGACGAAACGCGGCTCTCCATCGTCATGCTGCTCCGTGAAGCAGGAGAATTGTGCGTCTGCGATCTCTGCTCCGCTACCAACGAGCCGCAGCCGAAAGTCTCGCGCCATATGGCCTTACTGCGCGAGGCCGGGCTGGTCATCGATCGTCGTGAGGGTAAATGGATCTACTACCGTCTCTCTCCCAACATGCCCGCGTGGGCGGCAACCGTTATCGATAACAGCTGGAACTGCCTGCGGGAAGAGACACGTATGAAGCTGAAAAACCGCCTCCCGGGCTCTTGCTGACCACAACACATTCACAAAAACAGATATAACGGAGTAAAAGATGTTTCTGGCAGGGGCTATTTTTCTGTTTACGCTGGTACTGGTCATCTGGCAACCCAGAGGGCTCAGCATCGGCTGGAGCGCGACCATTGGCGCCGTGCTGGCGCTGATGAGCGGCGTGATCCACATCAACGATATCCCTGTGGTGTGGAATATCGTCTGGAATGCGACGGCCACGTTTATCGCCGTCATCATTATCAGCCTGCTGCTGGATGAGTCCGGCTTTTTCGAGTGGGCGGCGCTGCACGTTGCTCGCTGGGGAAACGGTCGCGGGCGGTTGCTGTTTACCTGGATCGTGCTGCTGGGTGCGGCCGTGGCGGCGCTGTTCGCCAATGACGGTGCGGCATTGATCCTGACGCCTATCGTTATCGCCATGCTGCTGGCGCTGGGGTTCAGCAAGCAGGCCACGCTGGCGTTCGTGATGGCGGCGGGATTTATCGCCGATACCGCCAGCCTGCCGCTGATTGTCTCCAACCTGGTCAACATCGTCTCAGCGGACTTCTTTAAGCTGGGCTTTAGCGAATACGCCTCGGTGATGATCCCGGTTGATATCGCTGCGATTGCCGCAACGCTGGTGATGCTGCATCTGTTCTTCCGAAATGAAATCCCCCCCGAATATGACCTGGCAAAACTCCGCGAGCCTGCTTTGGCCATTCACGACCTGCCAACGTTCAGAACGGGCTGGATCGTGCTGCTGCTACTGCTCGTCGGTTTCTTTGTGCTTGAACCTCTGGGTATCCCGGTCAGCGCTATCGCAACAACTGGCGCGCTGATTTTGTTTGCCGTTGCTAAACGCGGGCACGCCATTAACACCGGAAAAGTGCTGCGCGGCGCGCCGTGGCAAATTGTTATCTTCTCGCTGGGGATGTATCTGGTGGTGTATGGCCTGCGCAACGCCGGGCTGACGGAGTCTCTTTCAGGCGTTCTTGATTACTTAGCCGGGTACGGACTCTGGGTCACCACGCTGGGAACCGGATTTATCACCGCCTTCCTGTCATCCATAATGAACAATATGCCAACGGTGCTGATTGGCGCGCTCTCCATTGAGGGTAGTGCTGCAACAGGGTTGGTTAAAGAGGCGATGATTTACGCTAACGTGATTGGCTGCGATTTGGGGCCGAAAATTACCCCCATCGGGAGCCTGGCTACCCTGCTATGGCTTCATGTGCTGGCACAGAAAAACATGACTATTACCTGGGGCTACTATTTCAGGACGGGCATCATAATGACGCTGCCAGTTCTCTTTGTGACGCTTGCCGCGCTGGCGCTACGTCTCTCCTTCACACTGTAATGAGTAACGGATATGAGCCATATCACTATCTACCACAACCCGGCCTGCGGCACGTCGCGCAATACGCTGGAGATGATCCGCAACAGCGGTACGGAACCCGAAATTATTCTCTATCTTGAGAACCCACCGTCGCGTGATGAACTGACAAGGCTGATTGCAGATATGGGGATTTCCATAGGCGATCTGCTGCGCAAAAACGTCGAGCCTTATGAGCAACTGGGCCTTTCACAGGGACATTTCACCGACGACCAGCTTATCGATTTCATGCTGCAATACCCTATTCTGATTAACCGTCCGATTGTGGTGACGCCGCTGGGTACCCGGCTGTGCCGCCCTTCTGAAGTCGTTCTCGACATCCTTCCGGACGCGCAAAAAGGGGCATTTACGAAGGAAGATGGCGAAGTCGTCGTTGACGCCAGCGGGAAAAAAATCTCCTGACATCAGGCGTGGCCGGGGCGAGCGCTATCAGACGGTATCCTCGCCTGCAATCCGCCCCACCATCACCCGGATCTCCTCCCGGGTTAACGGCGACCGGTCGGTTACAAAATGCAGCGTCATCCCCTCGATAAACGCATCCAGCGCACGGGCGGTGGCCGGATCAAACCACTGCTCAAGCGTAGTCTGGCTCATCTTCATCCAGTCCTGCATCACCGTTTTCAGCGCGGCGCTGCGGTGCATAAACGCGTATAACTGATACATCAGCGCCATATTGTGTGGCGTGGTCACGGCTGAACTGTGGATCAGCGTGGTTATGGCCTCGCACGCCCTCTCCCGCCCGGTCACCCCCGCGAAGAAATCCCGGTACTGCTGAGACATCTGCTGCGTAAACCACGTGAAGGCCTCCTCCAGAAGCGACTCCATTCCGTCGAAATAGTAGGTCATCGACCCCAGCGGCACGCCTGCGCAGGTGGCAATTTTGCGGTGCGTGACGGCATGAATACCGTGCTCAGCAATGGTGTCCAGCGTCGCCTGGAGTATCTTCTCGCGGCGGTTAGGGTCGTTCGGTGGTCTGCTCATAAAATCCTCATCCAGTTTGTGTACAAATGTACACAAAGTTGCTAGTGTTGTCGCTATTGTTGTACTTCTGGTGCTGATCCCAATGACGCTAACTTCTCCTCGCAAAGCCCTGCATCTGCGCATGTGGGCGCTGTTTATGTTCTTCTTCATCCCCGGGCTGCTGATGGCTTCCTGGGCAACGCGCACCCCGGCAATCCGCGATACGCTGTCCGTCTCGACGGCGGAGATGGGGATCGTACTGTTTGGCCTGTCGATTGGCTCGATGAGCGGCATCCTCTGCTCGGCCTGGCTGGTGAAGCGCTTTGGCACGCGCGCGGTGATTCGCACCACCATGTGCTGCGCCGTGGTGGGAATGCTCGGTCTGAGCGTGGCGCTGTGGTTCGCCTCGCCGCTGATGTTTGCCCTTGGGCTGATGGTATTTGGCGGCAGCTTTGGTGCGGCGGAAGTGGCCATTAACGTCGAGGGGGCCGCCGTCGAACAGGCGATGAACAAAACGGTGCTGCCGATGATGCATGGCTTTTACAGCCTCGGCACGCTGGCGGGCGCGGGCGTGGGGATGGCGCTGACGGCGCTGGGCATTGCGGCCAATGTGCACATTTTGCTGGCGGCGCTGGTCTGTATTATCCCGATCCTCACCGGCATCAGGGCTATTCCCGCAGGCACAGGACAACACGCCACGGACGAACAGAAGTCTGCGGAAAAAGGGTTGCCCTTTTATCGTGATTTCCAGCTAATGCTGATTGGCGTGGTGGTGCTGGCGATGGCGTTTGCTGAAGGCTCGGCCAACGACTGGCTACCGTTGCTGATGGTGGACGGGCACGGATTTAGCCCCACCTCCGGCTCGCTGATTTACGCCGGGTTTACGCTCGGCATGACCGTCGGACGCTTTACCGGGGGCTGGTTTATCGACCGTTACAGCCGCGTGGCTGTCGTCCGTGCCAGCGCCCTGCTGGGTGGGCTGGGCATCGCGATGATTATCTTTGTGGATGTGGACTGGATTGCCGGCGTGTCGGTGATCCTGTGGGGACTGGGCGCCTCCCTTGGCTTCCCGCTGACCATTTCCGCTGCCAGCGATACCGGCCCCGACGCGCCGACGCGCGTGAGCGTCGTGGCGACCACGGGCTACCTCGCTTTCCTGGTGGGCCCGCCGCTGCTTGGATTCCTCGGTGAGCACTACGGGTTACGCAGCGCGATGCTGGTGGTATTAGGGTTAGTCATTATTGCCGCCCTGGTGGCGCGAGCGGTGGCAAAACCGGAAGCAGAAACAACGTCAATGGAGAAGGGATATGAGCGTTAAACTGATTGCAGTCGACATGGATGGCTCCTTCCTGAGCGATGCGAAAACCTATAACCGCGCGCGTTTTCTGGCGCAGTACGCGCGCATGAAAGCGCAAGGCATCCGTTTTGTGGTCGCCAGCGGAAACCAGTACTACCAGCTGATCTCATTTTTCCCGGAGATCGCCCATGAAATTGCCTTCGTCGCCGAAAACGGCGGCTGGGTGGTAGATGCGGGCGAAGACGTGTTTAACGGCGAACTGTCGAAAGAGCATTTTCTGACCGTCGCCACCCTGTTAAACGACGTGCCCGGCATTGAGATAATTGCCTGCGGAAAAAACAGCGCCTACACGCTGAAAACGTATAACGACCTCTTCAAAGCGATTGCTGCGAAATACTATCACCGCCTTGAAAGCGTCAGCAGCTTTGACAACCTCAACGATATTTTCTTCAAATTCGGGCTAAACGTCTCTGACGACGAAATTCCGCGCATTCAGGCGCTGCTGCATGAGAAGCTTGGCGACATCATGGTGACGGTGACCACGGGACACGGTAGTATCGACCTGATTATCCCCGGCGTACACAAAGCTAACGGCCTGCGGATCCTGCAAGCGCGCTGGGGCATTGAGGACAGTGAAGTGGTGGCCTTTGGCGACAGCGGTAACGACGTGGAGATGCTGCGACAGGCTGGGTTTGGCTTCGCGATGGCCAATGCCAGACCGCATATTAAAGCGGTGGCCCGCTATGAAGCGCCGAACAATAATGACGAAGGGGTGCTGGACGTAATTGATAGGGTGCTGGATGGGAGGGCGCCGTTTAATTGATTCAGTGCGCTCTGGTGCCCTCACCCTAAACCTCTCCCACAGGGCTGAGGGTTCCCCACAAAATAATGCCTGCACAGACGGCCCCCTCTCCCTTGAGGGAGAGGGCTGGGGTGAGGGGGAACATACAGCTCTGGTGGTCATTCCGTTCACTTTATGTTCCTTGCTACTCTGTCACGACATGACCGGTGAACGTGCCAGGGTGGCTCAGTCGCCACCACCCTGGCGACCCGGGCTTCCGGCGGTAAATCGCCGCTTCGCGGTGCCTTCGGCTTATTCCTTCCGGCTTATCGGGGACGGGCGGAGGTAACATCCCTGTAAAGCCCGCCCTCTCGGCGCATCCCTGCGCCTCGCCCCGGCCTACAGGAAACGCCTCAGCGATTTACAGCCGGACCGAGGCATCGCTGAAAGCCCTCAGTTATTCTGAGGCAACGTTATCGCTTTTGCTTTCAAATTACTGGGGATCCCTCAGCCCACAGGGAGAGGGAACTGTCCCGAGCTCGCCTAGGGGGGAGAGGGAATAAGGATTACGGTTGCAGGGCATTTCCGACGCGTTTGTCCTTCAGGAACACCACCATCAGACCTACCCACAGCACACCGTTTGCGAGATTGAACAGGCTGAAGAGCCCGTTTCCGCCAAAAGCATAAGCATGCTTGCTCACCTCAATTCCGACGGTGAAAATCAGCATTTGCAGCATCCCCATCGCGGCAGACACCGTGCCTTTACTCATTTCACTGGCGAACAGCGTCAGGCGTACCAGACCGGCATTCGCCACGCCGATACCAAACGCGTAAATGCTCAGCCCCGCCGTCATCCACAGGTACGCATGAGACGAGGCTACGGTCGCCACCGCCGCGATAATCAGCCCTGCCGCTATGGGCCAACCGCCCATAATAATCAGCGAACGCACGGTACGGCGTGACGTCAGACGCGCCAGCACCAGGTTACCGATAATCAGCGCGCCAAAAATCGGCACCTGTAACAGGCCATACTCATAGCTGCTAAGCTGTTCGCCGCTGATGATAATGACCGGCGACTGGGCAATCCACGCCAGCAGCGGCAGGCTGACAAAGCCCGTCGCCAGCGCGCCCGCGACAAAACGGCCGTTTTTCAGCACCGCCTTATAATCACGCCCCAGCTCTTTAAGCGAGAGCTTTTCGCCCAGGCGGGTGGCGGTCTCCGGCATCGCACGGTGCAGACCAAAGAAAGAGATGGCCGCAAGCGCGGCAAAGAGCACGAACATCCCTTCCCACGGCGCGACGTGGACCCATGCGGCTCCCACCAGCGGCCCCAGAAGCGGTGCAATCAGCGCCACGTTCGCCATCAGCGCGGTAATTTTGATACATACCGCCTCCTCAAACGACTCCTGAATAGCGGCGTAGCCCACGGCACCAATAAAGCACAGGCTCACGCCCTGAAGAAAACGCAGCAACGTGAACTGCTCAATGTTCTGCGCCAGCAGCGTGGCGAGACAGGTGACGATAAACCATACCACGCCCGTCAGCATCACCGGGCGGCGGCCAATACGATCCGACAGCGGCCCTAAAAGCCACTGTAAAAACATGCCGCCCGCGAGATAGGCGGTCATCGATGTAGGTACCCACTCAATACCTGCGTTGTACTGCTCAACCACAGCCAGCATGCCTGGCTGGATCATGTCGTTGCCGATGTAGGTAGAGAATTCGTAAAGCACCAGACACAGAGGAAAAAGTAACGCCTGACGACCCAGACGATTACCGGAAGAAGAACGGTTTATCATGCAATCTCTTTAATATGAAAAAATCGCGATGAGTGTAATGAATTGCCGCTGTCTGAGATAGCAAATTAACGTGAAAAAACAGAAATAAGGCACTTATCGTTGTTGTTTAAGGTTTCCTTAAGTTGCCCTCCTTATGATAGTGCTATTTCACGTTATTGACCGAAACTATGACACACGCCGTCAGCCCTTCAGAATTATCTAAGTTACCGACAAATAAGACAAAACGCCTTTACCGTTTGCCTGCCCGCTTTTATGGTTATCAGCTTTTCGTGCTGATCGTCCTTGCGCTGCTTTTTACCTGGCTTTCGCGCGATGAATCGCTTGACCGATGGATCACCGGCTTCTGGTATGACGCGGCGACGCATCATTTCCCGCTACAGCAAAATCCGCTGCTGGATCTGCTCAACCATCGGCTGGCGAAATATGTGGCCATTGCCCTGGCCGTCATCGCGCTGGTTTACGGGACTTACAGACGCAATGCCCGGCTGGTGACGGCCGCGCTTCTGATGGGTCTGGGCGCGCTCGTTGTAGGAGCCCTGAAAAGCATGAGCCACCACAGCTGTCCGTGGGATCTGGTGGAGTATGGCGGCAAAGCCGTCTCGTATCCCCTGTTCAGCGCGATTCCGGCAGACAGCGGACCGGGACGCTGCTTTCCCGGCGGCCACGCCTCAAGCGGGTTTATGGTGATGGGGCTGTTTTTTGCCTTCTGGCGTGAACGTCCACGCCTGGCCTGGACCTTTGTCGCGTTGGGCGTTGTTATGGGGCTGCTGATGGGATTCGGGCAGGTCATGCGCGGCGCGCATTTTTTCTCTCACAACCTGTGGGCCGGGTGGTGGGTCTGGTTTTCCCAGGTGCTGGTTTACGGGCTGGTTTCCGCCTGGTTTGCTAAAGAGTAACGAGATTATGTTAGAAAATCTGAACTACGAACTGTTTTACCTGCTCAACGCCACGCCGTCGTCACCGGAATGGATGATCGATCTCGCCACCTTCATTGCGAAAGATGTGATCAGCATTGTACCGGCGCTGGCGGTGATCCTCTGGTTATGGGGACCTCGTACACAGGTCACCGCCCAGCGCCATCTGGTGATCAAAATGGCGATGGCGATCGGCGTCAGCGTGCTGGCAAGCTACGTGCTGGGCCACGCCTTCCCACACGATCGTCCGTTTGTCGATCGCGTCGGCTACAACTTCCTGCACCATGCGCCGGACGACTCGTTCCCGAGCGATCACGGCACGGTGATCTTCACCTTTGCGCTGGCCTTCCTGTTCTGGCATCGCCTGTGGTCCGGCGTAGTGCTGATGGGCGTGGCGGGCGCCATCGCCTGGTCCCGCGTCTACCTGGGCGTGCACTGGCCGCTGGATATGGTCGGCGGTTTCCTGGTGGGACTGATGGGCTGCGTCAGCGCAGCCATCCTGTGGAGCCTCTTTGGTCCGGCGCTTTATCGTGGATTATCACAGGCCTATCGCGTTCTGTTTGCCCTTCCGATCCGCAAAGGCTGGATACGTGACTAACCCCGGTCCGTCAGGTTACACTTGAGCCCCCGCCCTGCGGGGGCTCACTTTTTTAGCCCGAGGATCTATGGAAACACGTCGCGATGACCGCATTGCTCAGCTGCTCCAGGCGCTGAAGCGCAGCGATAAGCTGCATCTTAAGGAAGCCGCTACCCTGCTTGGCGTGTCTGAAATGACCATTCGTCGCGATCTGAACAGCGACAGCGCCCCCGTTGTGCTGCTTGGCGGGTATATTGTTCTGGAGCCGCGTAGCGCCAGCCATTATCTGTTAAGCGATCAAAAAACACGCCTGGTGGAGGAGAAGCGCAAAGCCGCGCGGCTCGCCGCCTCGCTGGTGCAGCCGCATCAAACGCTGTTTTTTGACTGCGGTACGACAACCCCGTGGATCATCGAGGCCATCGACAGAACCGTTCCGTTTACCGCCGTCTGTTATTCGCTAAACACCTTCCTTGCCTTGCAGGAGAAACCGGCGTGCCGGGTGATTTTGTGTGGCGGCGAATTTCATGCCAGCAACGCCATTTTCAAACCGCTGAATATTCAGGACACGCTGAGCAATGTATGCCCGGATATCGCCTTTTACTCTGCGGCGGGCGTGAATGTGAAACAGGGGGCAACCTGTTTTAATCTTGAAGAGTTACCGGTGAAACAGTGGGCGCTCAACGCCGCACAGCAGCATGTGCTGGTGGTTGATCACAGTAAATTTGGCAAGGTCCGTCCGGCAAGGATGGGTGAACTGTCGCGCTTTGACGCCATCGTCAGTGATTGCCGCCCGGATGACGAGCTGGTGGCATACGCGAAAGCGCAGCAGGTGAAGTTGATGTATTGAGGTTATGCCGGGTGGCGGCTTCGCCTTACCCGGCCTACAACGGCTCGAACGTAGGCCGGGTAAGCGCAGCGCCACCCGGCAAAAACTTAGCTGAACCAGCTGCCAAACCAGCCGTGGAATTTCATTAACACAAAGTCCCATATCCGGCTGAAGAAGCCGCCCTCTTCCACCGCTTCCATTACCACCAGCGGACGCTGCTCAATGGATTTGCCGTTAAGCTGGAAATCTATCGTCCCGACCACCTGGCCTTTTTTTAACGGCGCGGTCAGCTGTGGCTCGGTCAGGGTATAGCTCGCTTTCAGGTTTTTCAGCTGGCCGCGTGGAATGGTGACGGACCCCGCTTCACCTGCCCCCAGGTTTACTTCACTTTTATCACCAAACCAGACGCGCTGGCTGACGAAGGTGGCGTCCGGCTTAATCGGCGTGACGGTTTCAAAGAAGCGGAAACCCCAGGTCAGCAGTTTTTCTGACTCGTTAAAACGAATGCGGTCGGTTTTCGTGCCCAGCACCACCGAGATCAGGCGCATATCGCCCTGCGTCGCAGAAGCCACCAGGTTGTATCCGGCCCCGGCAGTTGTACCGGTTTTCATGCCGTCCACGTTAACATTACTGCTCCAGAGCAGGCGGTTACGGTTAGGCTGGCGAATATTATTGAAGGTAAACTCTTTCTCTTTATGGATGGCGTACTCATCCGGAACGTCATGGATCAGCGCTTTGCCCAGCAGCGCCATATCGCGCGCGGTACTGAACTGACCCGGCGCATCCAGGCCGTGAACGGTTTTAAAGGTGGTATTGGTCAGACCCAGTTTTTTCGCGTAGCCATTCATCAGCCCAATAAACGAATCCTGACTGCCCGCGACGTAATCGGCCAGCGCAATACAGGCATCATTTCCCGACTGAATAATGACCCCTTTATTCAGATCGGAAACGGAGACCTGATCACCGGGCTTCAGGAACATCACGGACGAGCCGCGCAGCGCCGGGTTACCGGTCGCCCAGGCATCTTTCCCGACGGTGACCATGTCATTCAGCTTGATCTTGCCCGCTTTCAACGCCTGGCCGACCACATAGCTGGTCATAATTTTCGTCAGGCTCGCCGGGTCGAGTTTTTCGTCGGCGTTACCTTCCGCCAGCACTTTCCCGCTGGCGTAATCCATCAGGATCCAGGCGCGCGCATCAACAGGCGGCGCTTCGGGCGCTGTCTGTTCCGCCGCATGAAGCGTTGGGGCAAAAAGGAAAAGCAGCGCCGAGCCTGCCGCCAGGCTGCGCAGAGAAGAAGTTTTTTGCGTCATAAATGCCACCCGAGTGTCCATTCTAAAAATCACGTCACAATCACCGTGTCGCAAGAAGCGATGAGTAATAGCGCACTACAGCCTTCAAAGAAACCTGTTCCAGGTAAAGTTTTTAAAGTTTATGCAATAACATTCAGATACGCTTTGATTGCGGCGTTTTTTTTAGCATCTGTTGCGTAATTGTTAGGTTTATCTCACCATGGCGAAAAGCTGACTCGGATTCACATCTCATCGGGAGTAAATATGATTACGCTGTGGGGCAGGAACAATTCGACTAACGTGAAGAAAGTGCTCTGGACGCTGGAGGAGCTGGATTTACCGTTCAACCAAATTATGGCTGGCATGGCGTTCGGGGTGAATAAAGACGCCGACTATCTGGCGATGAACCCAAACGGGCTGGTGCCGTTGCTGCGCGATGACGAGACAGACGCCACGCTGTGGGAGTCCAATACCATTGTGCGTTATCTCGCCGCGCAGTACGGCCAGGGTCGCCTGTGGGTTGAAAATCCGGCCCAGCGCGCGCAGGGCGAAAAATGGATGGACTGGGCAAACCAGACGCTTTCCCCCACGCACCGCGTGATCCTGATGGGGCTTATCCGTACGCCGGAAGCCGATCGTGATTATCCCGCCATTCATGCCGCCCAGGATGCGTGCGAGTCGCTGTTTGCGATGATGGACGACGAACTGGCGAAGCATACCTGGTTCTCCGGCGACACGTTCGGCGTGGGCGATATCGCCGTCGCCCCCTTCGTCTGGAACCTCACTAACATGGGTCTCAGCTGGACCCCGCGCCCTCACCTTGAGCGCTGGATCCAGCAGCTCAGCGAGCGCCCGGCGTATCGCAACGTGGTGATGATCCCGGTGACCTGATTACGACCCGGACGGGCTGACTTTCCAAAGCTGCCCGTCCGTCTCGTCGGTCAGCACGTACAGATAACCATCCGGCCCGACGCGCACATCGCGGATACGCTGATCTTTATCCCCAAGAATTCGCCCATCCTCCGTCACGCTATTGCCCTTCACGCTCAGCACGATGACGTCTTTCTCCTTCAGCGCGCCGATAAACAGCTTGTTTTTCCACTGCGGGAAGACGTCGCTGTTGTAGAACGCCATGCCGCTGACGGCGGGCGACACTTTCCAGACAAACAGCGGTTTTTCAGTGCCCTCAACGTGCTCGCCTTTCGCTTCCGGGATTTTCAGCCCGCTGTAATTGATCCCGTGCGTCGCCAGGGGCCAGCCGTAGTTTTTGCCCTTCTCAGGAATGTTAATCTCATCCCCACCGCGTGGTCCGTGTTCGTTGAGCCACAGCGTGTCACTCCACGGGTTCATCGCCATTCCCTGCGGGTTGCGAATGCCATAGGACCAGATTTCCGGGCGCGCTCCGGCGGTGTTCACAAACGGATTATCCGGTGGCACTTTTCCGTCCTCCGTCAGGCGCACCACCTTGCCCTGAAGCTTGTCCAGATCCTGCGCCGTCGGGCGCTGGTTGTTTTCACCCAGGCCAATAAAGAGATGGCCTTTGCCGTCGAACACCAGCCGTCCGCCAAAGTGGTTGCCGGTAGAGAGCTTCGGCATCTGTCGGAACACCACCTGGAAGCCCTCAATGCGCGACAGGTCATCGCTCAACCGCCCATAGCCCACCGCGGTACCCGCTTTGCCATCATTACCTGCCTCGGCGAAGCTGAGCCAGACCCGCCGTGATTGTGCAAAATCCGGGGCCAGCGCGACGTCCAGCAGTCCGCCCTGGCCGCTCGCCCACACTTTCGGCACGCCGACAATCGGATCGGAGAGCCCTTTCCCTGCCTGCCAGTGCTTAAGCTGCCCGTCTTTGAGCGTGATGAGCAGCCCCTTGTTATCTGGCAGAAACGCCAGCGACCAGGGGTGATCCAGTTTTGTCTGTAGCACGTCGACCTTAACCGTCTCAGGCGCTGCAAGCAGTGAAAGCGGGAATAACAAGACTGGAAGGAAAATCAGCGAGGATCGAGGCATAACGCACTCCTTTATCGACATATGGCTTAAAGATTAGCCACTGTTCCCGGGTGCGTTACCACTTTTACAAAAGCTTAATCAGAAGGGGGAGTTGCCTCCCCCGGGTTCAGTGCCGGGCAAGCGTTTCCGGCTTGTTCAGACACATGATGCAAAGCGCGAGCGTGGTCAGGCAGTTTTCAAGCTTCTCCGCGTTAACGGCAATAAAATTCGGGCAGTCGTGACGTCCGTTCATCAAACAGACCCCGGCGATGGAGAGCACCTCGGCGGCGCGGCGCAGCGCCACTAATTCGCTTTCAGCGTAGTGCGCTTTCAGGATGGGTGCTTTTTCACGCATGAAATTGCAAAGTTCAAAGAAGTTATCACGCAGATTTTCGCTTTCGCTGACTGACATATACCCTTTCGCCTTGCGGAGTTGCAGATATGCAGCCAGGTCGATTCGGGCGTTGATCAGCTTGTTAAGCAGATCGCGTTTCAGTCTGTCAACGGACATGCTATTCCTCCTCTGTCAGCCATGTTACCTCATTAAGAATAAGGTCATTTTTTGTACAATGTAATGCCTGGGATCAATAAACGATAACTGATTAACATTCTTTACAATGTTACAACGATTGCCGGCCTCAACTGCGCCATCAAGAGTGTATAAATCCCCCGCGATACGCTGTAAAATCCCGCCCTGATAACTCCATAATTGATGAATTTTTAACCTATGAGCAATGTTACGCACCCGCCGAAAATCGGCTTTGTCTCCCTGGGCTGCCCGAAGAACCTGGTGGACTCCGAACGCATCCTGACTGAACTTCGCACTGAAGGCTATGACGTGGTGCCAAGCTACGACAACGCCGACATGGTGATCGTCAACACCTGCGGCTTTATCGACAGCGCGGTTCAGGAATCCCTGGAAGCCATTGGTGAAGCCCTGACGGAAAACGGCAAAGTGATTGTGACCGGCTGCCTGGGCGCAAAAGAAGACCAGATCCGTGAAGTGCACCCGAAGGTGCTGGAGATCACCGGTCCACACAGCTACGAGCAGGTGCTGGAACATGTTCATCACTACGTCCCCAAACCAAAGCACAACCCGTTCCTGAGCCTGGTGCCGGAACAGGGCGTGAAGCTGACGCCGCGCCACTACGCCTACCTGAAAATTTCCGAAGGCTGCAACCATCGCTGCACCTTCTGCATCATCCCGTCGATGCGTGGCGATCTGGTGAGCCGTCCGATTGGCGAGGTGCTGGCAGAAGCCAAACGCCTGGCCGACGCGGGCGTGAAGGAGCTGCTGGTCATCTCCCAGGACACCTCCGCCTACGGCGTGGACGTTAAACACCGTTCCGGTTTCCACAACGGTGAGCCAGTGAAAACCAGCATGGTCGGCCTGTGCGAGCAGCTGGCTAAGCTCGGGATCTGGACGCGTCTGCACTACGTCTACCCGTACCCGCACGTTGACGATGTGATCCCGCTGATGGCGGAAGGCAAAATCCTGCCGTACCTGGATATCCCGCTACAGCATGCCAGCCCGCGCATTCTGAAGCTGATGAAACGCCCTGGCTCCGTTGACCGCCAGCTGGCGCGCATCAAGCAGTGGCGTGAAATCTGTCCGGATCTGACCCTGCGCTCCACCTTTATTGTCGGCTTCCCGGGTGAAACCGAAGAAGATTTCCAGATGCTGCTCGACTTCCTGAAAGAGGCGCGTCTGGATCGCGTCGGCTGCTTCAAGTACAGCCCGGTTGAAGGCGCAACGGCCAACGAGCTGGCGGACCAGGTACCGGAAGAGGTAAAAGAGGAGCGCTGGAACCGCTTTATGCAGCTGCAACAGCAGATCTCTGCTGAACGCTTGCAGGAGAAAGTGGGCCGCGAAATTCTGGTGATTATCGACGAAGTGGACGAAGAAGGCGCGATTGGCCGCAGCATGGCGGATGCGCCTGAAATCGACGGCGCGGTGTACCTGAACGGCGAAACCAACGTCAAGCCGGGCGATATTATTCGCGTGAAGGTCGAAAACGCCGACGAGTATGATTTGTGGGGCAGCCGGGTTTAATCTCCTCTTTGAATAACGACTGATGATGCTGTGCTTATCGGGCATAACCTGGTCCCGATAAGCTCTTGCGGTCAGGGTTGTACAATGACCGCAATTGCGCGAGGGTAGCAGCGCAACGGCAGATTATCTATGCTTTTGTTGAGGCGTTTACTGTAATAATTAGATTGCGCTTTTTTGGTTCAGCCTGCCTAAAAAGCGAAACAGGTCATAATCATTTCTCAAGCAAAATTTTCGCATTATCAAATATTTATGCGTTGTAACTGTCTTATAGGTGATATTCATATTTATCGCAACCTCCTGAAAAGAATATCCTTTATTCAATCCGGTGATTATTTCAAGCTGGGTGAGAGACAGCGAAACATGTTTACACCCGAAGCACGATTTATAACCTTGAAATTCCTGGATCTCTATCCATTTTTGCCAGGCGAAAGTAAGTTTTCGCGTAATTTCACTCAGCGGTTCGCGCCGCAGGATATAGACTATATCGGCAAAGCAGGATGGAGAAATTCGGGAATCATCTTCTTCATCAACTAAACCAATTATTATACCCTTTTGCCGCGCGCGGAGTTCCGGCAGACAGATGTAACGTTCACCATTGCAAAGCGAAAGAATAATCACATCCGCGTCAGCAATATTTTCCGATGTATAGTCGGTGATAAATTCAACATGACGATTAAACCGCTTACAGAAAAAATCGCTTAGAAAGTACTTCATACCTCTTCGAAACAGGAGGTCCGGATCATTTATTAAAATCTTTAGCATGTTCAAACCGATGTATAGCTGATATAAAATTGCTCTTCAGGCCACATAAATCCCTGGAGAAAATGGCTTCCACTCTCCTCGGCAATTTCATAATGCTGGCTATTTTCCACCCCTTCCACGAGCACGAATTGAACGTATCGGGCGCAATCTGCAATCAGCGAGCTTAAGGATGAAGGCTCTTCCAGAATAACGCTTTTATCAATTTTGACGCCATCGAATCGCGCCAGATCATCGGCTAAATCGCTGAACTGATCCGGCTTGATATCATCCAGCCAAAGTTCAGCTCCCATGGATTTGATCATCCTGACATGGGCGTTAAACGCCCGGCGTTCAGAGCAGGAAAGAGAAATAAACTCGTGCGGATCCTGGACTTCGAGAACAATCCCCTCCCGTAGCCAGGGCAGAAGGCATTGAACAGCCTGTAAAGAGCAAAGCAGTCTGGCAGGAACGTTTAAATAATAACGTTTTTTGTTTTTCATCTTATAAATAATCTGCAACTGCCAGCACAGGATATTCATACAGGTTTGATCCGATTGAGAAGCAAAGTACTGCTCATGATTAATCCCGGGCTGCAATAAACTTAATATCTCCCAGGCTTTAATTGCTTTTTCAGCCACGGAATAAATAGGTTGAAAACGTATTCCGCGTACCGCGTTTTCAAAGGATAAACGATAAGGCATAGTGCACCTTTAAATAAATATCAGAGGTTTATTGCCGTAAAGTGATCTACTGCCAGGTAAAATCGACGTTTATGACCGACTGGAATGTCCCAGCGGTGGCACTGCCCTGCGGGGTAAACATTCTGGCCGACAGGAGGAATGAGGCTGAACGCGTGCTGATGTTAACGTTCTGAGCCAGCGAATCGCCCGGTGCAACTGTCTGGCTACGATCGCGGCTGGCGATCCGAAGCGCCGTGTTGTCACTGGTGCCGCTGTTTTTCCATGCGGTGGCGTCCTGGGTATCGGGCGTGCCGCTAACTATAGCCGTCACTTTGGTCGTTCCGGCCGGACAATTGGTGAGCAGCAGGTCGAAGTCCTGCCACTCCCCGCCTTCTCCTGCGGTTTGCAGATCCCGGCGTTGCAGGGTACCTAAATCCACAGTTTTGTTAACCGTATCGGTATCCACCGTACAGGGGCTGGCAACCACGTTACCGGTCAGCGTCAGCGACGCATCAGCATAGGATAGCCATGGCAACATCATCATGAATGCGCTGGCAAGCCATTTACGTTTAAGCATGTGAAATCTCCGTTGCGCTCCAGCAGGCTGGAGCGCATTCAGGCTATTGATATTCAAAGGTTGCCGTAACCACCGAGCTAATACTGCCTGGCATCACGCCGCCGTTCTGGGTATAAGCACGTGCCCGCAGTTTGTAGGTATAGGCATTACTGGCGATAGTTCCGGAAATCGTTTTGGTATTACCCAGTTGCTCCCCTGCCTGACTTTGTACCTGAACGGCCAGGTTGGTTGCGGTGCCGGTATTACGATACATATCAGCCGGATTATTGAGATCGGCGGTGCCATGCATGGTCATAATGGCCTTCGTCGTTCCTGCCGGACAGCTGTTCAGGTTGATATCAAAATTGACCCAATCGGTGGCCGCACCTGCGGTTTGCAGCGATGACGCCTGGATATTTTGTCCAAGATCGACCGATTTCGTAATACTGTCACTGCTTACCTGACAAGGAGAGGCAATGACGTTGCCGGTAATATTCAGGGTGACCGGGTCGCCTGCCTGAGCGGAGGTATTCATCAACAGAACTATTGTTGCAGCGGCTAATACACTTAACTTTTTCATTTTATTTTCTCCTTGCTATCATTGATAAGTGAGATCTAACGTTGCTGATGCATTTGCCTTACCGGTAGTAACGGCTGTTTTGGTCTGATAATAACGAGCGGTAAGAGGGAAGGTTTCCTGACCGCCTGACGATCTTTTCAGCACAATACGGTTATTTAATATAAATGGGCTGCCATTATATAAAAGCTGCACACCAACGCCTTTAGCCACATCAGCACTTCCCTGGTTTGTTAAAGCTAATATACTTGTTGTTCCAACGTCAGGATTTTGCGTTCCATTTAATGCTACGTTAATGTTTGCACCAGCATCACAATTCAAGCCGAGGTTCTGAATATTACTTGCATTAGCAGGTGTAGTCCCTATGCTGCTCCCAAAACTTGATGCAAGCACATCACCTATTGGAAATACTAAGTTTGGTGTTGTAATAGAACATGCCACTTGAGTAATACTACCTGAGCCTGCATAAATAGGTATATTGCTGACTTGAGAGCCACCGCCGTACTGGGCAGTATATGCAATAAAAGCTGCTATCTGCCCTGATAGCGCACCAGAGGTAATATTACCTGTTTTCCATAAACGTATAATTGGCTGGAACTTAAAGTTATCAACTTCGCCAGGGTTACTGGTCCATGAATAAATTTGAGTATCCGTTGTTTGAATATAATTATTCCCTGTGAATCCCGCTCCACCTGCAGTGGTTTGCTCATACCAGCCGAAGGATATACCTACGCCGGGAACATTTGTTTGATAAACCCTGACTCCACTGGAAGAAGTAAATTTATATGGGAGTATTACGCTTTTCATACCTGTACTTGAACCTTCCGAGCCACTAGTTTGACATATATAAGCTTGAGCTAATGTGCCATAAATTTCATTAGATATAGGTTGGCCTATTGCCAGGTCCCGCTGAACAACGATGTTGCCATAGTTAACAGTATAGGGTGAACCAATAAAACTATAGTTACAGCAGTATCCTGATACACCGGAAAACAAACCGATAACCAGCAAAAATAATTTAACAACTTGCATATAGCACCTTACCTTAAAGAGAAGTGACAGATTTTCAACGACATGTTTCATTTATTATTATCACCCCTCCTTCGGATTGGTTTTCGTCATTATAATTCACTTGACACTTGCTCTTTGCGTCATCGCCCCACACAACATTCAAGGTGAATTTCGGGGACAGCCCGGTCAAATAAACCTGCCCTTTATCACCAACGATGAAGGCTTTATTATTTTCTTCTTTTATTGTTGCAATAGCACCAAAGGGAATAGGTTGACCATTACTCAGAGTTAAATTCATGAGTACTCGCATTCCTATGTTTGCGTTATATTCTGCGCGAACAATGGCCCCTCGTGTTGGAATAACAGTTTTATTTGTCAATTCAAGCTCGACATCATCAGGCAGCGTATCGGTCATCAGCGCCACGTCGTTTTTGCGGTACGGCATCAGATTGCTGACAGCGGTGTAGCCACGCCAGTCGGTTTTCGCCCCGCTCTGGTTCTGGATTCCCACCCCTTTCGCCCCTGGCGCTTTCACCAGCACGTTGGTTTCCCCCAGCGGCTGTGAGAAGGTCACGCCATCGGCATGAGCAATGATCCCGCCCTGCAGACCGTAGTTCAGACGATCGCTGTCTTTGTCGTAGCCGTAGCCCGCCGTTACTTCACCGTAGGTGCCTTTGTAATCCGCGTTAGCATTGCCGGTATACCCCACGCCGTCGGTGCCGTAACCCTGCTGCACGTTCCAGTTAAGGGCATTGTTCTCCAGTGCCGAACCGTTCAGGCCCACGTTGTGCGTAGTACCGTTGTTCTTGCTGTGGTTCATGCTGTAGTTGGCCCAGGTGCGCGGCAGGAATTTCTCCAGCGGCACGCTGACGTTCAGCGCTATTTGCTGATCCTTGTCATAGCTGGTCGTATGGCCGTAGCTATCGGTACTGCCGTTTTTGCTGTATGTATAGGTGATCCCGTAGGTCACGCTGTTCCAGGCGTTGTTATACCCGGCGCTGTAGGACTCCATGGTCTTTCCGGAATTCCAGTAATCCTCACGCACGGCGCTCAGCATCAGCGATCCGAGGTTCTGGCCGATGTTCTGGCTCATGGTCAGCTCGGCGCGGTTGCGACGGCGGTCCTGCAATGCGCTGTTGTCACCGTAGGAGTCCATCACTTCCTGCATGCCGTAATAGCCGCTGGTGGAGTAACGATAACCGGCGATGGCAAAGTTAGTGCCCGTCTCAACAAAGTTTTTGCTGTAGCGGATCCGCCAGGACTGGCCGCTGCTCTTCGGCATGCCTTCAGGGGTGCCCCACGACTGCGTCACGTCGGTGGAGAACGCGCCGAAGTCACCCATGTTTTTACCAATACCCGCCGCCAGGGACTGATACTTACTCGATTCCTGCACGCCGCCGTACAGCGTCAGACCATACGGCAGGCCATAAATGCCGGTGAGCTGAGCAAACGGGGTTTTCTCCACGTCGCTGTTGTACGAGCGATACTGGCCGCCTGTCACCGCATATTTAAAGCGCCCTTCACGCTGCAACACCGGCAGTGACGCAAAAGCCACGGTGAAGTGCTGCTCGCTGCCGTCGCTCTCTTTCACGGTGACGTCAAGATCCCCTGCGCCGCCGGTCGGGTACATATCGGTAATTTCAAACGCACCCGGCGCCACATAGCTCTGGTAAATCTGATAACCGTTCTGACGAATAACCACCTGCGCGTTGGTGCGCGCAATACCGCGCACTACAGGCGCATAGCCTTTCAGCGAATCCGGCATCATGTCGTCATCGGAGGCTAGCTGCGCCCCGCGGAACGGGATACTGTCGAACACGTCCGCCGGGGAGGAGCTGTCACCGGTGGTGAGTTGCGCCTTCAGAGGAATAATTGCCCGCTGGCCGTAGGTATAAACCGTATCCCACTTGTCGTTGCCCTTGCTGTCGCGGCTCCAGGTGGTGTAGTTACGCAGCCGCCAGGGGCCGATATTAATGCCCGGGCGCAGGTTGGCGTACTGGCTGTTGCTATCGCTGCCGTTGCCGTTACGTGCCCGGTTGTTAGATCCACTGAGGCTGTAGTTCAGTATCGCGGCGGTGATCCCTTCGTCCCACATCTCGGGCGGTACGTAGCCGCGCGCCTGCGGGGAGAGTGCCGCCTGCGGAATGCTGATCACCAGACGCTGGGCGCTGAAAAGGAACTCCGCAGAGGCCTGCGGGATCGCGCTTAACTTCGCGCACTCGCCGCCGGAGGCCAGTTCCGTGAACAGTTCGGTCTTCACGCCCCAGCTTTTCAGCTGGGCGACGCTCAGACAGGGTTGCAGTGATGCCTCGCCATCGGCACCCGTCACCGCGTCAAATTTAATATCTCGGGTATCGACAACCTGTTCGCCAAGAACGATATCGACGCGATAGGTGCCGGGTAACTGAGAACCGGACTCAAACGCTGATAGATCCGCCCCTTTCATGCCCGGGTTATCCAGCTCAATCAGTTCAGGGTTAAAATAATCGCGAGCATGAGCAGTCATTGAGACCGCCCCCAGGGCAAAAGCGATTAAAAACGCGAGACGTGCAGGTTTGAATAATATTTCCTGCTTATTGCTACTCATCGGTTATTTACTCCATCGGTACGAAACAGGTGTCCTTTACCCCAGCGCGAATTACATCGTGGCGTTATGTATGTTTCCGGTGCCGCCGTAATCATTGATAATTTTGAAGGTCACTACCCCGCCGCTGACCCCTTTAGGCAGATCGAAGCGCGCGGTTGCGCCCGGCAGAACGTACGAAACGTCTTCCAGCTTTTTACCGTTAACGTTTATTTCATTGAAATTCATCACCACATTGGTGGGGTTGGTGACCTGAATCTGGTTACCGCTGCGCTGCCAGGTTAATTTATCCGCCAGTTCTTCCGGAATAACGCCTTTTAACGCTGCCGGACGATAGATGAGCTTAATGCGGGTTTTTACCGCAATTTGCAGAGTATTATCTTTACGTGGCGCGGCGGGAATGGCTTTAATATTCAGCCAGTAGAGCGATTCTTTATCCTGCGGCAGCGCACCGGCTAATACGATACGCTCGACGTTCTGCTGATCTTTATCCAGTCGATACAGCGGCGGGGTAATAATAAAAGGTGCTTTCTCAGCACCCCCATTTAACGTTTCAACCCACGACTGAATCAAATAGGGCGTCGTGTCGGGGTTATTGACGCTAATAGAGGATTCCTTTTTATTGCCGTCATAAATGACACGCGTCCCACCAATTACCACTCCGGCATTGGCCGCTGAAACGCCAGCAGAAAGCAGCGCACAGGCAATTAAAGATTTACTCAGAAAGTGCATTTTATACCTCGATAAAAAAGGGGCCTAAAAGCCGGCCCCTGTTGTTTTCCGGCAAAGGAAATTAGTTGTAAACCACAGAGAAGTTGGCTACGGAGTTAGCTGGACCCGCAGTGACTGAAGCAACGGTAGATTCGTACTGAGCGTAGAAATCCAGGGTATTGTCAGCAGCGTCGGTCAGGGTGTAGCTATAACCGTTAGTTCCGTGCAGAGGCAAGTCAGCCTTGTCAGCGGTCATCAGGTTGATAGCAACACCGGTCGCAGCGCCAGCCACAGAGCTATCGATAGCCAGCAGAGTAGAATCAGCCGCATCAGGTGTACCGTCGAAACGCACGGCAGCTGACGTTACGGTTGCCGGGCAGTCTTTCAGCACAATGCTGAATTTAGTTGCAGCAGTCTTGTCACCGGCATTAGTGAATTCAGACTTGTTGTATCTGCCCAGTTCAACGGTCTGGTTCTGGGAACCAACGTCAACGGTGCACGCTGCGTCCAGAATTTCACCGTTGAAGTTTACGGTGCCAGCAGCAGCGAATACGTTAGACATAGACAGTGCAGCGGTAGCAACGATAGCAGCAGCGATAATATTCTTTTTCATAAATTTATTTCCTTAATAACCCTATAAGTTTCCGAAATTCAGGCAACAACATCCAGACAGTCTGATGACCATATATTTTTTTGCGCCAGTCATTTCATTTCTGATGTGCAACAGGCAGAAAGCAAAGATATTTATCAAATAACTTTATTTTCACGCACTCACTTGCTGATGCGAAATTTATAGAACTTAAACGGAGAGCACAAATAAAATTTAGGCCAACCGTAGACTTTAAATTTAACATTTAGCTAACACTGGAAATCGCTTTAAATAGCAAAACAATAATTTTTAAATAATTGTTAAAACTCCAGTCCACAATGGCACTAATGCAATATGTATTTATAAGATCATCAGATCAATAATCCTCCATATATCTTTCCCTTTATAAATATCGTCTGGAGTTAAGATAATGAATACCAAAATCATAACCGGTGCCAACCCGGGGATAATATCTGCACTAGGGACAAAACCCGTCGCTGACATTGACAAAATAATTGAACAAATTTCTCCATTTGCGACAAGCTTCCGGGCTAAAAAAGGCGAAATTTTACGTTATTATTCAGGCAATAAAAGAACCTGTTATTTACTCCATCAGGGAAGCGTTACGCTGAACCGCAGAGGTGATGGTATGGTGTTAAATTCAGAGCAGGCCACATTTATTCTGGGCGTGAGCAATCAGTTTTCTCAGTCCGAAAACCTCTATATTCGGGTCAATGAGAATGCTCTAATGAGCCGCTTACCACTTGAGCGTTTCAACCTGTTGATTGAGAGTTTTGCCCTGTGGGAGAGCCTGTGCAAACTGTTGGTGTATACCGCTTCCCGTGTCTACGAGCACTGCACCCTGATTTCGCAGATGTCCTCCTATGAGATCATTCGCTTTCATCTCCAGGAGCTGATGAATGAATCAGAGCGGATCCGCACCAGCATAACGGCGGCCAACTACATCAAAAGCCGAACCTATCTCTCCCGCAGCGGCATCATGCGCATCATCGCCGAGCTTCGTGAGGCTGGTTATATCGAACTCAATCGTGGCATTCTGGTCGCCATTAACCATCTGCCGTTAAAGTATTAACTCCCAGCCAGTCCCTCAGGTGAGCAGGATCAAAAACCGCACTATACTTGCCATAACTACGCAATATGCTTTTGACAGGCAGAGTTATGGCAACTGGAACATCTGAATCAACGATTTTACGCAAATCAGATTATACTCACCTGCTGATTGATTACCTGAAGCGCGATGCCGAAGTAAAACATATTCTCCCCCGCCGCCGTTTAAGTATGCAGGTAGGTCATGAACGCTTTTGCTATTTAGTCCTGAATGGACGCGTAACCGTTCATCGCCGCAGTGACGATCTGGCGATGGCAACCGCAACGTCACCCGCCCTGGTTGGCATTGGCAATTTGCAGCAAATGCAGATGGATGGCTATATCAAAACGCTGGTCGCAAGCGACATTGCGATCCTCAAGATGGCAACAGTTCACGATATTATCAGCGCGAACCAGCTCTGGGAGCCGCTGGCAAAACATATGATGGTTATAGCCGGTAAGCTTTTTGAGTCCAGCGAGCAGCTTTCTGCCCCTTCTGCCTATGACATCGTCCGCGCGCAGCTTAATGAGTTGTTTAATGAGGATCCCAGCGTCAGAAATAATATTACCGTCGAGTCCTATATCCGTGAAAAAACGCATCTGTCCCGCAGCGGCGTGATGCGCATCCTGGCGGGGTTAAAAAAGGGGGGATACATTGAAATGCAGCGCGGCGTGCTTATAAACATCGTTAAACTGCCAGAGAAATACTGAAGCTCCTGGTGATCCCCGTACGCAGTGCCGCCCGGCGCTGTTGAGCAGCAGTAGTCAACTTTTAGACCTATAATGAATTTGTCAAAAATAAACAATGGGTAGTGTTTCCGCATCGAGAGGCGACTCGCTGGGATCTCGTCTCCGTCTGGTAAGAAACCCATTATCAATGGGGCGGCACCACGCACAATGTCGTGGACTGTTTCGCACTGATGCAGTACCTGTTTCGCGATGCAGCGCACCTGACATTACTCCGTACTACCGGAGAACAAATCCACAGAGGGGTGAAGGTTGAAGAATTTAGCCTGAAGACCGGGGATTTAGTGTTCTTCCAGACGGGCGAACACCTTCGCCATGTCGGCGTCTATATCGGTGACAACCAGTTTATCCATGCCTCGTCCAGTCAGGGGGTCACCGTTTCTGATCTGGGCAATGTCTACTGGCAATCGCACTTCATCACTGCCCGTCGGGTGACGGAGAATGTCTGCAGCGGCATGATGTCGATTTTTTGCGAGGCGCCTTCCGGGAATAATTTGCCCTGTTTGTCGACGCATACTCTCCGCAGTATCTTCCTGTTGCGCCTGCAAAATCAGGCGTCGGGATTGACCTCCTGGTATAAGTTACAGGCGACATGGTTTACTATGTCGTACGCACGGATACACTTCAATGGTGGGCCGGGCGGGGGCGTCGCAAGACGCGCCGGTTTCCTGTAACGCCGGTAAGGTCAACCTCGTCTGGTTCCGCCACCCGTGAGATTGACCTCTTCGATGGCGGATTTAAATACCGTTACAGGAGGCTGCCACTTTGGCTACTATCACTACCCATGCTCAGGCATTATTTACAGTTCCCTTCTCTCACAACACCGACTTCAATGATCTGGCGGACCACTGCGAGCATTTTGCCCATAACCTGCTGGAAACTGACGACCCGGCGGAGAAAATGGCACTCTGCGCCCGCCTTTCTGCATGTCTTGTACTTCTACAGCCAACACTCCACGAGCCCATCCCGCCACACCTGGTGGAGCGATTTACCCTGACCGATCTGCCGTCCCGTCTGCCCGTATTCGAACCGGAAAGCGAGCTGCTGGGGCTGTACTGCCAGACGCTTACGCAGCTGCTAATCAGCAACGCAATGCCACGGGATATGGCAAAGGTAATGGAAGGGCTATTGTATGAACTGGTGAGCTTCTACGCCGATACGCTGAACGCCCCGCGCTGGCTGCAAACGCCGGAGGGACGCGTGGCGATTGATGCATTGATTGACTAAACACCCAGGCCGGGCAAATGCAGTGCTGCCCGGCACTTAAAAGCAGGAATGTAGCATTACTCGACATCGCTTCGCTTGCTCGGGCCTACAGGTTATGAGCCGTGGGTAGGTTTATCCACTACCCCTTAATCCGCGGATCCAGCGCGTCGCGCAGCCCATCCCCCAGTAAATTAAACGCCAGCACGGTCAGGAATATCGCCAGGCTCGGGAAGATCGCCACGTGTGGCGCAATCACCATATCCGCCCGCGCCTCGTTCAGCATCGCGCCCCACTCCGGCGTCGGCGGCTGTGCGCCTAACCCCAGAAACGACAGGCTGGCCGCCGAGATAATCGACACGCCTATGCGCATGGTGAAATAGACCACGATAGACGAGACCGTTCCCGGCAGAATATGGCTGAACAGGATGGTGGCATCGCTGGCTCCCATGCTGCGCGCCGACTCGATAAAGGTCTGCTGCTTCAGCACCAGCGTGTTGCCACGTACCAGACGCGCGAAAGCGGGAATCGAGAATACCGCCACGGCGATGATGACGTTCGCCATGCCGCTGCCCATCACCGCCACCACGGCAATCGCCAGCAGAATACCGGGAAAGGCAAACAGCACATCGCAGATACGCATGATGATGCGGTCCCACCAGCCTTCGTAGTACCCGGCCACCAGCCCCAACACGGTGCCAATTGCTGCGCCCATCAGCACCGCAAAGACCCCGGCCGCCAGCGAGATCTGCGCCCCTACCAGCACGCGGCTGAAAATATCGCGCCCGAGCGAGTCCACGCCAAACCAGTGCATCATCGACGGTCCATCGTTCAGCCGGTCGTAATCGAAGTAGTTTTCCGCATCAAACGGGGCTAACCAGGGGGCGATAATCGCCACCAGGATCAGCAGTAACACAAACAACCCGGCGACCATAGCGACGGGCTGACGACGGAATCGACGCCAGAACTCAATCCACGGGGTGCGAATATGGTCCGGCCTGATCCCCGGCATAGCGTTTAAAATGGCCTGGCGACGCCAGTTCAGTAATCGCATCTTACTTATACCTGATGGCCGGGTTAATGGCGGCGTACAGCACATCCACCACTAAGTTGATAAGAATAAACTCCAGCGAGAAAAGCAGGACTTCAGCCTGAATGACCGGATAGTCACGCATATCGACCGAGTCGACCAGCAGGCGCCCCAGCCCCGGCCAGTTAAAGACCTTCTCAACCACAATAGAGCCGCCCAGCAGGAAGCCGAACTGTAGCCCCATCATCGTGACCACCGGTATCATCGCATTACGAAAACCATGCTTCAGAATGACCCATTTCTCACTCACCCCTTTTGCCCGCGCGGTGCGAATGTAATCTTCGCTCAGCACGTCGACAAACGAGGCGCGGGTAAACCGAGCCATCACCGCCGCAACGGCCGCGCCAAGCGTCATAGAGGGAAGAATGTAGTGCTTCCAGGTGTCGGCCCCGACGGTCGGCAACCAGCCCAGCTCAACGGAGAAAATCTGCATCAGTAGCATGCCCAGCGCAAACGCCGGGAAAGAGATGCCGGTGACCGCCAGCGCCATACCGAGCTTATCCGGCCAGCGGTTGCGCCAGACGGCGGCGACAATCCCCGCGCCCAGGCCAAACACAACCGCCCAGCTCATACTGGCAATCGTTAACCAGAAGGTAGGCATAAAGCGGCTGGCAATCTCCTCCGACACCGGACGACGCGACACCATTGAGATGCCGAAATCGCCCTGAAGGACATTGCCAATGTAACGCAGAAATTGCCTGTACAGCGGCTGGTCAAGACCGAGCTGTTTACGCACCAGTTCAATAACCGTCGCATCCGCTTCCGGTCCGGCAATCAAACGCGCCGGATCGCCGGGCAGCATATGGACAAACAAAAACACCAGCACGGCCACAATCAGCAGCGTCGGGATAAGCCCCAGCAGGCGTTTACACACATAATTCAGCATGAGTTTTATTTTAAATCCGCGTCATCAAAGCTAAAGCCCGTATCCGGCATGATGTAAAAACCGGTCAGCGCTTTGTTGTGGGCTGAGACCAGTTTTTCCACCACCAGCGGCACCCACGGCGACTCTTTCCAGATAATGTCCTGCGCCTCTTTGTACAGGCGCGCTTTCTCTTCCGGTTTGGTGGTTTTCAGGGCATCGGCCAGATCTTTATCCACCTGCGGATTACTGTAGAACGCGGTATTGAACAGCGTTGGCGGCCAGTTCTGGGAAGCAAACAGCGGCGACAGGGACCAGTCCGCTTCACCGGTTGAAGCCGTCCAGCCGGTGTAGAACATCCGTACGCCGCTCTCTTTCTGTCCTTTGCCTTCCACTTCCGCCGCTCGCTGTCCGGCATCCATCGCCGTGACCCTGGCTTTAATGCCCACCTGCGCCAGCTGCTGCTGGGTAAATTGCAGCACCTTCTGCGCGGTACTGTGGTTATGCGACGACCACAGCGTGGTGTTAAAGCCGTTCGGATAGCCCGCCTCTTTCAGCAGCTCCCGCGCTTTCGCCGGATCGTACGGCCACGGCTGGTAGCTCTGCGCATACTCGATGGCTGGCGGCATCACGCCCGTCGCGGGAGTGGCGTAACCGGCAAAGGCCACCTTCACCAGCGCCTGACGGTTAATGGCGTAGTTGATGGCTTCGCGCACCTTCGGGTTATCGAACGGTTTCTGCGTGACGTTCATGCTGATGTAGCGCTGCATTATCGACGGGCTGGCCACCAGCTCCAGCTTGCTGTTTTTCGCCAGCAGCGCCGCCTGTTCGTAAGGAATTGGGAAGGCAAACTGCGCTTCGCCGGTTTGCAGCATCGCGGCACGGGTATTGTTGTCCACGACCGGACGCCAGGTGATGGTATCCAGCTTCGGCAGCCCCTGCTGCCAGTATCCGGCGAATTTTTTCACCTTCACAAAATCGGTCTGGTTCCAGGTAAGCAGTTCGTACGGCCCGGTTCCCACCGGGTGGAAGCCAATCTCTTTGCCGTATTTTTTCAGGGCGGCGGGCGAAATCATCGCCGTCGCGGGATGCGCCAGAATATTGATAAACGCCGAGAACGGCTCTTTCAGGGTGATCTTCACCGTCGCCGGGTCAACCACTTCGGTGCTGGCGATATTTTTATACAGGTTGTAGCGCTTAAGACCGTTCTCCGGATTGCTGGCACGGTCCAGGTTGATCTTAACCGCCTCGGCGTTGAAGTCGGTGCCGTCCTGGAACTTCACGCCGGTACGGAGCTTAACGGTATAGACCAGCCCATCGTCCGACACGGTATAGCCTTCCGCCAGCACGTTTTTCAGCTTCATCTCGCGGTCCAGGCCGAACAGCCCCTGGTAGAAAGATTTTGCCACCGCCTGAGAAAGGGTGTCGTTAGCATCATACGGATCCAGCGTCGTGAAGTTAGACCCCACAGCCACCACCACATCTTTCGCCGCGAACGCGGGGGCGGCGGCCAGCGCAGCCGTCACGCTCGCGGCAAGCAGCCATTGACGAGCAACAAAAGGAACCATTGTGTTCTCCTGCCTGTTGTAAGTTATAACCGCGAGAATGCATTGCCCTGACGCGGTGGTGCGACAAAATGACCGGGACCCACCTCACGCAGCGCCACGCGCTCAAGGGTTTCGCCCCGTTTACGAATATTGCTCGGCATTTCGTCCTGCAACAGCACGCGCTGGGCGTGACGATGCTCAGGATCGGCAACCGGTACGGCGGCCATCAGCTTGCGGGTGTACGGGTGCTGCGGGTTTTCAAACACCGCCCGACGGGGGCCGATTTCAACTATTTGCCCCATGTACATCACCGCCACGCGATGGCTGATCCGCTCCACCACCGCCATATCGTGGGAGATAAACAGAAACGCAATGCCTAAATCCCGCTGTAAATCGAGCAGGAGATTGATGATTTGCGCGCGGATGGAGACATCCAGCGCTGACACGGACTCATCCGCAATCACCACCTTCGGATTCAGGGCTAATGCCCGGGCTATGCAGATACGCTGTCGCTGACCGCCAGAAAATTCGTGCGGATAACGCCAGGCATGCTCCGGCTTCAGGCCCACGCGCTCCAGCAGCCACGCGACGCGGCGCTGCGCGGCTTCACCGTCGAGCAGGTTATGCACCCGCAGCGGCTCCATAATCGAGTACCCCACCGTATGGCGCGGATCGAGCGACGCATAAGGATCCTGGAATATAAACTGAATATCCCGGCGTACCGCCTGCAATTTACTGTTAGGTAGCGTGTCGATGCGCTCACCGTTGAAGGTGATGCTCCCCTCCTGCGACGCCACCAGCCTGAGCAGCGCCCGTCCGGTGGTGGATTTACCGCAGCCGGACTCCCCCACCAGCGCCAGCGTTTCGCCCGGCCAGAGATCAAAACTGACGTTTTCAACCGCATGCACTTCGCGCTTCACGCGATTGAGGATCCCGCTACGCAGCGGGAAACGGGTCACCAGGTCACGCACTTCGAGGATTGGCCTGCCGGGAACCACCGTATCCTGCTCGGTTTCGTCTTCCTGCTTGCCCTGTTCGGTCTGTGAGATCAGCGGAAAACGGCGCGGAAAATCACTGCCATTCATGGCCCCCAGACGCGGGACCGCCGCCAGCAGCGCTTTGGTATAAGAATGCACCGGCGCATGAAAGACCTGCTCCACCGTGCCGGTTTCCACGGCATTGCCCTGATGCATAACCAGCACCCGATCGGCAATGTCCGCCACCACCCCCATATCGTGGGTAATGAAAATCACCCCCATCTCCATCTCCTGCTGCAACACCTTAATCAGTTGCAGGATCTGGGCCTGAATGGTGACATCCAGCGCCGTGGTGGGTTCGTCCGCAATGAGTACCGCCGGACGGCACGACAGCGCCATCGCAATCATCACCCGCTGGCGCATGCCGCCGGAAAGCTGATGCGGGTAGCGGGACAAAATCGCGTGCGCCTCAGGGATACGCACCAGCTCCAGCATCCGTTTTGCTTCGTTGAGCGCCTCATCACCGCTCAGTCCCTGATGCAGGCGGATAGATTCGGCAATCTGCTCGCCCACCGGGAAAACCGGGTTCAGGGAGGTCATCGGCTCCTGAAAAATCATCGCAATGTCTGCCCCGCGCACACCCTGCATCCGGGACGCGCTCAGCTCGTTGAGATCGATAACCTGACGGTTGCGACGGCGCAACAGCATACGCTCGCTGGTGACCTGCCCGCCCGTCTGCTCAAGCAGACGCATCAGCGCCAGCGCGGTAACGGATTTACCGGAACCTGATTCGCCAACAATCGCCAGCGTCTCGCCGCGCCTGAGCGAAAACGATAAATTCTGTACTGCGGGGATGAACTGCCGCTCTTCCTGAAACGCAATATTCAGTTGGTGGACAGCCAGCACTTCGCAGTTGTCCAGCTCTTCACGGTGCGGCACGCAATGCCCCCTTATTCACGATAAATGCCTGTGCTGGGCGCATCGCCGGCATACCCCCACGCCCGGTACATTCCTTCACTGTTGAACGGCAGAGCCACGTTGCCCTCCCGATCCACCGCAATTAAGCCGCCAATCCCGCCCAGCGCCGGCAGTTTCTCCATCACTACCCGCTCGCAGGCTTCACTCAGGCTTAATCCGCCGTAATCCATTAGTGCGGTAATGTCGTAGGCCGCCAGCGCGCGGATAAACACTTCGCCGGTGCCGGTGCATGACACCGCCGCGGTGGCGTTATTGGCGTAACACCCGGCCCCCGGCAGCGGGCTGTCGCCGACGCGACCGGGAAGTTTGTTGGTGATGCCGCCTGTCGACGTCGCGGCGGCGAGGTTACCGGCTTTATCCAGCGCCACCGCGCCTACCGTGCCCATTTTGCTGCGTTCATCGAGCGGCGCGGCATGGTCCAGCTGCGTCATCCCCGCTGTACGGGCCTCCAGCAGTTGTCGGTAACGCTCCTCGGTGGAAAAAAGCTCGGGCGAGACCGTGTCCATACCGTGCTCGACGGCAAATTTTTCCGCCCCCGCCCCGGCCAGCAGCACATGCGGGCTTTGTTCCATCACCAGACGCGCGGCCAGCACCGGATTACGCAGACGGCTGACGCCCGCTACCGCGCCCGCTTTCAGGGTGACGCCGTCCATCACGCAGGCATCCAGCTCGTGCGTTTCATCGCGCGTAAAGACCGAGCCAATACCGGCATTAAACAGCGGACACTCCTCCAGCAGACGCACCGCTTCGGTCACCACGTCCAGCGCGCTGTCGCCCGCTTCCAGCATCCGCTGGCCTGTTTCCACAATGGCGTTCAGCGCATCGATATAACGCTTCTCCTGCTCGGGACTGAGCTGTGCACGGGTGATTGCCCCGGCACCGCCATGAATTGCGATAACCGCTTTACTCATTTCGCATCACCCATCAGCCTGGCTGGCTGCTTTTTCTATAAATATCATTATCGTCGACGAATCTTCAGATGATTTTTGAATATAGAAAGACGCAACTGTGATGTAAAGCGTACACCCATCGGGTCATACAGTTAGCCGCACTTTTCTGCCATAATGAGCGCTTTCGTTGTTACTCCGCAGGAGCCCACCATGGATTTTACCGCCGGACTGATGCCGCTTGAGACGGCACTCTCGCAGATGCTTGATCGTATTACTCCCCTGCACGACGTTGAGACGCTGCCGCTTGTGCGCTGTTTTGGCCGTATTGCCGCGCGCGATATCGTCTCGCCGCTGAACGTGCCGGGGTTCGATAACGCGGCGATGGACGGCTATGCCGTACGTCTGGCGGATCTGCAAACGGGTCAGCCGCTGCCGGTGGCAGGTAAAGCGTTTGCCGGGCAGCCGTTCAACGGTGAGTGGCCAGCGGGCACCTGCGTGCGTATTATGACCGGCGCGCCGGTGCCAAAGGGCTGTGAAGCCGTGGTGATGCAGGAAGAGACCGAACAAACGGACGACGGCGTGCGCTTTACCGCCAGCGTCAAAGCGGGACAAAATATCCGCCACATCGGGGAAGATATTACCCTGGGCGCAACGGTCTTTGCCGCCGGGCAAAAGCTGACGGTCGCCGAACTGCCGGTGCTGGCATCGCTTGGCATCGCGGAGATTGACGTGGTCCGCAAAGTGCGCGTGGCGGTGTTCTCCACGGGAGACGAGCTACAGCTTCCGGGTCAGCCGCTGAACGAGGGGCAGATTTACGACACCAACCGTCTGGCGGTGCACCTGATGCTTGAGCAGCTGGGCTGTGAGGTGATTAACCTCGGTATCATTCCTGACGATCCGCAAAAACTGCGCGCGGCGTTTATCGACGCTGACGCCTCTGCCGACGTGGTGATCAGCTCCGGCGGCGTATCGGTTGGCGAAGCGGATTACACCAAAACCCTGCTTGAAGAGCTGGGCGAAATCGCCTTCTGGAAGCTGGCGATTAAACCGGGCAAACCGTTCGCGTTTGGCAAACTTCCGCACAGCTGGTTCTGTGGCCTGCCGGGTAACCCGGTCTCTGCCGCGCTGACCTTCTACCAGCTGGTGATCCCGCTGCTGGCGAAGCTTTCAGGCAACAATGCCAGCCCGCTTCCGGAGCGTGTGCGCGTGCGGGCGGCAACGCGCCTCAAAAAATCACCGGGCCGTCTCGATTTCCAGCGCGGCATTCTGGCGCGCAACGCCGACGGCGAGCTGGAGGTGAGCACCACCGGGCATCAGGGTTCGCACATCTTTAGCTCCTTCAGTCAGGGTAACTGCTTTATCGTGCTGGAGCGCGATCGCGGCCACGTTGAGGCGGGCGAATGGGTTGAAGTGGAACGCTTTAACCACCTGTTCGGAGGCTGACATGACGGTGGAACTGAGCGACCCGGAGATGATGCGCTATAACCGCCAGATCGTGCTGCGCGGGTTTGATTTCGAGGGCCAGGAAGCGCTCAAGGCGGCCAGCGTGCTGGTTGTGGGTCTGGGCGGGCTGGGCTGCGCGGCAGCGCAATACCTGGCTGCGGCGGGCGTCGGCAGCATGACGCTGCTGGATTTCGACACCGTGTCGGTGTCCAACCTGCAACGCCAGACGCTGCACAGCGACGCGACGGTCGGTCAGCCTAAAGTGGAATCAGCACGCACGGCGCTGGCGCGCATTAACCCCAACGTTCAGTTCACCCTGATTGACGCGATGCTGGATGACGACGCGCTGTTTGCGCAGATTGCACGGCATGACCTGGTGCTGGACTGCACCGATAACGTCGCCATTCGCAACCAGCTCAATGCGGGCTGCTTTGCCCATAAAACGCCGCTGATTTCCGGCGCGGCCATCCGCATGGAGGGGCAAATCACCGTCTTCACCTACGCTGAAGGAGAGCCCTGCTACCGCTGCCTGAGCCGTCTGTTTGGCGAGAATGCGCTGACCTGCGTCGAGGCGGGCGTAATGGCGCCGCTGGTTGGCGTTATCGGTTCCTTGCAGGCCATGGAGGCGATCAAAGTGCTGGCGCACTATGGCACGCCCGCCGCGGGTAAAATCGTGATGTATGACGCGATGACCTGCCAGTTTCGCGAGATGAAGCTAATGCGTAATCCCGGGTGTGAGGTGTGCGAAGGTTAAAGCAAACGGCAACCTTCAGGTTGCCGTTTTAGTGTTTGCTCCCTCTCCCTGTGGGAGAGGGTTGGGGTGAGGGCATCAGGCCACACCCATCAAATAGACGTCCGCCCAAACGCCCCCTGCCAGTCCTGCTCAAACTTCACAATTGCCGCATCCACCGCCGGAGAGGTAATAAACTGCTGCGCCACGTCCAGCGGCAGCGTGATGGACTCGCACCCTGCCAGCAGGCAGTCCAGCGCCTGGCGCGGGGTTTTAAAGCTCGCCGCCAGCACTTTTGACTGCGGCGCGTGCAGGGTCAGCAACTGTTGCAGTTCGACCACCGTCTGGATCCCGTCCCCGCCCTGCGCGTCCACGCGGTTCACGTAAGGGGCCACATACTCAGCCCCCGCCAGTGCGGACAACATCCCCTGCGCGGCACCGTACACCGCCGTACCCAGCGTCGGGATCCCTTCCGCTTTCAGCATCTTGATCGCCGCCAGCCCTTCAGCGGTCACGGGCACTTTCACCACCAGGTCATTGATTATCGCGCGCAGCTTACGCGCGTCTTCCACCATCCCCTCGGCAGTCTTCGCCATCACCTGAGCGAACAGCCGGCCCTTGCCGCCCAGCGCGTCGTGCAGCGCGGGCAGCAGCTCTTCCAGGGGGGTTTTACCCGCCGCCACAATGCTTGGGTTAGTGGTCACGCCCGCCAGCGGGAAGATACGCGCCAGCTTTTTGACTGCCGCAACGTCAGATGTGTCGAGATAAAGTTCCATGATGTCACCCTCAAATTTAGCCTGCACTTACCCTATCACAGCAAAACCTGCTCAGGAATTGACCCATATCAAGATAACTTTCATTCGAAAGTAATTTAATCTTCATATGCAATCCGAGGGCAAAAAAATGATCTTCAATATACAGCGTTACTCCACCCACGACGGCCCAGGTATTCGAACCGTGGTATTCCTGAAAGGCTGCTCGCTGGGCTGTCGCTGGTGTCAGAACCCGGAAAGCCGCTCCCGCAGCCGGGACGTGCTGTTTGATGCGCGTCTGTGCCTGGACGGCTGTGAACTGTGTCAGCAGGCCGCGCCGGGGTGTGTTGAACGCGCGCTGAACGGGCTGGTCATTCATCGTGAGAAGCTTAACGACGAGACGCTCACTGCCCTCACCGACTGCTGTCCGACCCAGGCGCTTACCGTCTGCGGTGAAGAGAAGCAGGTGGAGGAGATTATGGCCACCGTGCTGCGAGACAAGCCCTTCTACGACCGCAGCGGCGGCGGGATCACCCTTTCCGGCGGCGAGCCGTTTATGAATCCTGACCTGGCGCACGCCCTGTTTAAAGCCAGCCATGAACAAGGCATTCATACCGCCGTTGAAACCTGCCTTCACGTGCCCTGGCACTATATCGAGCCGTCATTACCGTACGTCGATCTGTTCCTCGCCGACCTGAAGCATGTCGACGGAGATGTTTTCAAGCAGTGGACGGACGGTTCGGCTAAGCGCATCCTGGACAACCTGAAACGCCTGGCCGCCGCCGGGAAAACGATCACCATCCGCGTGCCGCTGATCCAGGGCTTTAACGCCGATGAAGCGTCCGTTACCGCCATTACCAATTTCGCCGCCGATGAACTCGGCGTCGATGATATTCATTTTCTGCCGTATCACACGCTGGGCATGAACAAATACACCCTGCTCGGCCAACCCTACTCTGCCCCTGACAAACCGCTGGATAACCCTGCCCTGCTGGACTTCGCGCAGCAGTACGCCTGCCAGAAAGGGTTAACCGCGACCTTACGAGGATAAACTTATGACCACCCTGAATCTCAACACCCTCAGCGAGCGCATTAAGGCGCACAAAACGGCCCTGGTGCATATCGTGAAGCCGCCGGTCTGTACCGAGCGCGCCCAGCATTACACCGAAATGTACCAGCAGCACATGGACAAGCCGATCCCGGTGCGCCGCGCCCTGGCGCTGGCGCATCACCTGGCCAAGCGTACCATCTGGATCAAGCACGACGAGCTGATCATCGGGAACCAGGCCAGCGAAGTGCGCGCCGCTCCGATCTTCCCGGAATATACCGTCTCCTGGATTGAGAAAGAGATTGACGACCTGGCGGACCGTCCGGGCGCGGGCTTTGCGGTGAGCGAAGAGAACAAGCGCGTGCTGCATGAGATCTGCCCATGGTGGCGCGGCCAGACGGTGCAGGATCGCTGCTACGGCATGTTCACCGACGAGCAGAAAGGCCTGCTGGAAACCGGCATCATCAAAGCCGAAGGCAACATGACCTCCGGCGACGCGCACCTGGCGGTGAACTTCCCGCTGGTGCTGGAGAAAGGGCTGGACGGCCTGCGCGCCAAAGTGGCCGAGCGCCGCTCACGCATCAACCTGACGGTGCTGGAAGACCTGCACGGCGATCAGTTCCTGAAAGCCATTGATATCGTGCTGGAAGCCGTCAGCCTGCACATCAAACGCTTCGCCGATCTGGCGCGCGAGATGGCCTCCAGCGAAACCCGCGAAAGCCGCCGCGACGAGCTGCTGGCGATGGCAGAAAACTGCGACGTGATTGCTCACGAGCCGCCAAAAACCTTCTGGCAGGCGCTACAGCTGTGCTACTTCATTCAGCTAATCCTGCAAATTGAGTCCAACGGTCACTCCGTCTCCTTCGCCCGTATGGACCAGTACCTTTACCCGTACTATCGCCGCGACGTGGAGCTGGACCAGAGCCTGGACCGCGAGCACGCCATCGAGCTGCTGCACAGCTGCTGGCTGAAGCTGCTGGAGGTGAACAAAATCCGCTCCGGCTCGCACTCCAAAGCCTCGGCGGGCAGCCCGCTGTATCAGAACGTCACCATCGGCGGCCAGAAGCTGGTCAACGGCGAGCCAATGGACGCGGTCAACCCGCTCTCCTACGCGATCCTCGAATCCTGCGGCCGCCTGCGCTCCACCCAGCCAAACCTGAGCGTGCGCTATCACGCGGGCATGAGCAACGACTTCCTCGACGCCTGCGTGCAGGTGATCCGCTGCGGTTTCGGCATGCCGGCGTTCAACAACGACGAAATCGTCATTCCGGAATTCATCAAGCTCGGCGTTGAACGCGACGATGCCTACGACTACGCGGCCATTGGCTGTATCGAAACCGCGGTGGGCGGCAAATGGGGCTACCGCTGCACCGGCATGAGCTTTATCAACTTCGCCCGCGTGATGCTGGCCGCGCTGGAAGGCGGCCGCGACGCCACCAGCGGCAAGGTGTTCCTGCCGCAGGAGAAAGCGCTCTCCGCCGGTAACTTCGATAACTTCGAGGAGGTGATGGCGGCGTGGGATACCCAGATCCGCTACTACACCCGCAAATCTATCGAAATTGAGTACGTGGTAGACACCATGCTGGAGGAGAACGTCCACGATATTCTCTGCTCGGCGCTGGTGGACGACTGCATCGAGCGCGCGAAAAGCATCAAGCAGGGCGGCGCGAAGTATGACTGGGTGTCCGGCCTGCAGGTGGGGATCGCCAACCTCGGCAACAGCCTGGCGGCGGTCAAGAAGCTGGTGTTCGAACAGGGCACTATCGGTCAGCAGCAGCTGGCGGCGGCGCTGGCCGATGATTTCGATGGCCTGACCCACGAGCAGCTGCGCCAGCGCCTGATCAACGGCGCGCCGAAGTACGGCAACGACGACGACAGCGTGGATATGCTGCTGACCCGCGCCTATCAGACCTATATTGAAGAGCTGAAGCAGTACCATAACCCGCGCTACGGCCGCGGCCCGATTGGCGGTAACTACTATGCGGGCACCTCTTCCATCTCCGCGAACGTGCCGTTTGGCGCAGCGACGAAGGCGACGCCGGACGGACGTAAGGCGCACACGCCGCTGGCGGAAGGGGCCAGCCCGGCTTCCGGTACCGACCACCTTGGTCCAACGGCGGTCATCGGTTCCGTGGGTAAACTGCCTACCGAGGCGATTCTCGGCGGCGTGCTGCTGAACCAGAAGCTGAATCCGTCAACGCTGGAAAACGACAGCGATCGCCAGAAGCTGATGGTGCTGCTGCGCACCTTCTTCGAGGTGCATAAGGGCTGGCATATTCAGTACAACATCGTCTCGCGCGAAACGCTGCTGGAGGCGAAGAAACACCCGGACCAGTACCGCGACCTGGTAGTGCGCGTCGCGGGTTACTCGGCGTTCTTCACCGCCCTGTCGCCGGATGCGCAGGACGATATTATCGCCCGTACTGAGCATACGCTGTAATAGTGTATCCCCTCTCCCTTGAGGGAGAGGGTTAGGGTGAGGGGGAAATGCGCACTCTGATGCCCTCACCCCGGCCCTCTCCCACGGGGAGAGGGAGAAAACACTAAAAACGGCAACCTCGGTTGCCGTTTTGCTTTTACTTTCGAATGAAATTAAATTTGTGCTCCCCGTCACCTTGTTATTAGAATGTTTCAAAACGCAGTGACCCAGGAGCACAGTATGACCGTAAAAGTTATCGTCACCGATATGGACGGAACTTTCCTTGATGATGCCAAGCAGTACGATCGTGACCGCTTCCAGGCACAGTTTAAACAGCTTAAAGCCCGCAACATTGAATTTGTTGTCGCCAGCGGCAACCAGTATTACCAGCTCATCTCGTTTTTCCCGGAACTGAAGGATCAAATCTCCTTCGTGGCGGAAAACGGCGCGCTGGTCTTCGATCACGGCGAACAGATTTTCCACGGCGAACTGACCCGCCATGAGTCGCAGATCGTGATTGGCGAACTGCTGAAAGACAAAGGGCTGAACTTCGTGGCCTGCGGGCTGGAGAGCGCCTACGTCAGCGATAAAGCGCCGGACGCGTTCGTGGCGCTAATGTCAAAGCACTACCACCGCTTAAAGCGCATCAGCGATTACCGCGACATTGACGACGTGCTGTTTAAGTTCTCCCTGAACCTGCCGGACAGCGATATTCCTAATCTGGTGGATAAACTCCACGTCTCCCTGGACGGCATCATGAAGCCGGTCACCAGCGGCTTTGGCTTTGTCGATTTGATTATCCCCGGCCTGCACAAAGCGAACGGCATCAGCCGTCTGCTGAAGCGCTGGAAAATTTCTCCGCAAGAGTGCGTGGCGATTGGCGACAGCGGCAACGATGCCGAGATGCTGAAGCTGGTGAAATATTCCTTTGCGATGGGCAACGCGGCGGAAAGCATCAAAGAAATCAGCCGCTACAGCACTGACGACAACAACCATCAGGGCGCGCTGAACGTCATTCAGGCCGTGCTCGACAACCACTCTCCTTTCGACGTCTGATCCTTTCCTCGCCGGAGTCCTGCTCCGGCACCCTCACTCATTTTCCCGTCCTGTGGCGCAGGTCAAGTTTTTAAACTTGCATTAACTTATTTTTAACTTAAAGTATCGCTTGTAGACATTTTTACTTTCGAATGAAAGATGCGAGGCAGTTATGACCTTTACCAGTGAAACCTTGCCGGCGGATCACAAAGCGGCAATCCGTCAGTTGAAACGTGAGTTACGCGCGCAGATCGGCGACGTGCAGGCGGTGTTCGACAAGCTCAGCGACAGCATTGCCACCCGCGTGGCGGAAATTAACGCCCTCAAAAATAAAGGGGAATCCGTCTGGCCGGTAATTCCGTTTAACGATGTGAAAAACGGCACGATTACCGACGCGCAGCGCGAGGCCGTTAAGCGCCGCGGCTGCGCGGTGATTAAAGGTCACTTCCCGCGCGAGCAGGCGCTGGCGTGGGATCAGTCGATGCTCGACTACCTCGATCTGAACAAGTTTGACGAGGTGTACAAAGGGCCAGGCGATAACTTCTTCGGCACCCTGACCGCCTCCCGTCCGGAGATTTACCCGATCTACTGGTCGCAGGCGCAAATGCAGGCGCGCCAGAGCGAAGAAATGGCGCAGGTGCAGTCGTTCCTGAACCGCTTATGGACGTTCGAGAGCAACGGCAAGCAGTGGTTCGACCCGGACGTGAGCGTGATTTACCCGGATCGTATCCGCCGCCGTCCGCCGGGAACCACCTCGAAGGGACTCGGCGCGCATACCGACTCCGGCGCGCTGGAGCGCTGGCTGCTGCCTGCCTACCAGCAGGTCTTTGCCCGCGTGTTTGACGGCAACGTTGAGAAATACGATCCGTGGAACGCCGCGCATCGTACCGAAGTGGAAGAGTATACCGTCGATAACACCACCAAATGCTCGGTGTTCCGCACCTTCCAGGGCTGGACGGCGCTGTCGGACATGATCCCCGGTCAGGGGCTGCTGCACGTGGTGCCGCTCCCGGAAGCAATGGCCTATATTCTGCTGCGTCCGCTGCTGGACGACGTGCCGGAGGACGAGCTGTGCGGCGTGGCGCCGGGGCGCGTGCTGCCGGTTTCCGAGAAGTGGCACCCGCTGCTTATCGAGGCGCTGACCAGCATTCCTGCGCTGGAGGCGGGTGATTCGGTGTGGTGGCACTGCGATGTGATCCACTCCGTCGCGCCGGTGGATAATCAGCAGGGCTGGGGCAACGTGATGTATATCCCCGCCGCACCGATGTGCGAGAAGAACCTCGCCTATGCGAAGAAGGTCAAGGAAGCGCTGGAGACCGGCGCGTCGCCGGGAGACTTCCCGCGCGAGGATTATGAAAAAACCTGGCAGGACCGCTTTACCGTGAACGATCTCAACATCCACGGCAAACGCGCGCTGGGCATGGTCTAGCTGTCGTACAGCCCTTCCCGCTCCACGGCGGTGCGTCGTTTCCCCTGACGTATCCGCCGTACCGATTCCCGCACGGCCAGCGTGCCGTTCAGCAGCAATGTGCCCACCGGCGCGTCCGGGCGCATGAGCCGCTGCTGGAGCATGTGTACCGCTTCCGTTCCCAGCTCATCGCGGGGAACATGCACGGCCGTTAATGGAACATCCTGAATCGCCGCCAGGTTAAAGCCGTCGATGCTCATCACCGAGACGTCCTGCGGCACGCGCAGGCCGTGGTTTTGTAATGCGCTGATGGTGCCCGCCGCCATAAAGTCGCCGCCAACCAGGAACGCCGTCGGCATGTCTTTTCCCTGCTGCTGATTTAGCCAATCGCTCACCAGCTGCTCCGTCTCTCTGGCGCTGAAGCTCGGCACCACCAGCAGATCGCGCTTGTCGTTGAACGCCAGGTTGTGGGACTGCCACGCGTCGCGGATCCCCGACAGGCGCAGCTCCATCGTGTAGCGACGCAGGCACAGCACGTTCATCACCTCGCGGTGCCCCATCTCGAACAGGTACTCCGCCGCCCGCTCGCCGATGGCGCGGTGATCCGGCGCAACGGCAGGCAGACGCATGCGGCGGTCCCGGCAGTTAATCAGCATGCAGGGTTTGCCCACGTCTACCGCCAGATCGTGGATGTGCGGATCGTCAATACCGAGAAGAATGGCCGCCTGGGTGTCCGGCTCGTTCATCCGCGCCAGAAACAGCTGGGCGTCGCTGTCGTTCTCCTCCAGCGCGCAGTAGCGCAACCGGACCTCGTGGGAGGCAAGTGCTTTGCTCACGCTCTGGATCACGCGGTAGTAAAAGATGTCGGACCGCTCGTCAAACGCCCGCTGCGGGGCAAAAACCACCAGGCTGTTAAGCAGCAGACGCCCTGCCGCCATGCCGTCCATTACCCCCAGCTCGCGCGCGCACGCCAGCACCTTTGCACGCGCTTTTTCGCTGGTATTCGCTTTCCCCGCCAGCACCCGCGACACGGTGCTGATGGAGAGCTGCGTGCGGGACGCGATTTCGGTGATTTTTAGCCTTTTGTCCATTTTGTGATCTGGCTCCATTTGCGAAATGAAAAAATTTTCATAGCGTGTTTGTCAGGAAATAACTGGCATGAATGCCATCATGCCAGAGTGTTTTCGTCGGTTATGAGAAATTTTGCACAAAATCCACTTTTGCCCACTCATTTTCTTCCTTAAGGTGAACTTGTCACACAGCTTCCATACTAGTTGTATAGCAACTTAAGCATTATAAGCGGATAGAAATCAAAGGCATAACAATCTGTGTGACACCTGAAACTCCGTCCCCTTACCGTCCGTCTTGTGGAGAATAAAATGAGTCAGGACATCAATAACACCATTGCGACAAGCAAAACCCGTCGCGTCATCAAGAACCTGCGCTGGTACGTGCTGGTGCTGTTTTTGCTGGGCGTCACCGTTAACTACATCACCCGAAATTCCTTAGGTATTCTCGCTCCGGAGCTAAAAGAGAGCCTCGGGATCACCACAGAGCAGTACTCCTGGATCGTTGGCGCCTTCCAGATCGCCTATACCATTTTCCAGCCCCTGTGCGGCTGGCTGATTGACGTCATTGGCCTGAAGATTGGCTTTATGGTCTGCGCCGGGATCTGGGCGCTGATGTGTATTTTCCACGCGGGCGCCGGAAGCTGGCTGCACCTGGCCATACTGCGCTTCTTTATGGGGGCTTCAGAGGCCGCCGCCACCCCGGCGAACGCCAAAACCATCGGTGAATGGTTCCCGAAATCAGAGCGTCCCGTTGCCGCCGGCTGGGCGGGCGTGGGCTTCTCCATCGGCGCGATGCTGGCTCCGCCTATCATCTACTTTGCTCACGCCTCGTTCGGCTGGCAGGGGGCGTTCATGTTTACCGGCGTGCTGGCGCTGCTGTGGGTGATCCTCTGGTGGGCGTTCTACCACAACCCCGAGCAGCACCCGAACCTGAGCAAGGACGAGCTGGCGTTTATCAAGCAGGATAACGAACCAGCGCCGGTCAAATTGCCCTTCCTGACCGCGCTGAAAACCGTTTCAAAAAACAAACGTTTCTACGGTATCGCCATTCCGGCCTTTATGGCAGAACCCGCCTGGGCGGTGCTGAGCTTCTGGGTGCCGCTGTACCTCGCCAAAGAGCACGGCATGGACCTGAAGCAGATTGCGATGTTTGCCTGGCTGCCGTTCCTCGCCGCCGACCTCGGCAGCGTGGCGAGCGGCTACCTGACGCGTCTGTATACCCGCCTGTTCGGCTGCTCCCGCGTGAACTCGGTTGTCGCCAGCTCCGTGACCGGCGCGTTCCTGATGATCTCGCTGGCCATCGTGGCCATTACCCGCGACCCGTATATCACCATCGTGCTGATCTCCATCGGCGGCTTCGGGCACCAGATCATCTCCTGCATGCTCAGCGCCCTGGTCGTGGAGTCATTCGACAAAGGCCAGATGGCGACCGTCAACGGCATGCGTGGCTCGGCGGCGTGGATCGCCAGCTTCCTGTTCTCGCTGTTAATCGGTGTGACCGCCGACAAAATCGGCTTTAACCCGCTCTTTATCGCCATGGGGTTCTTTGACCTGATTGGCGCTCTCTTCCTGGTAGCATTTATTGCTGAACGTCGCGCGAAGCGCGCCTGATAGTGGATGTATTGCATATGAAAACCCTGAAAAACTGGACCCTTGATACGCAGTCGGCAAACCATCTGGAACTGCTGGTCGATAGCCAGCACCGCCTGTGCCTGTATGTGCTGGAAGAGAACCTGTTCCGCGTGCTGATCAAGCGTAAAGGCGAGCTGGCGCTGGACCGCACCTGGAGCATCGCACCGGAAAAAGACGTGCCGTGGGAAGGTCGCCGTCGTGACGATATCAGCGGCTTCTCCTGCCCCGCCTGGACGCTGACGCAGCAGGACGATACGTTAACCGTGGCAACCGAGCAGCTGCGCGTCACCGTCCACCAGCCGCTGTGGCTGGAGTGGCACTACCGCAATGACGCGGGCGAGTGGCAGCCGCTGGTCAATGACCGCCCGACCAGCGCCTACCTGCTGAACGCCCATGGTGACGGCGTGGCGCACTATCTCAGCCGCCGTAAGGATGAACGTTTTTACGGTCTGGGTGAGAAAGCGGGCGATTTACAGCGCAACGGCAAACGCTACGAGATGCGTAACCTGGACGCGATGGGCTATAACGCGGCCAGCACCGACCCGCTCTACAAGCACATCCCGTTCACCCTCACCCGTCGCGACGACGTGAGCTACGGTCTGTTCTACGATAACCTGAGCAGCTGCTGGCTGGATCTGGGTAACGAGATCGACAACTATCACACCGCCTACCGCCGCTGGCAGGCGGAAGCGGGCGATATCGACTACTACATCTTTACCGGCAGGCGCGTGCTGGACGTCACCAAAGCCTTCGTGCGCCTGACGGGGAAAGCGCTGTTCGGACCGAAATGGAGCCTGGGCTACAGCGGCTCGACCATGCACTACACCGACGCGCCGGACGCGCAAAACCAGCTGATGAACTTCATCCGCCTGTGCGATGAGCATGCCATTCCGTGCGACTCGTTCCAGCTCTCCTCCGGCTATACCTCGATTAACGGCAAGCGCTACGTCTTTAACTGGAACTACGACAAAGTGCCGCAGCCGAAGGTGATGAGCCAGGCGTTCCACGACGCGGGGCTGCGGCTTGCGGCCAACATCAAGCCTTGTCTGTTGCAGGATCATCCCCGCTACGGCGAAGTGGCGGAACGCGGTCTGTTCATTCGTGATTCAGAAACCGATGCGCCTGAACGTTCCAGCTTCTGGGATGACGAAGGATCGCACCTCGACTTCACCAACCCGCAGACGGTGCAGTGGTGGCAGAACGGCGTGACCACGCAGCTGCTGGAGATGGGCATCGACTCCACCTGGAACGACAACAACGAGTATGAAGTGTGGGACGGGGAAGCGCGCTGCTATGGCTTCGGCAAGGAGATAGCCATCAAGCATATTCGCCCGGTGATGCCGCTGCTGATGATGCGCGCCTCGCTGGAAGCGCAGCAGCGCTTTGCGCCGGAAAAGCGTCCGTATCTGATCTCCCGCTCCGGCTGCGCCGGGATGCAGCGCTACGTCCAGACCTGGAGCGGCGACAACCGCACCAACTGGGACACCCTGCGTTATAACATCCGTATGGGGCTGGGCATGAGCCTGTCCGGGCTGTTCAACGTCGGGCACGACGTCGGCGGTTTCTCCGGCGACAAGCCGGACGCCGAGCTGTTCGTGCGCTGGGTGCAGAACGGCGTGATGCACCCGCGCTTTACCATTCACTCGTGGAACGATGACCACACGGTGAACGAGCCGTGGATGTTTCCGGGCGTCACGCCTGCCATCCGCGGCGCGATTGAGCTGCGCTACCGCCTGCTGCCGTATCTTTACACCCTGCTCTGGCAGGCGCACGCCGACGACGAACCGATGCTGCGCCCGACCTTCCTCGACCACGAGCACGATGCGCAAACCTTCAAAGAGTGCGACGACTTCCTGCTGGGCCGCGACCTGCTGGTTGCCAGCGTCGTCGAAGCCGGGCAGCGCGAGCGCCGCGTCTGGCTGCCGGATAACGAAACCGGCTGGTACGATTTTTACACCCACGCGTGGTATGCGGGCGGGCAAGCGATCGTCCTTGATGCGCCGCTGGAAAAACTGCCGCTGCTGGTGCGCGCCGGGGCCGGTCTGCCGCTCAGCGAGCGCATCCGTCACGTGAGCGCCGATAAAGACGATACCCGTGAGCTGAAGCTGTTCCCGGTGAAAGGCGTCGGCACAACCTCGGGGCTGCTGTTTGAAGACGACGGTGAAAGCTGGGGCTACCTGAACGGCAATGCGCTGTGGGTGGAATGGGAAATGGTGTGCGATGGCGCAACCATCAACCTGAAGGTGAACGCTCGCGGCGACTATCGTCCGGCATGGAAGGCGCTGAAGGTATCATTACCGGCGGGGGAAAAACGTACGCTGCGGGTGAATGGAGTTGAAGGGGGCGAGTGGGTGGTGTAGTGCGGCCTGTAGCCCTCACCCTAACCCTCTCCCACAGGGAGAGGGGATAAAATGTAGGCCGGGTAAGGCGAAGCCGCCACCCGGCTATTTTTTAACTCTCGATACCTTTACTGCGCAGGTAATCTTCGTAGTTACCGGTGAAGTCCACCACGCGCTCTGGCGTAATTTCGATCACGCGGGTCGCCAGCGAGCTGACGAACTCACGGTCGTGAGAGACGAAGATCAGGGTGCCCTGATACATCTCCAGCGCCATGTTCAGGGATTCGATCGATTCCATATCCAGGTGGTTAGTCGGTTCGTCCATCACCAGAATATTCGGTTTTTCCATCATCAGCTTGCCGAACAACATACGGCCCTTTTCACCACCGGAGAGCACTTTGGCGGGCTTTTTGATGTCGTCCTGGCTGAACAGCAGACGCCCCAGAATGCTGCGTACCGCCTGCTCATCGTCGCCTTCCTGCTTCCACTGGCTCATCCAGTCGAAGACAGTCAGATCGTTTTCGAATTCATATTCATGGTCCTGCGCGTAGTAACCAATCTGCGCGTTTTCAGACCATTTCACGGTTCCGTTGTCCGGTTGCAGTTCACCCACCAGGGTTTTCAGCATAGTGGATTTACCCACGCCGTTGGCGCCGAGGATGGCAATCTTCTCGCCCACTTCCAGCAGCAGGTTGAAGTTTTTGAACAGCGGGCCTTCATCGAAGCCTTTGGTGAGGGCTTCCACTTCCAGCGCGTTACGGAACAGCTTCTTGTCCTGCTCGAAGCGGATGAACGGGTTCTGACGGCTGGAGGCTTTAACCTCTTCCAGCTTGATTTTGTCGATCTGTCGCGCACGCGAGGTCGCCTGACGCGACTTAGAGGCGTTGGCGCTGAAGCGGCTGACGAAGGATTGCAGGTCCGCAATCTGCGCTTTCTTCTTGGCGTTGTCGGCCAGCAGACGTTCACGTGCCTGGGTTGCCGCCGTCATGTACTCATCGTAGTTGCCCGGATAAACGCGCAGCTCGCCGTAGTCCAGATCCGCCATGTGGGTACATACCATGTTCAGGAAATGACGGTCGTGCGAAATGATGATCATGGTGCTGTCGCGATCGTTCAGCGTCTGCTCCAGCCAGCGGATGGTGTCGATGTCCAGGTTGTTCGTTGGTTCGTCGAGCAGCAGGATGTCCGGGTTAGAGAACAGCGCCTGCGCCAGCAGCACACGCAGCTTCCAGCCTGGCGCGACTTCGCTCATCGGGCCGTAATGCTGTTCAACCGGAATGCCGACGCCCAGCAGCAGCTCGCCCGCACGCGCTTCCGCAGAGTAGCCGTCCATTTCGCCGTATTGCGTTTCCAGGTCGGCCACTTTGTAACCGTCTTCTTCGCTCATCTCAGCGAGACCGTAGATACGATCGCGCTCCTGCTTCACTTCCCACAGCTCCGCGTGCCCCATGATCACGGTGTCGAGCACGGTGAACTCTTCGAAGGCGAACTGATCCTGACGCAGCTTACCGATGCGCTCGTTAGGGTCGAGCGACACGTTACCGAGCGTTGGCTCCAGGTCACCGCCGAGGATCTTCATAAAGGTGGATTTTCCGCTACCGTTGGCACCAATCAGGCCGTAACGGTTGCCGCCGCCAAATTTGACGGAAATATTTTCGAACAGCGGCTTACTGCCAAACTGCATAGTGATATTGTTGCAAAGAAGCAAAATTGATATTCTCTCGTAAGTGATTGAAAGGAATAGATTATGCAAAAACAAAACGGGTTAGCATTCAGTTACATAAGATTCTCAAGCAAGAAGCAAGAACAAGGTGACTCAGTTCGTCGTCAGACTGAACTTGCTGAGAAGTACGCACAGGCGAATAATTTAATTCTATCAGAAAAGAACTTCCAAGACTTGGGGATCTCTGCATTCAAAGAAGGCAACAGAGCATCTTTGGCTGACATGCTTCAAGCTATCGAACAAGGTTCTATCTCTCCAGGCTCAACGATCATTATCGAATCACTCGACCGATTGAGTCGTAGAGGCATCGACGTAACACAACAGATCATCAAGCAGATTCTACAGCATCAAGTTTATATCGCTTCCCTCGTCGATGGGCTTTTGCTGAACAGAGAATCAGTAAACGACTTAGTAAGCGTGATTAGAATCGCGCTGGCTGCTGACCTTGCTCACAAAGAATCCGAGAAGAAATCTCAACGACTGAGAGAGACAAAAGGACAACAACGTCAACGAGCATTGAACGGTGAAGTTATCAACAAATCATTACCATTTTGGTTAGAACGAAAAGACAACGCTTATGTTTTTTCTGACAGACTCGACGCGGTGAAAAGAATAATCGAACTCAAGAAGAAAGGTCTTGGCAATAATAAAATAGCCAAGACTCTGAATGATGAAGAATTTGCCCCGCTACGTTCTGCTGGCTGGAATCATACGACTGTTGCAAAGACGATTAAATCAGTTGCTCTTTACGGTGCATATCAAACAACTGAAACGACAAAAGATCGTAAAGTCATTCTTCTGGATATTGTCGAAGATTATTATCCTGCCGTTATAAGCAAAGAAGAATTCATGTTGCTTCAATCTGATCAGAAACAGAATAAACCCGGATATAAGTCAGAAAAGAACGCTTTCACAGGTTTGCTCAAGCATGAATGTGGAGGTGCTCTTGTTAGAAAATTTCATACAGTCAGTGGCAAAGTATATGAATATCACGTTTGTGCAAACGCTCGCGATGGAAAATGTAGCGTAACGCAGAACTTTAAAAATATTGAAACCGCGATGTTTAAAATTCTTCGTGAACTAAAGATGGAAAAGAAAACATCACTCGACGCAACTTTATTACAAGAACGCTCCGATGTTCAGGAAAAGATTCAAGATCTGAACAATATGCTACTCAGTATGAAGAAAGTTCCTGCAAGTGTTTTGCAGACAATTGGCAGTCTTGAAGATAAGTTACAGGCGCTCGACCAAGCTATTACAGAACAAAACAACAGGGTTATGAACGAGCAATCAGTTGATTTGAACCTGTTGCAGGAGGTGCAAGATCCTGTTGAATTAAACATGATGCTTAAACGTGTGATAAGAGAAATCACCGTTTTCAATCTGAAAAAGTCATGGAGAATAAAAGTGTCGTACATCAATGGACATTCACAGAGCTTCCGATGGGATTCTAAGAATATCAGTTTTAAATCTGACACGGAAAAACTATTGGATTTCATGAACTCCGAAAGGGAAGAAGAATAAAGCCGGGATAATGCTTCACCTCCTCGGCAGGACTTATACGATATCTCCGAGTTAAACAAGGAGATATCATGAGAAGAATTGACTTGATTTTTATTATCAGTCTTGCGTTGTTGTGTAGTATCAATGTTTAATCAAAGGGAGCATATGCTCCCTTTTTCATTTATAGCTATCGTAAGTTCCAGTTCTTAGAACTTCGGTAACACGTCGAGCGCGATTAGGTGTTTGTTTAGCCCATCTGCTGTTCAGTGCTTCGTCTGCTGCATTCTGATAATCACCGATTTCGAGATAACCGATCATTTTCTTGAACTGTAGAACACCTTGAACACCAAGTTGGAAGCACATATTAACCAGTGCTGTTCGTCTGATGATATCAAGAGAAGTATAAACGTTGATAAGCTCGGTTCTTCCGATTTGTTTGATCGTTTGGTTGATATCAATTTCCAGAATCTGACGTGATTCTTGCTTGTTGATATAACCGTAATGACCAGTGCCTACAAGTTTATCAAGTTGTCTGATTGCTTCATCTTTAGACGGAGATTTAGTCAGAAGATGTCCAACTCCGATTGTCCAATATCCTTCGGTATCTTTATAAATCGTGAGTTTTTCACCTTCGTCATAGATAATCATATCTGTTATGTTCATAGAGCCTCTTATAAATAAGTGAATAAACCTATATTTATGAGGATTCTATGCTTAGTAAGAATATCAAAATCACCGATGTTAAATTAACGTCGAACGCACCGTTTTTCTCTAACAGAGCAATCAGCGGTAAATTTCAAAAACGATTCACCGGTGTTCAGTTCTTTGAACTTGAATTCAGTCTGAATTATCAATCAGAACAAACAGCAGAAGTAAAACGCTTTATCGCTATGCATCAACAATCACAACCATTTGAATTTGACTTGAGCTATCAAACGAAATACGAAGGAACAGCCCAAGGACTTCTACGCTCACAACAGAACGCAGCACCAGGAGCGCGTCAGGTGACTCTAGGAACGTTTGCAGGTGTTCTTGAAGCAGGAACAATAGTTCAGTTTCAAAATCACTCCAAGCTTTATACCGTTACGGAGGACGTACAGACTGGAGGTCAGTTAAAACTGTTTCCGAATCTTCGTGCTCAAGTTCAGCTTGGTGAAGAAATCAAATACAGATCTCCTAAAGGTCGATTCGTACTGACTAACGAAAGTTATCCGCTTGATATTAAATCGCTGAGTAAACTTCAACTTAAAGCAACAGAGGTTATCTAATGAATATTAAAGAAAGATTTGCTGAACTCTGCAAAGACGCTGAATTTATCAGCGCTTATAACGATTTTAACGGAACTAATCTTACCGTTCTGGATCAGTCTCAGTTATTCAGTGTAGGCACGTTGTTTCACCTTGTTACGATCAAGATGAAAAACAACACTGAGTTGTTACTTACTGATGCGTATTACGATATCGAATACAAAGCGAAGAATTATATCGCCACTGGTGACTTTACTGATATCAGCACAATCGATGAAGAAAAAGAAATCAACAACAACGGAATGTCAGTTAAGCTAGCTAACGTGAGAACTGAGTATATCAACTTAGTCAGAACGAAACAGCTTGATACAGCCGAAGTTAATATTGATATATGTTTTCTGAGTCCTGAAACAGGCAAAGTAAGAGAGAGTTTTAATCTGTTCAATGGTGAGATCGATAAGCTCACGATTAACATTGACTATGATGATAACGAATCGAAGAACGAAACCGAAGTTCAACTGAACTCTATCTGGGCTGTTCTCGAAAAATCAGCACGAAACCATGCGTCTGATGGTGTTCACAGAAGCTATAAAGGATCAGAGAACGATTCATTCTTTTCAAGAATCGGTAAATGGAATTCCGAGCAAAAGTGGACCAGCAAGAAGTAAGAACGAAAAAAGGGCATATCAATTGATATGCCCTTTTTATTTGGGAATTTGATTATGCACGTTTGCATAAGAAGTTAATGCCGTTGTGCTTATACATCTGATTAGACATACGACCTGCACCTGAATTACCAGATTCAGATATACGGGCGTTATACATGTTATCAGAATGAATTCCTCTGAGAGTCTCAGAGAATTTATAATCATCACGAGTAGGAGTAATACCAGAACGAACGTACATAAAGCTATCGTTATAATCAAATAAACGATAGCTTTTACCGTTAGAGGCATCACAGATATATTCAGAAGGCTTTTCTAAAGAAACAAGAGCGTTTGTTCTACGTTCGAAATTCTCCGTGTGACGTGCTGATACGTTATAAGGGTCGTTGTATTCGTTCCATGATTTAACAGCACTGACACAACAAAGCACAGCTATGCCGACCGCTAGAACACGATAGATAAATTTTTCATGTTTAGGATTATCAAGACTTAGAGTTTTTAGTTTGAGTTTCATTTTTTATTCCTTTGAGTCTGCACTGAGTAACAAACAACTGTCTGTTATCAGATTGAATTATATAACTGGGTGTATTATCAAAATAAGTTCGAAGATAATCGACCCCGTCACGTCTGTTTATACTCGCGTCATAACCGTTTATAACAACGTCATGCAATAGACCACTGAATCGTTCTCTGTTATTAGCACGATAGAAAAAGAACCAGTTATAATCTGCAACTTCTGAGTGAATAAGATTTCTGTCTTGCTTATCGACTCGGTAAATCGTGAAGCAATCGTATCGGACCGCCTGTGAGGACACAAGCAGAAGCCCTACTGACAAGACGGCGCTTATCAAGAAGATAATTTTAAATATTTTTATCATATTATTTTTAAAAAGTTAGATTTTTAGATGATCCTGCTGAGAAAGTGCTTGACAAAAAATTTTTTAGTTTCTTCTAGACGTCCGAAACGCCGAGATGTTTCGAGCGCTCAGCCTTTTTCTCGCGTATGAAAATCCAAATCGTGTTCAGTTCATCATCAATAGACAGGGACTATCCCGGATTCCTCCCGCTGTAGAGATAAATACTGAGATAAACCCTTATTCCCTCTACACTTGGAGATATTTAATGGCTCGTAAAACTTATGTAAGCATGACTGAAATGGCTAAACGTTATGGTTATACCCTCAACGCTATCAAGAGCTGGCGTGCAGAAGGACTGCCCTACTCTGATAACCCTTCTGGTATTCCAGAAGACGAAGGCACTTTATGGATTGTTCAGAACAAAATTAACCCAATGCGAAATATGTCCATCAAGGACGAATTCGAACGAGAAAAACTCCGTGAACAGGTGGCTAAAGCTGACTTGGCAACTTATGCAGCGAAAGAAAAATCTGGTGAATTAATCCCAGTTGATTATGTTCAAGCTGAGTTGAACCGTTTTTGTTCACAACTGAAAGACAAAATCAGGTTAATGCCAAAGAAACACGCTTTGGAGATTCTCGAATCTGCCGTTTCAGTTGAAGAACTTCGTGATTGTCTGAAAGAGAAAATCGACCAGACGTTACGCGAGATTGACAGTTTGTTTGAAGAGCCTGAGTTGCAGGACAACTCCTCAGACGAGTACAAAGATAAGACAGAGAATGATACCGAGATTGACCTTGATTAAGGGAGCGATGCTCCCTTATCGCGTAGCACTTTTGAAGGTCTGTTTAAGACGGTTGATAGGGACGCGATCTGGTAAAAGATGTCGGTTTTGTATACCATAACATTTCATTAAATCATGATTACAAAGGATTTGATGGCAGTTGTAATGAGATTCAACGCGATGCATCATCGTGTAGGTTCTTTTCAAAGCACATTTGCAGTTTGCACACTGATGGTCAAATTTTGTCATAGATACTTCCTCTAAAACTGTATTTATACACTGTGCACGTTGATGAGATATTACTCTGCATAAACTTGATTTCATGCTTTATAAGTTTTATTGAGCCTCACAAAATGATAGATTATCCTATGTGAATACAAACAGTTATAACCGACAGATTAATGGGTTGAGGACGTAATGGACAATGAACTGAAAAAACTTATACACGCATTCAGAAATGCTCTCGTTATGGCTGCGGATACACATTCATTTGGGTGTTTCAATATGCCAAGATGGTCAGAGTTAAACAGTTTTCCGCATGGTTGCTGTGACTTAGCAAGTAATTTTCTGGCTCAATATCTAACAGATCATGGATATGAGCCTGAAATAATTTGGTTTGAATGCTGCGAAGAATTAAACAAATACATCAAATCACACGTAGTAGTTAGGATTAACGATTACTATGTTGATTTAACTCGAAATCAATTTGATGATCATAATGGAAGAGTATTGATTGAAGACAAATTCGGTTCCATTCCACGATTGATTAAACAAATAAAATCAATGAACTCAAATAATGTTGAGGATAGAAATATCAATATTAATACATTTAATTCAAGTGGATATGAACTCTATAACTATATCAAAAAAATTGCGAATAATTTGATTAACTAAGTAAAGTTGTTTTGAAAAGGAAAAGAACCATTATTGGAAGTTTATTAACCATGTTGGTTTTATAATCTAAAAACAATGTGATTGTTGAGAAGAAAATGAACAATAATAAAATGAAGCAACAAATAAATGAATTGTCATCTTATGTTCTGGACAAGACAATCAAAAAAGAGAAGGCATGTCTCTACATGAGTGCATATCTTTGCGCACTTATCAATGACAACATGAAAATAACCGCAAGATTGATTTCTGGGTCACTTGTTATAAGAAACACAAAGATTTTCTCACATGAGCCTATACTGCCGATAATTACTTCGGGGAGCAATTATACGGGAGAATGGGATGGTCATGCTTGGGTTGAGGTCGCTGGATATATATGCGATTTATCAATCTTTTGTACAATTTTTTCCAAAAGTACATCAACTGAATTGCAGAATGTTTTCATGCAAACATTTGATAGATACTATGAATTCTTAATCGCACCAAGAGAAAAACTAGAAGCAGCAGATATTTGCTATAAAGAATGCGAAGAATTAGGTAATGAACAAATAGATATTCTGATTCACTCAGGGATCAAATCAGGTATCTTAGTCAATCCAGAATGATTACAGAGGATAAAATGGAAGCAAATACTTTTATCGACCGTTTTTTTTATAGTTCTTATGAATTGACAGATTTTCGTCACGTTGGCGAACGAGACATTAACTCATTGTATACATTTCTGAATTTACTCCATTCTCTGAATGATCGTTTCAGCAAGGAATTTGGGATAACTCAATTGGCTAAAAGGCCAGAGTTTAAATTATTACGTTTGATACGCAATTACTTTCAACATGTAGGGGATGTGGATGAATTCCGTCTATTTCAGACTCGTGATGCCATTTTGACTTCACATATGGAAATGATCATCATCCCAACAGCTTTAGTAGCTCGTGCCATCGAAAGCTTTCGAAACCAACCACATAATAAGAAAGATCCAGTACGGGCTGAAAAAGAACTTTCATCCATTGCATCAGCTATCAGCGATTTTGAATATCTTTGTGATAATACGGATCTTTTTAGAGAAAACCCTCCTTTTTGTGATACTGATAATACCTATTACTTTGGTTTTGACCTTTATAAATCCGTGTATAATATTACCAATATCGTAGCAGATATATGCAGAGAAACGGATGAGTTTGCAATAAAAAAATGCATTCAAGAGCTTGAAAAAGAATACACCGAAATGAATAACATACCAAAAGAAAATATGTTATTACTTGCGGGAAGTCCACCACCACTACTAACGACACAAGGTTTTGTGTTTCCTAAAAGGGATAGATAAATTAAAGTAATTATAGGTCGCATAGACTTTCTTTTACTAAATATTGTTGATTGCTATTATATTTTAATAGCAATCAACAATTGATTTTCATATTGCTTTGGTCGGCTTTGAAATTTCAATTTTCACAATTAATAGTTCTTCGTCAAAAGATAATTTATCACCCTTCATTACTTTTCTCATAGCGCTGTTCTCATTTTCGAGAGCAGCGTTTTTTAGTTTTAAGGCTTCAATCTCCTTTCTCAATTCTTCCAATTCGTTGGTGATAACATCAACTTTCTGTTCAGTAGGAAATTCAATTTCTTCTTTAATCTCTACAAAACTACCAACATATTGCTGAACAAAGTTATCGGTGTCTTTTTTGTGAATCATAGTCAAGTCTGAACCTAAAGCTTTCCAGTTACGACCTTCACAGCAAACGATCACAGCTTTTGTCATATCACTTGAATAAGCAACGATAGCAGGCTTGTCGTTCAGTTCTGACATACCGATTTGGAATTTACGCATATCTTTTACAGTCAAAGCGTTCTCAACTTTGCTTAACATCTTTGCTCTGATGTTACGGTGAATATCAGTAAAGCTGCCGATAAAAGTTTTCAGCGTGTTACGGTTGTTAGTCATTTCGTTAGTTTTAACGATTTTTTTATTCAAGCTAACGTTAGTAGTTCCGTTCAAGTTTTCAAAGATTGAGAAATTCATTTTATTATCCTTCTTTTTTAGTTGTTCTGATGTTCATGCGGTCGCAATATTTTTTCATACTCGATGGAGAAATATCAAACTCTCGGCAGATTGCTCTGAATGAATCGCCGTTATCAAGTTTCGTTTCGATAACGAGCTTAGATGGATATTTAGATTTTTTCATAGTGTTCACCTTTTTGATGTGTTGAAAAAAGAGCGCTCTTGCGAGCGCTTCAAACTTTAAGGAATTTTAAATGAACTTGCTGTTCACATAGCTATTTTATATCGGCTATTCGATAACGTAAACAAACGAGAGAACATAACGAGGAAAGAAGAAACTCTCATTTGCTTTCATAGACTGTTTATACATCTCGGTGATAGTCGTAAACAACTTGGTAAAATAATTTTCGGTACAGCACTGAATGATCAAAATCAATCGGAGCAAGCGCATCGATGCACTGATAAAACGCATCGATAGCGCATCGATGCATCCCGGAGAAGCGCATGGACCCTAGAAAAAATCGCCCTATAAGAACAATTGGATAAAGATGATATGGAAGGATGTACAAGCAGTAAACACTATAAACCAAAGCGAAGCGACAAAGATGTGAGCGAAGCGAACTGGCGAAGCCATAATTAATAACATTAGCGCGAAGCGCGACAGATAGAAGTTAATCCATATCGCTATGATCATAGATATTGAACTTGATGATCAGTAATTATTACTAGATACGATTATTAGCGCTTCGCGCGTTCGCTGACGCTCACAATATTGTTTTCTGATCATAATCAATAACTTCTAACTGCATTATAACCAGATCTGAAAATCAGATAAACTTAATGATCGTTATTTAAATCAGATAGCGTTAGTGAGTTCTCCTTCGCTATCGCTACGTCGAACGGGCAAGCCCCGTCTTTGATAGAGATCTGGTCGTTATCGTCTTTACTGACCTTATCGTCCCTCCTCGCTTCTCCCTGCTCTACTGACCATCTTGATACACCTGTTCATCTAAACCAGCCAGATTGAACCTGATGCATCCTGCTTTGATACCGACCTTGATTGTTGTCGCTTCGCCTACGGCTCGCTATCACTGTTATTGAATCAGACCAATAGAGATTCCTAGTTTACTAAATACAAGTGTTATTCAGAAAAACATCTGAATGCCAATCACTTACATCAAACTTTAAGGAATCTCAAAATGTACAAAAGAACTATCAACAACATAACTTACAAAACCCGTTCTGAACTGAACTCTGAGCCAACCGGTTTCAGCGTTTATAAAACCGTTTTCAGTATCAACAATGAATCATTCGTTTATTTCGGCAAACAAGCTTTCAACGGTCAGCCTGATATGTCGTATATCGGTTCTGGTTGCAGAGTTCAGGAAAAACTCGCTGAAATGAACGACTCAGATATCGTTTATAAAATCGTTCTACAGAATTTTGAATCTGAACAAGAAGCGTATGACTTCGAATCTGAATGCATTCAATCAGCACGCAAAGCGGAAGTTAATATTTTAAATATCTCTAAAGGAAACTCCGGTGGTAAGGTCTTTGACAAAATGACAGAAGAACAAATTAAACAGCGAAACGCGAAAATCTCCGCTTCTATGATGGGTCACGAAGTCTCTGATGAAACTCGTCGTAAAATCTCAGAAGCAAAATCTGGTCAGACTCGCTCTGATGATACGAAACAAAAAATCGGTGATGCTCTACGCGGTCGCAAAACTGGTCCTAAATCAGAAGAAACCAAACGCAGAATGTCAGAAGCACAGAAAGCACGTCACGCTAACAAGGAGACAGCGAATGTCTAAGACTCAACAATTTCTAAGACCCGTATTAATCGCGCTAGCTATTGTGGGCGCTTTCAGTCTTACAGCTTGCATCAACAGCACAGTAAGCATCAATCAAGTTAAAACACGTTATGTTGTTTGTAATACACAGGATTACAACCCTGCGACTGCCTCAGAAGACATCAAGCTTTGTCGTCTTGGTCTATCAACTAACAAATAAAAAGGGAGCACTAGCTCCCTTTTCGGTATCTATCGTATATCAATTCTCGCGTGATAACTTTTGTTAAGTTCTTCCATCAAATCAATCAAGATTCTCTGAATCTTCCTATCTTTGAACTGAAAACAGTCAAACATAGCTCTAATCGTTATCCTCTTTGCTCTATGACCTAACATCACGGAAACGTTCGGTATAAAGAGTTTCAGCGTTATGAACTTACCACATCGACTAATATCGAAATCGTGATTCCACTCAGGAGGAATCACGAGTTGCATATGATTTTTCATCGACAGTTATCGAATAACCAGACAGTAGTTTTCATCGATTTGTTCACGTTATTTTTATAGACGTAGAAATATCCTGTTTCGTCTTTGCCTTTCGCAAACGATGTCCACGTTGTTCCTTTTGTTTCTTCTGAGAAAATTGTTCCGTTATCTGCTGTTTTATCCAGCGCAGGGGATTTTTCTTCGAGACTAATACCTGAGGAAATAACAAAACTATTCCCTTTATCAATCACAGTTGTATTCTGTTTGAGATTATATTTCTCAAGCATTTCACCTTCGATCTGATGATACAGAGTCATATCGCAAGTTCTTACTTCATTAGCTAATGCTGAACAAGAAGCAAGAGAAAGAGCAATAGAGATTATATGTTTCATTGTGAATCCTTGTTTAAATTAACACAGCGTAAAAATTGGTCTTTGATATATGCAGATGATTTTCCATTCATCTGCTTACTGAATAATGCAAAGTCTCCTTCCGAGCGATTAAAGATAATTACGCTTATATCGGCAGGTTTTTTATTAGCAGATTTTGATTTCAAAAGTTTCTCGATGTTATCGATACCGAAAGCTTGATTAATAATTTTTTTAGCTTCAACAACATCAACAGTTTCGACAACGGTATATTTCTCAATGTTCGCTTTTACACGACGAACAACAGAACAAGGAACTTCATGTTTTTCTGCAAGCTCACGTTCAGAGATTTCAGTCCCAGCGTTTAAATCAAAAGCAATTTTGTTTTCAACAGTCAGTTCAGTTTTCATTTCGTTGTTCCCCGTGTTTCGATGAATTGAACTTTAACAGGCGGAAATCCAGATGCAAGCGACCTCTAAAACAATTTATGGATTATTTCATAAATACAGTCAGAGGTGAATATGACAAACTTAGAAAAACTCAAAAAAATTATAAAGGCATCAAAGACTTTTATTATGCCTCCTGCTGATTACACCCCGTCAGAATGGGTTGAACAGAACTTAATCTTCCCTGATGGACCATACGCTGATCAGCCAATGCGACTTTTCGAATTTCAGCGCGGAATGATTGACGCTATCAAAGGCAAGAAGAAGAAAATCGTTCTTATGACTTCTGCGCAGATCGGCAAAACGACGATTCTGAACGGTGTTCTGTTCTATAAATCAGCTACAGATCCAGGCAATGCGGGGGTTCTACAGTCTACAGCGAAAGAAACGACACAATGGCTCAGTGGTAAAATTAAACCGATGATTGACGCATCCGAAGAGATGCAAAAAATCGTTACTGATAAGAATGACAGAAACGCAGTTAATAACACCAGTCAGATTCAGCTACGAAATGGTGGTTTCTGGTATTTCATGAGTTTGAACTCCCCTTCTCACTTGCGCGGTAAAACTCTGCCATTGCTTCTGCTTGATGAAGTTGATGCTGTCGATACTGATACAGAAGAAGGCAATCCGATAATGATTGCCGAACAGCGTGCAACAACTTTCGGTTCAGACGCCCGAATCTTTATCAGTTCGACGCCTACTGGCAAATACGGTGCTATCAATACCCAATATGAAGCATCCGATAGACGTAAATTCCATATCGATTGTCCTCATTGCGATCATTCTCATGAGATTGTTTGGGAAAACATCAAATTCGATTGGATTAAACAAGATGGCAAATCAGTACCAGATCCAGAAACTGCGCGTCTTGAATGTCCTTCTTGTAATGAAACAATCACAGAAGCACAACGGGCAAGAGCATTAGCAAACGGTAATTGGATTGTGACTAATCCAGAATCTGATACAGCAGGATTCCATGTTAGTCGTTTGTATAGTCCTATGAGTTCAATAAAGTCCGTTGTTGAAGATTTCAAAAATGCTTATCAAACATTCAGTTTGTCAACGTTCTATAACACCGTTTTAGGATTGCCTTTTGATGATCTGAACGAGGATGTGGAAATCAGTAAATTAAACGTACTGAAAACTGATATCGGTATTCGTAATATTCCAGAAGATTGTTTGTTCATGACAGCTGGTGTTGACCAACAGCAAGACCGTTTAGAAATAACTCTGATGGGTCATAACGAACGAACCGTTTATATTCTTGCACATCGTAGCTTTATGACAATGAACGCTGAGGTTATCGATTCTCCTGCTTATAAAGAATTGCTTGCATACGTGAAAGCACCGTTCAGAACAGCTTCGGGAAGAAAGGTTCCTTTAGCGTGGGTAAACGTCGATAGCTCAAACGGTCGAGCGACTAAAACAATCTATCGTTTCTGCTCTCAGTGGACAAACCTGAAAGCAATTAAAGGTGCCAGCTCTGTTGATGCCCCTTATGTTCCAACGAAAATCACGAAAACCGGTGGTTATGAACTTTATATGATTGGTGTTAACCAAGGAAAAAACTTAGTTCGTGAACTGCTAAACAGAAGCGTGAAATCTGGAAATACACCAGTCAGAGTCGAAATCTCTGATGATGTTCCAGATGATTACTGCGAACAGCTTATGTCCGAAGAATTAAAACGCTCTGGTAATACCGTTCGTTGGGTTATTAAACAAGGCGGCGTCCGAAACGAAGGTCTGGACTGTTTCAACTACGGTTATTGTGCTCGCTTACAAGTGCTTGAAAAAATCAAATGGCATGAATGGCGCAAGATGCAAGCAAAAGAGATAGCCAAAAACGAACAGGACGATGCTACTGAAGTTATTGACGATGTTGAATACGAACATAAAGAAGAACAAGAAAACAAGCCACAGCGTGTTAAGGCTCGTCCTCCTGTTCGTCGTCAGAATAAAACTAAGCGTGGATGGCTTAACTAAATAAAGAATATTACAGAGAGGATATCCCATGAAAGAAATTTTCATCGGTGAAAAACTGGAATTAACTAATCCTCAAGGTGCATCTGTTCAAATTGGCTCTAAAGAAACTGTTCTTTTCGAACAAGAAAATTGCCCCGAAAATATCGGGGTTGATTCTTCTGAATTCATTGAAGGTGTTTTCTCTATTGTTATTTTTGAAGATGGCTCCTTGCTGTCTAATGAGTTAATTAAAGTTAAATCGCCGTTTAACGAAAAATCAAAGAAACAACAGCTTCGAGAAATGATTAACGACCTAGACAAAGTTATTCAATATCGTCTGACTTCTAATGAAGAAGCAATTCAGCAAATGAGTATTAACGGAAAATCTTTCGTTTATGAAACTCTTGATTCTCTGCTGAATGCTCGTAAGAAATTTTTATCTCAGCTTAATTCTATTGTTCAAGCTGAAAACGAAGCGAAAGGAAAATCTCCTATCGTTACGATTAAAGCGAGGTTTAAAAATCCATCATGAATTGGAATCCAATGACATGGTTTCGTAATAAACAGAAACTAGTAAAACGTGTAAAACATAAAAAACTGGTCGTTGATAACAGTCAAGCTTTTGGTAATGACCTGAAGAGAATGATTGGTCCTGTAACTTCTCGTCTTGATGATGATTTTCAACAGAACCTGATTCGAACTGCAACGATTAACAACGATATCAGAACAAGCGGTGATAATCTTCGTGCGATGTCTCGAACTATCAGCATTAACACACCTATGGGTAAACGTGCTGTTCAGTATCAAGTTGACAACGTTATCGGTGAAGGTATTAATCCTCAGCCTCGTCTTTTGACAGCTAAAGGAAAACCTAACGTTCAACTGAATACTCTGATTGATGATCACTTTAAAATGTGGTCAAGCAAGCCTAAGAAATTCAGCAAAAACGGACGTATTAACTGGCGTCGTTTTCAAGAACTGGTCGAACGTTCGCGTTTTATCGACGGTGAAGTTTTCATTCAGATTCACGAAACTCCTGTTGATTTTAAAATTAGCATTATCGAATCTGCTCGTTGTAAATTCGGTGATAGAGAGCAAACGGAAGACGGTTATATCTTAGATGGTATTGAATACGACCAAGACGATTGTCCTATTCGTTATTGGTTCTCTGAAATTGATGCAATGACCCAAACAGAGAAAGGCGGTTCATATTCTGTTCCTGCGAACGAGATTATTCACTATTACAGAGAATTATTCCCGGATCAACGCAGAGGCATTCCAGAGGCTGTAGCGAATATTGACACGATGAATCAATATAACGCGTTTACTTTCTCAACTCTGGTGCAAAAACGTGCTGCTGCAAGTTCTATGGGCTTCATCACTCAAGATAAAGACTCACAAGAAAACTTGGATCTTGGTCTTGAAGATAACGAAGGCGATTATGTTGAGCCTGATATTATTCAAGAATTCGAAGCTGGTACGATTAACAAATTGCCTGCTGGTTATGATATTAAGCAATTTAGCTCAACTCAGGGCGGTGATGATTTCTTAAACTTCACAGAACGCTTAGAAGACCATCTGTCTATGGGATACGGTTTCTATAAGCAAGGTTGGAAAGGTGATACCAGTAACATTAACTATTCTGCTGCTCGCTTCGGTGATCAAGCTCAACGTGTAATGTTTAAGTCTGTTCAACGAAATCTGAAAGAGCAAGTTTTTGAAGCTATTTTTGAACGCTGGTTACAATGGATGATTCTGAACGAAGAATTACCAATTCGTATGACTGGTGTTAATTCCGTGATGCTTCAAATCACTTGGACATTCCCTAAATGGGAATCTATCGACCCACTTAAAGATACTCAGAAAGATGTTATGGACGTTGAGAACGGATTTAAATCTGCTGCTGACGTTATTATTAGTCGTAGTGAAGATCCAGAAAGCGTGTTCAGTCAGATTGAACAAGAGAGAACAAGATATGTGCCTAAATACGATAACCAAATTAAAGTGGCTTCTGCGCCTGCTGAATTGGCTGGCGAAGCACAAATAGAAGTTGCTGAAATTAATTCGGATAACACCTCGGAATAATACTAAATACTTTCGTAATCAAAAGAGACTCTTCGGAGTCTCTATTAATTGAGGATAAAAATGCTACGTCTAAAACGTGAATACACAGTTTCCGACGTTACTGAAACCGATGGTATTTTTGAAATTGCATTCAGTTCTGAAACTCCTGTTGAGCGTCAGATTGAAGATGAAAACGGATATCCAATTACTGTTAATGAAATTCTAGTTCACGAGGGTCCTCATAATGCTGACCTGATTCGAATTAATAACGGTGCTGCTTTGCTGTTTAACCATAATTTCGATAATCATCTCGGTAAAGTAATTCCTGGTTCTGTTCGAATCGATGCAGACCGTATCGGTCGTGCAAAAGTCCAATTCAGCAAATTTGGCGAATTGGCAAATGAAGTTCGTGAGAAAGTCAAAGAAGGTACGATTTCTAAAATCTCTTTCGGTTATGACCTGAACGAATATGAACTTCAAGGTGAAAATCTTATGGTGACTCTGTGGTCTCCTTATGAGATTTCGTTTGTAACTGTTCCTGCTGACGATTCCGTTGGTTTGGGAAGACTTCTAAATACAAGTAACAAAAGCGAAGTAAAGATTCGCGAAAAATCTAATTTAACAAATAAAGGAAATAAACGAATGAAACGTTTTGAAGAAATGACCGCAGAAGACATCGTTGAAATGGCGATTGAAGAACTGACTGATATGTCTATCGACGAAATCGAATCTCTGACTGATGAAGCTCGTGCTAAACGCGAAGAAATTCTTGAAGAAGACAAAGTTGAAGCTGAAAACGCTGGTGATGATGCTGTAAATGCAACTGACGATTCTCCTGAAGCTGTTCCTGCTCTTGATGAACTGACAGAAGAAGAACGCGAAGAAGAAACAGAAGAAATTCTGGAAGTAGCAGAACGCTATAAAGTTCCGCAGAAAGATGTTGCAAAAGCAATTGCTAAAGGCATGACCGCTCGCGCATTTAAACGCTCTATTAAACCTAACAAAGCTCCTACGGTGATTCGTAAAATGACTAAAGATACTAAAGTAAATCTGGAAAATAAATTTGACCTTGGTGATGCTGTTCGCTCTATGATGGCTGGTAAAGCTGTTCGCGGTGCTGCTGCTGAATATACTCAGGAAATGACTCGTAAGCGTCTGCAACGTGGTCAGAACGTTTCAACCGGTATCTATCTGCCAGTTAATGCTCTGTCTCAGAAACGCGCTATTAACACTGTTTCTACTGTATCAAGCGTACAACAAGAAGTTCAGCGTTATGATTCATTCGTTGAAATGCTTCTGAAAGATACCGTAGCTGATAAGCTGGGAATGAACTTCCTGACTGGTCTGACTACTCCGATTTCTGTTCCTAAGCAGACTAAATCCTCTGTTGAAGCATTCGGTTTCGTTGACGAAAACGGTGAATCTCCAGAAGGTGAAAGCACTTTCACCAACATTCAGTTCATGCCTAAGACATTTACTGGTGGTAACCCGATTTCTCGTCAAGCTCTGCTGACTATGCCTAATCTGGGAAGCTTCATCTCTGATCACATCGTTAAGCACTCACGCGCTAAACTGGAAGGTCTGATGTTCGGTTCTATTACCGATTCTAAAGCTCCTGAGTCAATCGTTGCTCAGTTAGTCGCTCAGAAAATGGGAATGACCTACAAAGAATTCATCGTTGAAGCTGCAAAAGCTAAAGGCAACGGCGTTTCAATGGACGTTTTCAAATATCTGATTTCTGCTGCTCTTGAAGGTGATCTGAAAACCACTCTGCGTGATGCAAACGTTGCTGGTTATATCATCGACGACATGAACAAAATCGGTGGACAGGACGTTATCGGATCCGGTCTGGTGAAAGATGGTCAGGTTATCGCTGGTGACTTCTCCGCTGTTACTGTTGCTGAGTGGGAAGGTCTTGCACTTGACCTGGACGACACAACTTACCGTAACAAAGGTGCTGTTGTTCCACGTGTTTGGGCTGACATCGACTGGAAAGTTTGTGCTGATGATCGTCTGTTCCTTTACGAAAAAGGTACTCCAGCAGAAGTTAAAGCTGCTCAGAAAGCATCTGCTTAATCTTAATTGATTAACTCAAGGGACTCCGAAAGGGGTCCCTTTTTTCGTTTCTGGACTAAATAAAATAAAAAGGAGACATCATGATTTTCCCATACACAGAAAAACAGAAAAAAGCTTTTCTGACTCGATTTGGTCAGAAAGTTACGATTAATCAAACTGAAAGACTTGCTATCGTAGAAACTCAGATTCTAAACGAAAACGGTCAAGTCAGTGAAACTTTATACATAACGACCGACGCTCTCTGGATCACACAGGATGACATTGTAGAACTTTTTGATAATACGTATCGAGTTGCTTATGTCGTCAGGGACGGCTCTGGTTTAGTCGATGGATATCTATCATTAACAAACGACGAAGGAAGTAAATATGTCTAATATGCCAAGACTCGGTATTAAACGCTCTTTAGAGAAATATCTTCAAAGTCAAAATATCAAATACGTTCAAGACGCTTTCACGACAGGAGTTAAAAAAGAAGTTCAAGTTATGATTCCTGAGATGCAAGAAGAATATACTCGAATTGGTCTTAATTCGAAACTTGCTTGTGTTTTAAATATCACATTTGATGTTTTCTCGGAGATTAATGAAACTGGTGTTCATGAAGCAGTTTATAAAATTGTTACTCTGAGTCCCGACTCTGCTTATCTGAGAGAATTTAAAATCAATAAAATTTACCCAAGTTCGAGTTTCACAAGTTATTCAAATGAAAGTTCCGACGGTAACGTAAGTGCTCAAGTTGTTTTAACTCTCGAATATTTCATGTGAGGATCTATGAAACAAAAAGATATGTTTCTTGGCAATTACGTAAAAGTTGCCGTTAACAAAACAACCGATGTTGAGAATCCGAGCTATTACGATCCTGGATATATCGAAGCTGGGTCTATTGCTTCTTTTCCTCAAATCGGAATTAAAAAAGCTGTAGTCCAAATGGAAGATTACAGAGAAGATTTTACGAATAAACTTTCAAGTGATGTTCAAATTGACGATGTTAATATTGCCGTCTATGAAACGGATGATGAATTTGTTCAAACTCTTGAAGATGCTTTGTTGAATAAGTCCGTAGTTCGTTTACGAGCGCTTTACGTTGTTGACGAAGATGAATATGCCGAACGTTCTCATGCTGGTTTATATCATATCTTCGACACTTACGTTACAAAAAAACAAGTATCAGGCGGTGATAACTCTGCTGTTGTTAAAACCTTTACTCTAAGTCCTGAAGGTAAATTAACAACTGGTTATGCAGAATTCGGACGTCCTCTATATCTTGGTGAATTCGGTGTTGGTGCAGGAACAGAAGATATTCCGGGTGTGGGTGATTTTGGTAAATTATCCGGTAACAGATGGATAACTGTTGATGCTGATAACACTGGAAACCCATTCTCTCAAGATACAGCTTCTATGGCTATTCAGCATCCAACTGGACAAGGTTGGGAACTGATCGGAACGTCTGTCGGTGATTCAGCTCTGAGAGTAAGAAACAAACAGTTTAATCCTGATGGTTCGATTAAACAAAGCAAGTGGATAAAAGTCTATACAGAATCTGAAAAGCCAACAACGAAAGAAATCGGTGCATTGTCTATCGAAGGTGGGACAATCACAGGTTCACTTACGATTAATAATAAACTGACTGTTAAAGAAATCTCCGCTACAACTGCAACAATTAAAACTCTAAATACAACAGTAATCAATTCTGATTCGGTAAAAGTCAAAGGTGCAGAAGTCTATTCACCGAGCAACAAACCGAAACCGATTGATATTAATTGCGTTGCATTAGGTGAAATCCTCGACGCAGGAGAATTCTGATAACACGGAAGTTGTTAATCAACTGGAGACTGAAATGGCTAATAATAAAGTCAAACACTATAGAACAAAAGTTGCAGGACGTAAGCCTGATCCTGCAAAACTTGAAGAAGGTGAAATCGCTATTAACTTAACTGATAAGAAAGTTTTCACGAAAGTGGGAACTTCTATCGTTAATATTGCAAACGGTGCAGATGCTATCGTCGAAGGCGGTCAGACTTTCACAGGCAAAGTAACAGCAAAAGAAACAAACACCGAAAACGCTACTCTGAAAAGTTCCGATGAATCTGCAATTCGATTTTTTGACGAATTCGATAAAGAGAAAGCTACTATCAAAGCTCCTAAACAAACAGACGGTTCAGGCTCTTTAGGAATCACGGTAAAGAACGGTTCAGCAAGTGACACTAAGAACACGTTTATTCTAAACGGTGACGGGACAATCGATCTCCCTGCTTCTCCTAGTAAGAAATCAAACGCTACTCGTAAAGACTATGTTGATTCAGAAGTTAAGAAAGTTTCTGATAAAGTTGACAGTGTTAATAAAACTCTGAATACAAAGATTGACGCTAACGATAAAAAAGCTACAGACAATCTTAATACTGCAAAAACTGAAATTAACGCAAGAATTGATTCATTAGGCGATGGAAATACCGAACTTGCAAAAAATAAAGTAAGCAAAGCTGGCGACACAATGACCGGAAATCTTACTATTGCAACTCCTGGTGATACGATTCTTAAATTGAAACAAACTGAGATTCGTTCAAACGCTGATAACGATTTGGTTATCGGTGCTCCTAAGCGAGGAATTTTCTTTAGACCGGATATTTCAAGCGATAATCAACAGATGGTTCTTGATACTGCGGGAACACTGCAAGTTGACCGTGTTTTGGTTCGTTCTGTACAAAGCACATCGGCAGGCGCTTTAACTCGTAAAGACTATGTTGATGGACAGATTAAACCAGTATCTGATAAAGCCACTGCTGCTGATAAAAAAGCAACTGATGCTTTGAATAACGTTAACGCTGCTGTAAATGGTAAAGTTAATAAAGCTGGTGACACAATGACAGGTCTGTTAACAGCGAATCAGGGTGTTTCTGTGAATTCATCCGGAAACACCAAAACGAACGGTATCTATCCAGGTAACGGTGACGGTTCGACATGGGAAACATGCAACGTTGACATCAAATCATGGTATGGAGTAGGAATTCGCTCCGATCTCGGAGACGGGAAAAGAACTGTAGTTATTAATGCCCGAACGGGTGACGTTAGCACAAAAGGAACATTCGCATCCGATACTAGTGTTAGGTCTCCTCGCGCTGACATTGACGTAATTTATCGCAGAAACGGAACAACGTTTGTTGCTAATGACGGTAACTTGAATCTTGCATTTTCTGGCGGATCACATCCTTCGGGATTTAAAAATGGATATCTTCTTGAACAAATCAAGGGATTCTTGGATACGAAACCGACGTTCAAGCAAAGTTTGGGTGCTAATAGACAGTTAAACGATGTAAGGGAGCCAGGATTCTATTATCAAGACGCAAACGTAAATACGTCCGCAGCGCTGAATTATCCCGAAAATAACGCAGGATCATTAGAAGTTTATCAGGCAGCGGGTATTATTCAGATTTATCGAGTATATAACACCGGACGAAGTTATCAGAGAGCGTTTTATAGTAACGGTCCTTGGACTGCATGGACGAGAAACTTTTCTTATGGTGATCCAGCTCTTGCTGTAGGATATACAGGCGTTTCGGGACTGGGTAATAACTCTATTGCAATCGGTGACAACGATACAGGATTCAGACAAGTCAGCGACGGTGTTCTTGAAGTTGTTTCTAATAGTCAACGTGTTGGACAATTCACAACTGGTCATGCATATTTTGATAAAGATGTAACAGGTCCTGCGATTATTGCTAGAAACGGATCAATTTATTCAAGAGGTGACGGAAACAGTCATTTTTGGTTACAGACAAGTAATGGAACAGAGAAAGGCGTTATCTACGCAGGTGCAGATAAAGTTATTCATTATCGCTGTAATGGTGGTCGTCACGAATTTGAAAACACGATTCAAGCAAACGGTGGTGTTACAGTTCCTAACAACGGTTCGATTAACTTTAACAAAGCGGGTGCAAACCCAAGAAATATGAGAATATTTCATGCTGGTGATGCATCAAGAGGTGGTCGTTTGGAAATTTCAGGCGAATCGTCTTACATTGCATATTTCGAAGAACGTCCTAACAACTCTCATGTTATATCATTTAATGGTGATGTTACAGTGGGCGGCGGAGTGACTGTTCCTAGAATGACATCTAACGGGCAAGTTCTATCAAACGCGAATGGTGCCGCGGTTAGAATAAACTCAAGCGCTGCTAATCAGGCGATTTATCTTCACGGAACAAGAGCCGGTGTTAACGCATTCTATGTCGGTTGTGGTGGTTCTGATAACACGGTGACTTTCCATAACTATGTATGGAACACGACAATTCTTCTTCGTCAGAATGACATTTATTTCAACAGAGATGTCTACGGTGAAGGAAACGGCAACTTTAACAACGTTTATATTCGTTCAGACGAAAGACTGAAAAAGAATTTCAGAACGATTGAAAACGCAGTTGATAAAGTTTCTAAACTTACTGGTTATGTCTATGACAAGAAGAAATCATTAACCGATTCTGAATATTCATCAACAGAAGCTGGTGTTATCGCTCAAGAACTCCAGAAAGTTCTTCCTGAAGCTGTAATAGAAAACAATGATATTCTGAATGTTTCTTCCGCTGGTGTTAACGCTTTGTTAATCAACGCAATCAACGAACTTTCGGCTCGACTGAAAAAACTTGAGGGAGAAAAATAATGGCAGTAGTTAATGCTCCTGGTTGGATTGGTGAATCTGCTGCTCAGGAAACTGGGCAGCGTTGGATGAAAGAAGCTGGTGCTGCATTACGCATCAGTGTTCCTTTCTGGATGTCACAGATGGCCGGACAATCAAAAGAAATTACAATCACGTTGGGTGCCAATCACAACTATGACCGAAACGACCTGATTAATAAACTTCGTGCTTTGGGTGCAACTCCAGCAGTCGTTGTCATTTCTGGTGATCTGGTTGCCCAGAATACGGGAGTTCCTTGTTTAGAATTTCCATCAAATCTTCCAAATGCATATGTAACGCTTCGAGTTAACGCGACAATTTACGGTCGAGGAGGAGCTGGTATTAGTAATGGCCAGACTTCGGGTCAAGCTGGCGGACCTTGTATTCTGAACAGTATCGGAACAAAACTTCGCATCGAAAACAACGGAGCAATATGTGGTGGAGGCGGTGGTGGAGGTGGCGCACGTCCGGGACAGAATATGGTATCTGCCGGTTCTGGTGGTCGTCCATTTGGTCCGGCTGGTATAGCTGGAGGTCGAGATTCAAAAGACGGTTATGCAGCTACATTGACAGCGCCTGGTGCAACTCCACCAAAAACTCGTTACGGAACTACTGGCGGGGCTGGCGGTGACGTAGGACGTCCTGGTGCTTCTGGCACTAATGACGGTGGTAAAATTACAAATTATCCCGGTGGTGCAGCAGGTGCAGCACTATATGGTTCTGCTCCAACTTGGACAAAACTCGGTAATATCTACGGGTCACGTTTATAAATTTTTCTAATAAAAATTCCATATCTAAATATAGTTGTTATTAATTAATAAAGGAAATTAAAATGCAAAAAGATATTTTCGCTGGCTCATACGTTAGCGTTTATTACAACTCTGATATCACCAACTCTGATATCAATTCTCAGGACTTTGTTGAAATTCCTGAAACTGGTGCATTCCCTCAGACTGGTATCGAGCGTGAAGTAATTACTGCTCCTAACTATACTCACAAATATAGTCGTAAACTGCTAGGTCGTGGCTCTGTTCCTGATATCGACTTAACCGTTAACTATATTCCAGGCTCTATTCATGATCAGCTTTTCCAGCTTGCAGAAGATGGCAAACGTGGTCAGTTCAAGATTGTCTATTGGATGGATGCTGGTCGTGAAGTTGGTGTTGCGACTGTTTACAACGGATTCTTGGCTTCTGCAACTCGTTCAGGTGGTGAGACCGAAGTTACTGCACAGCAAATGACTCTGAGTGTTGATGGTGGTCCAGTTGCTTCTGGTATTGTCGATAAGACTTCAACTGGTTCAGAAGAATAATCAGTATATTGGTTAAAAAGGACTCCTCGTGAGTCCTTTTTTTGGTTCTAAATAAAGTCAGAGGTGAAATATGTTCAAATTCCAATCTGACTTATCAAAATTATTAAATCGATATATCAACAAGAAACACCAGTTCGGTCAAAACGACTGCAATATTCTGGTTGCTGATTATATCGATATGCTTTACGGAACAGACTATGTTTCGAAAATGAAAGACCAATACAGCGATATCGTTGAAGGTCTAAGACTTTGTAAAAAACTTGTAGGATTCAATAACGTTCTCGAAGCGTGTGAAAAACATCTTGAGCAATCAGAAACGATTGAAACAGGCTCAGTTATTCTTATCAAACAGAAACACGGCAGACGTATCTATTATTCAGCAAGTATTGTTATTAACGAAAAAGTAATCACGGTTCATGATGATGTCTATCAAGTAATGAATATAAAAGACGTCGATTATGAATTAATTTATAATAGGAGAAAATAATGGCTGTTATTGCTATTGGTGCAATTATCGCGGGTGCTTCTGCTGCTGCTGCTGCATACGTCGCGGGTGCTTCTCTCGCTATTTCCATCGGTATTGGTATTGCTGTTGCTGCTCTGTCAGGCTTAACAAGTTATATGGCGACTCAACAGAACGTTCCTCGAATAGATAGCACAGACACCGCAACGACATTAGGAACGACATCTGATCCGACAACTGTTATTCCTGCTTTGTATGGTTCAACTCGTTCAGGAACAATCAACGTTTGGAAATCTGTTGGTAAAGACACAACTTATCTTGTTCAGATTTTTGCAGTCAGTGAAGGACAAATCGACTGTTTCAGAAACCTGTACATGGATAATAAAAAAATTCTGACTGATTCAGAATACAGAGATGGAATCGTAAGCAAAGGCAATATTCGCGAAGAATACAGAAACTTTGTTGAAGTTGAATTCTCAGTTGGTTCTCCAAATGGTCACGTTTTCAGTCTTGCTCAAAAATACATCGGTAAAGATCCAGATCTTGGCTGGCCTGATACTGCAACTGGTAATAACGTTTCTGCTGTCTGTGTTGTTATGCGCAAACGTAACAAAGATCTGCAAAACCAAGCTGATATCCTTCAGCCTAACAGTCAAGTAGCAGTTGATGTTAATGGTCTATTAGTTAACGATCTGCCTACAGGACGAAGAACAGCTTCAAGAAATGGTCCAAGTCAGTTACTGGATTATATTACTAATGAACGTTACGGTCTGGGAATTCCTCTTGACTTAGTGAATCTTGATTCTTTCAAATACGCTGCTGATTATGCAGTTGCTAATAACATGTTCTCGGATGGTGCTCCTGATCCGAATGCTTCATTCAAAGAGAATATTCTCCAGATGGCTCAGTCGTTCAACGCATTGGTATTTCCATCGTTTGGCAAAATGACTTGTAAGATTGACGGACCTGATGTTGTTGCTTATGACTTTGATGAAAACACAATCACTGCTGGAACTGTTTCGTTATCATCCGGTGGTTCTGAAAATTATTACAACACTCTGAACTTAACTTATCTGAATCCAGAAGCTGATTATTCTCCGACTGTTCTGAGATATCCTTCTGATACTGTGAATGATGCAACGATTGCTAAAGATAAACGTATTATCGCGAAAGACGTGAAATACAACTTTGTGAAATCGAAAGAGCAACTTGATATTCTTGGTTCAATCGAACGTAACAAATCACTGTTGAAACAAACAATCAGTTTCTCAACGTCAGACGCTTATACCGTTCAGATCTGGGACGTTATCAGGGTTAACATGAAAGAACTGAATCTGACAGATTCATTATGGCGTGTTCAGAATATCTCACGTTCAATGGAAAAAGGTTCGTCTGGTCAAATCACGATTACGGCAACTGAGTATATCGAAGAAGTCTATACAAATCTTGACTACGCGAAAGACCCGAATAACAACGGTTCAAATATTCCTAACGAAGGATATCTGATTCCACCTCGTGATCTGAAAGTATCAAGTGTGGCTGAAACTGCTATCGGAAGAACTTTCAAAGTTGAGTGGAATTGTGACGAGGATTATAACCGTTCAGGTTTCTACGTTCAGTATGCAGTTTCTGGAACTGATCAGTGGTATCAAGCGGGCTTCACGTCAAGTTTCTGGTTCATGATTATGAACATGGACATCACTCAGAAATACGATATCAGAGTTTGTTCGGCTGGTGTGTTCTATACGTCTGATTGGGTTTATCTGCGTGATACTAATCCTGAAATCGGTTATGACTTACCAAGCGTAACAGGATTGCGCCTAGTGAACGCTGTTGAAAATGCAACGACCACTACTGCTAATCAGTTTGAATTCGCCTGGGACGACCAGAGCGCTCGGAAATTCACTGTTAACAATACACAGCAGACTTTCAGCGAAGTATTTCAATATTATCTGATTGAAATCACTGGTAAGAAAACTGTTTCGTACAGAACTAAAGACCTGAGTTTCATCTATGATTTCAGAATGAACCAAGCAAATGGTCTGAGTCGTGAGATTACTTTCAAAATCACCGCTGTAGGTCATGGTGGAATGAAATCTCCTGCTGTTCAGTTGAAAGTTCGAAACAATCAAGCTCCAGCGATTAAAGGCTTCCAAGCTTTGTCTGGTCCTGGATTACTGATGTGTTCATGGGAAGACCCATTAGAAAACAATATTCCAGACTACGCTGGAACTGCTGTTCAAGTTGCAAACGATCAGAACTTCACTGATATCGTTGAAAGTTTTCAGAGTTCAAGTCAGTTCTTGGATAACTTCAATCTGAAAGACGGTACTTATTATGCGCGTGCCGCATGGTATGACGTTTTCGGAACAGAAGATGCAATCTGGTCACAGCCTATTTTTGTTGATATGAAATGGCAAGTTGATTGGAATGACCAAGATATTGCTCAGTTGGAAGACTTGCTGAATCTTGATAAGAAACTGCAAGAATCAATTGATGATTCATACGCACTTGCGAAAGAATATACTGATAAAACAGTTGTTCAATCTCAAAAAGACACGTTAGCGCAAGCTGACAAAAACATGAATTCAAAAATTGAAACTCTGCATACAACCGTAACAAACGAACGTGATGGTGCTATTAGTCAGGCTATTAAAAGTGTTCAAGCGGATTATAACGATAAGTTCACAAAGACAAACGCGAAAATAACCGAAGTTGAAAAAACTCAGGCTAATGATCGTCAAGCTACTGCCGAATCTATCAAACAAGTTCGCGCTGAAACTGATTCGAAAGTTGCAACTGTAAGTCAACAATCAAAAGCTGAAATCGACCGTGTTACTGGAACGATTAACAGTAAATGGGCTGTTCAGACTAACGCTGATGGTGTTGTTGCAGGTATTAGCATGTTGGCGACTAACGACCCGAACGGTACTAAGTCCTCAAGCATTATCTTTAACGCTGATAAGATTGCTATTACAAATAATAACACTCGTCCTAATGCTGTTCCTCCTTTCATGGTGCATAACAACAAGGTTTATCTGCAAGATGCAATGATTCGTGATGCTTCTATCGGATCTGCGAAAATTGCTGATGCGTCGATTAATAACGCGAAGATTGCAAACGCAAGTATTAACGATGCGAAGATTCAAAACGCAAGTATCACAGGAGCCAAGATTGTTAACGGTTCTATCGATAACGCGAAAATCGGTAATCAGATTAACTCCGACACATGGAATGGTTCAACTGCTGGTTGGATGATTAACAAAAACGGACAAGCAACGTTTAATAACGTAACTGTTCGAGGACGTGTTGAAGCTAATGAAGGTTATTTCAGAGGCAAAATTGAAGCCAATGATGGTTATTTCAGAGGAACTGTATACGCTGAACACATCGAAGGTGACGTTATGATGGCCGAAGGTGATACTTTCAGTATGGTTTATCAACCAGTTTCAGGAAATAGAGCCGACGCAGGGGATCACCATGTATTTTGGATCACAGGTGAAAACTACGACAGAATTATGGACACGAACTTAACATTGTTCATTCAGTGTGCGGAACGAAACAGATTTAGTCTCGTTGTTAAAACTCCTGGCAAAGCAGATCTTGTGTATTTCTTCAAAGATACCGGAAACAACGGTGGAAACTGGACAAATGGACTTCGAGGAATAACTATTCCAGCTGCTGGTAAAGGACAACGAAATCAGATTGTTGTTCGAATTGATGCAAATCGCGCGGCATCAAAATTTATTGTTGCTCCTCAGTTCGTAACACCTTTGACTAACGATAGACAAGTTCCCGACTATTCAACGTCAGGTGCTGCTAACGCTGCTCGTGAAAAATCATACATAGCTTTCTTCCGTAAAGGTGCGAACCTGATTCAGATGTAACTTCTAAATAAAGACAAGGAGGTCTTTAATAGGAGATTGAAAATGGTTATTGATATTGCAACCGTTATCGCTCTTTTGACTGCTGTAGGTGCTCTTGTAGGATGGGTCTGGAAGGAATTTCAGACCAAGACACAACAAAACATCATACTTGAGAACCGAATTTCTAGAATTGAACGTGACATTTCTATTAATGAAGTTAAACGCGACTTTGTTAATAGCTTCGTCAAAGATTTGAAAAGTGATTTGAAGGAGAGTAAATCAGAAATGAGAAAGCTTGAAGATAAAATTCGTGAGATGAAAGCGGATCGATAAGTGAAACGCAAAGATATACCAAAATATAAACAAGAACTTTTCAAGAAGCAGAAAGGAGTTTGTCCTTTATCGCAATTAAAGATCGAGGACGTCAATAAAGCCCATCTTGACCACGACCATATACTTGAAGGTCCTAACGCAGGACGTTGCAGAGGTTTATTAATCGCTCAAGCAAACGTTCTTGAAGGACGAATCAAACATCAATTTAAACGCTCTGGTCTTGATGGAAAAATTGATTACCTTACGTTCTTGAAAAATCTTGTTCTGTATCTCGAAAAAGATTACAGCATGAATCCTACACATCCACAGTTAATAACAGATTTGAAGAAGCAATTTAGAAGAAAATCGCTTACTGAGATGAAGCAAACACTGAGAGGTTACAACACAGAAAAGAAACAAAAGAAAGAACTCGAAATTCTCTATAACAAACATATAAAGGCGACCTATGAAACCGACGAAATTCGAAAAGTTTCTACAGGTAATGAAAAAGCTCGCTAATAAGCCAAAAGAGTATTTGATAATTTTATTTCTTCTTACTCTGACTTACAACACTGTTCTGGTTCCAATTCTCGTGACTTTTGATATTCAAGCTCCGAAAATGGTGCTTATCACAGAGGAACACGCCAGAACAATAGGCTCATTATTACTCATAGGAACAAACTAATGGCAAAACTTGGTGGAGTTAAAAAAGACCTCGACAAATGGAAAATTAAAGAATCTGATCAGTTCTCAAAACGAGTAACTAAAGCGTCTAAGCTCGCTTCGGTCGAGTTACAGCGAAAGATTAATAGAGATGTTGAAGGTGCTGTTAACTTCACCAAGAACGCTGTCGGATTTAAATTCAAAGTCACCAAAACAGGCACAGAAAACAGAATTTTTATCAAAGATACTCAAGCTGAATATCTAGGTCAGCTTATCGACGATAACAAAGCATTCAATAAGTATGTTCCAACTGGTGTTAGAGGTTCGAAAAACCAATTCGGTAACATTCCCGGATTAAAGACTCGTCGAAATCTCGAATCTGTTAAACAGAACAAAGATGGTAAAACAAGAACGATTCTTATCAAAACGAATGTTAAACAACAGAATAAACGTGTTATCGCTATCTTTAAGCGTCATCAAACCCGTAAGAAAACTATTGGTTCATGGACAAAAATCTCTGATGATATTCACAAAAACGTTCTACGTGTTGCGAAACTGAAACGCTAAATATAAGAAAAGGAGAAAACAATGGAATTCGATTATTACAGCGTTGAAGAACTCAAGAGCATTTTTATCAACGGAAAACACACTGAATCTATGACTGTGCCGTACAACGTTGAAGATATCAAAGAGAAACGTTTTAAAAAGAAACTTCTGAATGAAAATCAAGTTTTCATTCTATCAACTCGCAAAATTAAGCCAGTTCATCACTTCAAAGAAAAGCAGAAAGTCAGCATTCAAGGACCATTCTTAGAAGATACAGCCCAATGTTTCATGAACTTCGAATTTATGCACAAAGGACATCGTATGTTAGGCTATGCTTTTCAATTCATCTAAGGACTCCGCAAGGGGTCCTTTTTTGGTTTATAAATAACGTTAACACTCACTAATTCTAAAGGTATACAAATGAATATTGAAAATATGCTTGGCGCTTTAACTGCAAAGCGTGAACACGTAGAACTGAAAGGTTTTAAATTCTATGCTCGTCCTATGTCTGTTCTCGAATACGGTATGTATTTCGCATCAAATGAAAAAGAATCTGATAAAGATGATCAGATGATTCTACGCTGCATTGAAAATGAATCAGGTGAACCAGTTTTCACAGATATCAAACAAGTTCAGAGTCTTTATACAAACGTTCGTTTTGCTCTGACCGCTCTGATTTCAAAGGTTAGCTTTACTCAACTGACCGCAGAAGAAACAGAAAAGAAATAAGGCAGAATCCGTATAAGACATTTCAGTTAAGAGCAATTCTTCGCAGGGGATTATCTCCTCAAGAAATTAAAGATTTGTCTTTACGAGAATTCTATGAACTTTGGTTTTTCGATACGTATATTGAGCCTCAGAGTCCTATTCTGAATGATTTTTATCAAGCTCGTCTGACTCACACAATTTTTGCTAATAATCCGAATCTTACTTCGGACGGCAGAAAGAAACTGAACATGAAAGATTTCTATATGATTAAAGAAAAAGTTTTCAAGTCTAACGAAGAAATCGAACAAGAACGTAAAGAAGCCGAAGAAGCCAATCGAGAAAAAATATTATCGATGTATGATCCGAAATTAATCGCGAAGGCGAAAAAGAGAACAAAACAAAATGGCTAATTCAAGATATGACGTAACGATTAACGCTGATAATAAGGGTCTATCAACAGCGGTTAATAAATCAATGGACGAACTGAACAAACTGGATTCCGTAGCAAACGGTCTGTTCAGTAATCTTACAGGACCCTTGAATAATCTCAGAGGCGGATTGAACACGATTAACACGATGTCGCCTGCTCTGAGAGGACTAGGACTTGCCGGACTTGCTGCTGGCGCTGGTCTTGCTGCAATTAATAAAGCCTCATCAACTGTTAACACTCTTAATGAAATCAGCACAAACACTGGTGTTTCTATTGAGATGCTTCAAAAACTTCAAAAAGAATTTAAAGCAACAGGAATGGAAGTTGAGAAGTTTGGAGATATTAACAAAGATGCACTTGACCATATTGGCGATTCTCTTCGAAATGCAGGCGGTGGTGTTGCTGACGATCTGAAAGAATGGGGAATCGGTCTTGAAACATTAGCAAAATATTCAAGTGATGCTGAAGGCGGTATTAAAGCTGTTATCGATGTTTACTATAAGATGCAACAAGCAGGAAAATCCAAAGCTGAAATAACAAACGTTATGGAAACTATGGCGTCGGATGCTTCACATCTTATCACAACATTAGAACAATACGGTTCATCACAAGAAGCTCTGAATGCTATTAACAGTCAAGGCGCTGGTATCACATCCGAAATGGCCGAGAAATATGCCGAATTCGATAGAAATGTTAAAACACTTTCTAGCAATGTTGATACTTTAATTGTTGAAGGTGTTACACCTCTTGTTAGTGAACTTAACGAACTTTGGGAAATTGCAAACAGAGATTGGACCGAAGCTGATATTTGGGATGCTCTGAAACATTTCTGGTATGATGGTGATACTCCTCTTGCTAAATTTAACCGTTATGTTGATGGAATTCCTCAAGATGATCCTCGATATTCAACTTCCGCAAAAGCTCAACTTGCACAATTAAAAGCTCAAGCTGACGGATTAAACAAAGATATTAAGAAAGCTGTTGATGATGCCGAACAACAGACAAAAAATCTTAAAGACTTAAAAGAAAAGCAAGATAAAAAAGCTGCTGAGGATGCTAAGACCGCTGCCGATAAAGCTGCAAGAGAACAAGAACAAGCCGCAGCAAAAGCTAAGGCTGCATACGATAAGATGATGTCCGAGCGTGCTAGTTATCTCCAGACTATGACACAAACTGATATTGCTATTATCTCACAGGGCGCTCGTGGTGTTGCTTCACAGATGAATCAGATGCAACAGACGCTTGCGAATATCGATAAGCTTCAATCTAAGGGAATTATCTCTCTTGAACAAGCAACAGCAAGACGTAATCAACTAATGGCAAATTCTTCTAAAGAATTTAAAGACCAGTTGACTATGAATCCTGATGATATAGGTGAAATTGCGCAAGGCGTTGAACAAGCATATCAGATGCAGTTAGAACAGCTTTATGCAAAACAGAAACAGGGTCTTGTAAGCACTCAAGAATATAACAGTCAGTTAGAAGCGATTGAACAGGATCATCAATCGAAAATGTCTGTAATTCAGGATATCGATGCAAACTCAGTTAATACCAAGAATCTTGACGCTTTAGGTTTTGCGACTGATGAACAGATGATGGCTCTAAGAGAACAGCAATTGGAAGAACAGATTGCACGTTACAAAGAACAGAACCAACAGATGTACGATGCAGGATTAATCAGTCATGAAGAATTTTTGAAACAGAAAGAAACTCTTGATAAGGCTTATTCAGTTAAATCAAAAGCTATCGCTCTGGCAGAAATTCAAACCAAAATGCAGATGTATGATGGATTCGCACAAGGTATGTCAGGTGTTATCAGTGGCATCGCTGGTGAAAATAGTAAAGCTGCTCAAGCTGCATTCGCAGTAGCTAAAGGAACGTCTATTGCAACCGGTATGTTAAACGCTTATGAGTCTGCGACTACTGCAATGGCTAAGTATCCAGGACCTCTTGGTTACGCTCTGGCTGCTTCGTCTTATGCTCAAGTTATCGGACAAGTCATGCAGATGAAATCTGTTGGATTAACAGGTATGGCTCACGATGGTCTGAGTGAAGTTCCTCGCGAAGGAACATGGCTGCTTGATGGTGGTGAGCGTGTTGTGGATCAGAGAACCAACGGTGATCTAAAAGATTTCTTGGATAATAACAAGGATACGGGAGGTCAACAGACAATTGACGCTAGTATTCATATCAATGGCAACGTTACCGATCAGAAATGGTTCGCTGAACAATTGAAGAAACAGCAAAAAACAATTTCGTCTATTGTTCAAGACCAGAACAGACGCAAACTGTGATACATCAAAGGGAGCTTTCGCTCCCTTTTTATGGTCTTGATTTTGTCGCTATGAAACTGCATAGTGACGTTGCTGGTAACTAACACGGAGAGATTCCTGCGAAAAGTGTGATAAACGCGGCATTATGCCACAATTCCGAATTGAGATCCCGTGTTGCAGTAATCCACTAAACTTTAACAAAATCGAAAAAAATGTGATTTCGTACACATCTGAATTCCCAGTTAACGGGAATGCACATATAATGCGCTCCCATTACCGATTCAGACTTATCAACTCATCGCCAGAATGGCTTAGATACCTCGCATAACATGAACATGAAATTAACAACGCTTTTTGCGGCGGCGTTAGCCGTAGTAGGTTTTTGTAAGACCGCGTCTGCGGTGACGTATCCCCTGCCGACAGACGGAAGTCGTCTGGTGGGTGAAAACCAGGTGGTGACGGTGCCGGAAGGTAACACTCAGCCGCTGGAATACTTCGCGGCGCAGTATCAGCTCGGCCTGTCTAACATGCTGGAAGCGAACCCGGGCGTTGACCCGTATCTGCCGAAAGCGGGTACCGTACTCAACATTCCACAGCAGCTGATCCTGCCGGATACCGTGCACGAAGGTATCGTAATTAACAGCGCCGAAATGCGTCTGTATTACTACCCGAAAGGCACCAACACCGTGATCGTTCTGCCTATCGGTATCGGTCAGTTGGGTAAAGACACCCCGCTGAACTGGACCACCAAAGTGGAGCGTAAGAAAGCGGGCCCAACCTGGACGCCGACCGCCAAAATGCACGCTGAGTACATTGCTGCCGGTGAACCGCTGCCAGCCGTTGTGCCTGCCGGCCCGGATAACCCGATGGGTCTGTACGCGCTGTACATTGGTCGTCTGTATGCCATCCACGGTACAAACGCCAACTTCGGTATCGGCCTGCGCGTAAGCCACGGCTGCGTGCGTCTGCGTAATGAAGACATCAAATTCCTGTTCGATAACGTGCCGGTTGGTACGCGCGTGCAGTTCATTAACGAACCGGTGAAAGCGACGTCAGAGCCGGACGGCAGCCGTTACATTGAAGTGCATAACCCGCTGTCCACCAGCGAAGATCAGATCAACAACAACGAAATCGTACCGATTAAGCTGACCAGCGCGGTGCAGTCCGTCACCTCTCAGGCGGATGTTGACACGACCATCGTTGACCAGGCGATTCAGAACCGTTCCGGTATGCCGGTGCGTTTAAACTAATCGTGATAATTAAAAAAGCGGACCTTGAAGTCCGCTTTTTTTTATCCGTTATTCACGATAACGATGCCGCCATGGTCATAGCGATAGTGACAATGGGCGTACTCCAGCGGCGTACCATCTTCCAGATAGATCACCTGCTCTACCTCCAGCACCGGGTCGGTTGGCTCGCAGACAAGGTGCTGCATATCCAGCGCACTGGGCTTCAGCGCCCGCACCACACGATACGATCCCATGATCTTCAGCCCCAGCGTCTCCTGCACATACCGGAATACCGAACTTTCAAGATGGGTTTTGTTCAGACCGGGGACCAGATTGAGCGGCATTACCGTGGCGTCCAGAGACATCGGCTCACCGTTCAGTAAACGCAGACGGATAAAGTCATAGATCGGCGTATCCGGATTTATCATCAGCGATGCCTGCTCTTTCTCGTTCGGGAAACGCAGTTCGAAGTGCACAACCTGGCTCGTCACCGTGCCTAAATGTTCCCAGGTTTTGGTCGCCCCGAAGTAGTCGCTGCCGGAGAGATCCCACTGGGAAAGCTGGAGGAAATTTTTGCGGATGAACGTGCCCTGCCCCTGTCGGGTATAGACCAGCCCTTCAACAATCAGCTGGCGCATCGCCTGCTGAATGGTCATCCGGCTGGTGCTGAACTCCGCCGCCAGCGCGAACTGGTCCGGCAGCGGTTCATTGGCGGCGTACTGCTGGCTGATGATGCGTTTTTTAATTTCCCGCGCTATGGTGATGTACTTCGCCGCCATCGTCCTTCCTTAAATTAGTGTTCTGTCCCGCTGTTTTTTAAAGCCACTCGCTCGGCAACTTTGAGGAAAGGCAGGTAGAAGAATACACCAAATACGATGATTGCCAACTGCACCACCACCGCCCGCCAGTCCCCCGCCGTCGCCAGCCAGGCGCTGAGGATCGGCGGGGTCGTCCACGGGATCATCACCACGCAGCGCGACATGAACCCCAGCGTGGTACAGAGCCACGCAAAGTAAATCCCGATAGCAGGCAGCAGCACAAACGGGATCATAAGCGGCAGGTTAAAGACTATCGGCAGGCCGAAAATCACCGGCTCGTTGATGTTAAACAGACCCGGCGCCAGCGACAGACGCGCCACCTGCTTCGCTGATTTCTGTCTTGAGAAGATGAAGATAGCGATCAGCAATGAGATTGTGCTGCCCGTCCCGCCCACCATGCCAAAGGTCGGCACAAAGATGTTGTTGATGATGTGCGGGATCGGCTGGCCGTTGGCGAAGGCCAGCATGTTCTCGTTGGTATTGATCAGCAGGAACGGCTCCAGCACCACGCTGTTGACCACCGACTGATGAATACCGAGCGTGAACAGGAAGTTACCGAAGCTGTAGATGAAAATCGTCCCGGGCAGACTGGTGTTGATCAGCCGCAGCGGCTGCTGAATAAATGTCGTAATGAGATGGATCAGATCCGTGTGCAGCACGTTCGCCAGTATGGCCGCCAGCACCGCAAACAGGGAGAGCGTGAGGATCGTCGGGATCAGCGCGGTAAAGGATTTACTCACCGCTGGCGGTACGTTCTCCCCGAGCGAAATGTGCAGCGCCTTCAGCCGTGAAATGGCGATAAACAGCTCGGTTGAGAGCAGCCCAATCAGCACCCCGGCGAAAATCCCGGTGGAGCCAATATTGGTGAACGTCAGAACCTGGGTGACGTTCACCGTGGCGTCGCTGCCGACGGGAGTAATCTGTAAGCGCATCGGCATCATGATAATGAAACTGCTGACGGCGATAACCACTGCCGAGACCGGATTGTCGAAATCTTTGTTGCGCGCCAGCGACCAGGCGATCATCGGGGCCAGCAGCAGCGCGGCGATGTTCAGCGTGCCGTTGATAATCGCCTCGCCCCACACCTTAAACTGCGTAAGCGTGTCGCCCGCAAAAATCCACGGGAACACCACGTTATTCACCAGCACCGCCAGACCGGCAAGGATGAAAATCGGCATTACCGTGGCGAAGGCATCGCGAAGGGAGCGAAGATGCACCTGGTTTGCCAGGCGCGCCGAGAACTCTACAAATTTATCGACAAAAGACTGCATGTGCGGTGTTATTTTTGTTTCAGACATAGCGGAGTGTTCCCATTAATCAGTCACAAAAACGGCCCGGCAGCGTACGGCTTACATCTCGCGTCCGTTGGTATGGATAACCTGTTTTAACCACGCGTAGCTCTTCTTCGGCACGCGCTTCAGGTCTTTCAGGTCGTGATTTTCACGGTTGACGTAGACCACGCCGTAGCGCTTGCGCATGTCACCCTGCGAGCTGAGAATGTCAATCAACCCCCAGCCGAGATAGCCCATCACCTCTGCCCCATCCTCGAATATTGCCGCTTTCATCGCCTCGATGTGCGCCCGGTGGTAGTCGATGCGGTAGGTATCCTCAATCGGATTCACGCCATCCCAGGACTCAATCACCCCAATACCGTTCTCAATCGGGAATACCGGCATCCGCCAGTCGTTGGCGTAGCGGGTGATGATGGTGCGAAAGCCCAGCGGATCGATCTGCCAGTTCCACTCGGTGGCCTTCAGGTACGGATTGTTTTTCTCGCCGTGCAGCAGGTAATAGTTAACCGGCGTGCCTTCCGGGATGGCATCGCTGTCCAGCGTTTTGCTGGCGTAGTAGCTGAAGGCCATAAAGTCGTTCTTCGTGCGCGCAAACAGCGCGAGATCGTCTGCGCGGTAGATATCGCCGAAGCCCTCCTGCTCCACCACCGCCATTACCGCCGGGCTGTAGCCCTGGCCCGCGAAGACGCGCAGCAGGTTCTGGTTGAGGAATTCGTCGTACTGCTGGGCGCAGAAGATATCGCGCGGTTTGCAGGTGGCCGGATAAATCAGCTGGTGCGCCAGCATGCCGCCCATCAGCTTGCCCGGCTTAGTCTGGTGCAGGTATTCGGTCAGAGTCATGTGCGCCACCATCGCATGGTGCTGAAGCTCATACAGCTCACGCAGGGTTTGCTCACCTTTCATGTAACCGGAAATGCGAAAAGCTTCCGGCATATGGAAAATGTTCTGCTCGTTGAAGGTCAGCCAGTACTTCACCCGGTCAGCGAAGCAGTCGATCATCTTTTTGCCGTAGCGGATAAAGGCGTCCACCACGCGGCGATCGTTGAAGCCGTTGTACTCCTGCGCCAGCGCCAGCGGCATATCGAAGTGGTAGAGACAGACCATCGGCTCGATACCGCGGGCGAGCAAATCGTCAATAAAGCGGTCGTAAAAGGCGATGCCCTCGTCGTTGAACTCGCCGTCACCCTGCGGGCAGATGCGGCTCCAGGAGATCTGGAAGCGGTAGCAGTTCATGCCCAGATCCTGCATCAGGTCGAAATCTTCCCGGTAGCGGTGGTAGGAGTCGGTCGCCACTTTCCAGTCAGAGATGTTTTCACCGGCTTCCCGAATGTCATACACCGACATCCCCTTCCCGCCCTCATTCCAGGCCCCTTCCGTCTGCATGCTGGATACCGAGTTGCCCCATAAAAAGTTGGCTGGCAGTGATTTGTTCATGGTTGCTCCCTTTATGCCTAGTCATTTAAATTTCATGACTAGGCATATAGGCGAAGATGAAATGTCGATCAAAGGTGTGGATCGTTTTTTGTGAGGTTGATGGAAATAAAAAGCCCCGGCAGTTGCCGAGGCTAAGTTCCTGTTTAACGTTTAAAGCCCGCTTTCGGCTGCAACTTTTGCCTGGGCAATTGCTCCGGCATTGAATATGGGATGCTCATAGTTGTCGGTGACATCACGAACCCTGTATATCTTCCATGCGCCAGCCTCACGACGAACGAATACCTGCAACTCTACTTTTCCGCCGTTTTCTCTCCCGATCCAGACTGGCATAACCTCACCTCCCATAAACGATTTGGCTGGCCCGACATTTAACGCCGACACCCAGGCGGGATCATAGTCCTGCGCATAAGCGAAGTAATCAGATCCAAGCAGGTCTTGTTCGGGTATCGACTCTATATCATCCAGTCTCTTAATCGTGTCAGCAGAGACATATACGCGCAGATCAGACGGCGAATATTCATTGTCGCTACTTGTAAGTGACATCAGATACGTGGCGTAAAAAGAATGTACTCGCGTCGGCGCGCTCTGTTCCGGCTTAACTGAGCAAGCTGAGAGCAAGCATACGCCTAACACTATTGCGGCTCGCATCAATTCATCCTGTATATTTTGAAAGTCGGTTGAGCTGCGCGATACCCTGGACCAGGGTACATGCTGCGCTGTCGGAAATCGGAGATCCATTGTGTCCCATCATACATTGTCATATGCCCACTGGAGTTTCCTCCCGGATAAGGTTGGATCACTGCGACATCACCGCTCAATAATGTTGAACCCGGCGGGACTTCACGAAATCCCGCCCGCAATAATGATGGCCCATAATCTTTTGCGTTTAGCGTTCTCTCCAGACGAATGCCGCCTGCCGCTATAGCCTCTCTGGTAAAAGTCGCACATTCGTTATGCGAACGACCAAGAGCGTGTGACCGGAGGTGTGAAATAGCAACATCTTTATTCCAACTCATTCTTAGTTCCCTTAAGTAAGTAAGAACGGAATTATTGTGCCAGTCATTAACCTGATGTTGGTTAAATAATGCTTAAATTTGTCCGGCCAAAATATTAATTTCGCGCCCAATAAAAAGGCCGGATTCGCTGCGCGGATCCGGCCAGAGTCATCGCGGTTAAAAGATTATCCGCGCGGGGCGTCGCCAAAGACGCTGTAGTCTGGCAGCCGCACCTGCTGATACGGCTCCCAGCCGCCGCCGAGGGCTTTGTAGAGCGCCACCAGATCGAGCGCGCTTTGCACCTGCGCCTGCGCGCGCTGCTGCTCGGCCTGCGCCAGCTGCCGCTGGGCGTCCAGCACGTCGATAAAGCTGGCGATCCCCTGACGATAGCTGTCGCTCGCCAGGTCAAAGGCGTTTTGCAGGGCATCAATGATTTTCGCCAGGCCCGCTTCACGCTGCTGGTCGGTGCGATAGCTCACCAGCGCGTTTTCAACGTCGCCGAGCGCCGTCAGCACCGTCTGACGATAGTCCAGCACCGCCGCCCCCTGCTGCGCGCGCGCCACCTTAACGCTGGAGACCAGCCGACCGCCCTGGAAAATCGGTATGGAAACCTGCGGGCCAAAGCTGTAGAAGTGGCTGCTCCAGTCGGTTAGCCAGTTGGATTCGCTGTTGCGCAAGCCAAACTGCCCGGAGAGGGTAAAGCTCGGGAACAGCTCTGCCACCGAGACGCCAATCTGCGCCGTGGCGGCATGGAGATTCGCCTCCGCTTCGCGCACGTCCGGGCGACGGCGTGCGAGGGTGGACGGAATACCGGTCTGCACAATATCCGGCAGGGCAGGCATCGGCTGTACGGATTGCAGTTCGGCATCCAGCGCCCCCGGCGGCTTACCAAGGAGGATCGCCAGCCCGTTCATCGCCTGGCGTTCCTGCGCCTGATACTGCGGCAGCTGCGCTTCAAGATTGCCCAGCTGCGCCCGGGCGTTCTCCACGTCCATCTGCGGCGACAGCCCGCCCCGCTGGCGGCTTTCGGTCAGATCCAGCGTCTGCTGTGCGCTTTCAATTTGCGTATTAAGCGTGGCAATGATGCTCTGCGCCCCACGCAGCTGTAGCCACGCCCGCGCCACTTCGGCTTCCAGCGAGACCAGCGCATCGTTACGCTGCTCGATCGCTGCCCGCTGCTGCGCCTCGGCCGCTTCTACCTGACGGCGCACCTTGCCCCACAGGTCGATTTCCCACTGGGCGTCGAAGCTGCCCTGATAGAGGTTAATCGGCTGCGTCAGCGGGCCTAACGCGCCCCGCAGTTCAGGATCGACATTATTCAACTGGTCGTACACACCGTGGGATTTTAGCTCCCCTTCCAGCCCAAGCTGCTGGCGCGTCGCCTGCACATTGCCATTCACCGACGGGAAAAACGCCCCGCCGTCCTGGTTAATCTGTTCGCGCGCCCCGGCAATGCGTAATACGGTTTGCTGTAGCGTCAGATTTCCGGCGATGGCGCGTTCAATCAGGCTGTCGAGCTGCGGCGAGCCGAAGGTTTTCCACCAGCGCGGGTTAGTGGCGGCGGAGGAAGTTTGCGATTTCACCGCGCTGTCGCCCTTATCGTTCCAGTGCGTGGTGGCGAGCGGTGCAGGCTGTTGGTAGTCCGGCCCGACGGCGCAACCCACCAGCAGCATCATTATCATCAGGGGGTGTAAACGTCTGTGTATCATCAGTGTGCTCCTGCACTCCCCTCGCTCTTAACCGGCGAGAGCAATAAACAAAACGGAATCAGTAATAAGGCCACCGCGCTCAGAATGGTGAAGACGTCAATGTAGGCCAGAAAGCGCGACTGCTCGATCATCGTCTGGTACATCCGTCCGGTGGCAATGCCGGTCGGATCGCCCACCTGAGTGGTGAAGTTCTGGATCGCCTGGGCGCTTTCGCGAATCGCCAGCTGGAACTGCTCGTTAAACGGCGAAGCGTGGTAAGCCAGATGCGCGCTGTGCGCCTGCGAGCGCTCGGTGATCGCCGCCGTCGAGAGCGAAATCCCAATCGAGCCGGCCACGTTGCGGAACATGGTAAACAGCGCCGCCGCGTCGGCGTTAAGCCGCCTCGGGATCGAGATAAAAGCAATGGTGGTAAGGGGCACAAACAGGAACCCCAGTCCAATCGACTGAGCGCTGCGGAATAGCACCAGCGTTTCGAAATCGATATCCGGCGTCAGCGTGCGGGACCAGAAGAACGACACCGCCAGGCAGGTAAAGCCGAAGGCGATGATCCAGCGCGTCTGCACCACCGGCATCAGCTTCAGCACCAGCGGGATGGTCAGCACAATCAGCACCGCGCCGGGCGAGAGCACCAGCCCGGACCAGGTGGCGGTATAGCCCAAATCCTGCTGCGCCAGCTGCGGAATTACCACCGAACTGCCGTACAGGATCATCGCCATCCCCGCCATCAGCAGGTTGGAGATCGCAAAGTTGCGGTCCTTCATACAGTGCAGATCCACCACCGGCTTTCTGGCATACATCAGCCAGTAGATCGCGCCGATAATACCGACCAGCGTCAGTACTGCGAAGGTGCGGATAAAGTTCGAATAAAACCAGTCATCATCTTCGCCCCGGTCGAGCATCACCTGCAAACAGCCAAGACCGAGGGCGATCAGGCCGATCCCCGTCCAGTCGACGGTGAGCTTCTCTTCCGACTTTTTCTCCCACGGCGGATCTTCCAGCAGCTGATAGATGGCCAGCACCGTCACAATCCCTACCGGGATATTGATAAAGAACACCCAGCGCCAGGAGTAGTTATCGGTGATCCAGCCCCCCAGCGTGGGGCCGAGCACCGGCGCGACGATAATGGCAATGGATGAAAGGCCAAAGGCTTTGCCCCTGTCCTCCGGCTTAAAGTAGTCGAGTAGCACCGACTGCTGGGTAGGCTGCAACCCGCCGCCAAAGAACCCCTGCATCACGCGGAACAGGATGATTTGCCATAGCTCGGTGGCGATACCGCACAGGAACGAGCAGATGGTGAACATCACAATGCAGATCAGGAAGAACTGTTTGCGGCCAAACAGGCGGCTGAGAAAGGCCGAAATCGGCAGCACGATGCCGTTCGCCACCAGGTAGCTGGTGAGCACCCAGGTGGATTCGTCATAGCTGGCCGAGAGCGACCCCGCGACGTGGGGCAGCGCCACGTTGACGATGGTGGTGTCCAGAATTTCCATAAACACCGCCAGGGTGACCACAATCGCCACCGCCCACGGGTTACTGGCGGGCTTCCAGTTATCGTGGCTGTGATCCGTCATTCCACGGTGACCTTCGGTTCAACCGACAGCCCCAGCGGCAGCGGCTTGTTCGGATCCAGCCCTTTATCAATGACGATTTTCACCGGCACGCGCTGAACGATCTTCACAAAGTTACCGGTGGCGTTTTCCGACGGGAAGGCGGAGAAGCGCGAGCCGCTGCCCTGCTGGATGCTGTCGATATGGCCTTCCAGCTCCATATCCGGCCAGGCATCGACGGACACGGTCACTTTGTCGCCCGGCTTCATGCGCTCAAGCTGCGACTCCTTGAAGTTCGCCACCACCCACACGTTCGGGGAAACCAGCGAGAACAGCGCCGTACCTGCCTGCACCAGCGTACCGGGCTGGACGTTGCGTTTGGTGACAAAACCGTCGAACGGGGCGCGGACTTCGGTATAAGAGAGATTCAGGTTGGCGGTTTCCAGCTGCGCTCTGGCCTGATCGACCTGGCGTTCGCGCGCTTCGACGTTGGTCTCCTGCTGGCGAATTTGCAGCTGTACCTGCTCCGCCACTTCCAGCTGCGCCTGCGCGCTGGCAAGGCCAGCCTGGGCACTGCGCAGCTGAGCGTTCGCGGCATCGATACTTTGTTGTGTGGTCGCACGCGGGTCAACGCCGCGCTGACGGCGGTACTCCGCCTGCGCGTTGGCCATATCCGCCTGGGCTTTCAGTACCTGGGCTTTGGCTTCATCGCGCTGGGCGGGATATTGCACTTTCGAGAGCGCCAGCTGCGCCTGCGCCTGATGCAGCTGCGCAACCGCCAGCCCAAGCTGGGCCTGGGCCTGATCGCGCTGGGCGGTGGTATCACGCGGATCGATCACCACCAGCACATCCCCTTTCTTCACGCGCTGGTTATCCCGCACGCGAAGTTCGGTGACGTAGCCTGCCGTTTTTGGGGCAATGGTTACAACGTCGCCGTCGGTGAAGGCGTCGTCGGTGGTCTCTTCGTTACGGGTTAAAAACCACCAGACCAGCGCCACGATCACCATCACGATGACCACGATGCCAAGGATAATTAACGGTTTTTTGCCCGGGCGCTTGCGCTCGTTATTGTTTTGATCCTGCTCGTCAGCAGGTGGGTTTTGATCTTCTGCCATAGTTCAGCAACGGTCCTGTCAGTGAGCGGCATCACACTATGCCGTTCACTAAAGCTAGGACGTTGCTATACATTTGCCAGGAAAAACTGACAAATTGCGCACTATATGAGAAGGAATAGTCCGAAACCGACCGCCGCTGACCAGAGCAGCATCGGGATTGACCATACATGGAAGCGCCACCAGATGCGGCGATCGTTGGCCATCCGCAGGGCGATGAGGTTAGCCAGCGAGCCGGGCAGCAGCCCAAAGCCGCCGACGTTGACCGCCCACGCCAGCAGTACCGTAGGGGGAACATAGTTAAGCAGCAAAATGGTGGACGGCACGTTACTGATCACCTGCGAGAGACCAATCGCCGTCAGCCATAATCCCGGCTGCGACAGACCGCCAACGCTATGGAGAACGTTCTGCAATACCGGGAGCTGGATCAGCAGATGGACGTCAATAAACATCGCCATAAACACCAGCAGCAGCGTCCAGTCAACGCTCACCAGCACCCGCCGGGCGAGGAACAGGAAGCCACACGCCACCAGCAGCGCGCCAGCCAGCGCCTGGTTTAACTCCAGCGCGATAAGAAAAACGATATACAGCCCCAGGCAGCTCCAGACGAGACGCGGCTGCCACTGGGGCCCGGTTGTACCGCTGTGGTACTGCAACGATTTATTCGGGAAAGCAAACCAGCCCACCGCCAGCAGCGACGCCACGATCGCCAGCGCCAACGGCGCCATCTGCCCGGTAAATGCGGTAAACGACAGGCCGGAGCGTCCCCACAGCAGAATGTTCTGCGGGTTACCGATCGGCGTGAGCAGCGAGCCCGCATTGACGGCCAGCGCTTCAAAGATAATCAGACGGGTAACCGGTATTTCGCACAGCTTACGCAGCGTGAGCGTAAGCGGCACCACGATAAACAACGCCACGTCATTAGTGAGAAACGTCGACAGCAGCGCCGCCGAAAAGACCATGAACAGGGCCAGCTTGCGCTCGGTGGCGAAGCGGCGCACCATTTTGCGCCCCAGCACGTCAAAATAGCCGCTCAGCTCCACGCCTTTGGTGAGCATCATCAAACCGCTCAGGGTAATAATGGTGCGCCAGTCTATGGCCGCCGGCCAGGTGTGCGGCGTGAAGGGCACAAAGACGCTGAGCCCAACGCCAGTGATAAGTAAAAGATGGAAAAAGCGATCGCGTTTCAGGGCCTGCAAGCCGGGGATGTTCATTCAGCGGAGGGACCGTATTTGAGCGTAAATTCGCGGAACTTCACCAGCGTCTCTTCGCTGACGTGGTGTTCCATACCTTCGGCATCCCGACGGGCAATTTCCGGGCTGACGCCCAGTACCAGTAAAAAATTCTCGACGATCTGATGGCGCTCGCGGCTCTCCTGCGCCAGTTTTTCGCCTTCAGCGGTGAGAAACACCCCGCGCCAGGGGATCATCTCGATCAGCCCGACCGACGCCAGACGTTTTAACATTTTGGCAACGGTTGGCTGCGACACCCCAAGGCGTGCGGCCATATCCACCTGGCGCGCTTCTCCAACCTCACGAATCAGATCAGAGATCAGTTCGACATAATCATCAATCAGCTCCCGGCGATGCGCCTCGCGCACCTGGCGGAAGCCTTCCACATGCTCTTCAACGTTCACCAGTTGCGTCGTTTTTTTTGTTGTTGGCTTACCTGCGCGACGGTTCATTGTGCTTCCTCAATGGGGTTGACGCTTCCAGCGCCCTGTAACGGAGCGCACATTGTAAACCATAGCTCTACAAGCACAAAAAATTAACGAATTAGCCATAGCTATACAATATAGCCTGTGCTATATCTGTATGTAATGCAGTCACCCTTCACGGATCGAAGGGATCATGAATCAGGAGGTCTTATGAATGAATTCAAGAGGTGTATGAACGTGTTTACCCACTCTCCTTTTAAAGTGCGCCTGATGCTGTTGAACATGCTGTGCGATATGTTTAACGCCAAACCCCAGCAGGACGACAACTCTTCCCACTAAGCGGCGTCGCGGTACGCCGCTTCATTTTCCTGTCACACTTTCGCTGTAAGCTGGCCTGTTCCCGATTATTTTTGCGTATTTGCAGCCCCCTTCGCAAAACATCTGTTTAGCAACTGTTGACCTTAATTCACGCTCGCACTATCTTCTTGCAGCCCTGCACAATTTGCGGCTCGCTGAAGCGGACCTCTCATTCCCTTTCCACGCACTGTCCGGCAGGCTTTGACCCTTGACGCCAGGGTGAGCACATGGCGTTTTCGTGATAGTGATCTATGAACGTAACCCTGATTGATACACTTGTTACCCGCAGCCGGGGCTTAAGCCCGTGGACGGGATTCTATTTTTTGCAATCGCTGTTGATTAACTTTGCTCTTGGCTACCCCTTTAGCCTGCTTTATGCCGTCGGGTTCACCTGTATTCTTCACCTTCTCTGGCGAAGCGCACCGCGCGTGCAGAAGGTGCTTATCGGGATTTGTTCTCTGGTTGCTGCCGCCTATTTCCCGTTTGGCCAGGCCTATGGCGCGCCAAACTTTAATACCCTGCTGGCGCTCCACTCCACCAATATGGAAGAGTCCACAGAGATCCTGACGATCTTTCCGTGGTACAACTACGTGGTTGGCCTTTTCATTTTTGCCCTCGGCGTGATTGCGGTTCGCCGTAAGCCCGTCGGGAAAAAGGCATGGGGTAAAATTGAAAGCCTGTGTCTGGCCTTTAGCGTGGTGACGTTTTTTGTTGCGCCGGTACAAAATCTGGCCTGGGGCGGCGTGTTTAAGCTTAAAGATACCGGGTATCCGGTGTTTCGCTTCGTCAAAGACGTGGTGGTGAATAACGAGGAAGTGCTCGACGAGCAGGCACGTATGGCCGAGCTTTCCACCATGAAAGACACCTGGAACGTGCTGGCGGTGAAACCGAAGTATCACACCTACGTGGTGGTGATCGGAGAAAGCGCGCGTCGCGATGCGCTCGGCGCGTTTGGCGGTCACTGGGATAACACGCCGTTTGCCAGCGCCGTTAACGGTACGCTGTTTACCGACTACGTGGCGGCCAGCGGCTCGACGCAGAAATCACTCGGTCTGACGCTCAACCGCGTGGTGGATGGAAAACCGCAGTTTCAGGATAATTTTGTCACCCTGGCCAACCGGGCAGGTTTTCAGACATGGTGGTTCTCTAACCAGGGACAGATCGGCGAATATGATACCGCCATCGCCAGCATCGCGAAGCGTGCCGACGAGGTACAGTTCCTGAAAAGCGGTGATTTCGAAGCCGATAAAAACACAAAAGATGAAGCGTTGCTAAAAATGACGGCGCAGGTCTTTGCTACTCAGCGCACCCAGCCGCAGCTGATTGTCCTGCACCTGATGGGGTCACACCCGCAGGCATGCGATCGTACCGGGGGAAAATATGCGGAGTTTGTGCAATCCAAAGAGACGTCCTGCTACCTCTACACCATGACGCAAACCGACGATCTGCTCAGCAAGCTGTACGGGCAGCTGCGCAACAGCGGCGACAGCTTCTCGATGGTCTATTTCTCTGACCACGGCCTGGCGTTTAAGGAGCGCGGTAAAGAGGTGCAGTATCTGGCCCACGATGACAAGTTCCAGCAGAACTTCCAGGTACCGTTTATGGTGCTGTCGAGTGATGACAAAACGCATCGCATTATAAAAGCGCGCCGTTCCGCGAACGATTTCCTGAAATTCTTCTCACAGTGGACGGGGATTAAGGCGAAAGAGATAAAAAATGATTACCCGTTTATCTCCGGGAAGAAGGGCCCGCCAGTTTACATTACCAACTTTAAGTTACAGAAAGTCGACTATAACCATCTTGGGACGGATATTTTCGATATTAAGAGTAAGTGATCTCTGCCGTTTCGTGCGGGCTGATGCCCTCACCCTGGCCCTCTCCCACGGGGAGAGGGTACAAACAAAAAAAATCCGCCTCAAAGGGCGGATTTTTTACTGGCTCACCGAAGTGATTAGAAGCGGTAACCTACGCCCGCGATCCAGGTACCAACGTCAACGTTGCGGATACGGCTCTGCTCATAGGAGAAGTCCAGAGCAACGTTTTCGATTGGGTTGAACTGCATACCTGCGCCATAGGAGAAACCATAGTCGCTGTTGCTTGCAGTACGGTTCAGACCCTGATTTTCGGTCTGCTGGAATTTACCGTAGCCAACACCTACAACACCGTAGATGCTTGCCCAGTCATTCAGGCGGTAAGCAGGACCCGCGGTGATGCCGTAGTACTGACCTTTATTGTAAGAGCCATTTTCAGTACGATCTTTCTCGGTGTAAGTGAAAGAACCGATCACACCCAGCGGGTTGTTGTCTTGCTCGTAACGGTACTTCAGGTTGAAACCGTTGGTTTTGTTCATCACGCCCTGCATATCGCTCTGAGCGTAACCACCAGTTACAGTAGAAGTTGCCGCTACAGCGGTACCTGCGGAAACAGCCAGAACAGCTGCCAGTGCTGAAAGACATGCAATTTTTTTCATAACCACCTCAAATGTGCTTCAAGTAAGTCCGTAAGTTTTAAATATATCAAAAAAATCTGTGAAACTCTTTGTCATTCACGATGTCTAATGCGACCTTTCCTGTAACAGAACATTTCCAGCACCAGCTATCTTGTTAAAATAACTCCAGATTTTCACCGTCAAACGCTAATAGTGCGCGTCATCGCCAGAAAGTTCATCCAGATTATTCCTAATCTTTCAGGCGATAAAAGCATCAACCTTTCCTCATTTTACGGATTTTCCCTGGATTTTTTTCAACAGTAGCTCAACCGTCGCAGCTTATTTCCATTACACTGCCACTTTTACCTCTTTTGACAAAAATTGACAGGAGAAAGGATGCCAGGTTTACCCCGTAAATCGTCGGTCTGGATGCCGGTGGCAGTCATACTTATCGCGATGATGTCCATACAAAGCGGCGCGTCGCTGGCAAAATCGCTGTTTCCGCTGGTTGGTGCGCCCGGCGTCACGGCGCTGCGTATCGCATTAGGCACCCTCATCCTCGTGGTTATCTTTAAACCCTGGCGGCTACGGTTTAAAAAGGAGCAGCGACTGCCTTTGCTTTTTTATGGGCTGGCACTGGGAGGGATGAACTACATGTTCTATCTCTCTATTCAGACTATCCCGCTGGGGATCGCGGTCGCGCTTGAATTTACCGGCCCGCTGGCGGTTGCCCTCTTATCTTCTCGTCGTCCGGTAGATTTTATCTGGGTCATACTGGCCGTACTGGGGCTATGGTTCCTGCTGCCGCTCGGGCAAAGCGTTTCACAAATCGATTTGACAGGGGCAGCTCTGGCGCTGGGCGCGGGGGCATGCTGGGCGGTGTATATTCTCACTGGCCAGCGTGCGGGCGAAGAGCACGGCCCCGCGACGGTCGCCTTAGGCTCACTAATTGCCGCCGTAATCTTTGTCCCAATCGGAATGGCACAAGCGACAGACTCAATATGGCAGTGGTCAATCCTGCCGGTTGGTCTGGCGGTTGCCATTCTCTCTACGGCCCTGCCCTACTCTCTGGAGATGATCGCCCTGACGCGCCTGCCCACACGCATTTTTGGTACGCTCATGAGCATGGAGCCCGCGCTGGCCGCCATCTCAGGAATGATTTTCCTCGGTGAAACCCTGACCCTGGTACAAACGCTGGCGCTCTGTTCCATTATCGCGGCGTCAATGGGCTCCACCCTGACCATGCGCCCGGAACCTAAAGTGCAAAAAATCGATCTCAACTAGGCCTTAAATTCTGCATGGCTAACCCGCCATGCAGAATATACGCCTCGTCAGTACTTCAAATAATTTCTTACAAACTATCTTGTATTGCCAAAATATTTCACCTGCCCGGCTTCCCGAAGAATGAATTAAGATTGATCTGTATCAACTTTAATAAACTAATTATTTTTCAATCAGTTGATAATACAATCTTATTTTCACTATTAAACCAATAGGCAGAGCCAAACCGCAGAGAAAAAATCCGGTGCTATACTTAGTCCCGTAATTACCTGGGACACAAACATCAAGAGGATATGAGATTATGAGTACCGCTAAACTGGTGAAAACGAAAGCGTCTAATCTGCTTTATACCCGTAACGATGTATCGGATAGCGATAAAAAAGCGACCATTGAGCTGCTGAATCGCCAGGTGGTCCAGTTCATCGATCTTTCGCTGATCACCAAACAGGCTCACTGGAATATGCGCGGTGCAAACTTTATTGCCGTTCATGAAATGCTGGATGGCTTCCGCACAGCACTGGTGACTCACCTGGATACCATGGCCGAACGTGCCGTACAGCTGGGTGGCGTGGCACTGGGTACCACACAGGTGATCAACAGCAAAACGCCATTGAAAAGCTATCCGCTGGATATCCATACCGTTCAGGATCACCTGAAAGAGCTGGCGGACCGCTACGCGATTGTGGCGAACGATGTTCGTAAAGCGATTGGCGAAGCCAAAGATGAAGATACTGCTGATATCTTCACTGCCGCATCACGTGACCTGGATCAGTTCCTGTGGTTCATTGAGTCCAACATCGAATAATCCCTGCGGATTTTCCGAATAACCCTCGCCCCTGGCGGGGGTTTTGCACATTTATGGTGCGCACTTTTGCCCGCAACGGCCGCAAAAGTGAATAAAATGTAATAATCACCTCACACAACCGTTAACGGAAGATTGTTTTTTCGTCAGATTCTGCGCTAAATATCCCCCTGTCAGAAGACCTTAACGAAGCGCACCAAAACGGTGCTCCATTCTGGTGCAACCTGGCAGGATTGCCACGCTTTTCGTGCAATGCGTGACATCATCCCCTTTGCAAAACAACAGCTTGTAAAACTGGCATGATTTTTTCATTGTGCCTGAGGTTCTCGCAGGGGATCGCCCCGTGGATATAAAAGGAAATGCTATGAAGTCTGTATTAAAAGTTTCACTGGCTGCACTTACCCTGGCGTTTGCGGTGTCCTCGCAGGCTGCCGACAAACTGGTTGTGGCGACGGACACGGCGTTCGTACCGTTTGAATTTAAACAGGGTGATAAATACGTTGGTTTTGACGTGGATCTGTGGGCCGCTGTCGCAAAAGAACTCAAACTGGATTACACCCTGAAGCCAATGGACTTCAGCGGCATTATCCCGGCACTGCAAACCAAAAACGTTGACCTGGCGCTGGCAGGCATCACCATTACCGAAGAGCGTAAAAAGGCCATCGATTTCTCTGACGGCTACTACAAAAGCGGCCTGCTGGTGATGGTGAAAGCGGATAACAACGACGTGAAAAGCGTGAAAGATCTCGACGGTAAAGTGGTCGCCGTGAAGAGCGGTACCGGCTCAGTTGATTACGCGAAAGCCAACATCAAAACCAAAGACCTGCGTCAGTTCCCGAACATCGACAACGCTTACATGGAACTGGGCACCAACCGCGCGGATGCGGTGCTGCACGATACGCCTAACATCCTGTACTTCATCAAAACTGCCGGTAACGGCAAGTTCAAAGCGGTAGGTGATTCTCTGGAAGCTCAGCAGTACGGTATTGCATTCCCGAAAGGCAGCGACGACCTGCGTAACAAAGTTAACGGCGCGCTGAAAACCCTGAAAGAGAACGGCACCTATAACGAAATCTACAAAAAATGGTTCGGTACCGAGCCTAAATAATTTCACCTGACTTCAGGTTTGTAACGCCCGGTGGCGCTTAAGCTTACCGGGCCTACGTTTTTCGTTTTTCACCACGGTATACAGGAATACATCATGCAGTTTGACTGGAGCGCCATCTGGCCTGCCATTCCACTCTTGCTTGAAGGCGCTAAAATGACCCTGTGGATTTCGGTCCTCGGTCTGGTTGGCGGGTTGATTATCGGTCTGGTGGCCGGTTTCGCCCGCACCTATGGTGGCTGGATTGCAAATCACATCGCACTGGTTTTCATCGAAGTGATCCGCGGCACACCCATTGTGGTGCAGGTCATGTTCATCTACTTCGCCCTGCCGATGGCCTTCACCGACCTGCGCATCGACCCGTTCAGCGCCGCCGTTGTCACCATCATGATCAACTCCGGCGCCTACATTGCGGAAATTACCCGCGGTGCGGTGCTGTCGATTCATAAAGGATTCAGTGAAGCTGGCCTGGCGTTAGGTCTTTCCCGTCGCGAAACGATCCGCCACGTTATTCTGCCGCTGGCGCTGCGCCGCATGCTGCCGCCGCTGGGTAACCAGTGGATCATCAGCATCAAAGACACCTCGCTGTTTATTGTTATCGGCGTGGCCGAGCTGACCCGTCAGGGCCAGGAGATCATCGCGGGTAACTTCCGCGCCCTGGAAATCTGGAGTGCGGTCGCCGTTGTCTACCTGATTATCACGCTTGTCCTGAGCTTTGTTCTGCGTCGTCTTGAAAGAAGGATGAAAATCCTGTGATTGAATTTAAAAACGTTTCCAAGCACTTTGGCCCAACCCAGGTGTTGCACAATATCGATTTGAACATCAGGCAGGGCGAAGTGGTGGTGATCATCGGGCCGTCCGGTTCCGGTAAATCCACCCTGCTGCGCTGCATTAACAAGCTTGAGGAGATCACCAGCGGCGATTTGATCGTCGATGGTCTGAAGGTTAACGATCCGAAAGTGGACGAGCGCCTGATCCGCCAGGAAGCGGGCATGGTGTTCCAGCAGTTCTACCTGTTCCCGCACCTCACGGCGCTGGAAAACGTGATGTTTGGTCCTCTGCGCGTGCGCGGGGCCAGCAAAGCGGCAGCGGAAGCGCTGGCAAAAGATCTGCTGGCGAAGGTTGGTCTGGCGGAGCGTGCCCACCACTATCCTTCCGAGCTGTCCGGCGGCCAGCAGCAGCGCGTGGCCATTGCCCGTGCGCTGGCGGTGAAGCCAAAGATGATGCTGTTCGATGAGCCAACGTCGGCTCTCGACCCGGAGCTGCGTCACGAAGTGCTGAAAGTTATGCAGGATCTGGCGGAAGAAGGCATGACGATGGTCATCGTTACCCACGAAATCGGCTTTGCCGAAAAAGTGGCGTCCCGTCTGATCTTCATTGATAAGGGCCGCATCGCGGAAGACGGTAATCCGCAGACGCTGATTGCGAGCCCACCAAGCCAGCGCCTTCAGGAGTTCCTGCAACACGTCTCCTGATAACCACACACAGAGCCGGGCATGCCCGGCTTTTTTATGCCGGATTGTTCCCAAAAACTCCCCTCCGCTCCGCGCGCTCTATACTTATCATTTTGCACGATATTTTTGTCGGAGGACGCCGTGCCGTGGATCCTGTTACTCCTGTTTAGCCTGTTTAGCGCGCCGTCGCTCGCCGTAACCCTTCCCGGCGTCACCACCGGAGCCACCGCCAGCCAGCAAAATGCGCCGCCAGAGCCAGACGCTGAAAAGAAAAAAGCCGCTTACGGCGCGCTTGCCGACGTGCTTGAGAACGACACGTCACGGCAGGAGCTGATCGATCAGCTGAGGAAGGTGGCCGCCACGCCGCCTCAGGATCCGGTTCCAGCTGTTGCGCCGCCGGAAGCCGAAGAAGAAAAAACGGTGCTGGAAAACGTCACCGACATCAGTCGCCGCTACGGGGAAGCCCTGTCGTCGCGTTTTGCCCAGCTCTATCGCAACCTGGTTGGCACCTCACATAAGCCTTTTAATCCTCACACCTTTTCCGCCGCCGCCACCCAGTTTGCTATTCTGGCTGGCGCCGTCTTCATTTTTTACTGGCTGTTGCGCCTGTCTGTCTGGCCGCTTTACCGGAAAATGGGACAGTGGGGACGCAAAAAGAATCAGCATAAAAGCAGCTGGCTGCATCTTCCGGCAATGATTACCGGGGCGTTTGTCATCGATTTGCTGCTGCTGGCCCTGACGCTGTTTGTCGGTCAGCTGCTGGCTGACCGCCTTAATACTGGAAACAAAACCATCGCGTTTCAGCAGGGACTGTTCCTCAATGCGTTTGCCCTGATTGAGTTCTTTAAAGCCCTCCTGCGGTTGATCTTCTGCCCGCGCGTGCCGGACCTTCGCCCCTTCGCCATTTCGGATCAGAGCGCCAAATACTGGGCGGTGCGGCTTAGCGTGCTGAGCGGGTTGATCGGTTATGGCTTGTTGGTTGCCGTGCCGATTATTTCCAACCAGGTTAACGTGCAGTTCGGGGCGCTGGCGAACGTGCTGATCATGCTGTGCATTACCGTCTGGGCGCTGTACCTCATCTTCCACAATAAAAAAGCGATCACCGACAGCCTGCTGCACCTGGCCGATCGCTCCCTCTCCTTTTTCAGCCTCTTTATTCGCGCCTTTGCGCTGGTGTGGCACTGGCTGGCCAGCGCCTATTTTATTGTGCTCTGTTTCTTCTCCCTGTTCGACCCGGGCAATAGCCTGAAATTTATGATGGGGGCGACGTTCAAAAGCCTGGCGATTATCGGCATCGCGGCCTTTGTCTCTGGCCTGCTTTCCCGCTGGCTGTCGAAAACGATCACCCTGTCGCCGCAGGTTCAGCGTAACTACCCGGAACTGCAAAAGCGGGTGAATGGCTGGATGACCGTATCCCTGAAGGTGGCGCGTATTCTGACGGTCTGCGTGGCAATTATGCTGCTGTTGAACGCGTGGGGGCTGTTTGATTTCTGGAACTGGCTGCATAACGGCGCGGGGGAAAAGACCGTTGATATTCTTATTCGTATCGCGCTGATCCTGTTTTTCTCCGCCGTCGGCTGGACGCTGCTGGCAAGCCTTATCGAAAACCGTCTGGTGTCGGATGTCCACGGCAGGCCGCTACCGAGCGCCCGCGCCCGCACGCTGCTAACCCTGTGCCGCAACGCGCTGGCGGTGATCATCAGTACCATCACCATCATGATTGTGCTGTCGGAAATCGGCGTGAATATCGCCCCGCTGCTGGCGGGTGCCGGTGCGCTGGGGCTGGCGATCTCCTTCGGTTCTCAGACGCTGGTGAAGGATATTATCACCGGCATTTTTATCCAGTTTGAGAACGGGATGAATACCGGGGATCTGGTGACCATCGGTCCGCTCACCGGCACGGTCGAGAGGATGTCCATTCGCTCCGTCGGCGTGCGTCAGGATACCGGCGCGTACCACATTATTCCGTGGTCATCGATCACCACCTTTGCCAACTTTGTGCGCGGCATTGGTTCGGTGGTGGCGAATTATGATGTCGATCGTCACGAAGATGCAGATAAGGCGAAGCAGGCGCTGCGGGATGCGGTGAACGAACTGATGGAGATGGAGGATATTCGCGGGCTGGTGATTGGTGAACCATCGTTCGCGGGCATCGTCGGGCTGACGAACACTGCCTTTACCCTGCGCGTGTCGTTCACCACCCAGCCGCTGAAGCAGTGGACGGTGCGCTTCGCCCTCGACAGCATGGTGAAAAAACACTTCGATCTGGCGAACGTGAGAGCGCCGGTGCAGACGTATCAGGTATTGTCGCCGCCCGCTTCGCCGCTCCCTCCGCAGGAGCCGACGCTGTAAACGAGCCGGGTGGCGGCTTCGCCTTACCCGGCCAGAGAAACGATTATTTGCGGCGTTTGTTATCGTCCATAAAGGACCAGGCAATAAAGCGGCTCTGCTTCTGGCCCTGCGCCATCTCTTTTTTAACCACTTTCACCGCGCCGACGTCGGTCAGCGCGCGGTAAAGCGGCGGCAGGTTATCGCCACGGGAGACCAGCGTGGTAAACCATTTCACCTGACGACCGAAGCCCTTACTCTCGGCAATCATGCGCAGAATAAATGCCACTTCCCCGCCCTCGCACCACAGCTCCTGCTGCTGGCCGCCAAAGTTCAGCGCGCCATCTTCAGCCTGGCCCAGGTTACGCCGCTTGCGTTCACTTCCCGCACGAGCGGAGGCGGCGGAGTCGTGGAATGGCGGGTTGCACAGGGTGGCATCATATTGTTCGTTCTTATGAATAATGCCGTTGAAAATAGCAGCGGCATCCTTCTGACGACGCAGACGAACGGCCCGGCTTAACCCCGGGTTAGCGTTGATAATGGCCTGCGCGCTGGCGAAGGCCTCGGCACCGATCTCGCTACCGGTAAACCGCCACTGATATTCATGTGCGCCTATCAGGGGGTAGATCAGGTTCGCGCCCGTACCGATATCAAGCACGGTGGCCTGTTTTGGCACCACGCCGCCATTGTCATCCGCCAGCAGATCGGCAAGATGATGGACGTAATCCGCACGTCCTGGCACCGGTGGGCAGAGAAAGCCATCCGGGATGTCCCAGTGCGTAACGCCATAAAAATGGGCCAGCAGCGCTTTGTTCAGCGTCTTAACCGCCAGCGGATCGGCAAAGTTTACCGACGGTTCACCGGCTGGTGTCTGAACAATAAAATCCTGCAATTCCGGGCAGCTCAGGCACAGGGCTTTCATGTCGTAGCGGCTACGGTGGCGGTTACGCGGGTGCAATCCCGGCTTTTGGGAAGTCATGGCATTCTCCTTTAAACAGCCGCGTAAGATACCCTGTGACGGCGCGGGGGTAAATATCTGTCTGAGACGCACAAAAAAACGACAAAAATCAGCGACCTGTATGTCTATGATCTGTCAACAAATTGTCAGAATTTATCGTTCAAAAAATAAGCAGATCATCATCAAATTTTTGCGCTAAATCACACGCGTCAGGCTTCTAAACTTAAGAGGAATCACCTGTTGTTTCCCCTGAGGATGTGATTATGAAAAAATATCTGACCTTTATTATTGCGGGTGCGCTGGCAGGCGCATCGTTCTCAGCCTGGTCCGTTCAACCTCTGACAGACAGCAACGATACCAGCCAGCTACGTGCGGCGGGGACGGTCTCTGTCAGCCGGGCAAGCAACCTTGATGACCTTCAGGACAAGCTGGCCGAAAAAGCGCGTCAGGAAGGGGCTAAAGGCTTCGTGGTGAACGCTGCCGGTGGCGATAACCATATGTACGGCACCGCGACCATCTATAAATAATCGATTTCCTTCCCACACTGCATCTGCCAGGCAGATGCAGTTCTCATTCCCTTCCTTCGCCTTGACTGTGCGTTTTTTAACCCCATATTAAGATGAATGGCTTAAACAGATCAGGAGAACATGATGGCTTCCGGCTGGGCGAATGACGACGCCGTTAACGAACAGATCAACAGTGCTATTGAAGATGCGGTCGCGCGTGCTCGCGGTGAAATTCCACGCGGCGAAAGTTTGACGGAATGCGAAGAGTGCGGAGATCCGATTCCTGAGGCACGGCGTAAAGCCATTCCTGGCGTACGGCTATGTATTGCCTGTCAGCAGGAGAAAGATTCGAAAAATGCGACACATTCAGGATATAATCGCAGAGGATCGAAAGACAGCCAGTTACGTTGACTTTCCTTTACCGAAGTTAACCGCGCCAGCCGTTTACTTTACGCTCACGACTTTTAGCGAAACGCGTAGCAAATCGTGCCCTTCCGATGGCTTCTGTAAAGCGCATCCACAAGAAGTGTCAATTCCGCTTCTGAATTTATTAATAATCAATAAGTTATTTGTCATTCAATTTTTTTGAGCAACCACGTCAATTCTCTTCGATTTTATCTTCCGCTAAAAACCGTGATACTTATCACATCGACGGAACATCGTCCCTTTAACAGAATAACCTGCGAGAATTGACCTATGAAAACCATCAAATATGCTGTTGCCGCTGTTGCCCTGTCCGCTCTCTCTTTCGGCGCTTTCGCCGTAGAGCCAGTCTCCTCTACTCAGGCACAGGATCTGAACAAAATCGGGGTGGTGAGTGCTGAAGGCGCGACCACGCTGGACGGTCTGGAAGCCAAACTGGCGGAAAAAGCAGCCGCTGCCGGCGCAAGTGGATACACCATCACCTCCACTAACGGTAATAACAAACTGAGCGGTACCGCGGTTATCTACAAGTAATCGAACGAATTATGCTCCACCCTCACCCTACCCTCTGGTGAGATGCTCCAACCCTCATTGACCCTGTTGTTGTTACCCTTGTTTGCCCGTCCGCCACTGGACGGGCTTTTTTTGCTTAAAACGACTGCGCCACGCGCTGCAACCCGGCGTCCACGGACGCCACTTCCCCTGCCGCCAGCAGACAGCAGGCCATTTGCAGCTTGATAGACTGCGGAACCGGCACCTTTCCGGCCAGACACTCTACGATCCAGTGCGCGGTGACTTGCGGATCTTTCGACTCAGGCAGGATCACATCGCTGTTCTCTTCCCCACGTTCCAGCACGACCCACGTCCCGGCAGGCTCAATCAGCATCAGCTGTGGACAACGCTGCGGGTTGGCATAAACCTCCCCTTCCGTCCCGTGCATCAGCAGCGCCCGCCCGCCGATTTCGGCAAAAAATTGTCCGACCCGCGTCACGTACTCCGGATGGGAGACGCTGGAAAGACGTAGCGCGGCGTCTTCGGCAAACGGCGTCGCCAGCTTCGCCAGGGTGTGGGCGCTGTTACGTACTCCCATTCGCCATCGCATGTCCAGCTGCTTTTCCAGCGGCGGGCAGAGCGCGCGCACGGGAATATAGACCGGCTGGTTCCCCTCCAGTTTGGCCTGCGCCTGGCCAGCATGGAGAGTAGGTTCGATGCCTAATAATTCCAGAATGGTTTCTGTCAGCACGCGCGTTGGATCTTCGCTCACGCCATGCACCACCACCGGGAAACCGAGTTTCTGCAACAGAATAGCCAGCAGCGGCGTGAGGTTTGCCTGCTTACGCGCGCCATTGTAGGTCGGGATCACTATCGGCATCGGCTTCGTGACGGGCGGGGTTAAACGCATCGTCTGCGACTGCATGGCCTCATAAAAACCCCGCATCTCCGCCTCACCTTCCCCTTTGATGCGCAACGCAATCAGAATGCCGCCCATTTCCAGCTCCGGCACGTCGCCATTCAGCATATGCGTGTACAACGCACGGGCCGTTTCCTGGTCCAGATCGCGAGCATGGTTTTTCCCACGCCCTACCTCTTTGATAATTTTGCGGTAATCCACGACATTTCTCCTGACAGCATCATCTTGTTAACAATATAGCCCGATGGACACGCACCCGATAGTGTTTTGTGATCATTATCAACCTGCTGTTTTCAGATAAAAAAATAAACTCAAGCATTATTTGCAATATTTGTGATTGGGACAAAAGATTCGTCTCTGTCCTTTTTTTGATTAAATAAACATCGAAAAGTCATTAAAGGTCAACGGTGAAAACGTCCAGGCAACGTTTTTGCCAGAAACATATCGGGATTTACTATGAACAAGGTTGCATTAGGGTTGTTTATCGCCGCAACGGTGGGATGTTCTGCATCTGCATTTGCGGCAACCAACGGTGAAGGGCAGATTAATTTCACCGGAGAAATTATCGATTCTGCTTGCCAGGTCGTGAATGGATTAAGTAATCCATTAGATGTTCAGTTGGGAAAAGTATCTAAAACGGTATTTACCGGTGCAGGCTCTACCAGCACATTAACGAAGTTTGATATTAAGTTAACCAATTGTCCGGAAACCGTAACCTCGGCAGCGATTAACTTCGGTGGTACCCCGGATGCGGATAATAATGCCGCGCTGGCGTTAACGCCCGATACCGATGCGGCTACCGGTGTGGCTATTCAGCTGGTTGACACGTCCGGGCAGCCTGTCAGCCTGTATACCCCTTCGAAGCAATATCCTTTAGCCTCCGGCACGGCGGTTAACGATCTGGAGTTCGGTGCGCGTTATATTCAAACCCAGGCGGCAGTCACCGCGGGCCCTGCTAACTCTGTATCAACCTTCACCGTTATTTATAACTGATCTTATCAATCCTGAGATATTAATGCTTTTGCGAGCATTAATATCTCATCTTTTTATTGAGAAATCTTTATGCGCCACGGTTATTTACTGAGCATTCTTTTACTGGTAGCAGCCTCGGCACAGGCGGGGGTCGTGATTAATGGCACCCGGCTGGTCTATCAGGGAGATAAAAAGGAATCATCTCTCGGTCTTTCAAACCCGGATACCACGGATTATCTGGTGCAGTCCTGGGTCGATTCTGGCGGTAAAAACCAGGCCAAAGCCCCGTTCCTGATCACCCCGCCGCTTTTTCGACTGGATGCGAAAGAGGATAACGTCCTGCGCGTAGTCCGTACGGGAGGAAATTTACCGGAAGACAGGGAATCTCTGTACTGGCTGAATATTAAAGCGATCCCGTCCTCGAAGCATGTCGAAGGGGTAAATACGCTGCAAATTGCCATTAATACCCGCATTAAATTGCTCTATCGCCCGTCAGCGGTAAAAGGCAGACCAGAAGATGTGGCCGATAAACTTGAATGGCATCGCGAAGGGAATGATTTAGTGGTGAATAATCCCACACCTTTCTTTATGAATTTTCAGACCGTCACCCTGAATGGACAGAAAGTCAAAAAAGCAACCTGGGCTGTGCCGAAAACTGAAACGCATTTTGCTTTACCTGGCAACGTCGGAGGTTCTACCGTCGCGTATTCCATTATTACCGATTACGGCAGCATCAGTCAGACATGGTCTAAACCCGTTCATTAATCGTATTACCCGGTAATAAAATCATCATGTACAGCCATAAAAAGCCGTTCACCTGCCGATTTTCGTCATTGCTGATGGCTATTTGTTGCCTGGCAATGGCGATCTTTGCGCAGCAGGTTTTGGCTGATGATTATTTTAACCCTGCCCTGCTGGACATTGATAACCCGCAGCAGGGAAAGACCGATCTGTCTGTCTATGAAAAAGGTCCCGGCCAGGCACCAGGTAAATATCAGGTCGCGATCTTTATCAATAACAATAAAATTGATACCCGCGACGTGACCTTCAACTTAGTTAAAGATCCACAGGGCACCAGCACGCTCCAGCCTTGTTTTACACTGGACGAATTAAAGAGCCTCGGGATCAAAACGCAAAAATATCCGCAGCTGAGAGCAGAAGGTCAGTGCGCCGATCTACACGCCATCCCTTCGGCATCCGCGACCTTTCGCGTGCGCAATCAGCAGCTGCTGCTGAGCATTCCGCAAAAGGCGCTCGGTCAGGTACCTCGCGGTTACATCGACCCGAAAGAGTTTGACGAAGGGATCAACGCGGGCCTGCTTAATTACAGCGTCAACGCCAGCCAGAGCCATGCGCGCCAGCAGGGTGAAGAGAATAGCAGCAGCCAGTACGTTAACCTGCGTCCCGGCTTCAACATCGGGGCATGGCGCGTTCGTAACTACTCCACCTGGAATCGCAGCACCACGGGTCATGAGGAGGAACAGAAATTCACCTCCGTTTATACCTATGCGCAACGCGATATTGTGGCGATGAAAAGTGACGTGACGGTGGGCCAAAGCACCTCACCTTCCGACCTTTTTGACAGCGTCCCCTATACCGGCGTGGAGCTAAAATCCGACAGCGACATGCTGCCGGACAGCGAGAAAGGCTATGCCCCTATTATTCGCGGCAGCGCCCACAGTAACGCGCAGGTGGTGGTACGCCAGAACGGTTACATCATTTATCAGAACACGGTCGCCCCCGGCGCGTTCGAAATTAACGATCTCTACCCCACCGGCAGCAGCGGCGATCTCCAGGTCACCGTGAAAGAGACCGACGGCAGCGAAAGCCATTTCGTCGTGCCGTTTGCCTCCGTGCCGGTATTGCAGCGTGAAAAAAATCTGCGCTACAGCGTGACTGCCGGACGCTACCGTTCTTATGACAACGACGTCGAGAAGACCCCGTTTGCCCAGGGCAGCGCCATCTACGGTTTACCCTACGGTTTCACCGCCTACGGTGGCGTGCAGCAGAGCAGCCATTACCAGTCTCAGGCGGCTGGCGTCGGGAAAAACATGGGCGATTTAGGCGCCTTTTCCATTGACGTGACCCGCGCGAAGGCCCTGTTGAAAAAACAGCAGGCCAGCAAAGGCCAGTCGTGGCGCGTGCGCTATAGCAAAGACATCGCCCGGTCAGGCACCAATTTCTCGCTGGCCGGCTATCGCTATAACAGCAAAGGGTTTTACACCCTGGACGACACCATGGAGTCATATACCCGCTCCGACAACTGGTCTGCACCGCAGCAGCGCCGCGCCCGAACCGAAGCCACCATCGACCAGACGCTGCCGGAAGGCTGGGGATCCGTCACCCTGAGCATGGTGAAAGAGACGTACTGGAGTCAGAGCCAGAACATGACCTCGATGAGCGTCAGCTACAACAATAGCTGGCACGGGGTGAGCTACAGCCTCAGCTACAGCATGAACAAAAACACCCAGGACAGCGATGAAGACGGTAACGAGGTGACAAACGACAACCAGTTCTCGCTGAGCGTCTCGGTGCCGCTGGACCGCTGGATGCATAACACCTGGGCCACCTACAACCTGAACAACACCAAAGACGGCACGACGCAGAACATCGGCCTGAACGGCACGGCGCTGAAAGAGGACAACCTGAACTGGAACATCCAGGAAGGGCTGAGCAGCATCGGCAGCGGTAACTCCACCAGCATCAACGCCGATTACAAAGCGACATATGGCGAAGTGAGCGCAGGCGTCAGTCAGGATAAGTATCAGCAGACCCTGAACGTCGGTTTGCAGGGCGGCGTGGTTGCCCATGCGAACGGAATAACCCTGAGCCAGCCGCTCGGTGACACCATCGCGCTGGTGAAAGCGCCGGGCACGCACGGAACCCATATCACAAACCAGACGGGCGTCGAGACCGATTTCCGCGGCTACACCGTCGTGCCGTTTGTTACCGCGTATCGCCACAACACCATCGCGCTGGATACCGAAACGCTACCGGACAACGCCGACGTCACCCACGCGGCGCAGATCGTGACGCCAACCCGCGGGGCCGTGGTGCGCGCCAGCTTTAACACCCGCGTGGGTAACCGCGTCCTGATGACGCTTACGCAAAAGGGTAAACCGCTGCCCTTCGGCGCAACGGTCACCACCGAGGATAAGGACAGCGAATTTATTGTCGGCAATGACGGCCAGACCTACCTCTCTGGTCTGCCGCAGCAAGGGCATCTCAACGTTTCCTGGGGACAGGGGGCGAACGAGCACTGCGTCGCTGACTATGCGCTAACGGATGAGAAAGAGAAAACCAGCATCATTAACGCTGCCGCGCAGTGTCACTGATCCACCGTTCAGGCTAACGATTATGCAAATGATTAAACAGTGCTTTTTCTTACTGGTTCTGGGAACCGCCGCGTTATTTATGCCGCATGCGAAGGCGACCTGTACTACCCCAGACCTGCCGAAAATGATCAACGTGGCCTCTATCTCCGTTCCCACGACGCTGGCCGTTGGCGAAACGATCCCGGGTACAGAGCAGAGCGTTCATGTTGCCGGGCACTGCGATCAGAGTATCGACAGCGGACTGGAAATTGTCTCGTGTTACTACGGTACCGGAGCGGAAATTCCGGGGCTGAAGGGAGTATACGAATCCGGCGTACCGGGTGTCGGGGTCGCATTGATGAACGATCAGGGTCAGCGAATCAGCGGAGCAGGCGGAGTACAGTGCGATTCACGCGGAACGCCTGTTGGCTATGTTTCTGGCGATGGCACACAGTCGTTTAACTTTGACGTCACGCTTGAACTGGTCAAAACAAGCGACGCCGTGACCTCCGGCACGCTGGTGCAGTCTCAGACCGAATTCGGCATTGGCGTTTTCGGTCACGAAGGGATCGGCAGCCCTAACCATATTGCGTATGCAGGTAACGTCATTTTGCATCAGGTCACCTGCTCTGTTTCGCCAAAAAATCTCACCGTTAATTTGGGTGATTTTCCCGTCAGTGATTTTATGAGCGTGGGTTTTTTATCCAGCCCCGCTCAAACGTTTAATATCACCGTTAACTGTGACACAACCGTTCAGCCTGAGCTAAAAATCACCAGTGCTAACGGCTACGAGACGGCATTCGAGGGGGTGATCAAACTGACGAAGCAGACAGGCATGGCAACGGGCGTCGGGGTGAGAATGCTGTTTGATGACCGCATTGCGACCTTTGATACCTACGTCAACACTCAAAGCCAGGCCGTTGCCAATGAAACGCTGGAGATCCCCTTTCAGGTTCGCTACGAGCAGATCAACGATGTGGTGACGCCCGGCCCCGCCAACACCGTAGCAACCATCACTCTCGCCTATAAGTGACCAACATGAAAAAGACAATCGCGTTTCTGACGATGGGCTTACTGGCCCAGGCCCACGCAGACGATATTCAGATCCAGATGACGGGAAATATTTACGCCAATACCTGCATCATTGACAGCGCCAGCCGCAACCTGACGGTGGACTTAGGCCAGACGGTGTCGGGCAGTTTTAAAGACGTGGGGGATACCGGCGAGTGGAAAGACTTTTCCCTGTCAGTATCGCACTGTCCTGCCACGCTGGCGCTTGCCACGGCCTTTTTCTATGGCCAGGCAGACAGCGTGCATCCGACCAAATTTGCCAATATCGGCAGCGCAAAGGGGCTGGCGCTGGAGCTGGCAGACCGGCAGGACAAAATACTGATTGCCCCGCAGGCCGCCTTTAACGCCGCCATCAATCCGAGCGACCACACGGCAACCTTTCCCCTGTCCGCGCGCTACTACGCCACCTCAATGCCCGTCACTGCCGGGACGTTCAGCAGCGTGATTCAGGTGACATTCACTTACCAGTAGGACCGCGCCTCTTTGCACGGATGCTTTTTGTACACCCGGCAGAGGGTTTTGCCGGGCGTTTTTTTACCTCCGGCACTTCTGGCTGCTCAATCGGGAAGATCGGCAGCGCATTCAGCAGCCGTTGGCCGTAGTTTTTGGTGAGCAGTCGTTTGTCATAAATCACCACCTCGCCCCAGCAGCCGTGGCTACGGATCAAACGCCCGACCTGCTGAATAAGGTTAAACGACGCCGCAGGCAGGCTTTGCACTTCAAACGGATAACGGTTCAGGCTTTTCAGCCATTCGCCTTCGGTGATCACCACCGGGCTGTCGATGGGCGGGAAGGCAATTTTATGGATATGCACCTGCGTCAGGTAGTCACCTTTCAAATCAAGCCCTTCCGCAAAGGACTGTAACCCCACCAGTACGCTGCGCTCGCCGTTATCAATGCGTTTACGGTGGGTTTCCACCAGCCGATAGCGCGGCTGATCGCCCTGCACCAGCAGGAGCAAGCGCAGATCGGTGACGTGCTCCAGGAAGCGTTGCATAGCGCGGCCGCTGGCAAACAGCACCAGCATACCGGGGTATTTTTTACTCTCAACCTGCTCGCGGAAGTAGGCCGCCATTTCCGCAATATGCTGCTCTACGTTATCGATAAGCGGCTCATAGTTCATGCGCGGGATCACCAGCTTGCCCTGCTCACAGTGGTTGAACGGCGAGTCCAGGGCCACAAAACGGTCCCCCGCTTTCTCTTTCAGGCCGCTCATTTCCTGCAACCTTGAGAAGCTGTTCAGTGAACGCAGGGTCGCCGATGTCACTACCACGTGCGGCACGCTGCGCCAGATCAGCTTTTCCAGCTGATCGGCCACGCGGATGCCCACGCAGTGGAAGAAAAGATGTACCTGCCCGTCTCGCACTTCGCGGGTGGCCCACTTTGTCACCGGCGCGCCGGACGCCTGCGCCATTGAGGCCAGCCGCCAGAGTTTGCTCTGCGCCTCAAACATGCCCAGCGCGCGGTTCATTTGCAGCAGAATGCGGTGCAAACGCACCACGTCATGGGTACCGGTTTTCTCGCTGAGATCATTTAAGAACATCTCCGCCAGCCCGCGCAGCTTTTCAAGGTGCTTCGCCAGCTGCTGACAAATTTCCATCACTTCCTGCGGCAACTCCCCCATCGCAAAGCGGTGTTCCGCCTCCTGGGTGGCGGGGAGATACAGGTTAAGAATGTTATTCAGCGAGGCGATGAGGCCGTACACCTCTTCACAGTGCTCGCTCAACCGCTCCGGAACCGCCAGCGGCGGCGTGGTTTTCGGGCGGAACTGCTCCATGCAGGTTGCCACCAGCTTACAGAACAGATCCAGTTGCAGGCGAAACCACGGGGCGGTAATTTCCGCGCTCATCTCCAGCGCATCCCGCGCCACGTCGGGCAGATGATGACCTTCATCGAGCACCAGCAGCAGGTTTTTGGGCTCCGGCAGGACCGCTTCACTCTCCAGTGCGGCCATCACCAGCGCATGGTTGGCGACAACCACCTCCGCTTCCTGAATCTCACGCCGGGCAACAAAGAAAGGGCATTCGCGGTAGTAGTGACAGTTGCGGTTCAGGCAGCTCGCTTTATCGGTGCTGAGCCTGCGCCACAGGTCGTCGCCGATCGCCTGGCTGGTGTGATCCCGCAGGCCGTCCCACCTGTAGCTGTCGAGATCGGCCTTCAGCTTTGCGCACTGCTCCTGCTCCGCCTTGTTGTTTGGCGTCAGCTCGTCATCAAGAAACGCGAGCAGATCCTGCTGGGCGGGTTCACTGCTGGCCAGCGCCGCCAGATTTCGCGGGCAGACGTAGCGCCCGCGACCAAAGGCGGCGGTGAAGCGTAAATCGGGGATAATTTTGCGCAGCAGCGGCAAATCTTTGCTGAAGATCTGATCCTGCAAGGCCACGTTGGCGGTGCTGACCACCAGCGTTTTGTCCTCCTCCCGCGCGATGGCGATGCCGGGAATGAGATACGACAGGGTTTTCCCGACGCCGGTCGGGGCTTCAATCGCCAGATGTCGCCCGTCGTCCCCGGCGAGCGTTTTTGCCACGTCGGCAATCATCTGCCGCTGCGGCGCTCGGGGGATAAAATCGGGGATCTGCTGCTGTAGCGCCTTATACCAGGCGCCTATTTGCGCTTTCAGCGCAGCGGTTAAAGCCATCGGAAAACCTGAAATACTGTATAAACAGCCACTATTGTGGCACTTTCTCTCCGCTGCCGCAAAAAGAAAAGCCCGGCTTTACGACCGGGCTTCCAGATTACTGCGGGTTAGCAGGTTTACGCGGGCGGCGTCGGCGCTGCCCCTCGCCTGCCGGTTTCCCTTCGCCGCTACGCCACGGGTTTTCACCGGCTGGTTTGCTGTCGTTATTACGACGCGGCGGTTTGCCCGAAGATTTCGGCGCGCCACCTTCTGAACGACGCGGCTGCTGACCGCGACCACCGCCGCCCTGACCGCGTCCGCCACCCTGACGACCGTTCTGAATTGGCTCGGCTTTGATCGACGGGTCCACTTCATAGCCCGGGGTTTCAATGCGCGGGATCTCTTTCTTCAGCAGGCGTTCAATGTCGCGTAGAAGCTTGTGTTCATCCACGCAAACCAGAGAGAGCGCTTCCCCGGTTGCCGCCGCACGGCCGGTACGGCCGATACGGTGAACGTAATCTTCCGGCACGTTTGGCAGCTCGTAGTTCACCACGTGCGGCAGCTCTTCGATATCCAGACCGCGTGCGGCGATGTCGGTCGCCACCAGCACGCGAATGTCGCCAGATTTAAAGTCCGCCAGCGCGCGGGTACGCGCGCCCTGGCTCTTGTTGCCGTGGATCGCCGCGCTGCGGATGCCGTCTTTATTCAGCTGTTCCGCCAGGTGGTTGGCGCCGTGCTTGGTGCGGGTAAAGACCAGCACCTGCTGCCAGTTGCCCTGACCGATCATCTGAGAGAGCAGTTCCCGCTTGCGCTTCTTATCCACAAAGTGAACGTGCTGCGTCACCTGCTCGGAGGCGGTGTTGCGGCGCGCGACTTCCACTTCCAGCGGGTTATGCAGCAGCTTTTCCGCCAGCGCCTTGATCTCGTCGGAGAAGGTCGCGGAGAAGAGCAGGTTCTGACGACGCGTCGGCAGCTTCGCCAGCACGCGACGAATGTCGTGGATGAAGCCCATGTCCAGCATACGGTCGGCTTCGTCCAGCACCAGGATTTCGATGTTATCGAGCTTCACCGCGTTCTGGTGTTCCAGATCCAGCAGACGTCCCGGTGTTGCCACCAGCACGTCCACGCCGCCGCGCAGCTTCATCATCTGCGGGTTAATGCTTACCCCGCCGAAAACTACCAGCGAACGAATGTTGAGGTAGCGGCTGTATTCACGCACGTTCTCGCCAATCTGGGCCGCCAGCTCGCGGGTTGGGGTGAGGATCAGCGCACGCACCGGACGACGGCCTTTGGCGTGCGGCTGGTTTTTTACCAACAGCTCCAGCAGCGGCAGGGTAAAGCCCGCGGTCTTACCGGTACCGGTCTGCGCGCTTGCCATCAGGTCACGGCCCTGCAAAACGGCCGGTATGGCCTGCTGCTGGATAGGGGTTGGCTCAACGTAGCCCTGCTCTGCGATGGCGCGCAGAATTTCCGGGTTCAGACCAAGGGAATCAAAAGACATAAAAACTCCGAACCGCCCCGACCATCACAGGTGTAGTTTTCAGGGAGATATAACGAATAGAAGGACAAAAACTACAATGTCGCGAAGGTGCGGAGTGTAGCAGCTTTTGTGACGTGGCGCATAAAATATCCCCGGCGATGACTCGACGTTTGCGCAAATCAGGCATAATCTTAATCAATCGATTGATTAATTTTTAATGCTGCTATGAATACAACCCCAACGACAACCAAAGGCGAACAGGCGAAAAGTCAGCTTATCGCCGCCGCGCTGGCGCAGTTTGGCGAGTATGGTCTGCATGCCACCACGCGGGATATCGCCGCTCAGGCCGGGCAGAATATTGCGGCCATCACCTACTATTTTGGCTCAAAAGAGGATTTATACCTCGCCTGCGCCCAGTGGATCGCGGATTTTATCGGCACCAGCTTTCGCCCGCACGTGGAAGAAGCCACCGCGCTGTTCAGCCAGCCAGAGCCTGACCGGGCTGCCATCCGCCAGCTGATCCTTAACGCCTGTCACAACATGATCCGCCTGCTGACGCACGACGATACGCTGAACCTGAGCAAATTTATCTCCCGCGAGCAGCTCTCCCCCACTGCCGCGTACCAGCTGGTGCACGATCAGGTGATCGCCCCGATGCACAGCCATCTGACCCGGCTGATCGCCGCCTATACCGGACGGGACGCCAGCGATACCGACACCATTTTGCATACCCACGCCCTGCTGGGCGAAGTGCTCGCCTTCCGTCTGGGGCGTGAGACCATCCTGTTACGTACGGGCTGGACACAATTCGATGAGGATAAAGCCGCGCAAATTAGCCAGGTCATTACCTGTCACGTTGATCTGATCCTGCAAGGCTTAACGCAAAGGAGCCAGAAGTCATGAAAAAACCTGTCGCCATCATTCTGGTGGTTGTTGTCTTGCTTGCCGCGGGAACAGGCGGCTGGCTGTGGTATCAGAGCCAGCAGGATCGTGGCCTGACGCTGTATGGCAACGTGGATATCCGCACCGTGAACATGAGCTTCCGCGTTGGCGGACGGCTGGCCTCGCTGAACGTTGACGAAGGCGATGCCATCAAAGCCGGGCAGACGCTGGGGATGCTGGACAAAGCCCCGTTTGAGAACGCGCTGATGCAGGCAAAAGCAGGCGTCTCCGTCGCACAGGCGCAATACGACCTGATGCTGGCGGGCTATCGCGACGAAGAGATCTCCCAGGCGGCCGCTGCCGTTAAGCAGGCAAAAGCCGCCTATGACTATGCGCAGAATTTCTATAACCGTCAGCAAGGCTTATGGAAAAGCCGTACTATTTCCGCCAACGACCTGGAAAATGCGCGCTCATCCCGCGACCAGGCACAGGCGACGCTGAAATCTGCCCAGGATAAGCTAAGCCAGTACCGCACCGGTAACCGTGCGCAGGACATTGCCCAGGCGAAGGCCAGCCTTGAGCAGGCGCAGGCGCAGTTAGCCCAGGCGGAGCTGGATCTGCACGACACCACGTTAATCGCCCCGTCTGACGGCACGCTGATGACCCGCGCCGTGGAGCCGGGCAGCATGCTCAGCGCGGGCAGCACCGTGTTAACGCTCTCCTTAACCCGTCCGGTGTGGGTGCGCGCTTACATTGATGAGCCGAATCTTGGCCAGATGCAGCCGGGCCGCGAACTGCTGCTCTATACCGACGGTCGCCCGGACAAGCCTTATCACGGCAAAGTGGGCTTCGTCTCCCCTACCGCCGAGTTCACGCCAAAAACCGTTGAAACCCCGGACCTGCGTACCGACCTGGTGTATCGCCTGCGCATCATCGTCACCGATGCGGACGACGCGCTGCGTCAGGGCATGCCTGTTACCGTGACCTTAAACGACGGGGAACGACATGAATGACGCGGTTATCCAGCTCAACAATCTGGTCAAACGCTTTCCGGGAATGGCTAAACCGGCGGTCGCACCGCTGAATTGTACGATTCAGAAAGGCTATGTGACCGGGCTGGTGGGGCCGGACGGCGCGGGTAAAACCACGCTGATGCGGATGCTGGCGGGATTGCTGAAGCCGGATGAAGGCAGTGCCAGCGTGCTTGGCCTCGATCCGATCAAAGACGACGCGGCGCTCCACGGCATACTCGGCTATATGCCGCAGAAGTTTGGTCTGTACGAAGATCTGACGGTAATGGAAAACCTCAACCTGTACGCCGACCTGCGCAGCGTCACCGGCGAAACCCGGGAGAAAACCTTCGCCCGCCTCCTGGAATTTACCTCGCTCGGCCCGTTCACCGACCGGCTGGCGGGCAAGCTCTCCGGCGGGATGAAGCAGAAACTGGGGCTGGCCTGCACGCTGGTGGGCGAACCGAAGGAGCTGTTGCTGGATGAACCCGGCGTCGGCGTGGACCCGATTTCCCGCCGTGAACTGTGGCAGATGGTGCACGAGCTGGCGGGTGACGGCATGCTGATCCTCTGGAGTACCTCATACCTTGATGAAGCAGAACAGTGCCGCGACGTGCTGCTGATGAATGAAGGCGAACTGCTCTATCAGGGCGAACCCACCGAGCTGACGCAAACCATGGCCGGGCGAAGTTTTCTGCTGCACAGCGCGCAGGAATCCAACCGCACGCTGCTGCAACGGGTGCTGAAGCTGCCCCAGGTGAGCGACGGGATGATTCAGGGCCGTTCGGTGCGCGTGATCCTCAAAAAAGAGGCCACCGCCGACGATATCCGGCGTGCGCAGGGGATGCCTGAGATCGACATGACAGAGACCTCGCCGCGCTTTGAAGATGCGTTTATTGATCTGCTGGGCGGGGCGGGAACCTCAGAATCACCGCTTGGCGCCATTCTGCACACGGTGGAAGGTACGCCGGGCGAAACGGTCATTGAAGCGAAATCGCTCACCAAAAAATTCGGCGATTTCGCCGCCACCGATAACGTCAATTTTGCCGTGAAGCGCGGCGAGATATTTGGCCTGCTCGGGCCGAACGGCGCAGGAAAATCCACCACCTTTAAAATGATGTGCGGTCTGCTGGTACCGACGTCCGGCAAAGCGCTGGTGCTGAACATGGATCTCAAAGTCAGCTCCGGCAAGGCGCGCCAGCACCTGGGCTATATGGCGCAGAAGTTTTCGCTCTACGGCAACCTGACGGTGGAGCAAAATCTGCGATTTTTCTCCGGCGTCTATGGCCTGCGGGGACGGGCGCAGAACCAGAAGATCGGCCGCATGTGCGACGCCTTCGGCCTGACCGATATCGCCTCGCAGGCGACCGACGCGCTGCCGCTTGGCTTCAAACAGCGGCTGGCGCTGGCCTGCTCGTTGATGCACGAGCCGGATATCCTGTTTCTTGATGAACCTACGTCAGGCGTGGATCCCCTCACCCGCCGTGAATTCTGGTTGCATATCAATAGCATGGTGGAAAAAGGCGTGACCGTGATGGTCACCACCCACTTTATGGACGAGGCGGAGTATTGCGACCGTATCGGGCTGGTCTATCGCGGCAAGCTGATTGCCCACGGCACGCCGGATGACCTGAAAGCGCAGGCCGCCGACGACTCGCAGCCAGACCCGACCATGGAGCAGGCGTTTATCACCCTCATCCACGACTGGGATAAGGAGAATACTCATGCGCAGTAACGCCCTCTCCTGGCGCCGGGTGCGCGCCCTGTGCGTTAAAGAGACGCGGCAGATCGTGCGCGATCCCAGCAGCTGGCTGATTGCGGTGGTGATCCCCCTGCTGCTGCTGTTTATTTTCGGCTACGGGATTAACCTCGACTCCAGCAAGCTGCGGGTCGGGATTTTGCTGGAGCAGCAGAGCGAAGAGGCGCTGGACTTCACCCACGCCATGACCGGCTCGCCCTACATCGATGCCACCATCAGCGACAATCGGCAGGAACTGATCCAGAAAATGCAGGCCGGGAAGATTCGCGGTCTGATCGTCATTCCGGTGGATTTTGCCGCCAACATGGCGCGGGCGAATACCGATGCGCCGATCCAGGTCATCACCGACGGCAGCGAGCCAAACACCGCGAACTTTGTGCAGGGCTACGCGGAGGGGATCTGGCAGCTGTGGCAGATGCAGCGCGCCGAGGACCGGGGGGAGGAGTTTGAACCTCTGATTGACGTGCAGACGCGCTACTGGTTTAACCCCGCCGCCATCAGCCAGCACTTTATTATTCCGGGCGCGGTAACGATTATTATGACGGTGATCGGCGCGATTCTGACCTCGCTGGTCATCGCCCGCGAATGGGAGCGCGGCACCATGGAGGCGCTGCTCTCGACCGAAGTGACGCGCGTCGAGCTGCTGCTGTGCAAGCTTATTCCCTACTACTTCCTCGGCATGCTGGCGATGCTGCTCTGCATGCTGGTGTCCGTCTTTATCCTCGGCGTGCCGTACCGCGGCTCGCTGGTGGTGCTGTTCTTTATCACAAGCCTGTTTTTACTCAGCACGCTGGGGATGGGGCTGCTCATCTCCACCATCACCCGCAACCAGTTTAACGCCGCGCAGGTGGCGCTGAACGCCGCTTTCCTGCCGTCAATAATGCTCTCAGGGTTTATCTTCCAGATAGACAGCATGCCTGCCGTCATCCGCGCCGTGACCTACGTGATTCCGGCGCGCTACTTCGTGAGCACGCTGCAAAGCCTGTTCCTGGCGGGGAATATTCCGGTAGTGCTGATTATCAACACGCTGTTTTTAATGGCGTCGGCGGTGATGTTTATCGGGTTGACGTGGATGAAAACCAAACGGCGGTTAGATTAAGGAGCGCGCATGTTTCACCGTTTATGGACGTTAATACGCAAAGAGCTGCAATCCCTACTGCGCGAGCCGCAGACCCGCGCCATTCTGGTGCTGCCGGTGCTGCTTCAGGTTGTACTGTTTCCGTTTGCCGCCACGCTGGAGGTCACCAACGCCACCATCGCCATTTACAACGAAGACAATGGCAAGCATTCCGTCGAGCTGACGCAGCGTTTCGCCCGCGCCAAAGCCTTTACCCATGTCCTGCTGCTGCAAAGCCCGCAGGCGATCCAGCCCACCATCGACACGCAGAAAGCATTATTGCTGGTGCGCTTCCCGGCGGATTTCTCCCGCAATCTGGATACCTTCCAGACCGCGCCGATGCAGCTGATCCTCGACGGGCGTAACTCCAACAGCGCCCAGATTGCGGCGAACTATTTGCAGCAGGTAGTGAAGGACTACCAGCAGGAGCTGATGGCGGGCAAACCCAAACCCAACAACAGCGAACTGGTGGTGCGCAACTGGTATAACCCGAATCTGGACTACAAGTGGTTTGTGGTGCCGTCGCTGATCGCCATGATCACTACCATCGGAGTGATGATTGTGACCTCTCTCTCCGTCGCCCGCGAGCGCGAACAGGGCACGCTGGATCAGCTGCTGGTCTCGCCGCTCGCCACCTGGCAGATATTTGTCGGCAAGGCGGTGCCGGCACTGATTGTCGCGACGTTCCAGGCCACCATCGTGCTGGGGGTGGGAATATGGGCGTACCAGATCCCGTTTGCCGGATCGCTGGCGCTGTTTTACTTCACGATGGTGATTTACGGCCTGTCGCTGGTGGGGTTTGGGCTGCTGATTTCCGCGCTATGCTCAACGCAGCAGCAGGCGTTTATTGGGGTGTTTGTCTTTATGATGCCGGCGATTTTGCTTTCTGGGTACGTTTCGCCAGTGGAGAACATGCCGGTGTGGTTACAGGATTTGACGTGGATAAACCCGATTCGTCACTTCACGGATATCACCAAGCAAATCTATCTGAAGGATGCGAGTCTGGATATTGTGTGGGGAAGTTTGTGGCCGCTACTGGTCATCGCGGCCACTACGGGCTCAGTGGCCTATGCGATGTTTAGACGAAACATCGCGTAGCTTTTTCTCTTTGGTGAGCAACGACACCACCGCGGGTCCTGCGAGGATAGCCAGACCCGCCAGGGCCAGCAGCAGGTTGTTTTGCAGCACGCGTGACAACAGCCACAGGACGATCATTGCCGCACCAAAATACCAGGTGGTGGTGAGCTCTTCGAGCACATCTCCCACTTCGCGCCAGCGCGCGTCGTGATGACGCTGTAAAAACAGCATCGACAGCACGGTCACGCCGTAAACCACGCATAACCCTAAGCCAACACGCACCAGCGTGCCGCTCATCCAGCCCATCACCAGTACGGCCACGACCAGTAAATGCAACATTATCTGCCAGCAACTCAAACCGGTTGCGACACGAACGCGTTGTTGCCACTTCATGGCTTCTCTCCTGAAGGATTTTTCTCTGCTAATTCAGACTACCGCACTTTACGGAAAATTCCGTAACGCCGCATCTTTTTGTGACGCCTACTACACTTTATTTTCATCGGGATAGTCACCCAGGAAGGTGTTTATGAGCAAAAAAACGCAGCATTTCTCGCTTAAGGTGCTGACGATAAACATTCATAAGGGCTTCACAGCATTTAACCGCCGCTTCATTTTACCGGAGCTGCGCGACGCGGTGCGCACCGTCAGCGCCGATATTGTCTGCCTCCAGGAGGTCATGGGCGCGCATGAAGTGCACCCGATGCATTTCGAAAACTGGCCCGACACGCCCCACTACGAGTTTCTGGCGGATACCATGTGGAGCGATTACGCCTACGGGCGCAATGCGGTCTACCCGGAGGGGCATCACGGTAACGCGGTGCTGTCGCGTTTTCCTATCGAGCATTATGAGAACCGGGACGTCTCCATTGGCGAGAGTGAAAAACGCGGGCTGTTATACTGTCGTATCACCCCCCCAGAGCTCGATTTTCCCATTCATGTAGGCTGTGTTCATCTTGGCCTGCGTGAAGCCCACCGTCAGGCCCAGCTACAGATGCTGGCAGACTGGACAAATGCGCTGCCGGAGGGCGAGCCCGTGGTGGTGGCCGGTGATTTCAACGACTGGCGACAGCGTGCCAACCATCCGCTGAAGGTGAATGCGGGGCTGGAGGAGATTTTTACCCGCGCACGCGGTCGTCCCGCGCGAACGTTTCCGGTGCGCTTCCCCGTGCTGCGCCTTGACCGTATCTACGTAAAAAATGCCCACGCCAGCAGCCCGACGGCGCTGGCTTTACTCAACTGGCGACATCTCTCCGACCATGCCCCACTCAGCGCGGAGATCCACTTATGAAATGCACATGGCAGGAAGGTAACCGTATTACGCTGCTGGAAAATGGCGATAACTATTATCCGGCGGTTTTTGAGGCGATTAGCCACGCACAGCAGAAAGTCTTTCTGGAAACGTTTATCTGGTTTGAAGACGACGTGGGCAGGCAGTTGCACAGCGCACTGCTGCATGCCGCTCGTCGCGGTATAAAAATCGAGGTCCTGCTCGACGGATATGGTTCGCCGGATCTCAGCGACGAATTTGTTAACGAGCTCACCGCCGCAGGGGTGGTATTCCGCTATTACGATCCCGGCCCGCGTCTGTTCGGGATGCGCACCAACCTGTTCCGCCGTATGCACCGCAAAATTGTGGTGGTGGATGAAACGGTGGCCTTCGTTGGCGGCATTAACTACTCCGCCGAGCATATGTCGGATTACGGTCCCGAAGCGAAACAGGACTACGCGATCCGTATCGAAGGGCCGGTAGTGCAGGACATCCAGCTGTTCGTGCTGGAAAACTTACCCGGCAAGGAGGCCGTCCGCCGCTGGTGGCGACGCCGTCACCGCCCGGAGGAGAACCGCAAGCCTGGCGAGGCGCAGGCCCTGTTCGTCTGGCGTGATAACGAGGAGCATCGGGACGATATCGAGCGTCATTACCTGAAGATGCTGGCGAACGCGAAGCGCGAGGTGATTATCGCCAACGCCTATTTCTTCCCCGGTTACCGGATTTTGCATGCCATGCGCAACGCGGCCCGACGCGGTGTGAGCGTGAAGCTTATCGTGCAGGGGGAGCCCGATATGCCGATTGTGAAGGTGGGCGCGCGTCTGCTCTATCGCTATCTGGTCAAAAGCGGCGTGCAGATCTATGAATATCGCCGCCGCCCGCTGCACGGCAAAGTCGCCGTGATGGATGACCACTGGGCGACCGTCGGCTCCAGCAACCTTGATCCGCTGAGCTTATCGCTTAATCTGGAAGCGAACCTCATCATCCACGATCGCCAGTTTAATCACACCCTGCGCGATAACCTTCAGGGTCTTATTAATAAAGACTGCGTGCGTGTGGATGAGTCCATGGTGCCGAAACGCAGCTGGTGGAACGTGGGCATCGGCGTGGTGGTGTTCCACTTCCTGCGCCACTTCCCGGCCATGGTGGGCTGGCTGCCCGCGCATACGCCGAAACTGGCGCTGGTGGATCCGCCTGTGCAACCCGAAATGGAAACCCAGGACCGCGTAGAGGCGGAAGATGGAGGGAAAACCTGATGTCGAAATCTCATCCTCGCTGGCGGCTGGCGAAAAAAATCCTGACCTGGCTGTTCTTTATTGCCGTCGCGGTCCTGCTGGTGGTGTATGCCCAGAAGGTGGACTGGGAAGAGGTGTGGAAAGTTATTCGCAACTACAACCGGACAGTCCTGCTGGGTGCCGTTGGGCTGGTGATTGTGAGCTTCCTGATGTACGGCTGCTATGACCTGCTGGGACGCGCCTACTGCGGGCATAAGCTTGCCAAACGGCAGGTTATGCTGGTGTCATTCATCTGCTACGCCTTTAACCTGACGCTGAGCACCTGGGTGGGCGGGATTGGTATGCGCTATCGCCTGTACTCCCGCCTTGGCTTACCGGGCGGCACCATTACGCGTATTTTCTCCTTAAGCATCACCACCAACTGGCTGGGGTATATTCTGCTGGGCGGGGTGATTTTCACCATCGGCGTGGTGCAGCTGCCTGCGCACTGGTACATCGATGAGGCCACTCTGCGCATTCTGGGCATCGTACTGCTGCTGATCATCGCGGCCTACCTGTGGGCCTGCGCCTTTGCCAAACGTCGTCACATGACCATTAAAGGCCAGAAGCTGGTGCTGCCGTCATGGAAGTTTGCCGTCCTGCAAATGGTGGTTTCCAGCGCCAACTGGATGGCGATGGGGGCCATTATCTGGCTGTTAATTGGCGAAGATGTGAATTACTTCTTCGTGCTGGGCGTGTTGCTGGTAAGCAGTATTGCCGGGGTGATTGTGCATATTCCGGCGGGTATTGGCGTACTGGAAGCGGTGTTTATCGCGCTGCTTGCGGGGGAGCATGTGTCTCACGGGACGATTATCGCCGCCCTGCTCGCGTACCGCATGATCTACTACTTCCTGCCGCTGGCGCTGGCAACGGTCTGTTATCTGGTGCTGGAGAGTCGGGCGAAGAAGCTGCGCGCGAAGAACGAGAAGGCGATGGCAAAATAAAAGCAAAACGGCAACTTCGTTGCCGTTTTTAGGGTTTGTTCCCTCTCCCTGTGGGAGAGGGTCAGGGTGAGGGCATCAGACAGCGCCACCCTCACTAACGACGGTTGCCGAAGATACGCAGCAGCATCAGGAACAGGTTGATGAAGTCCAGATAAAGCGTCAACGCGCCCAGAATCGAGTATTTGCGCAGGTTTGAACTGTCACGAACATCAATTTGTTCACCGATGTTTTTCAGCTTCTGGGTGTCGTAGGCGGTTAAGCCCACGAAGATCACCACCCCGATATAGGTCACCGCCCACATCAGCGCGTCACTTTTCAGCCACAGGTTCACCAGCGACGCCAGCACAATCCCAATCAGCCCCATAAACAGCATGTTGCCGAAGCCGCTCAGGTCACGTTTGGTGGTGTAACCGTACAGGCTCATCACACCGAACATCCCGCCGGTCACCACAAAGGTGCTGGCGATGGAGGAGTAGGTGTAAACGATGAAAATACTGGAAAGCGTCAGCCCGGTCAGCGCCGAATAGAGCATAAACAGCGTGGTCGCCATACCCGAGCTGAGCTTGTGCACCAGCCCGGAGAGCACAAATACCAGCGCCAGTTGCGCAATAATCAGCCCAAAGAAGGTGATTTTGCTGGAGAAGATAAACATCATCAGTTCAGGCGTGTTTGCCGCATACCACGCGATAAACGCGGTAAGCAGCAGGCCAACCGTCATCCAGCCATATACCTGAGCCATGTAGGTTTGCAGCCCGCTACGGGTCTGCTGAACTATCGAATCGGAACGCGGAAATCGGTCCATGATTCACTCCTGATTAAGTAAACACACATGTTAAGACTAACACATCCACGTAAACCTGTTACCAACGGCTGGCGGCATGCTTATCGCTGTCGCGTGATTCCACCCAGCGCTCACCTTCCGGCGTCGCTTCACGTTTCCAGAACGGCGCTTTGGTTTTAAGATAATCCATGATGAACTCCCCCGCCGCAAACGCACTCCCGCGATGGGCGCTGGTGACGCCGACAAACACAATCTCTTCGCCGGGCCACATTTCGCCGATGCGATGGATAACCGTAACGCGTCCCAGCGGCCAGCGGCCTCGCGCCTCTTCGACAATGGCCGCCAGTGATTTTTCGGTCATCCCCGGATAGTGCTCCAGCGTCAGCGCTTTTACGCTGTCGCCGAGGTTGTGGTTACGCACTTTTCCGGTAAACGTCACGACCGCGCCGTCTTCATCGCGCTCTGCCAGCCAGCTGTATTCGGTACCGACGCTAAAGCGCTCAGGGCCGACCAGAATTCGGGTTTCCGTCATCTTAACCCCCTGTTACCGGCGGGAAGAAGGCCACTTCGTCCCCATCGGCCAGCGGGTGGGTCAACTCCACCAGCGTCTGATTCACGGCGGCCAGCAGTTTGCCTTCATCCAGCGCCAGCGCCCAACGGTCGCCTTGCGCCGCCAGATGCGCGCGCAGGGCGGCGACGTTTTCGAAAGAGCCGTCCAGCGTCAGGCTGTCGGTATTGACCAGCTCACGGACCTGGGCAAAAAAAAGCACCTTAATCATGGCTTTCTACCTTAAAATCGCCGGATTTGCCGCCGCTTTTTGCCAACAGACGCACCGGGCCAATCACCATATCTTTCTGCACCGCTTTACACATGTCGTAGATGGTCAGCGCCGCCACGGAGGCCGCCGTCAACGCCTCCATCTCCACGCCGGTTTTCCCGGTTAAGCGGCACAAGGACTCGATACGCACGCGATTATGCGCCGGCTGCGCCTGCAAATTTACCTCCACTTTGCTGAGCATCAGCGGATGGCAGAGCGGAATGAGGTCCCAGGTACGTTTAGCGGCCTGAATACCAGCGATACGGGCGGTGGCAAACACATCACCCTTGTGATGGCTGCCGTCGATAATCATCGCCAGCGTCTCCGGCAGCATGGTGATGAACGCTTCAGCACGCGCCTCGCGCACCGTTTCGGCTTTGGCGGAGACATCCACCATATGCGCTTCGCCAGCGGCGTTTATGTGGGTCAGTTGTGACATAGCTTATTTCTTTAAATGGGGATGGAAGTTACACGGACGGGTACGGGCATCCAGCTGCGGGGCAATAATGTTTTCCCACGCGGTGCGGCAGGCTTTGGTCGACCCCGGCATGGCGAAGATCAGCGTCTTGTTCGCCACCCCCGCGACAGCACGGGACTGAAGCGTAGAGGTACCAATCTCTTCAAACGAGAGCATGCGGAACACTTCGCCGAAGCCTTCCACTTCGCGATCGAACAGCGGGAGCAGCGCTTCCGGCGCCTGGTCGCCTGCGGTAAAGCCGGTGCCGCCAGTGATCAGCACCACCTGGACGTCATCGTTCGCAATCCACTGTGAGACCTGAGCGCGAATGGCGTAACGGTTTTCTTTGACGATCGCTTTATCAACAATCTGGTGTCCGGCTTCGTGTGCCGCCTCGCGCAGCCAGTGGCCGGAGGTATCATCCTCTTCACCACGACGTTCGGAAACGGTAAGAATAGCAATGCGTGTCGGGATAAATTCCGCGCTTACTTGACTCATCTTCTGGTTCCTTCTAAAGCCTGATTACCCGCCGATATAGGACAGGTTCTGAGTAATGCCGGTGTTGCCCTGATGCAGGAAATGGGTCTGCTTTTTGTGCGTCAGCGCCTCGGAAATGCGTGCTTCAAGCGCGTCCTGTTGAGCGTCATCTTCCAGCAAATCGCGCAGATCGACGCCGCCATCCCCGAACAGGCAAAGATGGAGCTTGCCAACGGAGGAGACACGCAGGCGGTTGCAGCTGGCACAGAAGTCTTTTTCATAGGGCATGATCAGGCCGATTTCGCCTTCATAATCCGGATGACAAAAAACCTGCGCCGGGCCATCGCTGCGCTGGCGGATCTGATGGATCCAGCCGCGTTTCAGCAGCTCGTCGCGCAACACCATGCCGGAAATATGGTGACGGCGGAACAGCTCGCTGCCCTCGCCCGTTTCCATCAGCTCGATAAAACGCAGTTGAATGGGACGGGATTTAATCCACGCCAGGAAGGTGTCCAACTGATGGTGGTTTACGTCGCGCATCAGCACCGTGTTGACTTTGACTTTTTCGAACCCGGCGGTAAACGCCGCATCGATGCCGTCCATCACCTGGCGGAACTTGTCCTGACCGGTAATGGCGTGAAACTGCCGGGCATCAAGGCTGTCCACGCTGACGTTGATCGCCGTCAGCCCCGCATCGCGCCAGTACGCCACGTCACGCGCCATGCGGTAACCGTTGGTGGTCACCGCGATCTGGCGGATACGTTCGTTTTCACGCACGGCGGCAATAATGTCAGGGAAATCACGACGCAGGGAGGGCTCTCCCCCGGTAAGACGCACTTTTTCCGTGCCGAGTTCCGAGAACGCACGCGTAACGCGGCGTACTTCATCCACGGAGAGAAAGCCATTATTGGTGACGCTGCCCGGCTTGTAGCCATCGGGCAGGCAGTAGGTGCAACGGAAGTTGCACACATCGGTAATCGACAGACGCAAGTAGTAAAACTTACGCGCGAAAGCATCAGTAAGTTGTGAAGCCATGTACACCTTTCCAGATCGGGAGGCACAGTCATTTCTTTCTGTACCCTGGTGGCAAATCCGCCACGGCCAGGGCGCCATATCTCTCGACACAGGCGCCAGGGCTAGAGTGTATGTTTTCAGTTTTGAAAACGTGGTTATGGCGATAGTAGCGTGGAAATCGCCACTTCGCCATTGTCGCTTTTCGCTATATAAATTTATACATAACGATGTTATCGTGCATTTTCACTACAGAATACGCAAAAACAGCGCTTTCGCATTGATATACGTCATTATGGATTGTGAGAGGCATCGTCTTTTAGGAGTAGTTGCGTTACTGTGACGCAAGCTTAACAGGATAAGGAATAGGTATGCGCAATCGCACTTTTGCGGATCTGGACCGCGTGGTCGCTCTTGGCGGAGGTCACGGGCTGGGACGGGTTATGTCGTCGTTATCGTCACTGGGCTCACGCCTGACGGGCATCGTGACAACAACGGACAACGGCGGCTCAACCGGGCGGATCCGACGTGCTGAAGGCGGGATAGCCTGGGGCGACATGCGCAACTGCCTCAACCAGCTCATCACTGAGCCAAGCGTGGCCTCGGCGATGTTTGAGTACCGTTTTGGCGGGAATGGCGAACTTTCAGGCCATAACCTTGGAAATCTGATGTTAAAGGCGCTGGATCACCTGAGCGTGCGCCCTCTGGAAGCGATCAATTTAATTCGTAACCTGCTAAAAGTGGATGCGTTCCTGATCCCAATGTCCGAACAGCCGGTAGATTTGATGGCGATCGATGCTGACGATCACGAAGTGTATGGTGAAGTGAATATCGACCAGCTTCTTCTGCCGCCAAAAGAGCTGATGACCTACCCCAGCGTACCCGCAACGCGTGAAGCGGTAGAAGCGATTGGCGAGGCCGATCTGATCCTGATTGGGCCGGGAAGTTTTTACACCAGCCTGATGCCGATCCTGCTGGTGAAAGAGCTGGCGCAGGCGCTGCGCAGAACGCCTGCGCCCATGGTCTATATCGGTAATTTAGGCCGCGAACTCAGCCCGGCGGCGGCAAGCCTGTCGCTGGCGGATAAGCTGGACCTGATGGAACAGTACGTTGGTAAGAAAATTATCGATGGTGTCGTGGTCGGACCGAAAGTGGATGTATCAGGGATTGGCGATCGCGTGGTGGTACAGGAGCCGCTGGAAGCCAGCGATATTAAATATCGCCACGACCGCCATCTGCTACGCGAGGCGCTGGAGAAGGCGATTCAGGCATTAGGTTAGGTTCGTTTTGTGCGGCCTGATGCCCTCACCCCGGCCCTCTCCCACAGGGAGAGGGAGAAAACGCCACCGGGCAAAAAATTCACGATGCCGCAATAAACAGATCCCGCAGCTGATGCAGCTGATCGCGGATTTGCGCAGCCTCTTCGAACTCCAGGTTCTGCGCATGCTGCATCATCTGCCCTTCCAGCTCGTGGATCTTCTGCTGCAACGCTTTCGGCGTCAGCGCGACGGTATCCTCTTCCACCACTGAACGGGCCTTGCCGCGGCCTTTCGCTTTGGTCTTCGCAATGTTCTGACCCAGCGCCAGGATATCCACCACCTTCTTGTTCAGCCCCTGCGGCGTGATGCCGTGCTCTTCGTTATAGCGCTGCTGCTTCTCGCGACGACGTTCCGTTTCGCCAATCGCTTTGGCCATCGACGGGGTGATTTTATCCCCGTACAGGATCGCCTTCCCGTTGACGTTACGCGCGGCGCGGCCAATAGTCTGGATCAGCGAGCGCTCGGAACGCAGGAAGCCCTCTTTGTCCGCGTCCAGAATCGCCACCAGCGACACCTCCGGCATATCCAGACCTTCTCGCAGAAGGTTAATTCCTACCAGCACGTCGAACTCGCCCAGACGCAGATCGCGGATGATCTCCATACGCTCCACGGTATCGATATCCGAGTGCAGATACCGCACCTTCTCGCCGTGTTCTTCCAGATACTCCGTCAAATCTTCCGCCATACGTTTGGTGAGCGTGGTAACCAGCACGCGCTCGTTGATGGCGGAACGGGCACGTATTTCCGAGAGCAGATCGTCCACCTGCGTCGCCACCGGACGCACCTCGATAATCGGATCCAGCAGCCCGGTCGGACGCACCACCTGGTCCACCACGTCATCACCGGATTTTTCCAGCTCGTAGTTGCCCGGCGTCGCCGATACGTAGATGGTCTGCGGAGCAAGCGCCTCAAATTCTTCAAACTTCATCGGACGGTTGTCCAGCGCTGACGGCAGTCGGAACCCGTACTCCACCAGCGTCTCTTTACGCGCGCGGTCACCGCGGTACATCCCGCCGATCTGGGGGATCGTAACGTGGGATTCGTCGATCACCAGCAGGCCGTCCGCCGGAAGGTAGTCAAACAGCGTCGGCGGCGCTTCGCCCGGCCCGCGCCCGGAGAGGTAGCGCGAGTAGTTTTCGATGCCAGAGCAGTAGCCCAGCTCGTTCATCATCTCCAGATCGAACTGGGTACGCTGGCTCAGGCGTTGCTCTTCCAGCAGCTTATTGTTCGCCAGCAGCACCTTGCGGCGGTCCGCCAGCTCAATTTTGATCTCTTCCATCGCCTGCACGATACGCTCGCGTGGCGTCACGTAGTGCGTTTTCGGGTAGATGGTGAAGCGCTGGATCACCGACTCGACGTGACCGGTCAACGGATCGAACAGCGACAGGCGTTCAACCTCTTCGTCGAACAGCTCCACGCGCAGCGCCATGTCGTCCGATTCCGCCGGGAAGATATCAATCACCTCGCCACGCACGCGGAAGGTCCCGCGCTGGAACGCCTGATCGTTACGGGTGTACTGCAACTCCGCCAGACGGCGCAAAATCGCCCGCTGATCGATGATCATCCCCTGCGTCAGGTGCAGCATCATCTTGAGATAGAGATCCGGATCGCCCAGGCCGTAGATCGCCGACACCGAGGCCACCACCACCACATCACGACGCTCCAGCAGCGCCTTGGTCGCCGACAAACGCATCTGCTCGATATGTTCGTTCACCGAGGCATCTTTCTCGATGAACGTGTCGGAGCTGGGAACGTAGGCTTCCGGCTGGTAGTAGTCGTAGTAGGAGACGAAATACTCCACCGCGTTTTCCGGGAAGAACTCTTTCATCTCACCATACAGCTGCGCCGCCAGCGTTTTGTTCGGCGCGAGGACCATCGTCGGACGCTGGAGATCGGCAATGACGTTGGCAATGGTGAAGGTTTTGCCCGAACCAGTAACCCCCAGCAGGGTCTGGTGCGCCAGCCCGTCCTCCAGCCCCTCTTCCAGGCGACGAATAGCCTCGGGCTGATCCCCGGAAGGACGGAAAGCAGAATTCAGTTTAAACGGTTTACTCATGGGCGACGACCTGATGACAGAATAAGCGGCAGGTGAGTAATTTTACTCGTTGTGGCCAGGATTGCCAGTAAAAAACACTGGATGAAAAACCAGTAGCGTGTCAGGATATTTAGCGTAGCGCAGAGAGGATTAGTGCGTTCGCGAGCCAAATTTCGACTGTGACAAAATAAAACACCAGCCTCAGGGGGTTATCCCCAGAACTATTACTTTTTTAACATTTGTCAAGGGCGGTTATGAAAGTTTTATGGCAACAGGTGTCGCTGGCGTTGAGGGAATTGCTTTTATCTAATTCGTTAAAAAATAAAGACTAATTTATTAAGCCGCGTTTCCCATCAATTTGGTCGTAACCCGCGTATTCTCTCGCTTATCGCGTGTTTTCTAACTCTAATGCACAAGGTTATCCACAGGAATAGTGGATAACTGCCTCCAGCCCGTACAGCATGCACTTCAGCAAATTCCCGGTTTTTCCCACGAAGCGGCAGTAAAAAATTTTTATCACTCTTTTTTGCCTGGAAAACGTTCATTTTTTCATAAGCAACTGGCGAGATCTTAATCACAATTCTGTCATTTCTCCTGCACCACGATTCGACATACGCGGCACCGGGAATGTGCATTTCGTATAAACGTACTGCTTTTGATAGTGAGTTATTCCTAAAAATGGCCTTTTTTAATCATTATGAAGTTCCTGGCAGGCGTTTTGCAGACATCACTCTGTGCATCACCCCCACACATTTTTTAGGAGAGAAAGATGTTGAGTCTGCGTGCTGTAAATCAGTTTTACGGAAGCCAACATACGCTATGGAACGTGAATATCGATTTCCCGCAAGGCATCTGTACGGGCATTGTTGGCCTGCCTGGCATGGGTAAATCCACGCTCATGAACTGCATTACCGGAAAGGTGCCCGTTGAGAGCGGCACCATCATCTGGCATGAGGCTGGCGCGCCGCCGCGTAATTTGCTCAGCCCTGCGTCAGCATTCACGGCGCCGCCGACGATAGGCTACGTCCCGCAGGATCGGCGGATATTTTCCCAGCTGACCGTCGATGAAAATCTGCATATCGCTATGCGGGCGACAGGGAAACCTGACCCGACATCAAAAAGTGACGTGTATGCCCTGTTTCCGGAGCTCTATCCGCTGCGACAGAGCCGTGCCTCTTCGCTGTCCCCTGACGACCAGTATCAGCTGGCCCTCGCCAGTGCGCTGGTTAATCGCCCGCGCGTGTTGATTCTGGATGAGCCCATGCATGGCGCAGGGCACGGTTTCGCGCGCAGGCTGGGGCAGCTGCTGGTGCGGCTGAATCGGGAGCTGGGAATGACGGTGCTGTTAGCTGAGCAACAGCTGTCGTTTATCCGCCGGGTAGCGGATCGTTTCTGCATGCTCTATCGCGGGCGTAACGTGGCACAGGGCCACGTTAACGAGCTGGATGACGACCTTATTGCGCACTGGATGGCGCGGGACATAAGGCGCTAAGGTCAAGATAGCGTCCGGTTTCCGCCTGCTCTGCGCCGTCGGCAAGCCACGGGATCTCGCCGAGAAACGGCGCAGGCAGCCCCCGCTTCAGCGTCGCCAGATACTCAGCATGACGTTTACCCGGCGCAACCACGTCATTGGCAATCCACCCTGCCAGACGCAACCCGGCCTGCTGCACGGCCTGAGCGGTCAGCATGGCGTGATTGATACAGCCAAGCTTCACGCCGACCACCAGAATGACAGGAAGCTGCTCGGCCTGCACCCAGTCAGCAAATGTCTGCTCGTCGGACAGCGGGGTAAACCAGCCGCCAGCCCCCTCCACCAGCACCCAGTCGGCCTGCGTTTCCAGGTCGCGTAACCCGGAAGAGAGCACCGAAAAATCAATCGGACGATCTTCATCGGCGCTGACGATGTGCGGCGAGGTGGGTTCAGCAAAGGTATAGGGGTTCACCGCAGAATAGGCCAGCGCAAGGCTGCTATTACGCTGTAGCGCCAGCGCATCGGTATTGCGTAAGCCTTCCGGCGTCATCTCGCTGCCGGAGGCTACGGGCTTATACCCGGCAGTTGTTTTCCCCAGCAGACGCGCCGCCTGCAACAGCGCGGCGCTGGCAACCGTTTTACCGACTTCAGTGTCCGTGCCGGTAACAAAATAACGTTCAGTCACGTTCAATAATCCCATGAAAAAGATGATAAGAGAGCGGGAACCGGCCCCGCTCCTGCGGCCAGGCCAGCTCGAGACGCTGGAGTTGTCCGCGGGTAAGGGGTTTCTTCTCCCGTCCGGCGTGCAGGTGCGTCGCGCCTATGCCCTTAAGCGATCGCATGGCGCTTAACGCATCGCTAAATTCGAGGGTGACGGTCTGGACCACGCTGCGATAGCGCCAGCCTGCCAGCGCCTGAGTGACCTGTTCGTGCGAGAGAAACCGGTTGGCATGAGGCTGTGCATCCACTGCCCTCCACGCCTGATTCAGCTCCGGCAACGAACTTTCCAGCAGGGTGGTAAAGGCCACCGCTCCGCCGGGCCGCGCCACGCGGTATAACTCGCGTAGGGCCTGCGGCAGGCTGGCGCACCACTGCACCGCCAGATGGCTCCAGACGAGGTCAAACAGCGCATCCTCCAGCGGGATGGCCTCGATATCGGCCACCAGATAACGGTCTGCTGACAGCTGCTGGCGGGCTTCATCCAGCATCTGCGCGGATAAATCCAGCGCCGTGACGTGGCTACCTGTTGCGCGCCAGTAACGGCTATTGCCGCCTGGCCCGCAGCCTGCGTCGAGCACCTGCGCAAAACGCCCGTCACCGAGCGCGGCCAGCAGCCCGCGGGCGCTCAGGCGTTGCAGCTCATCGTGCTGTGAATAGCTTTGCGCTGCCCGGCCAAACGCGGCGGCAACGGCCTGTTTATTGACGAGAGACATACAGTGCCTCCAGAAGCGTATCGATATCCTGCGGCTCATGCTCTGCCGTGAGCGTCAGACGCAAGCGCGCGGTGCCTGGTGGCACGGTGGGTGGGCGGATCGCCGTGACCCACTGCCCGCGTTCTCGTAGCGCCTGTGCCACCATCAGCGCCCGATGGTTTTCACCCACAATTACGGGCTGAATGGCGCTGTGCGAGTCGGTAAGCCGGTAAGACAGCTCGCTTATCCCCCGGCGAAAACGCTGAATATGGTCGGCCAGGCGCGCCCGGCGTTCAGCGCCGTCTTCGCCGCGGATCACCGCAAGCGACGCAGAGAGCGCCACGGCCTGCGCCGGGGGCATGCTGGTGCTGTAGATCAGGTGACGGGCGAACTGCACCAGGTAATCGGCCACCGGCTCGCTGCACAACACCGCGGCGCCGCTGACGCCGAAGCCTTTGCCGAAGGTGACCACCAGCAGTTCCGGCCTGACGCGTTGCTGGTGCGCGCTTCCGCGCCCCTCCTCGCCGGTGACGCCAATGCCGTGGGCATCGTCGACCAGCAGCCAGGCGTTCTGCTGTTTTGCGACGTCATGCAAGGTGGCAAGGGGCGCGCTGTCGCCGTCCATGCTGAATACCCCTTCCGTCACCGCCAGCTGAAGCCCAGAACAGGGTTTACCCAGCAGAACGTTCAGCTGAGAGGCATTGTTATGGGCAAAACGCCGCAGCTGCGCCGGGCTGAGACTGGCCGCTTCAAGCAGAGACGCGTGGCTCAGGCGGTCCGCGACGATGCGGTCATCTTTGCCCATCAGGGCGGCAATCACCGCCTGATTCGCGGCAAAACCGGAGATAAACAGCAGCGCCCGCGGGTAGCCCAGCCAGTCGGCCAGCTCTTCCTCCAGCGCCTGATGCGCCGTGGTGTAGCCGCTGACGTGCCCGGAGCCGCCGCTGCCCACGCCGTAACGATCCGCGCCCTGCTGCCAGGCGCGAACGATCTGCGGGTGCTGGCTCAGTCCCAGATAATCGTTGCTGGAGAAATTACAGAACCGCTCTCCTTCCCGGGTGAGAAAACGGCCTGCACCGTTTTCCACTACCCTGCGCACCCGAAACGCATCCGCCGCCCGCCGCTCGTCGAGCGCGGTCCTGATACGTGCCTGCCAGGTCATACGGCTGCCGCGTTGTAGAACTGGTCGGTGTCGGCGTTAAAAATCTGCTGCTCCAGCTGCTGCTGTTGCTCGTTATCCCCCACCTGTACCCCGGTCTGGTGTGGGTTCAGCCCCAGCTTGCGGAACAGCTGGACATCTTTGTCCTCTTCCGGGTTTGGCGTGGTCAGCAGTTTGCAGCCGTAGAAGATGGAGTTGGCCCCGGCCATGAAGCACATCGCCTGGGTCTGCTCGCTCATCTGCTCACGACCGGCAGAGAGGCGAACGTAAGAGGTCGGCATCATGATGCGCGCCACCGCGATGGTGCGGATGAAATCGAAGGCATCCACGTCCTCGTTATCCGCCAGCGGCGTGCCTTTTACCTTCACCAGCATGTTGATGGGCACGCTTTCCGGCGGGGTCGGCAGGTTTGCCAGCTGTAACAGCAGGCCGGCACGATCTTTTACCGTCTCGCCCAGTCCCACGATCCCGCCGGAACAGACCTTGATCCCCGCATCACGCACTTTATCCAGCGTGTCCAGACGCTCCTGATAGGTACGCGTGGTGATGATGTTGCCGTAGAACTCCGGCGAGGTATCAAGGTTGTGGTTGTAGTAATCCAGCCCCGCCGCCGAGAGACGCTGCGCCTGCTCTTCGTTCAGCGTACCCAGGGTCATGCAGGCTTCAAGCCCCATCTCCTTCACCCCCTTCACCATCTGCTCCAGATAGGGCATGTCGCGGTCATGCGGATTTTTCCACGCCGCGCCCATGCAGAAGCGGGTCGAGCCAGCGTTTTTGGCCTTGCGCGCGGAGTCGAGCACTTGCTCGACTTCCATCAGGCGCTCGGATTCGAGACCGGTTTTATAGCGCGCGCTTTGCGGGCAATATTTGCAGTCTTCCGGGCAAGCCCCGGTTTTGATCGACAGCAGCGTGCTGACCTGAACATGACGCGGATCGAAGTGCTGGCGGTGCACCTGTTGCGCCTCAAACATCAGCTCCAGGAAAGGTTTATTGAATAATTCAGTGACTTGCGACATCGTCCAGCGTGCGTGGTGAGCCATCGGGCTTCTCCAAAGGGTTTTGTTAATTGTCGGTTCGGTTTATACTTGTAAACCTAAAACTTTTCAAAATGGTTTACAAGTCGATTATGACCCAGGACGATCTCGCCTTCGACAAGCAGCATATCTGGCACCCTTACACCTCCACGACCCGCCCCCTTCCCGTCTATCCGGTAGCCTCTGCCCACGGCTGCGAGCTGCATCTCGCCAGCGGCGAGCGGCTTGTTGACGGGATGTCCTCCTGGTGGGCGGCGATCCATGGCTACAACCACCCGCGTCTGAACGCGGCGATGAAAGCGCAGATTGACCAGATGTCACACGTGATGTTTGGCGGGATCACACATCAGCCCGCGGTGGATTTATGCCGTCGCCTGGTAGCGATGACGCCTGAATCGCTGGAGTGTGTTTTCCTGGCCGACTCCGGCTCGGTGGCCGTGGAAGTGGCGATGAAAATGGCGTTGCAGTACTGGCATGCGAAGGGCGAAACGCGCCAGCGGTTCCTCACCTTCCGCAACGGCTATCACGGCGACACCTTCGGGGCAATGTCGGTATGTGATCCGGACAACTCCATGCACAGCCTGTGGAAAGGCTATCTGCCGGAAAACCTGTTTGCGCCAGCCCCGCAGAGCCGCTTCGACGGCGAATGGGACGAGATGGATATGGTGGGCTTCGCGCGGCTGATGGCGGCCCATCGCCACGAGATTGCCGCCGTTATTCTCGAACCGATTGTGCAGGGCGCGGGCGGAATGCGGATCTATCACCCCGAGTGGCTGAAGCGCATTCGGAAGATGTGCGACCGCGAAGGAATTTTGCTGATTGCCGATGAGATCGCCACCGGCTTTGGCCGTACCGGGAAGCTGTTTGCCTGCGAGCATGCGGGGATCGCGCCGGATATTCTGTGCCTGGGGAAAGCGCTCACCGGCGGCACCATGACGCTCTCCGCCACGCTTACCACGCGCCAGGTTGCCGACACCATCAGCGACGGTGACGCGGGCTGCTTTATGCACGGCCCGACGTTTATGGGCAACCCGCTGGCCTGCGCCGTGGCAAGCGAAAGCCTCGCCATTCTGGAGAGCGGCGCGTGGCAGACGCAGGTGGCGGCGATTGAGGCGCAGCTGAAGCAGCAGTTAAGCGCGGCGGCGGAGGCGGAATACGTCGCGGACGTCCGCGTACTGGGCGCCATCGGGGTAATCGAGACAACGCATCCGGTGAACATGGCCGCGTTGCAGCGCTTCTTCGTTGACCAGGGCGTGTGGGTGCGACCTTTCGGTAAGCTGATTTACCTCATGCCGCCGTACAGCATTTCTGCGGATCAGCTCCGCAAGCTGACCGGGGCAGTGGTTGAAGCCGTTAACACTTCAGCGCATTTCGCGATTTAACCCCATGCGTTACACTTTCTGAATGAGTGAGTAACGAGGAAAATCGGATGAAAATCATCAGTAAAGATTTGCGCGACGGCGAAAAGCTGCCGGAACGTCACGTGTTTAACGGGATGGGTTATCAGGGGGATAATATCTCTCCCCATCTGGCGTGGGACGATGTGCCAGCGGGAACCAAAAGTTTTGTTGTGACCTGCTACGATCCGGATGCGCCAACCGGGTCGGGCTGGTGGCACTGGATCGTGGCAAACCTGCCCGCCGACACGCGCGTATTACCGCAGGGCTCCGGTTCCGATCTGGTTGCTCTGCCTGACGGTGCGATTCAGACGCGCACTGACTTTGGCAAAGCGGGCTACGGCGGCGCGGCGCCGCCAAAAGGGGAAACGCACCGCTATATCTTCACCGTGCACGCGCTGGATGTGGACAAGATTGAGGTCGACGAAGGGGCGAGCGGCGCGATGGTAGGCTTTAACGTGCATTTCCATTCGCTGGGTAGCGCGTCGATTACGGCGATGTATTCGTAATCGTGCGGGCTGATGCCCTCACCCCGGCCCTCTCCCACAGGGAGAGGGTTAGGGTGAGGGTAAAAATCACAGCACGGAAGGCAATAACCCCACCAGCCGCCCTTCTTCCAGAAGCTGCATCGCCTTATCAATATCCGGCGCAAAGAAGCGGTCGTCATCGTAGTGCGTAACGTGCTCGCGCAGCGTATGACGCGCCTGCTCCAGCAGCGGGCTGGATGTTAGCCCTTCGCGCAAATCAATACCCTGACACGCCGCCAGCCACTCCACCGCCAGCACGCCGCGGGTGTTAGAGGCCATCTCCCACAGACGACGCCCGGCAGCCGGGGCCATCGACACGTGATCTTCCTGGTTGGCTGAGGTTGGCAGGCTGTCCACGCTGTGCGGGTGCGACAGCGCCTTGTTCTCGCTTGCCAGTGCCGCGGCGGTGACCTGGGCGATCATAAAGCCCGAGTTCACGCCGCCGTTACGCACCAGGAATGGTGGCAGCTGGGACATGTGCTTATCCATCATCAGCGCGATTCGACGCTCAGACAGCGCCCCGATTTCGGCAATCGCCAGCGCGATATTATCTGCCGCCATCGCCACCGGCTCGGCGTGGAAGTTGCCGCCAGAAACCACCTCGTTTTCCTGGGCAAACACCAGCGGGTTATCGGACACCGCATTGGCCTCCACCAGCAGCACTTCTGCCGCCTGGCGCAGCTGAGTCAGGCATGCGCCCATCACCTGCGGCTGGCAGCGCAGGGAATACGGATCCTGCACCTTCTCGCAGTTATGGTGTGATTCGGCAATGTCGCTGGTATCGGTAAGTACGTGGCGGTACATGGCAGCGGCATCAATCTGACCGCGCTGGCCGCGCACCTCGTGGATGCGGGCATCGAACGGACGACGCGAGCCGAGCACCGCCTCAGTGGTCAGTGCACCGCACACCACCGCCGAGGCGAACAGATCTTCCGCTTCAAACAGACCGCGCAGCGCGAAAGCGGTCGACGCCTGCGTGCCGTTGAGCAGCGCCAGCCCCTCTTTTGCCGCGAGGGTGATCGGCGTTAAACCGGCTTTTTTCAGCGCCTCTTTCGCAGGCAGCCACTCCCCTTGCCAGCGCGCCTGGCCTTCACCCAGCAGGAGCAGCGACATATGCGCCAGCGGCGCCAGATCGCCGGAGGCGCCGACGGAGCCCTTCGCCGGGATCCACGGATAAACTTCCGCATTGACCAGCGCCATCAGCGCCTGGATCACGCTCAGACGAATGCCGGAAAACCCACGCGCCAGGCTGTTGATTTTCAACACCATCATCAGGCGGACGATCTCATCGTCCAGCGGCTGGCCAATCCCCGCCGCGTGCGACAGCACCAGCGAACGCTGTAAATTCTCCAGATCGTGCGTGGCGATGCGGGTCTGCGCCAGCAGGCCAAACCCGGTATTGATGCCGTAGGCGGTGCGCCCCTCCGCCACAATCGCCTCCACGCAGGCCACGCTGTCGTTAATGGCACGGTGGGCGCTTTCATCAAGGGAGAGTGTCACCGGCTGACGCCAGATGTGACGCAGCTGTTTGAGCGTCAGCGAGCCGGGAGTAAGTGTTAACGCGTTCATGCAGGCTTTCCTTGTGTGGCGGGGATCATCGGCAGGTTCAGGCCCTGCTCTTTGGCACAATCAATGGCAATCTCGTAACCCGCATCCGCGTGACGCATCACGCCGGTTGCCGGGTCGTTGTGCAGCACGCGAGCGATACGCGCGGCCGCTTCATCAGTTCCGTCACAGACGATGACCATCCCGGAGTGCTGGGAGAAGCCCATCCCGACGCCGCCGCCGTGGTGCAGCGACACCCAGGTCGCGCCGCTGGCGGTGTTCAGCAGGGCATTCAGCAGCGGCCAGTCGGAGACCGCATCCGAGCCGTCGCGCATGGCTTCGGTTTCACGGTTCGGACTGGCGACAGAGCCGGAGTCCAGGTGGTCGCGGCCAATGACGATCGGCGCGGAGACTTCGCCGCTGCGCACCATTTCGTTAAAGGCGAGGCCGAGTTTTTGCCGCCACTCCAGCCCGACCCAGCAGATACGCGCCGGCAGGCCCTGGAAGTTAATGCGCTCGCGCGCCATATCCAGCCAGCGATGCAGGTGTTCGTCATCGGCGACAATCTCTTTCACTCTGGCATCGGTTTTGTAGATATCCTCCGGATCGCCGGACAGGGCAACCCAGCGGAACGGCCCAATGCCGCGGCAGAACAGAGGACGGATATAGGCGGGCACGAAGCCGGGGAAGTCAAAGGCGTTATTCACCCCCATTTCTTTCGCCATCTGGCGGATGTTATTCCCGTAATCAAAGGTCGGAATACCCATCTTACTGAAGGCCAGCATCGCGGAGACGTGTTCCGCCATGGCGCGTTTAGCCGCCAGTACCGTGCCCTCAGGATCGGTTTCCGCTTTTTGCTGGTAGTCTTCCCACGTCCAGCCTTTTGGCAGATAGCCGTGGAGCGGATCGTGAGCGCTGGTCTGGTCGGTGACCAGATCCGGACGCACGCCGCGCGCCACCAGTTCCGGCAGAATATCCGCCGCGTTGCCGCACAGGGCAACCGACACGGCTTTGCCTTCAGCGGTGTACTTTTTGATGCGCGCCAGCGCGTCATCGAGGTTGTCGGCCTGTTCATCGACATAGCGGGTACGCAGACGGAAATCGATGCGGCTCTGCTGGCACTCAATGTTCAGGGAGCACGCGCCCGCCAGCGTCGCGGCCAGCGGCTGCGCGCCGCCCATGCCGCCCAGTCCGGCGGTGAGCACCCAGCGGCCTTTCAGTGAGCCGTTATAGTGCTGACGGCCCGCTTCCACGAAGGTTTCATAGGTGCCCTGCACAATCCCCTGGCTGCCGATGTAGATCCAGCTACCCGCGGTCATCTGGCCGTACATGGCCAGCCCTTTTGCGTCCAGCTCGTTGAAGTGTTCCCACGTCGCCCAGTGCGGCACCAGGTTGGAGTTGGCAATCAGCACGCGGGGCGCATTTTTATGGGTTTTGAATACGCCAACCGGTTTGCCGGATTGCACCAGCAGCGTTTCGTCGTTTTCGAGATTCGTCAAAGACTCGACAATCGCGTCATAGCACGCCCAGTTGCGTGCGGCGCGGCCAATGCCGCCGTAGACCACCAGCTCGTGGGGATTTTCTGCTACCTCAGGATCAAGGTTGTTCATCAACATGCGCAGCGGTGCTTCGGTGAGCCAGCTTTTTGCGGTGAGCGTGGTGCCGCGCGCGGCGCGGACATCCTGCTTGCGGTATTTATCTGACGACATTGTGTGTTCCTCATAAGGGACAGATGATGCATTTAGATATACTTGTATAGACAAGCACACACAAGGTCGGATTTAACAAAAAAGATACAATTTTGCTATATTGCGTTAGCGATCACGCTTATAAAACTTATGACATAAAGTGGCCCTGCAACCGGTAGCGATTTCCCGGGAACAGCAGCTTCGCATGCGACACAATTTGCGAGGACGACCAGGTACGACGGCGGATCAGCAGGCAGGGATCGTGCTCTTTAATACGCAACAGCTCGCATTCCTGCGGCGTGGCGCGCACGGCTTCCACGATATGCTCCCCTTCCGTCAGCGGGGCGACGAGCGAGAGATACGCATGCGGTGTGGTTTGGGTGTAATCCTGATTCAGATAGTCCGGTATCCGCTCCGCATTGACGCAGCGATCTTCAATCTGGACCGGAATGTCGTTCTCATAGTGCACCATCACCGAATGGAAAATCCGGGTGCCCTCGGTAACCTTCAGCTCGATGGCCTGTTCGGCGCTGGCCTGCGTCTCTTCAAGCACCAGCACCTCGCAGTGGTGCTGATGGTTGCGGGCGGCAATTTCATCGGCAATGCTGCGGATTTCAAACAGCGCCGACTGTCCTTTTGGCTCCGCCACAAAAGTCCCGACCCCTTGCAGGCGCACCAGCAACCCTTCATCGGTCAGCTCCCGCAGCGCCCGGTTAATGGTCATTCGACTAAAGCCAAACTGCGCGACCAGTTCGGCTTCGGACGGAATGCGGTCATGCGGGCGCCAGACGCCGGCTGCGATTTTTTCGCTGATCGCCTGCTTCACCTTTTCGTAAAAAGGCGCGGGAGGGCTCGGCTTCGGCAGGGGCGAGCGTGAAAACATCATGACTCCTTGAATGTTGTTATGCCCACCAGTGAGCAATTTGCCAGGCCAGTCGGGCGGCAAGCTTCGCCCCCTGACCGTCCCGATCGTAGTGCGGATTAAATTCCACCAGATCCGCCGCCTGTAGTTTACCGCTTCGGCAGATACGCTCAATCACCGGGAACAGATCCAGCGCCGGGATCCCCAACGCCGCAGGGGCGGACACGGCGGGCATTTCTGCGGCAGGCAGCACATCGAGGTCAACGGTGAGATAAACCCGGTCTGCCTGCGTAAGCACGCTATCCAGCGCGGATAGCGCATCCCGGCGAAAATCGAGATCTTCAACCAGCGTCACGTTCAACCGCTCAGCTTCCTCCCACAGCGCCTGAGTATTCGCCGCACGGCTTACCCCCAGGCAGGCGTAGTGAAACACCCGAGACTGAGACGCGCAGTAGTGCGCCAGCTGGCGGAACGGCGTGCCGGACGTTGCCCGTTCAGCCTTGCGTAAATCGAGGTGCGCATCCAGGTTGATCACCGCAATGCGATCGTTCGGAAAGGCGTCCAGCACGCCGCGCCCGTGCGCCCAGGCGGTTTCATGTCCACCGCCGAAAACCAGAGTACGCATCCCGGATTGCTGGCACGCGGTTATGGCCTCGCTCAGCGCCTGCTGTGCCGCCTCCAGCGCGTGGCCTTCAACATAAACAGAACCCATATCCACGAGGCGCGCATGCCCCTGATGGCTCGCCATATTCGCCAGCGCGCCGCGCAACACATCGGGCGCCTGTGCAGCACCGGGCCTGCCCTGGTTACGCTTAACCCCTTCATCACATTCAAAGCCCAGCAGGGCAATGCCTGACGGCACGGGAGAAAAGTGTTCGCGCTGCTGTATGGTCTGGAAGAGACGTTTCGCGGTGCTGGACTCGGCGCTGTCGTCACGCCCCTGCCAGACCTGCGGGGAGACGGGATGCCACAGTTTCATGCTACCTGCCCCCGAAACACGCGTTGATACAAAGGATTCCGCCCCGGCTCGTAAACCATCTCAACCGGATGATTCGCCTCCCAGACGACGAAATCAGCCACATAACCGGGCTTTAACTGCCCGTGCGTCGCAGCACGTCCTAGCGCCTGCGCCGCATGCCGCGTCACGCCAGCCCAGGCCTCTTCCGGCGTGAGGCCAAACTGGACGCAGGCCATGTTCATTGCCAGATGCAGGCTGGCAAACGGACTGGTGCCCGGGTTGTAGTCGGTAGCCACCGCCATCGGCACACCCTGCTCTCTGAGCTGCGCCACCGGTGGACGCTGGCGCTCCTGAAGAAAATAGAACGCGCCGGGGAGCAATACCGCCACCGTGCCGCTTTGCGCCATCGCCTGAATACCTGCATCATCGAGATACTCAATATGATCGGCCGACAGCCCTTTATACTGGCTGACCAGCGCCGCGCCGCCAAGATTCGACAGTTGTTCTACATGCCCTTTTACCGGGATCCCGAGCGCGGCGGCGGCCCGGAACAGGCGCTCGGTTTGCGCCGGGGTAAAGCCGACGTTTTCACAAAACACGTCCACCGCTTCAAATAACTCTTTTTGCCACAGCGTGGGCATGATCTGCTCACAGACCAGCGCCAGATAGGCATCCGGATCCTGTCGGTACTCGGCAGGAACGGCATGCGCGGCCAGCAGCGTCGGGCTGATATCGACCAGATTATTCAGGCTGAGCTGGCGGGCAACCAGCAGCATTTTCTCTTCGGCTTCGGCATTCAGACCGTATCCTGATTTGATTTCAACGGTCGTTACGCCTTCATTCATCAGCCGCTGGAGTCGCTGCTGCGCCACCGTCAGGAGCGTTTCCGGCGAACTGTTGCGGGTGGCCGTGACCGTGGCGTTAATTCCGCCGCCCTGCGCGCTAATGGTCTGATATGACACGCCGTTAAGCCGTTGCTCCCATTCCGCTGCACGATCGCCGCCGAACACCAGGTGGGTGTGGCAATCGATCAGGCCGGGAGTAACCAGACGCCCGTCGAGATCGACACACTGACGATGCCCGGAGGGGATCTCGGATTCAGGAATAATGGCCAGAATCGTCTGGCCGCGCACAACGAGGGCATGTTGTTCTCTCAGGCCGTAGGGTTCCGCCTCGCCTGTCGCCAGGGTTGCCAGTCGCGCATTTCGCCATATAACATCATCGGGATTAAGCTGCTGCATGTGCCTTCCACTTGTCATGGGTTGTATAGACATTTATTTTCATCTGCCGCCTGCTGTCAACCGCATTGGGGGAAAATGTTATTTATTTGTGATGACTTTCCCGTCGCCTGCGGGCAAAAATGCAACTTTTCCGGTTTTTATCTTCCCGTTTCGCTCAACTTAGTATAAAAAAGCAGGCTATTTCGTCTATCCAGATAAGACTTGCATACCCAGGAGCATTACCTTGAATATTTCCAGGATTTCCCGTCTGGCGTTGGCACTCGCCTTTGGCGTGACTTTATCCGCTTGCAGTTCAACACCACCGGATCAGCAACCTTCTGAGCAGGTTGCTCCGGGCACCGCTTCCCGTCCGATCCTGTCAGCGGCTGAAGCGAAGAACTTCACCCGTGCGCACTATTTCTCGGCGATGGATCCCAATGCAGCCCCGTGGACGCCTTCTTCTATTAACCTGCCGAAACAGCCAGACTTCGTTGTCGGCCCGGCCGGGGCGCAGGGCGTTACACACACCTCTATTCAGGCAGCCGTTGATGCCGCAATCACCAAACACAGCGCATCTCGTCAGTACATTGCCATCCTGCCGGGTGAATACGAAGGAACCGTTTATGTTCCGGCAGCACCGGGAAGCATTACGCTTTACGGCCTGGGCGAAAAAGCGGTCGACGTAAAAATTGGCCTGGCGATTGATTCAGAGATCGACAGCACCACCTGGCGCCATCTGGTGAACCCGGCCGGTAAATACATGCCAGGTAAACCGGCGTGGTATATGTTTGATAACTGCCAGCGCAAGCGTGCCGCCACCATTGGCGTGATGTGTTCGGCGGTATTCTGGTCACAAAACAATGGCCTGCAATTGCAAAACTTGACCATTCAGAACACCCTGGGCGACAGCGTTGACGCAGGTAATCATCAGGCCGTGGCGCTGCGTAGCGATGGCGACAAGGTACAGATTAACAACGTCAATATCCTGGGCCGCCAGAACACCTTCTTCGTGACCAACAGCGGCGTGCAGAATACCCTTCAGAACAACCGTCTGACGCGTACTCTGGTCACCAACAGCTACATTGAAGGCGACGTGGATATGGTCTCTGGCCGCGGCGCGGTGGTATTTGATAACACCGACTTCCGCGTGGTGAATTCACGTACGCAGCAGGAAGGTTACGTCTTTGCACCGGCCACGCAGTCTAACCTGTTCTATGGCTTCCTGGCCGTGAATAGCCGCTTTACTGCTGCTGGCGATGGCGTGGCGCAGCTTGGTCGCTCTCTGGACGTGGACTCCGCCACTAACGGCCAGGTCGTTATCCGCGACAGCGTGATTAACGAAGGCTTTAACATGGCGAAACCGTGGGCGGATGCGGCGATCTCGAAACGTCCTTTCTCCGGCAACACCGGCACGGTGGATGATAAAGACAACGTGCAGCGTAACCTGAACGACGCTAACTTCAACCGCATGTGGGAATACAACAACCGCGGTCTGGGTAGCAAAGTGGTTGCTGAGCCGAAGCAGTAAAATGCCTGCTGCCGGGTGGCGGCTGCGCCTTACCCGGCCTGCCACATGCATTAACCGCGCATAAAAAACCTCGCATTTGCGAGGTTTTTTTCGTCTACGGATCAATGAGCGTTAATCACAACCCACATCGGCCCTTGTCCGACCGCATAGCGTCCTTTCTCTTCCAGTAGCCCCTGCAAGCCCTGGATTTCATAGAGCGCAATGTGGTGGGATTTCTGCCCCGCCGCAATCAGGTATTTGCCGCTGTGGTCGACATTAAAGCCGCGCGGCTGGGTTTCTGTCGGCTGGAAGCCCTCAACTGCCAGAACGCTGCCGTCTTCGGAGACGCTGAAGACGGTGATCAGACTGGAGGTACGGTCACAGGCATACAGGTGACGGCCATCCGGCGTGATGTGAATGTCTGCCGCCCAGCGTGTGTCAGAGAAATCAGATGGCATCATGTCCAGCGTCTGTACGCACTCGATCTGCCCGTTAGGATCGTTCAGCTCCCACACGTCTACCGAGCTGTTCAGCTCGTTAACGACATAGGCATACCGCTGATTCGGGTGGAAGACCATGTGGCGCGGGCCTGCGCCTTCCACGGTGGTGACTTCCGCCGGGCTCTGCGCGACCAGATGGCCGTCATCGCTCAGGGTAAACAGGCAGATGCGGTCCTGCTTAAGCGCTGGCACCCACAGCGTGCGGTTATCCGGCGAAATGTTGGCTGAGTGGCAACCTTCGAGCCCTTCTACCACGTCGACGGTTTCAACGGGAATACCGTCTTCCAGGCGGGTGACGCTCACGCAGCCTGCATTGTAGGAGCCGCTGAAGATAAAGTTGCCTTTATGGTCAGTGGAAATATGGGTCGGGCTGCCCGGCAGCGGGGCTTCTGCGGTATAGGTCAGCGCGCCGTCATCCGGGGAGATGCGGTATGCCAGTACGCGGAATTCGGGGCGTACGCCGACATAAAGAAAACGTTTATCCGGGCTGACGACCATCGGCTGCACCTGGCCTGGCACATCAACAACCTGAACCAGCGTAAGCGAACCTTCTGTATTCAAACGCCAGACATGGATCTGCTGACTTTCAGGACTGGCGGTATAAACGGTTTGTTTCATGAATACTCCTGATTATTTTTAACGGTGAATGCTGAATTGTAGTCCGGGATTTTGCAGGGTTCCGCTCTCGGTGTACCATCCCGACAGACCTTAAATTCAACATTAACCCGGAAGAAAAAATGACCTCGCGAGTGATTGCCCTGGATTTAGACGGAACACTGCTTACCCCTCAGAAAACCCTGCTCCCCTCTTCTCTTGAGGCCCTCAAACGAGCCCAGGAAGCGGGGTATCAACTTCTCATCGTAACGGGTCGACATCACGTAGCCATTCATCCTTTTTATCAGGCACTGGGCTTAGATACACCTGCAATTTGTTGTAATGGCACCTATTTGTATGATTATCAGGCAAAAAAGGTTTTAGCCTCCGATCCGCTTCCCGTTACGCAGGCGCTGCAATTGATTGATTTACTGGATGAGCACGCCATTCACGGCCTGATGTATGTGGATAACGCCATGGTGTATGAACGCCCTACCGGCCATGTGATCCGCACAAGCAATTGGGCCCTGTCTCTGCCGGAAGCGCAGCGTCCGGTGTTTACTCAGGTTTCCTCCCTGCGCCAGGCGGCGGAAGACGTCGAAGCAATCTGGAAATTTGCCCTGACCGATGAAGACACCGCCAAACTGAATACCTTCGCAAAACTTGTCGAGCATACGCTGGGTCTGGAATGTGAATGGTCCTGGCACGATCAGGTGGATATCGCCCGCAAAGGCAACAGCAAAGGAAGGCGTCTGACCCAGTTCGTTGAATCGCAGGGCGGATCAATGCAGGACGTAATTGCTTTCGGCGATAACTATAACGACATCAGCATGCTGGAAGCGGCCGGAACGGGCGTGGCGATGGGTAATGCCGATGACGCGGTGAAAGCGCGCGCTGACGTGGTGATTGGCAATAACACCACCGACAGCATCGCGCAGTATATCTATACCCACCTGCTGTGATCAGGCGGTTATGGAAACGCTCTTGATTTGCGCGTAAAGCCACAGGCCAGGCTTGATACCCAGCTCATCCCTGGCCCACGGGCTGATGCGCGCCCACAGCGTTCTGTTGCCTACTTCCAGCTGCACTTCCACCTGGCCGTTATCATCAAAACACTGCGCCACTTTTGCGCGCAAAATATTGCGGATACTGGTTTGCAGCGGCGGTTGCAGCACCAGGGAGACATCCGACGCCTGAATGCGGATCCGTAACGTGGACTGAATCGGTGTATCGATTTTATTCACCCACAAATGCTGATCGCCCAGCGCCAGCGCGGTCATCGCGTAGTGCGGATGGTGCTCCAGCACGCTCACCTTCAGAATGCTGCTCTGCTGCTCCTTTGGCAGCCATGGATGCATAACGCTGCTGCCCCACACCTCCTCCAGATTGCCGAATGCCTTCACCCTGCCCGCTTCCAGCACCAGCACTTTGTCGGCCAGATGTAAAATCTCATCCAGCGAATGGCTGACGTAGAGCATGGGCACGTTGATTTCCCGCGCCAGACGTTGCAGATACGGCAGCAGCTCGCGCTTGCGCGGAATATCCAGCGAGGCCAGCGGCTCATCCAGCAGCAGCAGTTCCGGCGCGGTTAACAGGGCGCGGCCAATCGCCACGCGCTGTTTTTCACCACCCGACAGCGACGACGGCAGACGATCCAGCAGCGGTTCGATGCCCAGCAGCGCCACCAGCTTATTGAACTGTCCGGCCATGCTTTTTGCCATGCCGTAACGCAGGTTCCCGCGAACGCTGTAGTGCGGAAACAGGCGCGCATCCTGAAACACATAGCCGATACGGCGTTTGTCCGGTGACAGGCAGACCTTCTTCTCCGCGTCATTTAAGACGCGGTTATTTAGCACAATACGGCCAGACTGGGGACGCGTCAGGCCGCTAATCGCATTAATCAGAGACGTTTTCCCCGCCCCGGACACGCCAAAAATGGCGGTGATACCGCTGGCAGGCAGCGTTTCGTTCAGCGTCAGGGTGTGACTGCCCAGGGTTTGCGTAAAGTTGAGTTCCAGCATCACGATTTCCCCATCCGTTCACGGCTGAGGCGCGCCAGCCACTCAGACACCAGCAGCGAGACCAGGGCGAGTACAATCGAAATAATACACAGCCGGGCCGCCGCACCTTCGCCACCCGGGGTCTGAATCAGGGTATACATGGCCGACGGGATGGTCCGCGTCTCGCCGGGAATGTTGGACACAAAGGTGATGGTCGCGCCAAACTCACCCAACGAACGGGCGAAGGCTAACACCGTACCGACGATAATGCCCGGTAACGTAAGCGGAAGCGTAATGGTCAGGAATACCCGCCAGCGGCCTGCGCCCAGCGTGCGGGCGGCCTGTTCTAACCGGATATCCACCCCTTCCAGCGCCAGGCGGATAGCGCGCACCATCAGCGGGAAGGACATTACTGCCGCGGCCAGAACCGCGCCGCGCCAGCTGAAAGCAAAGGTCAGTCCGAACCAGTCGTACAGCCACTCGCCAATAACGCCGCGTCGCCCCATGGAGATCAGCAGCAGATAGCCGACCACCACAGGCGGCAAGACGAGCGGAAGATGAAGAACACTGTCGAGCAGGGCTTTGCCTGGAAACTTCACGCGAACCAGTAACCAGGCAAAGAACACCCCAAAGGGCAAACTCAGCGCAACCGCCAGGGAAGAGACTTTCAGGCTCAGCAGCACGGCCTGCCATTCAGGTTCGGTCAATATCATTCGTGAGTCGTAAATCCGTAACGTTTAAAGATAGCGGACGCTTCCGGCCCCTTCAGGTAGTCAACGAAGGCCGTCACGCTCGCATTTTTATGCCCATCAACTATCGCAACAGGATATTCCACTTTCTTATGCGAGTCTTCCGGGAAGGTACCCACTACCTTCACGCCTTTACTGGCGACGGCATCGGAGCCGTAAACGATCCCGAGTGGCGCTTCGTTACGCTCCACCAGCGCCAGCGCGCCACGCACATCTTCTGCGGGAGCCAGCTTCGGCGATAAGGTTTCCCATGCGCCAAGTTTTTGCAGCGCTTCTTTCGCATAAATCCCGGCAGGAACATGCTCCGGATCGCCCACCGCCAGACGACCACCGTTGAGCAGACGGGTCCAGTCCGTCTGTTTGTTGATGGCGATGTCGCCCTGCTTGCTGTTTGCGGGTGCAACCACCACCAGGCTATTTCCCAGCAGCGTTTCGCGGGTAGCCGTATCAACAGATTTTTTCTCCACCGCGTAATCCATCCATTTCTGATCGGCAGAGATGAACAGATCCGCGGGCGCCCCCGCTTCAATCTGGCGGGCCAGCGTGGACGAGGAGGCAAACGACGAGACCACCTCGACGTTTTTCTCTTTTTTGTATACCGCAGCAATATCCTGCATCGCGTTAGTCAGCGACGCCGCCGCAAAGACCGTGATTTTTCCTTCATCCGCCAGCGCGTGGCCGGTGAGTGAGAGAGTCAGCGTTGCCCCTGCGAAAAGGCGTACCCATGAACGTGCCATTTGAAGCTCCTGTGCGTATCGTTATATACAAATAAATATAACGATATATCGCAGGCGTTCCTAGCGCTAAATCGTACCCATTAATGCGTAAACTCAAGGAACGTTGTAAAAGATATCGGCGGGAGAGGAATAAACTTGAGAGCAAAACGCCCGGGCTGGCCGGGCGTTTTGGAGGAAATCATTGCTGCTTTTTAGGCTGGTCACGACGATGACCAATGTTCGAAAAGACGTTGAACACTTCACCCAGGCCGTAGATGGCACCGAGGATGATAGCCATCACTACTGGCACCATGATTACCGCGAATACCAGACTTTTCAACAACTCTAACATGGTTTTCTCCAGATCTTGTGAACGGCTTATTCTACCCTGAAAAGTAAGAAAAACATCCCCTTTTGTGCGGTGCGCTTTCCGCCCCCGGGCATTTGGGTCACAATAGCCTTTTTGCCGGGACACTGTTATGCAGGCCGAAATTCTCCTCACCCTACGACTTCAGCAGAAGCTTTTCGCCGATCCGCGACGTATCGCCCTGTTAAAACAAATAGAACAAACTGGCTCGATTAGCCAGGGAGCAAAAAACGCCGGCATCAGCTATAAAAGCGCCTGGGATGCGATTAACGACATGAACACCCTGAGTGAACACACGCTGGTTGAGCGCGCCACCGGCGGGAAAGGCGGCGGCGGCGCCGTGTTGACGCGTTACGGGCAACGTCTGATCCAGCTCTACGATTTACTGGCGCAGATCCAGCAAAAAGCATTTGATGTGCTGAGCGATGACGACAACCTGCCGCTGGACAGCCTGCTGGGCGCCATCTCCCGTTTCTCTTTGCAGACCAGCGCCCGTAACCAGTGGTTTGGTACGGTGACGGGGCGCGATCATTCGCAGGTGCAGGAGCATATTGAGATCCTGCTCGCGGACGGCACGACGCGCCTGAAAGCCGCCATCACCGCGCAAAGTGGTCAACGCCTTGGGCTGAACGAAGGTCAGGAGGTGCTGGTATTACTCAAAGCCCCCTGGATCAGCATCACGCTTAACCCTGAGCAGGCCGCAGAGGCCGACAACCAGCTGCGGGGACGCATCAGCCACATCGAGCGCGGCGCAGAACAGTGTGAAGTGCTGATGACCCTGCCGGATGGACAGTTGCTCTGCGCCACCGTTCCGGTGAACGACGCGACCGAATTAGACGAAGGTGCTGTGGTGACCGCATATTTCAATGCAGACAGGGTAATTATCGCCACATTGTGCTAAGCGCATTGACAACCCTGCTTACACTGAGTATCCCTGACATCTGTTGCTGCAAAAAATGGGATAACACATGTCATCATTGCATATTTCGCAAGGCACGTTTCGTCTTAGCGATACCCGTACCTTATCGCTGCCAGAGTTAACCCTTCGCGCCGGAGAAAGCTGGGCGTTTGTGGGCTCTAATGGCAGCGGAAAATCCGCGCTGGCCCGCGCTTTGGCTGGCGAAATAACCCAACTGAAGGGTGAACGTCGGTGCACCTTTACCCGGCTGACGCGCCTTTCCTTCGAACAGCTGCAAAAGCTGGTCAGCGATGAGTGGCAACGTAACAATACCGATTTGCTCAGCCCCGGCGAAGAAGATACCGGCCGCACGACGGCGGAAATTATCCAGGATGAGATAAAAGATCCTGCCCGCTGTCAGCAGCTGGCGGAGCAATTTGGCATTACCGCCCTGCTTAACCGCCGTTTCAAATATCTTTCTACCGGTGAGACGCGCAAAACGCTGCTGTGTCAGGCGCTGATGAGCGAGCCGGAACTCTTGATCCTGGATGAACCGTTTGACGGACTGGATGTACAGTCCCGCGCGCAGCTGGCAGCGTTGCTGGCGTCGCTTAACCAGCAGGGATACACCCTTGTACTGGTCCTGAACCGCTTTGATGAGATCCCGGATTTCGTACATTATGCAGGCGTGCTGGCGGACTGTAGCCTGACCGAAACCGGCGAGAAGGCCGTACTGCTTCGGCAGGCGCTGATTGCGCAGCTGGCCCACAGCGAGAAACTGGACGGTATTGCCCTGCCGGAGCCGGATGCGCCTTCGGCGCGCCACGGGCTGGATCCTGACCAGCCGCGCATTGTGCTGCGCGATGGGGTGGTTGCTTACGACGATCGCCCTATTCTTAATCACCTCAGCTGGACGGTTAATCCTGGTGAGCACTGGCAGATCGTCGGCCCCAACGGGGCGGGTAAATCCACGCTGCTGAGCCTGATCACCGGGGATCACCCGCAGGGATACAGCAACGATCTCACCCTGTTCGGCCGTCGCCGCGGCAGCGGGGAAACCATCTGGGATATCAAAAAGCACATCGGCTATGTCAGCAGCAGCCTGCATCTGGACTACCGGGTGAGCACCACGGTGCGAAACGTGATCCTCTCTGGCTTCTTCGACTCCATTGGTATTTATCAGGCGGTATCCGACAAGCAGCACAAGCTGGCGCAGCAGTGGCTGGATATTCTGGGTATGGATAACCGGGTCGCCGATGCACCCTTCCACAGCCTGTCGTGGGGGCAGCAGCGGCTGGCATTGATCGTCCGCGCGCTGGTTAAGCACCCTACGCTGCTGATTCTGGATGAACCGTTGCAGGGGCTGGATCCGCTCAACCGTCAGCTGATCCGCCGCTTTGTGGATGTCCTGATTAGCGAAGGTGAAACCCAGCTGCTGTTTGTGTCCCACCATGCTGAAGATGCCCCGTCCTGCATCACCCATCGGCTGGAATTTGTCCCTGACGGCGAGCAATACCGCTACCTGCTGAACAAAATCGATTAACGCTCGGAGGGCGCTGCCCTCCGCTTTTCAGACAACCTGCAACAATACATCTCTATCTCTTTGATCTACAATGCACTCAGTCTGAGAAAAAGCGCGTGTGAAAACCAGTGTAAACGATACCACTATTTTATCCCATGTCACACTTTTCGCGTCTCTGATATGCTATGGTTAATTCATACCATAAGCCTAATGGAGCGAAATATGCGAGTTCTGGTAACAGGTGGTAGCGGTTACATAGGAAGTCATACCTGTGTGCAACTGCTGCAAAGCGGCCACGATGTTGTCATTCTTGATAACCTGTGCAACAGTAAGCGCAGCGTGCTGCCGGTCATTGAACGCCTTTCGGGTAAACAGCCGACTTTCGTTGAAGGCGATATCCGCAATGAAGCATTGATGACTGAAATCCTTCACGATCACGCGATTGAAACCGTTATCCACTTCGCGGGCCTGAAAGCGGTTGGCGAATCGGTGGCAAAACCGCTTGAGTACTATGACAACAACGTCAACGGTACCCTGCGTCTGATCTCCGCCATGCGTGCGGCCAACGTTAAAAACTTTATCTTCAGCTCTTCCGCAACCGTCTACGGCGATCAGCCAAAAATTCCTTACGTTGAAAGCTTCCCGACCGGTACGCCGCAAAGCCCGTATGGCAAAAGCAAGCTGATGGTAGAGCAGATCCTGACCGACCTGCAAAAAGCCCAGCCTGAGTGGAGCATCGCGTTGCTGCGCTACTTCAACCCGGTCGGCGCGCATCCTTCAGGTGATATGGGCGAAGATCCGCAGGGCATTCCTAACAACCTGATGCCGTATATCGCGCAGGTTGCCGTAGGGCGTCGCGATTCCCTGGCGATTTTTGGTAACGATTATCCCACCGAAGATGGCACCGGCGTGCGCGATTACATTCACGTCATGGATCTGGCCGACGGCCACGTGGCGGCGATGCAGCAACTGGCGGACAAACCGGGCGTGCATATTTACAACCTCGGCGCCGGGATTGGCAGCAGCGTGCTGGATGTGGTGAATGCTTTCAGTAAAGCCTGCGGCAAGCCGGTGAAGTATCACTTCGCTCCCCGCCGTGATGGCGACCTCCCGGCTTACTGGGCCGATGCCACCAAAGCGGATAAAGAGCTCAACTGGCGTGTCACCCGCACGCTCGATGAAATGGCACAGGATACCTGGCACTGGCAATCACGCCATCCGCAGGGCTATCCGGACTAAGGATTTGTCATGACGCAATTCAATCCCGTCGATCACCCGCATCGTCGTTTTAACCCGCTCAGCGGGCAATGGATTTTAGTTTCACCGCATCGCGCCAAGCGCCCCTGGCAGGGGGCGCAAGAGACGCCTGCCAAACAGACGCTGCCGCAGCATGATCCGGACTGTTTCCTCTGCCCGGGCAATACCCGCGTGACGGGCGATAAAAACCCGGACTACAAAGGCACCTTCGTGTTTACTAACGACTTTGCCGCGCTGATGACCGATACGCCGGACGCGCCGGAAAGCCATGACCCGCTGATGCGCTGCGAAAGCGCCCGCGGCACCAGCCGCGTGATCTGCTTCTCGCCCGATCACAGCAAAACGTTGCCGGAGCTGAGCGTGGATGCCCTGAAAGAGGTGGTCAGCACCTGGCAGGTGCAAACCGCGGAGCTGGGCCAGAGCTATCCGTGGGTGCAGGTGTTTGAAAATAAAGGCGCGGCGATGGGCTGCTCCAACCCACATCCGCACGGTCAGATCTGGGCGAACAGCTTCCTGCCGAACGAAGCCGAGCGTGAGGACCGACTGCAAAAAGCGTATTTCACCCAGAACGGTTCGCCTATGCTGGTGGATTACACCCAGCGTGAGCTGGCGGATGGCAGCCGTACCGTGGTGGAAACCGAACACTGGCTTGCGGTAGTCCCTTACTGGGCGGCGTGGCCATTTGAGACGCTGCTGCTGCCGAAAGCCCATGTTCAGCGCATTACCGAACTCAGCGACGCCCAGCGTGACGACCTGGCGCTGGCGCTGAAAAAACTGACCAGCCGCTACGACAACCTCTTCCAGTGCTCCTTCCCCTACTCCATGGGCTGGCACGGCGCGCCGTTTAACGGCGAAGAGAATCAACACTGGCAGTTACATGCACACTTCTACCCGCCGCTGCTGCGCTCAGCAACGGTACGTAAATTCATGGTGGGCTATGAAATGCTGGCGGAAACCCAGCGCGACCTGACGGCGGAACAGGCGGCAGAACGTCTGCGTGCCGTTAGCGACGTCCATTACCGCGAATCAGGAGTCTAAAAATGAGTCTGAAAGATAAAACACAATCCCTGTTTGCTGAAAAATTTGGCTACCCTGCCACCCATGTTATCCAGGCGCCAGGCCGCGTTAATCTGATCGGCGAACACACCGACTATAACGACGGTTTTGTCCTGCCGTGTGCCATCGACTACCAGACGGTGATCAGCTGTGCGAAACGCGACGATCGTCATGTGCGAGTAATCGCCGCGGATTACGGCAACGAAATTGACGAATTTTCCCTCGATGCGCCGATCGTGACCCACGACAGCCAGCAGTGGTCGAACTATGTTCGCGGCGTGGTGAAGCACCTGCAAAAGCGTAACAAGAATTTCGGCGGGGCCGATCTGGTGATCAGCGGCAACGTGCCGCAGGGGGCGGGATTAAGCTCTTCCGCATCTCTGGAAGTGGCGGTCGGCACCGTGTTCCAGCAGCTTTATCATCTGCCGCTGGACGGGGCGCAGATCGCCCTGAACGGTCAGGAAGCGGAAAACCAGTTCGTGGGCTGCAACTGCGGCATTATGGATCAGCTGATTTCCGCGCTGGGCAAGAAAGAACACGCTTTGCTGATTGACTGTCGCTCCCTCGGGACCAAAGCGGTTCCGCTGCCTAAAGGTGCGGCTGTGGTGATCATCAACAGCAACTTCAAACGCACCCTGGTGGGCAGCGAGTACAACACCCGTCGCGAACAGTGCGAAACCGGCGCGCGCTTCTTCCAGCAGCCAGCCCTGCGTGATGTCTCACTTGATGAATTTAACAAGGTCGCCCACGAGCTGGACCCGGTTGTCACGAAGCGCGTGCGCCATATACTGACCGAAAATGCCCGTACCGTAGAAGCCGCCTCCGCGCTGGCGAAAGGTGACCTGAAACGGATGGGCGAGCTGATGGCCGAATCGCATGCCTCCATGCGTGACGATTTCGAAATCACCGTGCCGCAAATCGACACCCTGGTTGAAATTGTGAAAGCCACGATTGGCGACAAAGGCGGCGTGCGTATGACCGGCGGCGGATTTGGCGGGTGCGTCGTCGCCCTCGTGCCGGAAGAGCTGGTCCCTGCCATTCAGGACGCAGTGGCTAAACAGTACGAAGCCAAAACGGGCATCAAAGAAACTTTCTATGTCTGCAAAGCATCACAAGGAGCCGGACAGTGCTAAACGAAATACCTACACTCGCACCGGATGGTCTGCCGTATCGCCTGTTAACCCTGCGCAACAGCGCCGGGATGGTGGTTACGCTGATGGACTGGGGCGCAACGTTACTTTCTGCCCGCGTACCGATGCCTGACGGCAGCGTGCGCGAAACCCTGCTCGGCTGCGCATCGCCGGAGCAGTATATCGAGCAGACCGCTTTTCTGGGCGCATCCATAGGCCGCTACGCTAACCGCATCGCCAGAAGCCGGTTTACGCTGGACGGCGTAACGTATTCCCTGCTTGCCAGCCAGGGCGAAAATCAGCTGCACGGCGGCCCGGAAGGGTTTGATAAACGTCGCTGGAAGATTGTGCAGCAAAATGACGGTGAGGTCTGGTTCTCTCTGGACTCCCTCGATGGAGACCAGGGTTTCCCGGGCAATCTCACCGCAACGGCGCGCTTCACCCTGACCGAAGATAATCGCATCGCCATTGAGTACCGCGCGACCGTCGATAAGCCGTGCCCGGTCAACCTGACTAACCACGCCTATTTCAACCTTGACGGTAATCAGACCGATGTCCGCAGCCACAAACTCCAGATCCTGTCGGACGAGTATCTGCCGGTCGATGAGATGGGTATCCCTTATCAGGGGCTGAAACCGGTAAGCGGTAATAGCTTTGATTTTCGTCAGCCGAAAACCATCGCCCAGGATTTCCTGAGTGATGACGATCAGCGCAAGGTGAAAGGCTACGACCACGCGTTCCTGTTGCAGGCGAAAGGCGATCTTTCTCAACCTGCCGCACAGGTCTGGTCTGCTGATGAGAAGTTACAGATGACGGTCTACACCACCGCCCCCGCCCTACAGTTCTATTCCGGTAACTATCTGGAGGGTACCACGGCGCGCGAACATGACGCCTACGGCGCCTGGCAAGGCCTGGCGCTGGAGAGCGAGTTCCTGCCAGACAGTCCTAATCATCCTGAATGGCCGCAGCCGGACTGCGTGCTACGTCCGGGTGAAGAGTACGTAAGCGTCACCGAGTATCATTTCATTCCGCGCGCTTAATGTCCGGCGGCGCACGGGCCTACAAATGTAGGCCTGATAAGCGAAGCGCCATCCGGCAAAAAAGCCTGGCCCTCACCGCGAGGGCTTTTTTATCTCCGCCTTGCTGAAAATAGCGGCGATCGCAGACAAAATCATAACCCTGGATTCACATGCATCTTACACTCTCGAACTATTTTCGCTATGGTTAGGGTTAAGCGTTGCTGCTGGCACAGTCACGGCAATATAATGAGAATTGTTATCATTCAAAATGCTTGAGGAGTAAGAAATGGCTAATACTAAGCTTGTCCTGGTGCGCCACGGCGAAAGCCAGTGGAACAACGAAAACCGCTTCACCGGTTGGTATGACGTTGATCTGTCCGAGAAAGGCGTGAGCGAAGCAAAAGCGGCAGGTAAACTGCTGAAAGAAGAAGGCTTCACCTTTGACTTTGCTTACACCTCTGTGCTGAAACGTGCCATCCATACCCTGTGGAACATTCTGGACGAGCTGGATCAGGCCTGGCTGCCGGTTGAGAAATCCTGGAAACTGAACGAGCGTCACTACGGTGCGCTGCAAGGTCTGAACAAAGCGGAAACCGCAGAAAAATACGGTGACGAGCAGGTTAAGCAGTGGCGTCGTGGTTTTGCGGTTACGCCTCCAGAGCTGAGCAAAGATGACGAGCGCTACCCGGGCCACGATCCGCGTTACGCGAAGCTGACTGAGGCTGAACTGCCGCAGACCGAAAGCCTGGCGCTGACCATCGACCGCGTTGTGCCTTACTGGAACGAAACCATTCTGCCACGCCTGAAAAGCGGCGAGCGCGTCATTATCGCTGCTCACGGTAACTCCCTGCGTGCGCTGGTGAAATACCTGGACAACATGGGTGAAGATGAAATCCTCGAGCTGAACATCCCTACCGGCGTGCCGCTGGTGTACGAGTTCGACGAAAACTTCAAGCCAGTTAAACATTACTACCTGGGTAACGCCGACGAAATCGCTGCAAAAGCGGCAGCCGTGGCGAACCAGGGTAAAGCGAAGTAATATTTGCCGGACATAAAAAAAGCGTGGAGAAATCCACGCTTTTTTGTTACCCGCAACAAACTTAGCCGCGACGCGCTTTTACCGCATCCGCCAACTGACGCAGGATCGCATCGGTATCGTCCCAGCCAATGCAGGCATCCGTCACGCTCTTACCGTAGACCAGCGGCTCGCTGCCCTCCAGGTTCTGGTTGCCTTCAACCAGATGGCTCTCAATCATCACCCCAATCACTGCGCGTTCACCGCTGGCGATTTGCTGACAAACATCTGCGCCGACTTCCATCTGCTTTTTGAACTGTTTGCTGGAGTTGGCATGGCTGAAATCGATCATCACCTGCGGTGCCAGACCTGCTTTCTCCAGCCCTGCTTTTACCTCCGCTACGTGTTTAGCGCTATAGTTAGGCTCTTTACCGCCGCGCAGTATGATATGGCAATCGCCATTACCGCTGGTATTCACGATAGCCGAGTGGCCCCACTTGGTCACCGACAGGAAGCAGTGCGGCGCGCCCGCCGCATTAATGGCGTCAATGGCGACCTTGATGGTGCCATCAGTGCCATTTTTGAAACCCACCGGGCATGACAGGCCAGACGCCAGCTCGCGGTGAACCTGAGATTCAGTCGTACGCGCACCAATAGCGCCCCAGCTCATCAGGTCAGCCAGATACTGCGGGGTGATCATATCGAGGAATTCTCCGGCAGCAGGCAGCCCGCTGTCGTTGATCTCCAGCAGCAGCTTACGCGCAATGCGCAGGCCGTCGTTAATCTGGAAACTGTTGTCCATATGCGGATCGTTGATTAACCCTTTCCAGCCCACGGTGGTACGCGGTTTTTCGAAATAAACGCGCATCACGATTTCCAGTTCGCCTTTCAGCTCTTCACGCAGGGCGAGCAGACGCGACGCATACTCTTTGGCCGCAGCAGGATCGTGAATGGAGCATGGCCCGATCACTACCAGAAGACGATCGTCGCTACCTTTCAGGATCTTGTGGATCGCCTTGCGGGCATGAGACACCGTGTTGGCGGCATTTTCGGTGGCGGGGAATTTTTCAAGGAGCGCTACGGGAGGTAATAACTCATTGATCTCTTTAATGCGTAAATCGTCGTTCTGATAATTCATCTTCTTTCCGGCTCTGCCATATCTTTAGTAATGAAAGCAATCCTTTCAATCTAACTTGTCGGCCACAAAGTGTAAACGGGCTTTTACACTTCGCGCAGATAATTCCTGGAATTCGCCTAAAATACGCAACAAAATAGCGAAAAATGAGATCTGGCCTAAGCTTTTTACTTGTAACGACTGTTTTTAAATATTTATACGCGATTCCATCCTGACATAATTCAGGAGTCCGGAATCTTTCGCCACTGAACAAGATGCACTGTTGGAGAATGTTATCCAGCGTAACGATAAGAACAGGAGCACCATGATGAAAATGACGAAACTGACTACGCTTTTCCTGACGGCAACCCTTACCCTGGCAAGCGGTAGCGTACTGGCTGCTGATGCAGGCTCATCCGGCAGCAACGGCGACGCGAATGCCGCTGCCGAAGCAGGCCAGGTTGCGCCGGATGCAAAACAGAATATCGCGCCAAACAATGTTGATAACAGTAATATCAACACGGGCAATACCAATACTGGCGGGACGAACACAGGCACGATGAACCATGAGGGTATGACTACCGACGAGGTGCATAAAAACTCAGTCTGTAAAGACGGGAAATGCCCGGACCCGAATGACAAAGTGGGCAGCGATGCCAATACCAAAACGGACGGTACTACCCAGTAACCTTCCATAAGGTAAAACAGGGAGAGCGAATGCTCTCCTTTTTTATTTAAGCTCTTAAAAACGCTACACTAAAAATAATAATAAATCAGGAACGATACCATGGCGCACTCCCACTCCCATTCCCACTCCACTGGCGATGAAAATGCCAAACGGCTTTTGCTGGCTTTTGGCGTCACTGCCACCTTTATGATTATTGAGGTCACAGGCGGGCTGATATCCGGATCGCTGGCGCTGCTGGCCGATGCCGGGCATATGCTGACCGACGCTGCCGCGCTCCTGTTTGCTCTGCTGGCCGTGCAGTTTGCCCGTCGCCCTCCCAATACCCGCCACACCTTTGGCTGGCTCAGACTGACCACGCTTGCAGCCTTTGTGAATGCGATTGCACTGGTGGTCATTACTATTCTTATCGTCTGGGAGGCTTTTCAGCGCTTTCGGCATCCACAACCGATAGCCGGGACGACAATGATGGTTATCGCCATTGCCGGGTTGGTCGCCAATATTCTGGCGTTCTGGATATTGCACCGCGGCAGCAGTGAAAAAAATCTGAACGTACGGGCCGCGGCGCTTCATGTGCTGGGCGATCTGCTGGGTTCTGTTGGTGCGATTGTGGCCGCGCTGATCATTATGGGCACGGGCTGGACCCCTATCGACCCGATTCTTTCCGTGCTGGTATCGTGCCTGGTATTGCGCAGCGCCTGGCGGCTACTGAAGGAGAGCGTAAATGAGCTACTGGAAGGCGCGCCCACATCACTGGATATTGGCGAACTGAAGCGCAACCTGAGTCGTTCCATTCCTGAAGTCCGTAACGTTCACCACGTTCACGTCTGGCTGGTGGGTGAGAAACCGCTGATGACGCTGCACGTTCAGGTTATTCCGCCCCACGATCACGATGCGTTGCTTGAACGTATTCGGCATTTCCTCGAGCATCACTATGAGATTGCGCACTCCACTATCCAGATGGAGTACCAGCCTTGCAGCGGGCCAGACTGCCACCTTAACGAGGCGCAGTCCGGCCACTCACACGCACATCACCATTAACGGGAAAGCGCGCGAGAGCCACGCTCACGCGCGCTGTTAATCCACATGCGGCTGCCGTTGAGAGCAATGAAGGTCAGGAGCATATACTCCAGCGACATGGCATAAACGCCCTGAAGGGCAAAAATCACCACGCTAATCACGTTAATCACCACCCACAATAGCCAGTTCTCAACGTATTTACGGGTCATCAGGATCATTGCGGCAATCGACAGCACCATCATGCAGGAATCCCAGAACGGGAAGGCATCCGGCTGAAGCTCAGGCATCGTCACGTTCAATCCCAGTCCCGACATCACCGAGACCGCCACGCGCGTCAGGAAGGCAAATACCGGATCAATAAAGACGGTCATAAAGCCGATAGCCACCACGCAGGCCGCGAACCAGGCGATGGCTTTAGGCAACGGCAGCCAGCGGATTTGCAACTCCGCCTCCTGCTGGCTGTTTTGCCGAGACCAGGCGTACCAGCCATAGATATTGGCCGCGAAGAAGAACAGCTGTAGAAGCAGGCTGGCGTAGAGCTGGATCTGGAAGAAGATGATCGCAAACAGCGTGACGTTTATCAGCCCGAACGCATAGTTGCTGATCTTCTCAAGGCTGGCCAGCCAGATACAGAGTAAACCGGCCAGCGTACCCACCGCTTCAATCCACGACAGGTCATAGCCGCCCGCACCAATCGGGATATGAACCAGGATGTTCTGTGTGCTAAAAAAATCCATTTTTTCTCCGGGGCGTAATAAGTTAAGTACGTAGTGTAGCCGCAAAATCCAGCATACGGTTAAGTGGAATTAACGCGCCTTCACGCAGAGCGGCATCCACGTGGATCTCATGCGCTGCGCCACCGTTCTCAAGCGCCTCCGAAATCGCTTTGAGCCCATTCATCGCCATCCACGGGCAATGCGCGCAGCTTCGGCAGCTCGCCCCTTCTCCGGCGGTTGGCGCTTCAAGCAGCTCTTTTTCCGGCACGGCCTGTTGCATTTTGTAGAAGATACCGCGATCGGTCGCCACGATGAGCTGCTTGTGTGGCAGCGTTTTTGCCGCGTTAATTAACTGGCTGGTTGAGCCGACGGCGTCCGCCATGTCGACGATCGACTGCGGAGATTCCGGGTGCACCAGTATCGCGGCCTGCGGGTATAAGCCTTTCATCCGGGTCAGCGCCTGGGTCTTGAACTCATCGTGGACGATACAGGCCCCCTGCCAGCACAGCACATCCGCACCGGTCTGTTTTTGTACGTAGTTTCCCAGGTGACGATCGGGCGCCCAGATGATTTTCTCCCCCAGGCTGTCCAGATGTTCAATCAGCTCAACGGCGATACTGGACGTCACTACCCAGTCCGCCCGGGCTTTCACCGCCGCAGACGTGTTGGCATAGACCACCACGGTACGGTCAGGGTGGGCATCACAGAAGGCGGTGAACTCATCAATCGGGCAACCGAGGTCAAGGGAGCAGTCGGCATTCAGCGTCGGCATCAGTATGGTTTTTTCCGGGCTGAGAATTTTTGCCGTTTCGCCCATGAAGCGCACACCTGCAACCAGCAGGGTGGAGGCAGGATGTTTAGCACCGAAACGCGCCATTTCCAGGGAATCTGAGATACAGCCGCCCGTCTCTTCCGCCAGCTGCTGAATTTCCGGGTCGGTGTAGTAATGCGCCACCATCACCGCATCACGCTCTTTAAGCAGGCGCTTGATTTTCTCTCGATAGAACTGTTTTTCATCCCGGCTTAGCGGAGCAGGCTTTGGCGGGAAGGGATAGATTGCGGTTTCGGGATCAAACATCACACTCATTATGGCTTCTCGTTTTACTGGCTTAACAATATTGCCTTTGTTTTGCATGAGATAACAAAAATGAGGCAATGGTGTTTTGTATACTAAACAAGATAGCGAATTTGAGGGGGAATGTCATCGGGAAATGATGCCGGTAGCATCTGTCGGGTGGCGGCTTCGCCTTACCCGACCTGCAAGGCACTGGCGAACGACAGATAGCAAAAAGGCGCCTTTAGGGCGCCTTTTTACATTGGTGGGTCGTGCAGGATTCGAACCTGCGACCAATTGATTAAAAGTCAACTGCTCTACCAACTGAGCTAACGACCCCTTACGGGATGTACTTCAAATCTATTCAGGCTGGTGGGTCGTGCAGGATTCGAACCTGCGACCAATTGATTAAAAGTCAACTGCTCTACCAACTGAGCTAACGACCCCTTACGGGATGTACTTCAAATCTATTCAGGCTGGTGGGTCGTGCAGGATTCGAACCTGCGACCAATTGATTAAAAGTCAACTGCTCTACCAACTGAGCTAACGACCCATTCGGGTGTTGCCTGAATTATCACTCGGTACCAATAAAATTGGTGGGTCGTGCAGGATTCGAACCTGCGACCAATTGATTAAAAGTCAACTGCTCTACCAACTGAGCTAACGACCCGAGTGGTGGGTGATGACGGGCTCGAACCGCCGACCCCCTCCGTGTAAAGGAGATGCTCTACCAACTGAGCTAATCACCCACTCTGTGCTGCCGGAACTGCTTTAAGTGGTGGGTCGTGCAGGATTCGAACCTGCGACCAATTGATTAAAAGTCAACTGCTCTACCAACTGAGCTAACGACCCACTTTTGCGCTGCTTTCACGTTGTTTGATATCCCGTGGCAACGGCGGCATATATTACTGATTTAAGAATTCTGCGCAACAAAAATTTCGATGAAGATCACTTAACTGCTTAGGAATCATGCTGCACGACCAGAAATAACGCGATTTCTGGTCATGCGATAATCAACCCATCGAACTCAAGCGTTTTTGTGCCTGTTTGGCGCCGTCTGTACCCGGGAATTTCGCAACCACCTGCTGATAAACCGCTTTGGCTTTTGCAGTGTCGCCTTTGTCCTGCATGATCACGCCGACTTTATACATCGCATCAGGCGCTTTCGGTGATTTCGGGTAATTTTTCACCACAGAGGCAAAATAAAACGCCGCATCATCCTTTTTACCCTTGTTGTAATTCAACTGACCCAGCCAGTAGTTCGCATTTGGCTGGTAAGTGGAATCAGGGTACTTCTTAACGAAGTTCTGAAACGCAACGATAGCATCGTCCTGGCGCGATTTGTCCTGCACCAGGGCAATGGCCGCGTTGTAGTCCGTATTCGCGTCACCGCTCTGTACAGGCGCACCAGACGACGCGGAGGCATCTGCCGCAGGTGCAGGCGTCGCCGCACCGCTTTGATCGCCTGCTGCTGGCTGTGCTGCTGCTCCGCCGCTGTTCAGGCTATCCATCTGCAACAAAATTTGCTTCTGGCGCTCCACAACCTGATTAAGCTGATACTGACTCTCCTGGATCTGACCACGAAGGGAATCAATATCATTCTGGTTATCGGAAAGCTGCTGCTGGAGTTGAGTTAAAAGCTGGCTGTGAGCGTTAGAAATACGCTCGAGTTGAGTGACTCGATCTTCTACCGAGCCTGAGCCGACACTACTGATTGGTGCCTGAGCAAAAGCGGCCCAGGGGGCCGCTATTCCAACCAGTAACGACAGACTCATCAGATGATGTCTGAAGTTACTGCTCATGCAATTCTCTTAGTAAACGAGTACGGCACGACGGTTTTTGGAGTAAGCCGCTTCGTCGTGACCCAGTACTGCTGGTTTTTCTTTACCGTAAGAAACGATGGAGATCTGGTCAGCAGAAACGCCTTTACCCTGGAGGTACATTTTAACAGCGTTTGCACGACGTTCACCCAGGGAGATGTTGTACTCCGGAGTACCACGTTCGTCCGCATGACCTTCTACGGTGACTTTGTAAGACGGGTTGCTACGCAGGAAGTTTGCGTGCGCATCCAGCATTGCAGCGAAGTCAGAACGAATGTCGTATTTATCCAGATCGAAGTAAACGATGTTGTTCTGCTGTAACTGCTGCATCTGAAGACGCGCTTGCTCTTCAGAAGACATATTGCCATTGCCGTTAGCGTCCATACCGGTGCCGGCACCCATCATGCCTTCGCCGCTCTGGTCATTGCTTGCGTTCTTGTTAGAAGAACACGCTGCGATTGCCATAACAGGCAGAGCGATCATCAGCCCCTTCAGCACTTTGTTCAGTTGCATTTCTAAGATTCCTTTAGTAATCAATTAATTATTATTACAGATACGGCGACCAGGCAGGTGATTTTACCTGTCCATCAGTTGCCGGAAGACGCGCTTTGAAACGCCCATCTGTAGAAACCAGATTCAGCACGGATCCCATCCCCTGAGAAGAGCTGTAGATTACCATGGTGCCGTTAGGTGCCAGACTTGGCGTTTCATCCAGGAACGTTGACGACAGTACTTGTACGCCCCCCGTTACCAGATCTTGTTTGGCAATGTGCTGCTGACCACCCGCAGTACTGACCATTACCATTGTTTTACCATCGGCACTGACGTCAGCATCCTGGTTCTGAGAACCTTCCCAGGTAATACGCTGCGCTGCTCCGCCGTTGATATTCACTTTATAAACTTGTGGACGACCTGCCTGGTCAGACGTAAATGCCAGATTCTGGCTGTCCGGGAACCAGGTTGGCTCAGTGTTGTTGCTACGACCATCCGTGACCTGACGGATCTGACCAGAACCAATATCCATCACGTACAGGTTCAGGCTACCGGTTTTAGACAGGGCAAACGCCAGTTTGGTACCATCCGGAGAGAACGCAGGCGCACCGTTGTGACGTGGGAATGACGCAACCTGACGCACAGCACCGTTAGACAGTGTCTGGATAACCAGCGCGGAACGGCCGCTTTCGAAGGTCACGTACGCCAGCTTAGAGCCATCCGGAGACCATGCCGGAGACATCAGCGGCTGTGGTGAACGGTGTACGGTGAACTGGTTGTAACCATCGTAGTCAGAGACGCGCAGCTCATAAGGGAACTGGCCGCCGTTGGTCTGTACTACGTACGCGATACGGGTACGGAACGCACCTTTAATACCGGTCAGCTTCTCAAACACTTCGTCACTCGCCGTGTGGCCTGCATAACGCAGCCACTGCTTGTTCACCTTATACGTGTTTTGAGCCAGAACGGTACCCGGCGCACCGCCAGTATCCACCAGCTGATAAGCGACGTTATAGCCGCCGTCTGGCGCAGGAGTAACCTGTCCGACAACCACGGCATCAATACCCAGTGCAGACCATGCAGCAGGTTGAACTTCCTGAGCTGTACCCGGCTGCTGCGGCAGACGAGAACGATCCAGGGGGTTAAATTTACCGCTGTTACGCAGGTCAGCTGCAACAATGCCGCCAATATCTTCAGGCGCAGCGCCCGGGCCTGCCCACTGGAACGGAACGACACCGATTGGACGCGCTGAGTCGTTCCAGTCGGTAATGTCGATGCTTACTGTGGCATGCACTGCTGACGTCAACAGTACTAAAAAACCAAAAGCTAATCGTAATGCCTGCTTCATCATATCTCCCTTATCCGAACAATAAGTCCTGGATAATTTAGCAGAAGGTTAACAAACTCAAATACACAAAACTATCAGAACCCGATAACAGCAGCTCTGCTTATGGCTTAAAGTTCAGCGAAGCGTCTTTGAACACTTCATAGACAGCCTGTGATGGAGGTTTTGGCAGTTTTGCCTGATTCACTGCCACAAGTGCAGCCTGGCATAATGCTTCATCTCCCCCTTCTGACTCAACGCTCAGCACCATACCATCCGTAGCCAGTTTAATATGCAGTCGGCACGTTTTCCCGGTATAGAGCGATTTATCGTTAAGTCTGCTGGCAATAGCCGCGGCAATCTGATTCTTATAGTCGTTGATCTCAGCGCCAGAAGCACCGTTGTTCTTAGTGTTACCACTTCCTGCCGGTGCTGCGTTACTTCCTTTCGCCCCACCGCCCGTTTTCGGTGCATTCTTACCGGAGCTCAGGTCCCCCAGCAGATCGTCAACCCCTGCGGCAGCGGCTTTTTCCGCAGCAGCGGCCTTCTTAGCTGCGGCTTTTTCAGCAGCAGCTTTCTTATCAGCAGCGGCTTTCTCAGCTGCCGCTTTTTTATCAGCAGCGGCTTTTTCCGCAGCGGCGGCTTTTTCTGCCGCAGCTTTCTCGGCCGCGGCCGCTTTTTTCGCAGCATCGGCAGCCGCTTTCTTCTCTGCTTCCTGCGCAGCTTTTTTGGCGGCTTCCGCTTCGGCTTTCTTCTGTGCGTCAGCGGCAGCTTTTTTCGCCGCTTCGGCTTCTGCTTTCTTCTTCGCATCAGCAGCGGCTTTCTTCGCCGCTTCGGCTTCCGCTTTCTTCTGCGCATCAGCAGCAGCTTTCTTCGCGGCTTCTGCGGCTAACTTAGCCTGAGCATCTGCCTGCGCCTTCGCGTCTGCCGCGGCTTTGGCTGCCGCCTCTTCCGCCTGCTTCTGCTGTTCCTGAGCTTTCTTCGCTGCGGCTTCAGCCTGTTTCTGCTGCTCCGCCTGCTCTTTAGCGGCTTCCTGCGCCTGCAAACGCTCTTTCTCAAGCTGCTTCAGACGTTCCTGCTCGGCGGCCTGCTTTTCACGCAGCTCTTCCGCCTGCTGTTGCGCCTGTTTTTCACGCTGTTCTTCCGCGCGTTTTGCGCTCGCCTGCTGCTGTTGCTGGCGATTATAGTTCTGCACTACCGCACCGGGATCCACCATGACGGCGTCGATGGACGAGCCCCCATCGCCGCCTGATGCATCAAGGTGCTCATCGAACGAACTCCATATCAGCGCTGCAAAAAGAATTACGTGCAGCACTGCGGAGACGATTATCGCTCGCTTAAGTTTGTCGTTCTGTTCGGTTGCCTTTGACACTATCGGTTCCCAAAAACTACGCAGATGATCAAATAGGCTGAGTCATTAAGCCAACTGACTTAACGCCCGCGCTATGTAGCAAGTTCAGCGCTTTGATAATTTCATCATATGGTACGTCTTTCGCACCACCGATTAAGAAGACCGTCTTCGGATTTGACTCCAGACGTCGTTGCGCTTCAGCAATAACCTGCTCTGGCGGAAGCTGATCCATACGATCTTTCTCTACCACCACGCTGTACTGCCCTACGCCGGAAACCTCAATGATGACCGGAGGATCGTCATTGGTGCTTACCGCCTGTGATTCTGTCGCATCCGGCAGATCAACTTCCACGCTCTGGGTGATGATGGGCGCTGTCGCCATAAAGATCAGCAGCAGCACCAGCAGCACGTCCAGTAACGGAACGATATTGATTTCGGACTTGAGCTCGCGACGACCTCGTCCACGCGATCTGGCCATGGTTTACCCCTTGTTGCTCTCGGTGCTGGTAAACGCCTGACGATGCAGAATCGCGGTGAACTCTTCCATAAAGTTGTCGTAGTTCAGTTCCAGTTTGTTCACGCGCTGGTTCAGACGGTTGTACGCCATTACCGCCGGAATTGCGGCGAACAGACCGATTGCGGTCGCGATCAGTGCTTCTGCGATACCCGGTGCAACCATCTGCAACGTTGCCTGCTTCACCGCCCCCAGGGCGATAAAGGCGTGCATGATCCCCCACACCGTACCAAACAGGCCGATATACGGGCTGATGGAGCCAACGGTTCCGAGGAAAGGAATATGCGTTTCAAGATTTTCCAGTTCGCGGTTCATGGAGATGCGCATCGCACGCGACGCCCCTTCTACCACGGCTTCCGGCGCATGGCTGTTAGCGCGATGTAAGCGAGCGAACTCTTTGAAACCGCTGTAGAAAATTTGTTCGGAGCCTGAAAGGTTATCACGGCGTCCCTGGCTTTCCTGGTACAGACGAGAAAGCTCAATTCCCGACCAGAACTTATCTTCAAACGCTTCGGCTTCGCGGCCGGCGGCATTAAGGATACGCGTTCTCTGGATGATGATGGCCCAGGATGCGATTGAAAAACCAATCAAAATCAACATGATAAGTTTAACCAGAAGGCTTGCCTTCAGGAACAAATCAAGGATATTCATGTCAGTCACTGCTTAAACTCCGCGACAATAGACTTAGGAAGCGCACGAGGCTTCATTATGGTTGGATCAACACAGACAATCAGGACTTCAGCTGAGTTCAGTACCGTGTTCTCTGCATTGACTATCCGCTGCGTGAAAACCAGTGAAGTTCCGCGCATTGATGTAATTTCTGTTTGAACTTCGAGCATATCGTCGAGTCTGGCAGGCGCAAAATACTCAAGCGTCATCTTGCGTACCACGAAGGCAACTCGCTCAGCCAACAGCACCTGTTGACTAAAGTGATGATGGCGCAGCATCTCTGTGCGTGCCCGTTCATAAAAAGCAACGTAGCTGGCGTGGTAGACCACACCACCGGCATCGGTATCTTCGTAATAGACACGTACCGGCCATCGAAACAGCGTTGTATTCACTTTACATCCCGGTAATACAAGAAAAGTTGGAGCTTTCAAACTTCGCTACTATACGCGCGGGAATGATGGTTTGGAATGGGGGAAAGTAAACGGAGAGTAAATTTTTATGGGCCATGGTAAGCCCATAACGTTAACGGACATTTCTTATTCAGAAGAAGAAGAAAATCAAACCGGCGAGGAGAACCAGATCGGCAATCAGTGGGCAGAAGATGCCCTGCCAGTGTAGCGCTTTCGGACGAAAGCCGACACCGTGAATCACGCCTGCGCACACAGCCCACATAATCAGGAAACCGTGCCAGATTTCAAGCTCGCTGGTTTTCGCCGCGAAGCGCGACGGGTCCCAGAAGATACAGCCTGCCAGCAGTAATGCCATAATGAGGGAAAGCGCCCTCAAGGGGCGCTTATCCATTACCGCATATAAGGTTGCGATAATATTCATTAGTGCTTTTCTTCACCTGCTTTGGTCGCTTCTACATGCTCAAGCGCCAGGGCAGTGATGACACCAAACGCACAGGCAAGAAGCGTCCCTAAAATCCATGCGAAATACCACATATTCAGCTCCTTACTTAGTACATAGAGTGGGTGTTGCTTTCGATATGTTCTTTAGTGATGCGACCGAACATTTTCCAGTAACACCAGGTGGTGTAGAGCAGGATAATCGGTACGAACACGCAAGCAACATAGGTCATTAAGTTCAGCGTCAACTGACTGGACGTTGCATCCCACATGGTCAGGCTGGCATTCATCATGGTGCTGGATGGCATCACGAACGGGAACATCGCAATCCCCGCCGTCAGGATGATGCACGCCAGCGTCAGTGAAGAGAATACGAACGCCAGAGCGCCTTTCTCCAGACGAGACGTCAGCACGGTCAGCAGCGGCAGCAGCACACCCAGAGCCGGGATAGCCCACAGCGCAGGAGTATTGTTGAAGTTCACCAGCCATGCACCGGCCTGACGCGCCACTTCTTTGGTCAGCGGGTTAGACGGTGCAGTATGGTTGATCGCGGAGGTCACCACGTAACCATCAATACCGTACACCACCCACACGCCAGCCAGCGCGAAGCAGACCAGCGTCACCAGCGCCGCCACCTGAGCGGTAGCGCGGGAACGCAGGTGCAGTTCACCTACGGTACGCATCTGGAGATAGGTTGCGCCCTGGGTGATGATCATCGCCACGCTCACCACGCCCGCCAGCAGACCAAACGGATTCAGCAACTGGAAGAAGTTACCGGTGTAGAACAGACGCATATATTCGTCGACGTGGAACGGTACGCCCTGCAACAGGTTACCGAACGCCACACCAATGACCAGCGGTGGAACGAAGCTACCGATGAAGATGCCCCAGTCCCACATGTTACGCCAGCGGGTGTCTTCAATCTTGGAACGGTAGTCGAAACCCACCGGACGGAAGAATAAAGAGGCCAGCACCAGAATCATCGCCACATAGAAGCCGGAGAACGCAGCCGCGTAGACCATCGGCCAGGCAGCGAACAGCGCGCCGCCTGCGGTGATCAGCCACACCTGGTTACCGTCCCAGTGCGGGGCGATGGAGTTGATCATGATTCGACGCTCGGTGTCATTACGACCGAGGAAACGGGTGAGCATGCCCACGCCCATGTCGAAACCATCGGTGACCGCGAAACCAATCAGCAGAACACCGATCAGCAGCCACCAGATAAAACGCAATACTTCATAATCGATCATTTGATGACTCCTGTCTTAGCGTGCCGGCTGAGTAGTCGCAACAGACTGCTCGTAGTGATAGCGACCGGTTTTCAGGCTGCTTGGGCCAAGGCGCGCGAACTTGAACATCAGGAACAGTTCAGCCACCAGGAACAGGGTGTACAGACCGCAAATGAGCAGCATGGAGAAGATCAGGTCGCCTGCGGTCAGGGAGGAGTTCGCTACCGCTGTTGGCAGCACCTCACCGATCGCCCACGGCTGACGGCCATATTCCGCAACAAACCAGCCGGACTCGATAGCAATCCATGGCAGTGGGATACCGTAAAGCGCGGTGCGCAGCAGCCATTTTTTCTCACCGATACGGTTACGAATGACTGACCAGAACGAGGCCGCGATGATCAGCAGCATGATAATGCCGCAACCCACCATGATGCGGAACGCGAAGTACAGCGGCGCAACGCGTGGAATAGAGTCTTTGGTTGCCATCTGAATCTGCGCTTCCGTCGCGTCAGAGACGTTCGGGGTATAGCGTTTCAGCAGCAGACCGTAACCGAGGTCTTTCTTCACGTCGTTAAATTGATCGCGAACGGCCTGGTCGGTAGAGCCGGCGCGCAGCTGTTCCAGCAGCGAGTAAGCTTTCATCCCGTTACGGATACGCTCTTCATGCTGCACCATCAGATCTTTCAGGCCAGTCACCTGTTTGTCGACGGAGCGCGTGGCGATAATACCCAGAGCGTAAGGAATTTGAATGGCGAAGCGGTTTTCCTGCGCTTCCTGGTCAGGCACGCCGAACAGGGTAAACGCTGCCGGTGCCGGCTGGGTTTCCCATTCAGCTTCAATTGCGGCGAGTTTGGTTTTCTGCACGTCGCCCATTTCGTAACCGGATTCATCACCCAGAACAATAACGGACAGAATCGCGGCCATACCGAAGCTTGCTGCAATAGCAAAAGAACGCTTGGCGAACGCGAAGTCACGGCCGCGCAGCATATAGTAGGAGCTGATGCCCAGCACGAACATCGCGCCGCACACATAGCCAGACGCCACGGTGTGAACGAATTTAACCTGGGCAACCGGGTTCAGGACCAGCTCAGCGAAGCTGACCATCTCCATACGCATGGTTTCGAAGTTGAAATCAGATGCGATTGGGTTTTGCATCCAGCCGTTCGCCACCAGGATCCACAGTGCGGACAAGTTGGAGCCTAATGCCACCAGCCAGGTTACCGCCATATGCTGGACTTTACCCAGACGGTCCCAACCGAAGAAGAACAGACCTACAAAGGTGGATTCGAGGAAGAAGGCCATCAGACCTTCAATGGCCAGCGGCGCACCGAAAATATCCCCCACATAGTGGGAATAGTAAGACCAGTTTGTCCCGAACTGGAACTCCATGGTCAGACCGGTTGCCACGCCCAGCGCAAAGTTGATACCAAACAACTTGCCCCAGAACTTGGTCATATCTTTATAAATCTGTTTGCCGGAGAGGACGTAAACCGTTTCCATGATGGCCAGCAGGAACGCCATACCGAGCGTCAGCGGCACAAACAGGAAGTGGTACATCGCGGTCAAGGCAAACTGTAAGCGCGACAGTTCGACTACGTCTAACATTATGACTCCTTGCTCATCGCATGAAGACTCCGAGAGTGAACCCCGTTAGATAAGGATCCACACGCATGCCCCAATACAAAGTTATCTGCTTCCCTTCTTCGTTGCTTATTCTCTACATGAGGAAAAAGCAATGATGAAAGGTTACAAATACGTTAAGAAAAAACCAAATTGATCCCGTAAATATAATACGCTGCAAAACCCTTACAATAAACAGGTTTTTATTCGAACAGATTTACGTTTTTCGACGGCGATCAATTTATAGCAAAATTACCACTTTTCGGCCATTTTGATCGGGAACAATTTAACGCCTTTTAGAGCCTTTTTCCAAGGATTAAACATTGATTTAAATCAAAAACGGCCAGAGCTGTTAATGATGTTTCTTTGTAGTGCGGATAGTAAAAACCTTGTTAATGATATGTACATTTAAAGGCGTTGATGGTTATAAAAGCCAGAAGATAATATAAACAGTTGTGATTTTTATTAACGCGCGTGAAAAAACGCATTTTGCCGGAAGATAAACATATAATGTTATCTGCTTCACAGTATTTTTCTTTCGCTTTGCTACCTGCCGAAACGATTACATTTTATTCACTTTTAATAATCTTAAAATTAACACCCCTTCGTGACTATTTGATGAAATAAAGGCCGCAGGAATGCGGCCTTTATTTTATTTTGAGGATTACCTTTCAATTTTTATGCTGAAGGTACGTGACTGGCCTGGCCGGAAAGACCCCGTAATGGCTGAGCCCTCTTCCCCTTGCGCCTTGTACACCTCATTCATGTCCGTTTCGCAACAGGCCTGGACCTCACGGTTCACAGACAAAGCCACGTCACAGGAGCGGGTCTCCGAAGGGTTGTACAGACGAAGAATCATCTCGTCACGATCCTCCGCTTTTTTCAGCACACTGAGTACGCATCCGTTAGGCGCCAGCGTTAGCAGGCTATAGCTACGGGGTGTGGTGAAAGAGGCACGGTTAAGCTTCATCGCATCCCACGGAATTTTGTTATAACAGTGCACTGGCGTTAACCACGACTTCGCCTGCTGCGCAACGCCAGCACTGACGGGCAAACCATTAAAACTGAACAGGCTAAAGCGACAGGTTAACTGGCCCCGCATCTGCGAATCAGGCACCGGCATTTTGATCCCGGACGGTCTGCCAGGGCGCAGAAGTAAGTCTTCCTTCCCAAGCACCCCCACGCCGCGAAGCAACGTCAGGGCAAACGTTTTTTGACGCTCGCCAGTCACTTCAAATTCGCGTAACCCTTCGGTAAACAGCGCCATCCCGTTACGCCGTTCCTGGAGCACCGCGTAGTTAAGCAGATTCCACACCGGCAGCGGCGCTTCCTTCCAGCCCTCCTCCTGCCAGTTCGCCATCGCTTCATCCTGTACAGGTCGCGTCAGCGAACCGAACTGGGTATCAGCTAACACCGTGTCTGCGGTGAAGGGCGTCGGGATCAGCACCCGAACACGGTGGTCATCCGCGTGATTTCCGAGACGCGCCTCAATGTCGATACGTCGGCTGTTATGGCTGAGCGTGACCGTGAGTTCTGCCTCAAGCGTTCCCGTCTGCTGACGCGCAGAACGTTCAGCGAGATCCGCCGGCACCGCCATGCGATGGCGGATCACCGCCCTGCTCTGCCAGACCTCGTGGATCACCTCAACCTCATGCTCGCCCTGCGCGGAAGTGAGTCTCCACTCTTCCCGTGAAGGCGAGTAGTCGTACTCATCGCCATCATCCGAGCTCTCTTCTATTTCCAGCGCGCGGTCATAGATAAGCCCGGACGCTTTATCGAGCAGACGCAGGGTGCCGTCGTCGTTTAACGTTATTTCCCAGAAAGCATTTTCCAGTAATGCCTCCGACGTTGTTTCTGGCGCCAGCAGCTTGCCAGCCACGTGCGGCTCGATATAGAGCGTGCGGTAACCCATTGATGGCAGGATCTGGTTGAGCTGGATATCAAACTCCATAAAGGGATCGTAGTTGCCGTAATGCACAATCTGCCGGTCTATTAAGCCGGGGTCGATTTCACGCGCGCTGCGCAGGCAGTAAGGGATTTCATTCCCCCTATCGTCCAGCAGGCGGAACTGGCTGGCGCGCAGACGTATCGTAGTGTTAATCACTTCCTCACGCGGCCAGGGCGTGAGGTTAAACATCACCAGTTTGTCTTCCTCGCACTGCGGCATGTTGTCGACAATCTTGCGCATATAGAAGCATGTCAGGTTATCGGCCATGTCTTCCGCCAGCTCGAAGCGTGACATCACCTCACGATGCACTTTGTCACTACAGCAGCAGCCGATACTGTCATGGGCGTGATTCTTGAGGATCTCTTTCCACATTTTTTCCAGCAAGCCGTGGTGATACTCAAAGCCCAGCGTCCAGGCAAGCGTGGCCAGCGGCTCAAGGACATTGACGATTTTATTCTCTATCCGGGCGTGGGCGATTTTGATGTCCATTCGCGTGGAGCCTATTGTCCGGTGCACCCGCATATATTTACCGTCAATAAACTCCCCTTTCAGCGTCGCCAGTTCATCGCGGTGCGCGTCAATGTGGTCAAACACCTCCTCGAAGCGGCTCATCACAAACTGACGCTGCGGATAGATTTCGCGCAGCTTATCCATCACCGCAAAGATGTTCTGCTGGAGCGGCATCTGATCATGGCCGTTAGGCAGCAAAATTTCTTTCGTCACGGAGGCTTTTTCCAGCACCTCGAAGTACGTGTCGAGCCGTTTGCGCAGTCCGGCCTCATCCTCCGGTAAGTACTTACCAATCGCGTAGCCCAGCGGTAGCACCTGTGCCGTCACTTCACTGCCGTCCTGACTTTGCCAGAGAAATTCGGTTTTATCGGTACCATGCCGCTCGGAACACCCGCGCCAGAACATGGTGCGCGTGATGCCAAAACCGTTGTAAATGTGTGGCAGCTGGGAAGACATGCCGAAGGAGTCCGGCAGATAGCCAATTTTCATCGGCTCGCCAAAGGCCAGACAGTCGCGAATGCCGTACATCAGATTTCGGACAATCGACTCGCCGGAGACAAGGGTGGTGTCCGTCTGGGTATACCACGGCCCGATAATCAGCTTCCCGGCCGCCACCAGCGCCTTCACGCGTGGCCTGTTTTCCGGTTTCACGGCAAAATAATCTTCCAGCACCGCCGTCTGGCCGTCGAGAACGTAGTATTTATACTCTGCGTCCTGCTCAAGACGGGTAAGGATCTCTTCCATATTATTGACCAGAAGAATACGTGACGCTTCGGTGGTGAAGTACCACTCCCGGTCCCAGTGCATATGTGGCGTGATATGAACGCGAGATACAGCTTTCATCTTCGTTTCCTGTCAGTGCGCGTTTAGGATGTTATGTCTTCAGTCACGTAGGTGCCGCTCTTCACGGCCTGGCGTCGCCAGAGGAGTAAAATGAGCGTAGAGATTGCGGCACCAATCAGCGCGGCGCCAAACCAGCCGGCAGCGGCCAGCACGCCGCCCAGCCCGGCATCATGCAGTAAGAAGAGAGAGAAAATGCCCGCGCCCGGGGTGGATAGCCCAATCCCCATCGCCCCGACAATCGCTCCGGTCGCCATTGACCCCAGAACAAATGAGCCGATGACCCGCAACGGATCCTCGATAGCCATCGGAATTGCTCCTTCGGTGATGCCCGCCAGCCCCAGCAGCCAGGTGGACTTGCCGGTTTCAATTTCGAACTGTTTGAACAGGTTCGGAGCCAGCATCGTTGATGCCGTCACGGTAAAGGCCGATACCATTTTGACGGAGGCAAAAATCGCATAAGGCCCGTATACGCCATTGGCCATCGCCCCCAGACAGAACGCGTAAGAGGCTTTGTTGACCGGACCGCCCAGATCGAACGAGCACATAAAGCCCAGGATCGCCCCCAGCAGCAGCGCGTTCGCGCCGGACAGACCGTTAAGCCAGGCGGTGAGGGCGTTATTGATCCAGGCCACCGGTTCGCCGATCACAAACAGCATCAGGCTGCCTGCGCCCAGCACGCCAATCACCGGATAAAGATAAAAGGTCAGAAAGCCGTTGTAGCGGCTACTCAGCCGGATGTGGTTTTTCACCCAGCGCATCAGGTAGCCCGCAATCAGCCCGCCGACGATGGCCCCCAGAAAGCCGGAGCCGATCATATTGGCGGCAAGACCCGCCGCAAAGCCTGGCGTTAGCGCAGGTTTATCCGCCAGCGAGTAAGCGGTGTAGGCCGCCAGAACAGGCACCATCAGAATACCGAGCATCCCGCCGCCCAGTTTGCGGTACATCCACAGCCACGAATTTTCCTGATCGAACAGATGCTGCAAGCCCAGGATTTGCGCCAGCAGTACCGACACGGCCAGCACCGTGCCGCCAGCGACAATCAGCGGCACCGCAAAGGAGATACCGCTGAGGAGCGCCTGCTTGAGTTCGGTTTTAACGCACTTTTTCGCGTCCGTGTCGACGTGCGCAGGACGCGCATCGGATACAGGCTGTAGCGCCAGCGCACGCTCAATGAGCGCTTCCGCATGGCGCAAGGGTTCCGCGACGGGCACGGAAATGGCAGGGATACCCTGAAAACGCTCGCGCTCTTTAATCGCCACTTCCGCCGCGAAGATACACGCTTTTGCCTCCTGCAACTGCTGCGCGGTGATGCGCCCCTCAATACCGTTTGCCCCCTGCTTTTCGACCACTACATTGACGCCGAGCTTACGTCCCGCTTTTTCGAGATATTCCGCTGCCATGTAGGTATGGGCGATCCCGGCCGGACAGGCGGTAACGCAGACGATCGTCGGGGCATTCTCTGCGACGGCGGTTTCTTGCGCCTCAGGCGCCGTTTCCAGCGCAGCAAGCACCGCTTCCGCGCTGGTCGCCGTCATCACGCGCGCCCTGAGATCGTCATCCGCCAGGCGAGACGTCAGTTCCGTCAGCACCTGAATATGCGTTGATCCCGCTTGTGCGGGAGGAATGGCGAGCAAAAAAATCAGCTCGACCTCCTCCGGTCCGTCCACGCCTTCCCAGGCCAGCGGCTCGCACAGTGTGGCCACGGCAAAAGCCGCTTCCTTTACCGCCGCTGATTTACCATGGGGTACGGCCAGTCCCTCGCCCAGCGCCGTCGGGCCAAGCGATTCCCGATGGAAAACCTCTGCCAGAAACGTATCGGCGTCGGCTATTTTGCCCAACGCCACCAGCCGCGTCGCAAGCTGGCGGATTGCCTCATCACGGCTGGTAAACTGCGCCTGCACGCAGACAGCACGGGGGTCGGTCAGAGTCGTCAGGTTCATAAAGATCCTCACCTATCCAAAGTTTTTGTCTGGGGAGGATTGTGGCAGAGCCAATAAGACATTTATGTGATCATTTTCACTTACACCGAAATTTGTATCTTATTTGTATTATTTACAAATCCGACACTGAAGGCATAATTCCCTGAAAAGGTATTAAATAGGCGTGACCCAATGGGCAATAAACCGATGTACCGGCAGATCGCCGATGCGTTCCGCGAGAAAATTAATGCCGGTGAGTTAAAACCTGGCGATGCGCTGCCGACAGAATCCAGCCTTCAGGAGGCGTTTAGCGTCAGCCGTGTCACCGTGCGGCAGGCGTTGAAGCTGCTCGCCGACGAGCAGATCATCGAAAGTATTCAGGGCAGCGGCTCGTATGTAAAAGAGGAGCGGGTGAATTACGATATTTATCAGCTCACCGGCTTTTACGAAAAGTTAGCGGATCGCAACGTCGATACGCACAGCGACGTCAGCGTCTTCGAAGTGGTGAAAGCCGATGAGCGGCTCGCGGCAAAACTGGCGCTCAATCCGGATGATAAGGTCTGGCACGTCAAGCGCATACGCTTCATCAGGGAAAAGCCGGTGAATCTGGAAGAGACATGGATGCCGCTGGCGATGTTCCCCGACCTCACCTGGGAAGTGATGGAACAGTCGAAATACCATTACATTGAGCAGATCAAAAAGATGGTTATCGATCGCAGCGAGCAGGAGCTGGTGCCAGTCATGCCATCGGACGAGGCGATTGCCGCCCTGGCGCTCGATCCGGCAAAACCGATTCTGGAAAAAGTCTCCCGTGGCTTTCTGAAAGACGGCCGGATATTTGAATACAGTCGCAACGTGTTTAACTCCGACGACTATAAATTCACTCTGGTGGCTAAACGCAGACAATAAAAAAAGGCCGCTTTACAGCGGCCAACCATGTCGAAACGGACATTTTTTTATACTTCAACGCGCCCCATACGGGGAGCAGAGAGGACTTACTTAATGATGGACTTCAGTGCTTCACCGATATCCGCCAGGCTGCGAACGGTTTTCACGCCTGCGGCTTCCAGTGCTGCGAATTTCTCATCAGCCGTACCTTTACCGCCTGCGATAATCGCGCCCGCGTGACCCATACGTTTGCCTTTCGGCGCGGTCACACCCGCGATGTAACCCACCACCGGCTTGGTCACATGATCTTTGATGTAAGCAGCCGCTTCTTCTTCCGCGCTACCACCGATCTCACCGATCATCACGATCGCTTCGGTCTGTGGATCTTCCTGGAACAGCTTCAGGATGTCGATGAAGTTAGAGCCCGGGATCGGGTCACCGCCGATGCCCACGCAGGTGGACTGGCCGAAACCGTAGTCGGTGGTCTGCTTAACCGCTTCATAGGTCAGGGTACCGGAACGGGACACAATGCCCACTTTGCCTGGGCGATGAATGTGGCCCGGCATGATGCCGATTTTGCATTCGCCCGGGGTGATAACGCCTGGGCAGTTCGGGCCGATCATGCGCACGCCTGCTTCGTCCAGCTTCACCTTCACGGTCAGCATATCCAGCGTCGGGATACCTTCGGTGATGGTGATGATCAGCTTAATGCCTGCGTCGATCGCTTCCAGAATAGAGTCTTTGCAGAACGGCGCCGGAACGTAGATCACGGTCGCGGTCGCGCCCGTCGCTTCTACCGCTTCACGCACGGTGTTGAACACCGGCAGGCCCAGATGCGTGGTGCCGCCTTTACCTGGCGTTACGCCGCCTACCATCTGCGTACCGTAGGCAATTGCCTGTTCGGAGTGGAAAGTCCCCTGGCTACCGGTGAAGCCCTGGCAGATAACCTTGGTATCTTTATTAATTAAAACGGACATTATTTCCCCTCCACTGCGGCAACAACCTGCTGAGCTGCATCCGTCAGACTTTTCGCTGCAATAATATTCAGGCCGCTGTCAGCCAGTTTTTTCGCGCCGAGTTCAGCGTTGTTCCCTTCCAGACGTACAACAACCGGAACGTTAACGCCCACTTCTTCTACCGCGCCGATGATACCGTCGGCGATCAGGTCGCAACGTACGATACCGCCGAAGATGTTCACCAGAACCGCTTTCACGTTGCTGTCAGAGAGAATGATTTTGAACGCTTCGGTTACGCGCTCTTTGGTTGCGCCACCGCCCACGTCGAGGAAGTTCGCTGGCTCACCGCCGTGCAGCTTAACGATGTCCATGGTGCCCATTGCCAGACCCGCACCGTTAACCATGCAGCCGATGTTGCCATCCAGCGCCACGTAGTTCAGTTCCCACTGTGCAGCCTGCGCTTCACGCGGATCTTCCTGAGACTGGTCGCGCATTTCGCGCAGATCGGACTGGCGGAACAGCGCGTTGCCGTCAGCGCCCAGCTTGCCGTCGAGGCAGATCAGGTCACCCTGGGTGGTGATCACCAGCGGGTTGATCTCGATCAGCGCCAGATCGCGCTCCAGGAAGATGGTCGCCAGACCCATGAAGATCTTGGTGAACTGCTGAACCAGCTTGCCTTCCAGACCCAGTTTGAACGCCAGCTCACGACCCTGGTAAGGCATTGGGCCCGCCAGCGGATCGATAGCCACTTTGTGGATCAGGTGTGGGGTCTCTTCCGCCACTTTTTCGATTTCCACACCGCCTTCGGTAGACGCCATGAACACCACGCGACGGGAGCTACGGTCTACGACTGCGCCGAGGTACAGTTCTTTCGCGATGTCGGTCGCCGCTTCAACCAGGATCTGGTTAACCGGCTGGCCGTTCGCATCTGTCTGGTAGGTTACCAGACGCTTGCCGAGCCAATGTTCAGCAAACGCACGGATCTCTTCTTTGCTCTTAACAACCTTCACACCGCCCGCTTTACCACGGCCACCAGCGTGAACCTGACATTTAACTACCCACGGGCCGGCACCGATTTTAGACGCGGCTTCTTCTGCTTCACGCGGGGTAGTACAGGCATAACCCACCGGAGCCGGTAAGCCATACCGGGCAAACAGCTGTTTGGCCTGATATTCATGTAAGTTCATGTGTTCTATCCATCCTTCAGGTAATCGTTAGGTAGTGCTTTTGTAAGCCCGGCAAGCAACGCGCCGCCGGGCAAGACTGCAAAAACTAGACGTCCAGCAGCAGACGCGTTGGATCTTCCAGCAGCTCTTTAATGGCAACCAGGAAGCCCACGGACTCGCGGCCGTCGATCAGGCGGTGATCGTAAGAGAGCGCCAGGTACATCATCGGCAGGATCTCCACTTTACCGTCTACCGCCATTGGACGATCTTTAATGGCGTGCATACCCAGGATCGCGCTCTGCGGCGGGTTGATGATCGGGGTAGACATCAGCGAGCCGAACACGCCGCCGTTGGTAATGGTGAAGTTACCGCCGGTCAGGTCCTCAACGGTCAGCTTGCCGTCGCGGCCTTTCACGGCCAGCTCTTTGATTTTCTTCTCAATGTCAGCCATACCCAGGGTATCTACGTCACGCAGAACCGGGGTTACCAGGCCGCGTGGAGTAGAAACCGCCATGCTGACATCGAAGTAGTTGTGGTAAACCACGTCATCGCCATCGATAGACGCGTTCACTTCCGGGTAGCGTTTCAGCGCTTCAACTACCGCTTTCACGTAGAAGGACATGAAGCCCAGACGGATACCGTGACGTTTTTCAAACGCGTCACCGTACTGCTTGCGCAGGTCCATGATTGGTTTCATGTTGACTTCGTTGAAGGTAGTCAGCATCGCGGTGGAATTTTTCGCTTCCAGCAGACGCTCGGCCACGCGCTTACGCAGGCGGGTCATTGGCACGCGTTTTTCGCTACGTGCGCCCAGAGCGGGCTGTGCCGCTGGTGCTGCCGCAGGGGCTTTCGCTTCCGCTTTCGCCTCAGAAGGCGCTTTTGCCAGATGCTTGTCGATGTCTTCGCGCGTCAGACGGCCACCCACGCCGGTGCCTTTGATGGCTGCCGGATCGAGGCTGTGCTCAGCCAGCAGGCGACGGATCGCCGGGCTGAGCGCGTCGTTGGTCTGATCGGACAGAGACGCCTGCTGGCGCTGGGCCGGGGTAGACGCTTTTTCTTCAGATTTGGCGCTGGACTCTTTGCCCGCACTATTGCCTTCACGCAGGCGCCCCAGGATCTGGCGAGAAGTGACGGTCGTACCTTCATCTTCCAGGACTGCATCCAGAATGCCATCCGCTGAAGCCGGTACTTCCAGTACCACTTTGTCAGTTTCGATTTCTACCAGCACTTCGTCACGGGTTACCGCGTCGCCTGGTTTTTTGTGCCAGGTGGCGACGGTTGCATCTGCTACGGACTCAGGCAGGTCGGGAACAAGAATATCTACGCTACTCATTATGTATCCTTTAATTAATCGACGTTCAGCGCGTCATTGACCAGATCTTGTTGCTGCTTCTGGTGAACGGACATATACCCTACCGCCGGAGAGGCGGAGGCCGGGCGACCTGCATAACGCAGGGCAGACCCAAATGGAATCACTTCACGGAAATGATGCTGGCTGCAATACCATGCGCCCTGGTTGAGCGGCTCTTCCTGGCACCAGACAAAATCATGAACGTGAGCGTACTGTTTCAGCACTTCCTGCATCGCCTGATGCGGGAACGGATAAAGCTGTTCGATACGCACGATGGCGACATCTTTCTGATCGTTCTTACGGCGCTGTTCCAGCAGGTCGTAATAAACCTTACCAGAACACATTACGACACGCTTAACGGCCTGCGGATCCAGCTCGTCAATTTCACCGATGGCCGGCAGGAAGGTGCCGTTTGCCAGCTCTTCCAGGCTGGAGACCGCCAGTGGATGGCGCAGCAGGGATTTTGGCGACATGACTACCAGCGGACGGCGCATACCGCGCAGCGCCTGACGACGCAGCATGTGGTAAACCTGAGCCGGAGTGGACGGCACGCAAACCTGCATGTTCTGCTCGGCGCAGAGTTGCAGATAACGCTCCAGACGCGCGGAGGAGTGCTCCGGCCCTTGTCCTTCATAGCCGTGCGGCAGCAGCATCACCAGACCGCACATACGGCCCCACTTCTGCTCACCGGAGGAGATGAACTGGTCGATAACCACCTGCGCACCGTTGGCGAAGTCACCGAACTGCGCTTCCCAGATAGTCAGGGTGCGGGGTTCTGCGGTGGCATAGCCGTATTCGAAGGCCAGAACCGCTTCTTCTGACAGCACGGAGTCCCAGACCTTGAACTGGCCCTGACCGTTATGCACGTGCTGAAGCGGAGTATACGTTGAACCGTTAGACTGGTTATGCACAACCGCGTGACGGTGGAAGAAGGTGCCACGACCCGCATCTTCACCGGACAGACGAACCGGAATACCTTCGTCAACCAGCGTCGCATAGGCCAGCGTTTCCGCCCCGCCCCAGTCGAACAGCTTCTCACCCGCCGCCATGGCCTGGCGATCGCCATAGATCTTGGCCACGCGGGACTGCATCTCGATCGCTTCCGGCACGGTGCTGATGCGTTTAGCCAGCTCCTGCAAACGCTTCATCTCAACCTTGTTCGGATAGCTCTCGTCCCACTCGTGGTTGAGGTACGGCGACCAGGTAAAGGAGTGCATGTTCATTGGACGCAGCTCTTTGACCACGCATTCACCCGCGTCCAGCGCGTCGCGATAAAGATTGACCATTTCGGTCGCATCTTCCAGCGTCGCCACTTTTTCGCTTTCCAGCTTGTCAGCATAGATTTTACGCGGCGTCGGATGTTTTTTGATTTTCTGGTACATCAGCGGCTGGGTTGCACTTGGCTCATCCGCTTCGTTGTGGCCGTGACGGCGGTAGCAGAAGAGGTCAATGAACACGTCGCGCTTGAAGGTGTTACGGAAGTCCAGCGCCAGACGGGTAACGAAAGCAACGGCTTCAGGATCATCCGCGTTAACGTGGAAAATTGGCGCCTGAACCATTTTACCGATGTCGGTGCAGTACGGGGTGGAACGCGCATCCAGCGGGTTAGAGGTGGTGAAGCCCACCTGGTTGTTGATTACGATGCGAACGGTACCGCCCACTTCATAACCACGCGCTTTCGACATGTTCAGGGTTTCCTGAACCACGCCCTGCCCTGTGACCGCCGCATCACCGTGAATGGTGATTGGCAGCACTTTATTGCTGCTCGGCTCGTCCAGACGATCCAGACGCGCACGCACGGAACCGATAACCACCGGGCTAACGATTTCCAGGTGCGACGGGTTAAATGCCAGCGCCAGGTGAACCTGACCGCCCTCGGTTTCGATATCCGACGAGAAGCCCATGTGGTACTTCACGTCACCGGTGCCGAGGTGCTCTTTATGTTTACCCGCAAATTCGTCGAACAGATCCTGCGGCTTTTTACCCAGCACGTTAACCAGCACGTTAAGGCGTCCACGGTGCGCCATGCCCAGCACCACTTCGCGCGTACCGCTCTTACCGGCATGACGAATCAGCTCTTTCAGCATCGGGACTAACGCATCGCCGCCCTCCAGTGAGAAGCGTTTTGCGCCAGGGAATTTCGCGCCCAGATAGCGCTCAAGGCCTTCCGCTGCGGTCAGTTCGCTGAGGAAACGTTTTTTCTCTTCTGCTGAGAAATTCGCGTGGCCTGCCACGGATTCGATACGCTGCTGGATCCAGCGTTTCTCTTCGGTGGAGGTAATGTGCATATATTCCGCGCCGATGGAGCCGCAGTAGGTTTGCTTGAGCGCGTCAATCAGATCGCCCAGCTTCATCGTGTCTTTGCCGATGGCAAAAGAACCTACGTTAAAGCTTTCCTGGAAATCGGCCTCGGTCAGATCGTGATAAGCCGGATCGAGATCCGCTACACGTTCCTGCTGCCACAGTCCCAGCGGATCGAGATTCGCATGCTGGTGACCACGGAAGCGATAAGCGTTGATAAGTTGCAGGACTTTTACCTGCTTCGCATTGGTGTCAGGGTCGGAAATCGCAGAAGAGTAACGTGAGGCATCCTTCGCCAGACGACGGAAATAATCACGTGTTTTTGAATGGAATTGATCCGGTTTGACCCCTGTACCAGGCAACTGCTGGAACATGGAACGCCAGTTTGCGTCCACTGAGTCAGGATCGGTTAAGAAGTCTTCATAGAGCTGTTCTATCCAGCTCTGGTTTGAACCAGAGAGGTAAGAAGAGTCCAGCCAGGCTTTCATTGCGCCGTTCTGCATCGTGATCCCTTAAGCATTTTTATGCTTACTTTCGCCGTAGAAACTACCACGCACACCACGTGTACGTGCCGGGGTTCACCTGCGAGCTCTTTTCATTTGGCCCGCGAAGGAACCTTTAGAAACTGTCTAAACTTCAGGGCAGTTTTTAAAGGTTTCTGCAATCTGTCCCCTCTCCCTTTGGGAGAGGGTTAGGGTGAGGGGAACAGCGCTCCCCTCTCACTACTTACGCACTGCGCTGCAACAACATCGACTTAATATGGCCGATGGCGCGCGTTGGGTTCAGCCCCTTAGGACACACACTGACGCAGTTCATGATGCTATGGCAGCGGAATACGCTGAAAGCGTCACTTAGCCCTTCCAGACGATTCTCGGTTTCGGTATCGCGGCTGTCGATCAGGAAGCGATAGGCAGCCAGCAGACCCGCAGGGCCGATAAATTTATCCGGATTCCACCAGAACGACGGGCATGACGTTGAACAGCATGCACAGAGAATACACTCGTACAACCCATCGAGTTTTTCACGCTGCTCAGGAGACTGTAAGTGCTCGCGAGCGGGTGGATTTTGCCCATTATTCAATAAGTAAGGCTTAATCTTCTCATATTGTGCATAGAATTGCCCCATGTCCACCACCAAATCACGCACGACCGGCAGGCCAGGCAGAGGACGGATAACAATTTTCTGGCCAGGGCGGTTTAGCGCTGAAATTGGCGTGATGCAGGCCAGGCCATTTTTGCCGTTCATGTTCACACCGTCAGAACCACACACCCCTTCACGGCAGGAGCGACGGAACGACAGCGTAGGATCTTTCTCTTTCAGCTGGATTAAGGCATCCAGCAGCATCATGTCGCGACCTTCTTCCGCTTCGAGGGTGTAATCCTGCATACGCGGAGCATCGTCTACATCCGGGTTATAACGATAAACTGAGAATTCGAGTTTCATTATCCTGTCTCCGCATTAGTAAGTACGAATCTTCGGCGGGAACGCCGGACGCAGTTTCGGTTCCATATTAACGCTACGACGCGTCATGGTTTCCGACTCTGGCAGATACAGGGAATGGCACAGCCAGTTTTCGTCATCACGATCCGGGAAGTCGAAGCGGCTATGGGCGCCACGGCTTTCGGTACGGAAGTTTGCCGACATCGCAGTGGCGAACGCGGTTTCCATCAGGTTATCCAGCTCAAGGCACTCAACGCGCTGGGTGTTGAACTCGCTGGAGGTATCGTCCAGACGGGCATTCTTCAGACGCTCGCGAATCGCTTTCAGCTGCTCAAGCCCTTTGGCCATCGCGTCACCTTCACGGAATACCGAGAAGTTGTGCTGCATACACTCTTGCAGCGCTTTACGAATTTCCACCGGATCTTCGCCGTTACGGTTGCCGTTCCAGCGGTTGAGGCGCTCAAGAGAGGCATCGATTTCGTCGTCGGTCGCATCACGCAGCGCGCCCTGCTCGGCAATAGATTCCTGGAGATGCAGCCCCACCGCACGACCAAATACCACCAGGTCCAGCAGGGAGTTGCCGCCCAGACGGTTTGCGCCGTGCACGGATACGCAGGCGATTTCGCCTACCGCGAACAGGCCAGGGATGACCACGTCTTCGCCCTGCTCGTTCACGGTCAGCGCCTGACCGGTCACTTTGGTCGGAATACCGCCCATCATGTAGTGACAGGTTGGGATAACCGGAATTGGCTCTTTCACCGGGTCGACGTGCGCGAAGGTGCGGGACAGCTCCAGAATGCCCGGCAGACGGGATTCCAGCACTTCTTTACCCAGATGGTCGAGTTTCAGCTTCGCGTGTGGACCCCAAGGGCCGTCACAGCCTCGGCCTTCACGAATTTCGATCATGATGGAACGCGCCACCACGTCACGGCCCGCCAGGTCTTTCGCGTTTGGCGCATAACGCTCCATGAAGCGCTCGCCATGTTTGTTCAGCAGGTAGCCACCTTCACCACGGCAGCCTTCTGTCACCAGTACGCCCGCCCCGGCGATACCGGTTGGGTGGAACTGCCACATCTCCATGTCCTGGACCGGCACGCCCGCGCGGATAGCCATACCGACACCATCACCGGTGTTGATGTGGGCGTTGGTGGTGGACTGGTAAATACGGCCTGCACCGCCGGTCGCCAGCACCGTAGCGCGGGCTTTGAAGTAGACCACTTCACCAGTTTCGATGCACAGGGCGGTACAACCCACCACGGCGCCATCGGCGTTTTTCACCAGATCCAGCGCATACCACTCGGAGAAGATGGTGGTGTGGTTTTTCAGGTTCTGCTGATATAACGTGTGCAGCAGCGCGTGGCCGGTACGGTCAGCCGCCGCTGCGGTACGTGCCGCCTGCTCGCCGCCGAAGTTTTTCGACTGGCCGCCAAACGGACGCTGATAGATGGTGCCATTTTCCAGACGGGAGAACGGCAGACCCATGTGGTCCAGCTCCAGAATCGCTTCCGGGCCGGTTTTACACATATATTCGATGGCATCCTGGTCACCGATGTAATCGGAACCTTTTACCGTATCGTACATGTGCCATTCCCAGTTATCTTCATGGGAATTACCCAGCGCAACGGTGATACCGCCCTGCGCAGACACTGTGTGGGAACGGGTCGGGAATACTTTAGAGAGCAGCGCACAGGTCTGGCCGCTCTGGGAAATTTGCAGTGCGGCGCGCATACCTGCGCCACCCGCACCAATCACAACAGCATCAAATTCTCTGACTGGCAGTTTCATTACACACCCCACACCACAACAAATCCATAAATGACGTAAACCAGCAGAGCAACAACAATAATCAGTTGCAGCGGAAGGCGAATCGCCAGCGGTTTAACGTAATCGGTCAACACCTGCCACATGCCAATCCAGGCATGAATAAGGATGGAGAACAGGGCCAGCAGGGTGAACACTTTGGTGAAGGCCGATCCGAAGAAACCACTCCAGATTTCCCACGTCAGCGTCCCGCTGGTCGCGAAGAAACCGATCATATAGATGATGTAAAGGGTGAGAACGATGGCGGTAGCACGGACCAGGATGAAGTCATGTACGCCGTTGCGTCCTAATGCGGAGGCGTTGCTTACCATACGAGAACTCCTGCGAGAAGTGAAAGCACGACAGTGATCACAAATGAAATGTTAGCGGTACGTTTACCGGCCTCGAACGTCTCTTCCAGGTAGCCAAAGTCCATCAGCATATGGCGAACGCCACCAACCACGTGATAGGCCAGCGCGGTCAGAATGCCCCACATGATAAATTTCACGAAGAAGCTGTTCATGATGGCTGAGGCCTGGAGGAATCCTTCAGGGGATGAGAGGCTGGTTCCCAGTAACCACAGCAAGATACCGACCGCCACAAACGTAATCACACCAGAAACACGGTGCAGAATGGACGCTATTGCTGTTACAGGGAATCGGATCGTTTTGAGATCCAGATTGACAGGTCTTTGTTTTTTCACATTTCTTATCATGAATAACGCCCACATGCTGTTCTTATTGTTTCCTTCCTCCGGACTGCGATGCGGGTCAGACAGCGTTCCTTTTCTATAACTGCGCGTCATGCAAAACATTGCTTCCAAATGCTAAAACGACACGTTACAACGCTGGGTGGCTCGGGATTGCAGGGTGTTCCGGAGACCTGGCGGCAGTATAGGCCGTTCACAAAATCATTACAATTAACCTACATACAGTTTGTTGGGTTTTCTCTGGAACAGTGATCGGGGTCACGATAACAACATCTTTTTAAATTTTAATCATCTGATTTGACAAATGTTAAACAATATTGTTACAAACGTCATCAGAAAAGGCATATAATGCGCAAAAGTTATGAGGTCTCTCTTTCACCTGACAAATAGTTATGTAACAGTGTGATGGTATTGACCGAAGTTATCAGGACAGTTATTAGTGATATACAGGTTTGAATAATTCGGACTGCAAAAACGCTGATTTGCTGTTGTTTCACTGATATTTCATTCGTTTACCTGCAAGGCGCCATAGCTCTGTACCCTGGTTTCTCCTCGTGAGCTGAGCGGTAAGCCAAATAACAATCTGGTAACGATGATTAACAGCTGAAAGCAAATCCGGTAAAGCGCAGTCTTAAGCATAAGGCGCTAAGGAGACCGTAAATGGCTGATACAAAGGCAAAACTCACCCTAAATGGTGATGATGCTATTGAACTGGATGTGCTAAAAGGCACGCTCGGTCAGGATGTTATTGATATCCGTACGCTGGGTTCCAAAGGGGTATTCACCTTTGACCCTGGATTCACCTCCACCGCATCTTGCGAATCCAAAATCACCTACATTGACGGTGACGAAGGTATCCTGCTCCATCGCGGCTTCCCCATCGATCAGTTAGCCACCGAATCCAACTATCTGGAAGTGTGCTACATCCTGCTGAACGGCGAAAAACCGACGCAGGCTCAATACGATGAATTTAAAACCACCGTGACCCGTCACACCATGATCCATGAGCAGATTACCCGTCTGTTCCATGCGTTCCGTCGTGACTCTCATCCGATGGCGGTTATGTGCGGTATTACCGGTGCGCTGGCGGCGTTCTACCACGATTCTCTGGACGTGAATAACCCACGTCACCGTGATATTGCGGCGTTCCGTCTGCTCTCCAAAATGCCTACCATGGCGGCGATGTGTTACAAATACTCTATCGGTCAGCCGTTTGTGTATCCACGCAACGACCTCTCCTACGCGGGTAACTTCCTGCGCATGATGTTCTCCACGCCGTGCGAAGAGTATGAAGTGAACCCGGTGCTGGAACGCGCGATGGACCGTATTCTGATCCTGCACGCTGACCACGAACAGAACGCCTCGACCTCTACCGTCCGTACCGCAGGCTCTTCCGGCGCGAACCCGTTCGCCTGTATCGCTGCGGGTATCGCCTCCCTGTGGGGACCGGCGCACGGCGGCGCGAACGAAGCAGCACTGAAGATGCTGGAAGAGATCAGCTCCGTTGAGCATATTCCTGAGTTCGTGCGCCGCGCGAAAGACAAGAATGACTCCTTCCGTCTGATGGGCTTCGGTCATCGTGTTTACAAAAACTACGACCCTCGCGCGACCGTCATGCGTGAGACCTGCCACGAAGTGCTGAAAGAGCTGGGCACCAAAGATGATCTGCTGGAAGTGGCGATGGAGCTGGAACACATCGCACTGAACGACCCGTACTTCATCGAGAAGAAACTCTACCCGAACGTCGATTTCTACTCTGGCATTATTCTGAAAGCGATGGGCATTCCGTCTTCCATGTTCACCGTGATCTTCGCCATGGCGCGTACCGTGGGCTGGATTGCGCACTGGAACGAAATGCACAGCGAAGGCATGAAAATCGCCCGTCCTCGTCAGCTGTATACCGGCTACGAGCAGCGTGATTTTAAGTCTGACCTGAAGCGCTAAAAGTTAAGCCCGGTGGCGCTACCGCTTACCGGGCCTACAAATGCGAAACGTAGGCCGGGTAAGGCGTAGCCGCCACCCGGCTTTTTTATTTTTGACAATGTGGACACCAGTAAAAGGGTCTCGAAGAGAGCATAATCCTGTCGATAATCCCGCCGCACCGCTCACACTTTTTACCCGCCCGATGAAACACCTTGAACCGGAACAGCGCCCCGTGGTGCTTGTTTTCATCTACGATGCCACGCGTGTTGTACGACAGCCGTGGAATATCCAGCAACGCGTGCGACAGCGCCTCCAGCTTTTCATCGCTTAGCTGCGACGCTTTGTGCTGCGGTGCCAGCCCGACTTCCCAGAGGATCTCCACCCGCAGGTAGTTTCCCAGCCCCGCCAGAAATGCCTGATCGAGCAACAGCCCGGAAAACTGCCGGTTGCGGAATGTGGGCGATAGCAGTCGGGCCTTCACATCGCTCGCCGTCAGGCGCATATCCAGCACGTCCGGCCCAACCCGCTGTAAGAACGGGTGCGTGAGCAACTGCTCCGGCGTTAACATTTCGATATCAGAAGCGCTGTAGAGCAGGATCGCCTTATCCGCCGTTTGTAGCCGCACGCGCAGCACGCGGGTCGTTTGCGGCTGCTCGTCCGCTTCCACCACCCGCCAGACGCCGTAAAGCTGATTATGGCTGTATAACGTCAGGTTATGGGAAAAGTGGGTGAGTAACGCTTTGCCGCGCGTTTCAATGTGGGTCACCGTCTGTCCCACCAGCTGCGCTTCAAACGGTTTGAGTTGAGGAAAGGCAAACCAGACGTGTGTCAGAGGTTTGCCCTTTATCGCCGCCTCCAGGCTATCCGCCGCGCGGCGGATCTCCGGACCTTCTGGCATGTTATTGTCCTTTCATGATTATTCTGCGCTGACAACAATGCCCTCTTCCGAGAACGCCGTCCGCAGGCGTCGCGCAAACTGGAGCGCATGCTCGCCGTCACCGTGTAAGCACACCGTATCAGCCTGAACGTTTGCCGTTGTACCCTCCGTTGAGGTTACTCGCCCGAAGCGCACCATCTCCAGCGTCTGCGCCAGCGCTTTACCTTCGTCGGTGATCAGCGCACCGGCCTGCGTGCGCGGAACCAGGCTGCCGTCCGGCAGGTATCCCCGATCGGCAAACACTTCCTGCCGCGTAATCAGCCCCAGCCGTTCGCCGGCACGGATAAGCTCGCTGCCCGCCAGGCCAACCAGAATCAGTTGCGGATTACAGTCCCGCACCGCACGGGCAATGGCATCCGCCAACACCGGATCTTTCGCCGCCTGGTTATAGAGCATGCCGTGCGGCTTGACGTGGCGCAACACGCCATTCTCAGCGCGCACTATCGCCTCCAGCGCGCCGATCTGGTAGAGCATTTGCGCGTAAACCGTCTCAGGCGGCAGATCCATCGCCGTGCGGCCAAAGTTTTCCCGGTCCGGAAAGCTGGGGTGAGCGCCTATCGCCACGCCGTTTTTCATGGCATTGCGCACGCTCGCCAGCATAGTCTGCGCATCGCCGGCATGAAACCCGCAGGCGATATTCACCGAGGAGACCAGCGTCATCAGCGCCGCATCGGCGCTGCTGCCCTCTCCCAGATCGGCGTTTAAATCAATCTTTACCATCGAGCCTCCACGCCAGCTGTTCGAGATAACGCTGCTGATCCTGCCGGGCTTTCAGTGCCTCCTCCAGCGAACACTGCACAAAATGAATTGGCTGACCGAGAGGAATTTGCGCCAGATGGTAGCGATCCGCTTCGATAATGCAGGCAATACGCGGATATCCTCCCGTGGTTTGCGCATCGTTCATCAGTACAATGGGCTGTCCGTTGCCTGGCACCTGAATCACCCCCGGCAACAGACCATGGGAAAGCAGCTCCCGGTCAGTTGTGCGGGTCAGCGGCTGGCCCTGAAGCCGGTAACCCATGCGGTTACTCTGCGGGCTGATCTTCCACGGCGAGCGCCAGAAAGACTCTTTCGCGGCTTCATCAAACTCCTGGTATTCCGGTCCTGGTAAGGCGCGGATCACGTTCCCCCACAGCAGCTGTTTCACGCCCTGCGTGGTGGTGAAATGGCGCGTTGAGGTCTTTATTCGCAGACGATCGCCGTCGCGCAGCAGCCGTCCTTCATGGCCGCCCATTCCCGCTTTCTGGTCGGTGCTGGATGAGCCCAGCACCTCCGGCACGTCGATCCCCCCCGCTACCGCAAGATAGCTGCGCACGCCGTGCAGAGGACGCTTGAGCGTCAGACGCTGCCCGGCCTTCGCCCGCAGGCGCCAGCCGGTCCACACCGCTTTGCCGTCCAGCGTTGCGTCACAGCCCGCGCCGGTTAAGGCAAACCAGGTTTCCTGACCAAACTCAATCACGCACTGACCCAGCGTAATTTCTAACGCCGCCGTGCTGCCTGCGTTACCTACCAGCAGGTTGGCAATTTCCAGCGAGGGACGATCAAGCGCACCGCAGTAGCTCACGCCCGACTGACGCAGCCCAAAACGCCCGGCATCCTGTACCGAGGTGTAAAGCCCTGCGCGAATAAGCGTTAACATACTCCCTCCTTCTGCGGGATAAAGCGCAGCGTATCCCCCGGCCGCAGGAGTATGGGCGCGTCCTGGCCTGGTTCAAATAACGGCGTGGACGTGTGCCCAATCAGCTGCCAGCCTCCCGGTGAAGCGAGCGGATAAATTCCCGTTTGCTCGCCACCAATCGCCACGCTGCCCGCCGGTACGCTCAGGCGCGGCTCAGCCCGGCGCGGCGTATGCAGCTGGGGCGATAACCCGCCCAGATAGGGGAAACCCGGCTGAAATCCCAAAAACCAGACAACATAGTCGACTGAGCTATGCAGCTCCACAACCTGCTTCTCCGTTAATCCACAGTGCTCGGCCACCACGCCAAGGTCGGGGCCTCCCTTGCCGCCATAGACAACCGGGATCTCAATCGTCCGCGATTCCGGCTCCAGCGCCTCGCTCTCCTCCCACCAGCGTTGCAGACGCTCAATGGCATCCAGCGCCCCCGTGTGCGGATCACGCAGCACCACGGTGATATTATTCATACCCGGAATAGCTTCAACCACGCCGGGTAGCTCGGGCAGTCGCTGAGCCAGACGCCAGATACGCTTTTGCGTAGCAAGCGTCACCGGAGGCTCAAGTTCCAGAACCACTGCGGTTTCACCCAGAAGATAACAACGCGCTCGCTGCACTTAACTACCTCTCATCAGGCCGGATTAGGGATATCAATAAACGTCACATCCAGATCGGTATTTTCCGTCAGCCACTCGCTGAGGGCGCGGATGCCGCCACGCTCGGTGGCGTGATGGCCCGCCGCGTAAAAATGCAGGCCTTGTTCACGGGCTGAGTGGATAGTCTGCTCGGAGACTTCGCCGGTAATGAAGGCATCGACACCAAAACGCGCCGCGCTGTCAATAAAGCCCTGGCCGCCGCCGGTGCACCATGCCACGCGCTTCACGGTATCCGGCCCGGTGTCGCCGCACCACAGCGGACGACGCCCCAGGCGCGCTTCGATCCACGAGGCCAGCTCCAGACCCGGAACCGGCATCGACAGTTCGCCCCACGGCACCAGGGGTTCAATTTCACCCATCACGGTAATCCCCAGCAGCTGCGCAAGCTGAACGTTGTTCCCCAGCTCAGGATGCGCATCGAGCGGCAGGTGATAGCCGTACAGGTTGATGTCATTCGCCAGCAGCGTTTTGAGTCGGTTGCGCTTCATGCCGCGAATAATCGGTGATTCGTTTTTCCAGAAATAACCGTGGTGGACAATCACCGCATCGGCTTCCTGACGCACCGCCTCATCCAGCAGCGCCTGGCTTGCCGTCACGCCGGTGATAATTTTTTGCACCGTCTCGCGCCCCTCCACCTGCAAGCCATTCGGGCCGTAGTCGCTAAACGAAGCCGTGTTGAGTTTTTCGTTAATCAGGCGTTCCAGTTCACTGTTTTTCATCATCATTCTCTCAAACTTTTCGGGCGGCTTCGTACGCCGCCAGCGTGGCGACGCGCGCCTGTTTATGGTCGACAATGGGACGGGGATAGTTCAGGGTAACACGCTGTTTATCCGCCCATACCCAGGGTTCATGAATGGCTTTGGCCGGGACATCCTTAAGCTCAGGCAGCCAGCGGCGGATAAACTCGCCGTCGGCGTCAAATCGTTGTCCCTGCGTGGTCGGATTGAAGATCCGAAAATAGGGAGCCGCATCCGTTCCGGTGGAGGCCGCCCACTGCCAGCCGCCGTTATTCGCCGCCAGATCGCCATCGATCAGCTGAGAGATAAAATAACGCTCTCCGGTTCGCCAGTCGATAAGCAGATCCTTCACCAGGAAGCTGGCGGTAATCATACGCAGACGGTTATGCATCCACCCGGTTTCATTGAGCTGCCGCATAGCTGCATCAACAATCGGGAAGCCGGTAAGCCCATGCTGCCATGCCTTAAGCAGCTTCTCATTCGACTGCCACTGTACCTGTTCGGTCCAACGAATAAAGGGCCGATGTTTACACAAATCAGGATGATACGTCATCAGATGTCGATAGAACTCACGCCAGATCAGTTCGTTCAGCCACACTGCGCCCGCCCCCCCGTCTAACGCCTGAGGCTGTTCCGCCAGCAGGCGATGTAAACACTGGCGCGGAGAGAGCGCGCCCAGCGCTAGACAGGCCGACAAGCGGCTGGTGCCTTCAATCGCTGGAAAATCCCGACGCGCCTCGTACTCAACCGCCCCCTGCGCGCAGAACTGACGCAACCGGGCGATAGCCGCTTTCTCGCTGGCGGGGAATACTGTTTCATCGAACGACTGCTGGGGATAATTCAGCCTGATCGCCGGCAGATCCGTTATCGTTTCCCCTCTCACGGACGGGGCGGTAACGCACTCAGGTAGTCCCTCTTTCAGGCGTTTGATAAAGGCATTTTTAAACGGCGTGAAAACTTTATACATCTCGTGACTGCCGGTCATTACGCTGCCAGGCGCGAGCATCACGCTGTCATCAAAGCCTTCACAGACCACGCCCGCAAGGGATTTCTCCAGCTGACGATCCCGCTGCTGCTCGTTGAATTCATACTGATAGTTGTAATAAAGATGCGTTACTGCGTACTGCTGGCAGATTGCCTGCACCGTCTGACGCTGAGCGGCAAAATCATGGGCCTCTTTATAGATCAGCGGAATGCCTTTTTCGGCCAGTGAATGTTGCAGGTCATTCAGATACGCGCTGAGCAGTGCCGCTTGCCGGGGCGCCATGTCATGCTGCCGCCACTGTTCAGGCGTGGCGATAAACAGGGCCAGCACATTCGCGTCTTTAGCGCGGCAGGCCGCCGCGAGAGCGAAGTTGTCGTGAATGCGTAAATCCGCGCGAAACCAAACCAGATGGGTGGGCATAAAACTCCTGGCAATTGTCCATTATGTCCGTAAGGGCATGCCGTAAAAGGAAAAAGGCATGCATTGAACTACTTTGCCATGAAGTGTAGACGGGATGAAATAAAAAAGGCCGCCCGAGGCGGCCTTAACGCTACTTGTCCTGCACTATCGGGGTAAAGGCAATAAACACATCCGGTTTATCACTCTTTACAACGAGTGCGCTGGCGACAATGAACGCAATGCATAAATAGCGTTTCACTATGCGGTCCCTGCTGCTAACCGCTCCACCTATCACCACCGGTGATAAATCGGTGGACACAAGCCCGGGTAGGCGGGCTGCTTTACGGCTATGGATACATCTTTCCCAGGACCGATGCCCATTTGCGAGATGGCGGAAAGGGACGTGGCATCATAATTAACACCAACGCCAAAAGTAAGTTATTTCAGTAAAATTAGGAATTTATAAAGGTGAAGTGGATTGCGAACTTTTTAAAGAAGGGTATGATAAAAATCCCGGGTAGGGGCTGCAAGATTACCCAACGGACCGCGAATCCCGAGGGACAAAAAAACCGCCACTTTGCTGTAGGCGGTTTTTTTATGGCTAAGATGTCACACCGTATCAGTAGAAATCGCAGGTTGCTTTCTCGGCCTGATCCATCCACACCGGCTTCTCGCTGGTTTTCGCCCAGACGCGATGCAGGTAACTGTAGAAACGTGCGCGATCTTTCCAGAACAGCATCACCGGCAGGGCCAGCACGCCAGCCACAACGGCGAAAGTGCGACGCATGAAAATGATATGAGCCGGAAACTCTTTATAAAGATCCATATTTTTCTCCCCTGTAGTTGGCCGGAAACCGTCTCCGGAAAATGTGAAATCTGTGACCTGGTTAAAATAATACCGCTTTGTTTGTAATTTTACTACTCATCCGACCACTTATTTTCATCCATTTCGTGAATATTTACATTCATGCCTGTAATTAAGTTACAAAAAAGTTAACGATTTACTTACCAATAGTTAAATTGTGGCTTTTCCCTTTTTTATACTTTTTTTACACCTGCCCTTCTGATTTTTGCGAAATCTTTGCGCCACAAATCCTACCGTTTGTACAACAACAAAAGTCACCCGGAGGTGGAGTGTGAGTGCAGGTCTGATTGCCGGCATCGTGCTGGTGTTCCTGTTATTGGGTTATCTGATTTATGCCCTGATTAATGCGGAGGCATTCTGATGGCTGCTCAGGCGTTTTTGCTTATTGCCAGCTTTTTACTGGTACTGTTTGTGCTCGCCAGGCCGCTGGGAACAGCGCTGGCGCGGCTGATAAACAACGTGCCATTGCCGGGCACGCGAAATATTGAAAATGTGCTCTGGCGCATTTCAGGTATCAGCGACCGGGAAATGAACTGGCGCCAATACCTGATGGCGATACTGCTTCTGAATATCGTGGGGCTTATTGCCCTCTTTACGCTGCTAATACTCCAGGGCAGTCTGCCGTTGAACCCGCAGCATTTACCGGGGTTATCCTGGCATCTGGCGCTGAACACGGCGGTCAGCTTTGTCACCAACACCAACTGGCAGTCTTACGCCGGTGAAACCACGCTCAGCTACTTCAGCCAGATGGCCGGGTTAACCGTGCAGAACTTTCTTTCTGCGGCCAGCGGTATCGCGGTGATCTTCGCCCTGACGCGCGCGTTTGCCCGTCAGAATGTCAGCACTCTCGGCAACGCCTGGGTTGATGTCACACGCATCACCCTTTGGATCCTGGTGCCTGTTGCGCTGATTATTGCCCTGTTCTTTATTCAGCAAGGCACTCTGCAAAACCTGCTGCCTTATACCCCTTTCACCTCGCTTGAAGGGGCCAGGGAACTCCTGCCAATGGGGCCGGTGGCGTCGCAGGAAGCAATCAAGATGCTGGGCACCAATGGGGGCGGCTTCTTCAACGCCAATTCATCGCATCCATTTGAAAACCCAACGGCGTTAACCAATTTTGTACAGATGCTGACGATCTTCCTGATCCCCACCGCGCTCTGCTTCGCCTTTGGCGATGTAGTTAACGATCGCCGCCAGGGTCGTACGCTGCTGTGGGCCATGTCGTTAATCTTCGTGGTCTGCGTAGCACTGGTGATGTGGGCCGAATGGAACGGCAACAGCCACTTCATGCAGCTGGGGGCTAACAGCAATATCAACCTGGAAGGCAAAGAGAGCCGCTTCGGCATTCTTGCCAGCAGCCTCTATGCGGTGGTCACCACGGCGGCCTCCTGCGGGGCGGTGAACGCCATGCATGACTCTTTCACCGCGCTCGGCGGCATGATCCCGATGTGGCTGATGCAGATTGGCGAGGTAGTTTTCGGTGGGGTCGGTTCGGGGCTGTACGGCATGCTGTTGTTCGTCCTGCTCGCCGTGTTTATCGCCGGGCTGATGATCGGCCGCACGCCGGAATATCTCGGCAAAAAAATCGACGTCCGCGAAATGAAATTAACCGCGCTGGCGATCCTGGTCACCCCCGCCCTTGTGCTGCTCGGTACCGCGCTGGCGCTGATGACCGACGCCGGGCGCAGCGGCATCTTTAACCCGGGCATTCACGGCTTTAGCGAAGTGCTTTACGCCGTTTCGTCTGCCGCAAACAACAACGGCAGCGCCTTTGCAGGGTTAAGCGCCAACTCACCGCTCTGGAACTGTCTGCTGGCGTTCTGCATGTTCGTCGGTCGTTTCGGCGTGATTATTCCCGTCATGGCGATCGCCGGAACACTGGTGAATAAGAAGATCCAGCCGACCACCACCGGTACGTTACCGACTCACGGCGCGCTGTTCGTCGGCCTGCTGATTGGCACCGTTCTGCTGGTAGGTGCCCTGACCTTTATCCCCGCCCTCGCGTTAGGCCCGGTTGCGGAATATCTCTCTTTACGCTGATTTTGCGGAGAATTTTTCATGAGTCGTAAACAACTGGCCCTGCTCGAACCGACCTTAGTTCGTCAGGCCCTCATGGATGCGGTAAAAAAACTGAGCCCGCGCGTCCAGTGGCACAACCCGGTGATGTTTATTGTCTGGACTGGAAGTTTACTCACCACCGTACTGGCGATTGCCATGGGAACGGGACACCTTTTGGGGAATGCAACCTTTACCGGCGCCATCAGCCTGTGGCTGTGGTTTACCGTGCTGTTCGCCAACTTCGCCGAAGCGCTGGCGGAAGGCCGCAGTAAAGCGCAGGCCAACAGTCTGAAAGGGGTCAAAAAAACCGCCTTTGCGCGCAAATTACGCGAACCTAAATACGGCGCGCAGATGGACCACGTACCGGCGGATGAACTGCGTAAAGGTGACGTGGTGCTGGTGGAAGCCGGCGACATCATCCCCTGCGACGGGGAAGTGATTGAGGGCGGCGCGTCGGTAGACGAAAGCGCCATTACCGGGGAATCCGCACCGGTGATCCGTGAGTCGGGCGGAGATTTCGCCTCAGTTACCGGCGGAACGCGCATTCTTTCCGACTGGCTGGTGATCCAGTGCAGCGTTAACCCGGGCGAAACCTTTCTCGACCGGATGATCGCCATGGTGGAAGGCGCGCAGCGTCGTAAAACGCCGAACGAGATCGCTCTGACCATTCTGCTGGTGGCGCTCACCATTGTCTTCCTGCTGGCAACGGCGACCCTGTGGCCTTTCTCCGCCTACGGCGGTACAGCGGTCAGCATCACCGTACTGATCGCCCTGCTGGTCTGTCTGATCCCCACCACTATTGGTGGCCTGCTTTCCGCGATTGGCGTGGCGGGGATGAGCCGTATGCTGGGCGCTAACGTCATCGCCACCAGCGGACGCGCCGTTGAAGCGGCGGGGGACGTAGACGTGCTGCTGCTGGATAAAACCGGGACCATCACCCTGGGCAATCGTCAGGCCTCTGACTTTTTACCTGCTCCCGGCGTGGATGAAAAAACGCTGGCTGACGCGGCGCAGCTTTCCTCGCTGGCTGATGAAACGCCGGAAGGCCGCAGTATCGTGATCCTCGCCAAGCAGCGCTTTAACCTGCGCCAGCGCGACGTACAAAGCCTGCACGCCACGTTCGTTCCCTTCACGGCGCAAACCCGCATGAGCGGCATTAACATTCAGGACCGGATGATCCGTAAAGGGTCCGTTGATGCCATTCGCCGTCATATTGAAGCCAATAATGGACACTTCCCCCCGGAAGTCGACCATCTGGTGGAAAGCGTGGCGCGTCAGGGGGCAACCCCGCTAGTGGTGGCGGAAGGTGCAAGCGTTCTGGGGGTGATCGCTCTGAAGGATATCGTTAAAGGCGGTATAAAAGAGCGTTTCGCCCAGATGCGTAAGATGGGCATTAAAACGGTGATGATCACCGGGGATAACCGTCTGACTGCGGCGGCCATTGCCGCCGAAGCGGGCGTGGATGATTTCCTTTCCGAAGCGACGCCGGAAGCGAAGCTGGCACTCATTCGCCAGTATCAGGCGGAAGGCCGTCTGGTGGCGATGACCGGCGACGGCACCAACGACGCCCCGGCGCTGGCGCAGGCCGACGTGGCGGTGGCGATGAACTCCGGTACCCAGGCGGCAAAAGAGGCGGGCAACATGGTGGATCTCGACTCGAACCCGACCAAGCTGATCGAAGTGGTACATATCGGGAAGCAGATGCTGATGACGCGCGGCTCGCTGACCACGTTCAGTATCGCCAACGACGTGGCGAAGTATTTCGCCATCATTCCGGCGGCGTTTGCGGCAACCTACCCGCAGTTGAATGCCCTGAACGTGATGCACCTGCACTCTCCGGCCTCGGCCATTCTGAGCGCGGTGATCTTCAACGCGCTGATTATTGTCTTTCTTATTCCGCTGGCGCTGAAAGGGGTGAGCTATAAGCCGCTGACGGCCGCCGCCATGCTGCGCCGTAACCTGTGGATTTACGGTCTGGGTGGGCTGGTGGTGCCCTTTATTGGGATCAAGGTTATCGACATGTTGCTAACGCTGTTCGGGCTGGTTTAAAAGGTGGATCCAATGACGATGTTACGTCCCGCTATACTGTTGTTTACTCTGCTGTCTCTGATTACCGGCGGGCTTTACCCGCTGATGACTACCGCGCTGGGCCAGTGGTGGTTTCAGGATCAGGCCAACGGCTCGCTGATTATCCAGAACGGTGAAAACCGCGGCTCGCGTCTGATTGGGCAGAACTTTACGGACCCACGCTACTTCCAGGGACGCCCTTCCGCCACTGCGGAAAGCCCGTATAATCCAATGGCCTCCGGCGGCAGCAATCTGGCGGGCAGTAACCCTGACCTGGACAAAGCCATTGCTGAACGCGTTGCCGCCCTGCGCGCTGCTAATCCGCAGGCCAGCCGTGAGGTGCCGGTTGAGCTGGTCACCGCCTCCGCGAGCGGGCTGGATTACAGCCTGACGCCGGACGCGGTGGCCTGGCAGATCCCACGCGTGGCCGCCGCCCGTCAGCTGACCGTCGAGCAGGTGAGCCAGCTGGTTGCAGAACATACGCAAAAGCCGCTGGTCAGCTTCATCGGCATGCCGGTAGTGAACATTGTTGAGCTGAATCTGGCGCTGGATGCGCTAAGGAAGAACTAAATGACCGACGAGCCCATGCGCCCGGATCCGGACAGGCTGCTTGAACAGACGGCTGAAGCCCACCGTGGCAAGCTGAAAATTTTTTTCGGCGCCTGCGCGGGTGTCGGGAAAACCTTCGCCATGCTGATGGAAGCCCAGCGGCTTCGGGCGCAGGGGCTTGATATTCTCATCGGCGTGGTGGAAACCCACGGTCGCAAAGAGACGGCTGCGCTGCTGACGGGGCTGGCGACGCAGCCGCCCCAGCGTATCAGCCATCGCGGGCGGCTGGTCACGGAGTTTGATCTTGATGCCGCCCTTGCCCGCCGCCCTGCCCTGATCCTGATGGACGAACTGGCGCACAGCAATGCGCCAGGCTCCCGCCATCCGAAGCGCTGGCAGGATGTTGAGGAGCTGCTTGAGGCAGGCATTGACGTCTTCACCACGGTGAATGTTCAGCATCTGGAAAGCCTGAACGACGTGGTGAGCGGTGTAACCGGTATCCAGGTGCGTGAAACCGTCCCCGATCCGTTTTTTGATTCTGCCGATGAAGTCGTACTGGTTGACCTGCCGCCGGACGATCTGCGCCAGCGCCTGCATGAAGGCAAAGTGTATATTGCCGGCCAGGCCGAACGCGCCATCGAACATTTTTTCCGCAAAGGAAACCTGATTGCCCTGCGCGAGCTGGCCCTGCGCCGCACCGCCGATCGCGTTGATGACCAGATGCGCGCCTGGCGAGACCTACAGGGACAAGAGCGCGTCTGGCACACGCGGGACGCCATTCTGTTATGCATTGGTCACGGCAGCGGCAACGAAAAACTGGTTCGCACCGCCGCCCGGCTTGCAGCGAAGTTTGGCAGCGTCTGGCACGCGGTCTACGTCGAAACGCCGCAGCTGCATGGCCTGCCGGAAAATCAGCGTCGCGCCATTTTGAGCGCGCTGCGGCTGGCGCAGGAGCTGGGCGCCGAAACCGCAACCCTGTCCGATCCGCAGGAAGATAAAGCCATTCTGCGCTACGCGCGCGAGCACAACCTGGGCAAGATTGTCATTGGACGTCGCCAGCACCGCCGCTGGTTTAGCCGCGAATCTTTTGCCGACAGGCTGGCCCGCCGCGCGCCGGATCTTGATTTAGTCATCGTCGCGCTGGATGACAAGCCCGCCCCCCTGCCCAACCGTACGCCGGACGCTCGCACCTTTGGCGATAAATGGCGCATTCAGATCCGGGGCTGCATGGTGGCCGTGGTCCTCTGCGCCCTGATTACGGTGATTGCCAGCCAGTGGCTCATCGCCTTCGACGCCGCCAATCTGGTCATGATTTATCTGCTCGGCGTCGTTGTGGTCGCGCTCTTTTATGGCCGCTGGCCGTCGGTGCTGGCGACGGTGATCAACGTCATCAGCTTCGATCTCTTCTTTATTGCTCCGCGCGGGACGCTTGCTGTCTCGGACGTGCAGTACATTCTGACCTTTGCCGTGATGCTTACCGTCGGCCTGGTGATCGGGAATCTGACGGCAGGCGTGCGCTACCAGGCACGCATTGCCCGCTATCGCGAGCAGCGCACGCGCCATCTGTATGAAATGTCAAAATCGCTGGCGGTTGGCCGCACGCAGCGAGATATCGTGCAGACCAGCGAGCAGTTTATCCGTTCGACCTTTCATGCCAGTAACCTGATTTTGCTCCCCGACGAACAAGGGCGCCTTCGCCCGCTGACCTCCCCTTCGGGGATGACGCCCTGGGATGAAGCGATTGCCCGCTGGAGTTTCGATAAGGGTTTACCTGCCGGCGCCGGCACCGACACGCTGCCCGGCGTGCCTTACCAGATCCTGCCGCTGCGCAGCGCGGATAAAAATCACGGGCTGGTCATCGTCGAGCCGTCTAACCTGCGTCAGCTGATGATCCCCGAGCAGCAGCGCCTGCTTGAAACCTTCACCCTGCTGGTCGCCAGCGCCCTTGAACGGCTGGCGCTCACCGCCAGCGAAGAGCAGGCGCGGCTGGCAAGCGAGCGCGAAAGTATTCGCAACTCGCTGCTGGCAGCGCTGTCTCACGATTTGCGCACGCCGCTTACCGTGCTGTTTGGCCAGTCCGAAATTCTGACGCTGGATCTGGCGGCGGAAGGATCAAAGCACGCGATGCAGGCCAGCGAAATTCGCCAGCACGTGCTGAATACCACGCGCCTGGTGAACAACCTGCTGGACATGGCGCGCATTCAGTCCGGCGGGTTTAACCTCAAAAAAGAGTGGCTCACCCTTGAGGAGGTTGTCGGCAGTGCGCTGAAGATGCTGGAGCCGGGTCTCGGCGGGCGCCATATTGAGCTGGACATGCCGGAACCCCTGACGTTAATCCATGTGGATGGCCCGCTGTTTGAGCGCGTGCTGATTAATCTTCTGGAAAATGCCGCTAAATACGCCGGGGCAAAGGCCCGGCTGGGGATTGCTGCCAGGGTGGATAAACGTGTGCTGCGGCTCGACGTCTGGGATACCGGGCCGGGTATTCCGGCCGGACAGGAGCGCGCTATATTCGAAAAATTTGCGCGCGGTAATAAGGAATCCGCCATTCCTGGCGTTGGGCTGGGGCTGGCGATCTGCCAGGCGATTGTCGACGTGCATGGCGGCACCATTTCCGCAGAGAACCGCCCGGAAGGTGGGGCACGCTTTTGTGTTACACTTCCTCTGGAAAGCCCACCAGAACTTGATGAATTACCAGAGGATTTGTGATTAACGTTCTGATTGTTGAAGATGAGCTCGCTATCAGCCGATTTCTGCGTACCGCGCTGGAAGGCGACGGTTTGCGCGTTCATGAAGCCGGAACGCTTCAACGAGGGTTGATTGAAGCCGCGACCCGCAAGCCAGATCTGGTTATCCTGGATCTGGGACTTCCGGATGGCGACGGCATCGATTTTATTCGTGAGGTGCGTCAGTGGAGCCAGATGCCTATTCTGGTGCTCTCTGCCCGCACCGAAGAGACGGATAAAATCGCCGCGCTGGATGCCGGAGCGGATGATTATCTGATCAAACCGTTTGGCATTGGCGAGTTACAGGCCCGGCTTCGTGTGGCGCTGCGTCGACACAGTGCCACCTCCCCTTCCGACCCGGTGTACGCCTTTGGCGATATCCGCGTCGATCTTGCTGCACGCCGCATCGTAAGAGGAGAAGAAGAGATCCACCTTACGCCTATTGAGTTTCGTCTGCTGGCCGTGCTGCTCAATAACCATGGTAAAGTGTTAACGCAGCGACAGCTGTTAAGCCAGGTCTGGGGGCCGAATGCTGTCGAGCATAGTCACTATTTACGCATTTATATGGGACACCTTCGCCAGAAGCTTGAAGCCGATCCCGCGCGTCCTCGTCATTTATTAACAGAAACCGGTATCGGATATCGGTTTATGATCTGAATAAGTATTCACTTTAATTTTAAATAAAAACTTACCAGCCTGAATATAGCCATGAAAATAACGATGAGATTATGTTCACGGCTATATTCGCCCTCCTTAAACACAATTAAAACATCCATTTAACACCGAACCAACAAAACAGCATTTTGATCTGTGTTATTCACTCAAAACGACTAATTATTTCTGAAATGATCGGTTATTGGTGATCTGTTTCACAGTTAATCCCTTTTCCCTGGATAAAATGACCATGCTTTCAATTACTGAAAGGAAACTGAACATGGAAAACAATAATCGTTTAATGCCCCATATAAGGCGGACAACACATATCATGATGTTTGCCCACCGAAACTGTTTTGACTTTCATCTCTTTAACGCCCGGTAGTCCTTCGACTTCTGGCGCATCTGCTTACAGGTCATCCTGAAAAACGCTATTTTACAGGCTGTTGCCTGTGAACACCTGCGCTCATTCCTTGTGATTCAGATTCTCCGCAACCGGGCGGACTGAATTCTACTCAGCAAAAAAGCAATTAACTGATTTCGTATCAGCGGACACGCTTTGCTTTTTTTCCGGAAATAATCGATTTCTTTACCGCAAGAAGTCGAGGGCCCCATATTGCCTGAAATAAAGAGATAAAGATGAAAACGTTAAAAATTGCCGTCAGCCGTGCCTGCCCTGAATGCTTTACCACTTCGCGCGACATTGTGGATATCACCGCATCGGATTATATTGATGTGGCAGCCGTGGTTCTGGCCGTCAGCGATATTTTCAATGGCGCCATAGAAGAAATAGAAGCCACGGGATTCGGTATTCCGGTGTTTATTGCCACGCATAAAGAAGAAAGGGTTCCGGCTGAATTTCTGTCGCGTATTCACGGCGTTTTTGAGTACTCCGACACCAGCAATGCGTACTACGGACGCCAGCTTGAAGCGGCTGCGCAGAAGTACGAAACCCAGCTCCGCCCGCCGTTCTTCCGCGCGCTGGTCGATTACATCCAGCAGGGGAACAGTGCGTTTGACTGCCCCGGACATCAGGGAGGCCAGTTCTTCCGCCGCCATCCGGCCGGAAACCAGTTTGTCGATTTATTTGGCGAAACGCTTTTCCGCGCCGATCTGTGCAATGCCGACGTGGCAATGGGCGATCTGCTGATCCATGAAGGCGCGCCATGCATCGCCCAACAGCATGCGGCAAAAGTCTTTAATGCGGATAAAACCTACTTCGTGCTGAACGGCACCTCCTCTTCCAACAAAGTGGTGCTCAATGCCCTCCTCACGCCAGGCGATCTGGTGCTGTTCGATCGCAATAACCATAAATCTAATCACCACGGAGCACTGTTACAGGCAGGCGCGACGCCGGTGTATCTGGAAACGGCGCGCAACCCGTACGGGTTTATCGGCGGTATTGACGCACACTGTTTCGACGAGAGTTACCTGCGGGAACTGGTGTCAGAGGTCGCGCCTGGTCGCGCGCGGGATGAACGTCCGTTCCGTCTGGCGGTGATCCAGCTGGGCACCTACGACGGTACCATTTATAACGCCCGTCAGGTGGTGGATAAGATTGGTCACCTGTGCGATTACATTCTGTTTGACTCCGCCTGGGTGGGTTACGAGCAGTTTATCCCGATGATGGCCGACTGCTCACCGCTGCTGCTGGAGCTGAACGAAAACGATCCAGGCATTCTGGTTACCCAGTCGGTGCATAAGCAGCAGGCGGGCTTCTCGCAAACCTCGCAAATCCATAAGAAGGACAGCCATATAAAAGGCCAGGCGCGCTATGTCCCGCATAAGCGCCTCAACAACGCCTTTATGATGCACGCCTCCACCAGCCCGTTCTATCCGCTGTTTGCCGCCCTGGATATCAACGCCCGCATGCACGAGGGGCAAAGTGGGCGCAACATGTGGATGGACTGCGTGGTGACCGGTATCGAAGCACGGAAACTGATCCTTCAGAACTGTCAGTTTATTCGTCCGTTCGTGCCAGAGACGGTGGATGGCCGTCCATGGGAAAGCTGGGATACGGCAGAGATTGCTACCGATCTGCGCTTCTTCCATTTTGTTCCGGGCGAACGCTGGCACGCCTTTGAGGGATATGCCGAGCATCAGTATTTTATCGATCCCTGCAAACTGCTGCTGACCACGCCAGGCATCAACGCCCGCACCGGCGAGTACGATGATTTCGGCGTGCCCGCCACCATCCTCGCCAACTTCCTGCGTGAAAACGGCATCGTGCCGGAAAAATGCGACCTCAACTCCATTCTCTTCCTGCTCACCCCGGCGGAGGACATGGGCAAATTGCAGCAGCTCGTCGCCCAGCTGGTGCGCTTCGAAAAACTGCTCCAGAGCGATGTGCCGCTGAAAGAGGTTCTGCCCTCTCTTTATAAGCAACATCCGGAACGTTATGCGGATTATACCCTGCGTCAGATTTGTCAGGAGATGCACGACCTCTATGCCCGCCATAACGTGAAGCAGCTGCAAAAAGAGATGTTCCGCAGGTCTCACTTCCCGCGCGTCATGATGAACCCGCAGGAGGCGAACTATGCCTATCTGCGCGGTGAGGTCGAGCTGGTGTCCCTGCGCGACGCGGAAGGCCGTATCGCCGCGGAAGGCGCGCTGCCTTACCCACCGGGGGTGTTGTGCGTGGTTCCGGGGGAAGTCTGGGGCGGTTCCGTGCTGCGCTACTTCGCCGCGCTGGAAGACGGGATCAATCTGCTGCCGGGCTTTGCGCCGGAGTTACAGGGGGTTTACGTCGAGGAGTGTGACGGTCGCAAACAGGTGCGCTGCTACGTCATCAAACAACCTGCCGCTCAGCCATCGCTGCTGAAAGGAGAAAAATTATGAGTAAGGCCAACAAGATGGGCGTGGTGCAACTCACTATTCTCACCATGGTGAATATGATGGGTTCGGGGATCATCATGCTGCCCACCAAGCTCGCTGAAGTGGGGACGATTTCGATTATCTCCTGGCTTGTTACCGCCGTGGGTTCGATGGCGCTGGCATGGGCCTTTGCCAAGTGCGGAATGTTCAGCCGCAAGTCCGGCGGGATGGGTGGCTATGCCGAATATGCGTTCGGTAAGTCCGGTAACTTTATGGCGAACTATACCTACGGCGTGTCGCTGCTGATCGCCAACGTGGCGATTGCCATTTCCGCTGTCGGTTACGGCACGGAGCTGTTTGGGGCGACGCTGACCCCGGTGCAGATTGGGCTGGCAACCATCGGCGTGCTGTGGATCTGTACCGTCGCCAACTTTGGCGGCGCGCGCATCACCGGACAACTTAGCAGCATTACCGTCTGGGGCGTGATCATCCCGGTTGTCGGCCTGTGCATCATCGGCTGGTTCTGGTTCAGCCCGACCCTGTACGCCAACTCCTGGAATCCGCATCACGTACCGTTCTTCACTGCCGTGGGATCGTCCATCGCCATGACGCTGTGGGCCTTCCTCGGGCTGGAGTCAGCCTGTGCGAATGCGGAAGTGGTGGAAAACCCGGAGAAAAATGTGCCGATCGCGGTACTCGGCGGGACGCTGGGGGCGGCGGTGATCTATATCGTCTCGACCAACGTGATTGCGGGAATTGTGCCCAACATGGATCTGGCCAACTCCACGGCGCCGTTCGGGCTGGCGTTTGCGCAGATGTTTACGCCGGAGGTAGGGAAAGTGATCATGGGACTGATGGTGATGTCCTGCTGCGGCTCGCTGCTGGGCTGGCAGTTCACCATCGCTCAGGTGTTTAAATCCTCGGCTGACGAAGGTTATTTCCCGAAAATCTTCTCCCGCGTGACCAAAGCGGATGCGCCAGTGCAAGGGATGCTGGCGATTGTCATCTTCCAGAGTGGTTTGTCGCTGATGACTATCAGCCCGTCACTGAACAGCCAGTTTAACGTGCTGGTCAACCTGGCGGTGGTGACGAACATCATTCCGTACATTTTGTCGATGGCGGCGCTGGTGATTATTCAGAAGGTGGCGAAGGTTGATCCGCGCAAAGCCCGTGCGGCCAATATTGTGGCGCTGATTGGTGCAATTTACAGCTTCTATGCGCTCTATTCCTCCGGCCAGGAAGCGATGCTGTATGGTGCGATGGTGACCTTTATGGGCTGGACGCTGTACGGTCTGGTGTCGCCGAGATTTGAATTGAAGAACAAGCACAGTTAGGTAAAAGCAAAACGGCAACCCTGAGGTTGCCGTTTTTAGTGTTTTCTCCCTCTCCCCGTGCGAGAGGGCCGGGGTGAGGGCATCAGCCCGCACCAAACACCACTTACGCGTTTTTCAGCACTTCGCTGACAATCTCTACCGCTTCTTTCTCAATCTGCTGACGATGCTCAGCGCCGAGGAAGCTTTCGCAATAGATTTTGTACGCATCTTCCGTACCGGATGGACGCGCGGCGAACCAGCCGTTTTCGGTCATCACCTTCAGGCCGCCGATGGATGCGCCGTTACCCGGTGCCGCCGTCAGACGCGCGGTGATCGGGTCACCTGCCAGGGTGCTGGCGCTGACCATCTCCGGAGAGAGTTTTGACAGAGCTGCTTTTTGCGCAGACGTGGCGCCAGCCTGGATACGGTTATAGCTTGGCGCACCGAAACGTTCCGCCAGCTCGTTGTAATGTTCCTGCGGGTTCTTACCGGTGACCGCGGTGATTTCCGCCGCCAGCAGGCACATGATGATGCCGTCTTTATCGGTTGACCATGGGGTGCCGTCGAAGCGCAGGAAGGATGCCCCCGCGCTCTCTTCACCGCCAAAGCCGAAGCTGCCGTCGTGCAGACCGTCAACAAACCACTTGAAGCCCACCGGCACTTCCACCAGCTTGCGGCCCAGCGCATCGACCACACGGTCAATCATGGCGGAAGAGACCAGCGTTTTACCCACCGCGACCTCTTTGCCCCACTGCGGACGGTGCTGGAAGAGATAATTAATGGCCACAGCCAGGTAGTGGTTCGGGTTCATCAGCCCAGCCGGGGTGACGATACCGTGACGGTCGTAGTCCGGGTCGTTAGCAAACGCCAGATCGAACTTGTCGCGCAGCGCCAGCAGGCCAGCCATTGCGCATTCGGAGGAGCAGTCCATACGGATCGCGCCGTCTTTGTCCAGGTGCATAAAGCGGAAGGTCTGATCGACGTGATCGTTCACGATGGTCAGATCCAGCTTGTAGTGCTCGGCAATGCGTTTCCAGTATTCAATACCGGAGCCGCCCAGTGGATCCACGCCCAGCTTCAGACCGGCTTTCTGGATAGCGGCCATATCGACGATATCCGCCAGCCCTTCCACGAACGGCTGAACCAGATCCTGCTCTTTAACGTGGCCGGAGGCCATGGCTTCATCCAGTGAGATACGCTTCACGCCGTTCAGACCGTTAGCCAGTAACGCGTTGGCGCGATCTTCCACCACTTTCGTGACGTTGGTATCCGCCGGGCCACCGTTTGGTGGGTTGTACTTGATGCCGCCATCTTCCGGTGGGTTGTGGGACGGGGTGATCAAAATGCCGTCAGCCTGCGCGCCACCTTTTTTGTTGTGTACCAGAATAGCGTTAGACACCGCAGGCGTTGGCGTGAAACCGTTGTTCTCCTGAACAATCACGTCTACGCCGTTCGCCGCCAGCACTTCCAGCACGGAGATAAAAGCAGGTTCAGACAGGGCGTGGGTATCTTTCCCTACATAGCACGGACCGGTGACGCCATTTTTGGCGCGCTCTTCCGCGATGGCCTGAGCAATGGCCAGAATGTGCGGTTCGTTAAAGCTGTGGCGCGCCGCGCTGCCGCGGTGGCCAGATGTACCAAACTTCACTGCGTGTTCTGCGTTGCCCACCACCGGTTTCAGCACGTAGTACTGCGCGGTCAGTTGAGCGACGTTAATCAAATCGCGTTGTTGCGCAGGTTGTCCTGCACGGCTGTGATTTGCCATTGCCTGGTCCTTCTGATGCAAGGGTTAAATTGTACCGCAAACCTTTTCGATCAATTCCGCCGGGAACTGCATGGACTGCATGATATGTTCGATCATGCTGCACTTGCGGCCCGTATTGGTATTAGTGATCACCCAGTATGGCGTACCGGGAACGTGTTTGGGTTTGGTTTGGTTGCCATTTTGCAGCAAGGTCTGCTCGTCGCCTGCGAAATAAACGCGCGTGCGACCGTGCAGCGACTCTGTCGCTTCTGCAAATGCGTTGTTATCCAGTGAGTAAAGTGTAGACAGCACCAGCATAAAGCGGTTAACGGCCTTTTTCTGCTCGGCATATTCATCGGACAGCAGCAGCTCGCGCATCGCGCGCACTTTGTCCTTTGCCGGCATGACGGCAGGTTTTACTTGTGCAACAACGCTCGGCTGAGACACGACATCTTTAGTGACAGGAGTGGGCTGTGAGGCGGCGGAAATTTTAAGCATGCGCCGTAAAATGTCGGACGCGCTCTCCCCAATATGCCGCGTCTGGCTGGCAATATACTGATAGAGTTCGTCATCAACTTCGATTGTTTTCATCTTAATCCAGTGCGATATCTTATCTGAATACAAGTCGTTGAGATTATAAGGTCAAATCCCAACAGCGGATAGCGTCAAACCAGGTTGGCGGCAAAAGTCAGATTAAACTGGATCCTTGCCCCCGGGCGGCAGAATGGTCAACATGATACCCTAACCTGACAAACCTAAAAAAAGAACTTTGCCATGAAATTGAATACCCGAGCGCAAACTGCACAATCGCCGAACAATAATTCTCCCATCGTACTGGTTCACGGCCTGTTTGGTAGCCTGGATAATCTGGGTGTGCTGGCGCGCGATTTAGTGACCGATCACGAGATCCTCCAGGTTGATATGCGCAATCACGGTCTTTCAGGGCGCTCGGAGGAGATGACGTACGCAGCCATGGCGCAGGATCTGCGGGACACCCTCGATGCGAATAATATTCAGAAAGCGACGCTTATCGGGCATTCAATGGGCGGTAAAGCGGTGATGGCGCTCACTGCGCTGGCACCTGAGCGAATTTCCGGGCTGGTGGTCATCGACGTTGCGCCCGTCAATTACGACGTTCGCCGTCACGATGAGATTTTTGCCGCCATCAATGCGGTCACCGAAGCGGGTGTCGCAACCCGCCAACAGGCGGCTGCCGTTATGCGCGAGCATCTTGATGAAGAAGGCGTGGTCCAGTTCCTGCTGAAATCGTTTGTTGACGGGCAATGGCGCTTTAACGTCCCGGTGCTGTGGGATCAGTATTCGCATATTGTGGGCTGGGAAGCCGTCCCCGCCTGGCCGCACCCTACCCTTTTTATTCGCGGCGGCAACTCCCCTTACGTCACTGACGCGTACCGTGACGCGCTGCTGGCGCAATTCCCGCAGGCTCGCGCTCACGTCAGTGCGGGTGCCGGGCACTGGGTACACGCGGAAAAACCGGATGCCGTCCTGCGCGCCATTCGCCGCTATCTTACTGATACAGCGAATTGATTAAAAAGCCAGCGACCGGAAGACGACGGGCTTCCAGTCGTTGGCGTGTGGATTTGGGTGATGTATGATGGCGCGCTTATCGCCCGGGCATTAGCAGGGCGGCGTGTTTCCCCCGAAGTCTCAGAATCATGGCCAAAGAACAAACGGACCGTACGACACTAGATCTGTTCGCGAATGAGCGTCGACCGGGACGACCGAAAACGAATCCGCTTTCGCGCGATGAACAGCTGCGTATCAATAAACGCAACCAGCTTAAACGCGATAAAAATCGTGGGCTTAAGCGTGTCGAACTGAAGCTGAATGCCGATGCCGTCGATGCGCTTAACGAATTAGCTGACGCGCGCAACATCAGCCGCAGCGAATTGATCGAAGAGATGCTGATCGCCCAGCTTGAGACGTTACGCGGCAAGGCGTGAGTCAGAAAATCCCCAATATTACCTTTTTCATGTAGCACAGAGTGCAGTCCTGCGTGATAGCTGTTTCCGCAGGGTTGCCTGTTCTGCTATTATTGCCCTTATCCGTGGACAATTTGCGCCACCATACCATTAAGTTTCAAGAGGTTATTTTACTCATGGCAATCATCGGCATTTTCTTTGGCAGTGATACCGGCAATACTGAAAATATCGCAAAAAACATTCAAAAACAGCTCGGTAAAGACGTTGCTGATGTGCATGACATCGCCAAGAGCAGCAAAGAAGATCTCGAGGGCTATGACATCCTGCTGCTGGGCATCCCCACCTGGTACTACGGTGAAGCACAGTGTGACTGGGACGATTTCTTCCCGACGCTGGAAGAAGTAGACTTCAACGGCAAGCTGGTTGCCCTGTTTGGCTGTGGCGATCAGGAAGACTATGCTGAGTATTTCTGTGATGCGCTGGGCACTATTCGCGACATCATTGAGCCACGCGGTGCGGCGATCGTCGGTCACTGGCCAACGGCGGGTTACCATTTCGAAGCTTCCAAAGGTCTGGCAGATGACGATCACTTCGTTGGCCTGGCCATTGATGAAGACCGTCAGCCAGAGCTGACCGCTGAGCGTGTAGAAAAATGGGTTAAGCAGGTTCGGGAAGAGTTGAACCTGGACGATATCCTTAACGCCTGATATCCCTGCGGCGCAACTCCGGTTGCGCCCGTTTTCCAGGTAAAACCGATTAAATTAATTGCTACAAACTTTTAACTTTTTCGCCCAGACCTGTACAATATCCCCCTGGTAAAAAGTGGGTGCCATCGAACAAGTTTGTTGGTGATACCACGTTTTTATAAGCATACTTTGCTTGAGACTTGCAGTTTTCATTTAGCCATGGCAGTTCTATAATGAGACGCATTATCCCAAGTGCATTTTCTGTCACTTCTTCTTTTGAAGTGAATCGTTTAGCAACAGGACAGATTCCGCATGACTGACAACAATACCGCATTAAAGAAAGCTGGCCTGAAAGTAACGCTTCCTCGGTTAAAAATCCTTGAAGTGCTTCAGGGGCCAGACAATCACCATGTCAGTGCGGAAGACCTTTATAAGCGTCTTATCGATATGGGTGAAGAGATTGGGCTGGCAACCGTCTATCGTGTGCTGAACCAGTTTGATGACGCGGGCATTGTTACTCGTCATAATTTCGAAGGCGGTAAATCCGTGTTCGAGCTGACTCAGCAGCACCACCACGATCACCTGATCTGCCTCGACTGTGGCAAGGTCATTGAATTTAGCGATGATTCCATTGAATCACGCCAGCGTGAAATCGCCGCCCGTCATGGCATCCGCCTGACCAACCACAGCCTGTACCTGTACGGTCACTGCGCTGAAGGTGATTGCCGCGAAAATGAACATGCGCACGACGCAAAATAAGTGAGTGTTCATACTCTGAGCCAGCCGTGAGGTTGGCTTTTTTTTGCCTGGAAAAAGCCCGGTGGCGCTGCGCTTACCGGGCCTACGGGCTGTGACACCGTTGTAGGTCCGGTAAGCGCAGCGCCACCGGGCGTAAAGCAACTTATTTATTGTTATTGCGTATCTCGTTCCAGATCTTATCGCAACGCTTCGCCACTTCCTGATCGTTACCGGTTTTCCGCGCCTGGATACAGGCCTGGTAATCCATCACGCGAACATTTTCCTGCGTCGCAAACTGCTCATGCGCTTTCTCTTTTTTCAGCACATTCAGCACGCTCTGACAGGCTTCAATTTTCTCCGGCGATCCTTCGGCAGTATTAATACAGGCGCTATACGCCTCCTTCAGACGGGAGTCTTCTTTCTGCGCCTGATCATGCGCACACGCCACCATCCCCGATGCCAGCAGCGCAACGGTTACCATTTTTTTCATCATATGCAGTCTCCATGCTGGCGGGATCTCGCCCGCCAGCGTGTTCATCAGAAGATTGTAAATGGCGCAATGACCATGAATTTCACGTCACGTTCATCCTGGAAGATGTTGCCGTAGCCGCCCGCGTAGCTCGGGATATCGGAGTGGTTGTCATACTGGGTGAAGTGCAGTTTGAACATCGTGCCTTTCGCACGGCCCTCCTGAAGGGTATAAATCGCATCCAGACTGTATGAAGACTCTTTCAGACGGTAGTTCGGATCGTAGTACGCGTCTGGCGTTGCCATATCCCCGGGCTTCGCATCCCAGGCGTACGCGTAGGATGCTCCCACTGCCCAGCCGGGCAGGTTCCAGTTTTTCAGGTCATACATTGCCCCGAAGAAGACCGCCTTTTCGCCGTCGGCGTTAAAGTCAGAGCGGTTATCCCACCAGATATCCAGACGACCGTTAGAGGAGGCGTAGGTAGGCGTCATACGTTGCAGGAAGTAACCCTGCTGCCCTTCTGCCTTGACCCATGTTCCCTCCAGACGCAAATCAACCTGACCTACCTTGTAGCCGAAGGTCAGCGCCTGTAACCACGCGGTGCCGTCATAGATATCATTTACGCTGCCATCACTGACCTTGTCGCGCGTACCGTAGAACTGATAGCTGGTGCTCAGCGGGCTACCCGCGATATCAAATTTGTAGCTGGCTTTAGCAAAGTACTGATCGATATAGCCTTCAGCCTGACCAAATGCAGCTTCCAGCACCAGATCGTTTTTAAAGTCGTACTTCGCTCCCAGCGAGTGGAGATAATCAACTTTGGTTTTTTTATCGTTCTGATAGAACTTGTCCATCTCAATGTGCCACGGCGCTTTGTACTCGTTGGTCCACATATAGGAGAAGCTCAACGCCCCCGCATCGCCGTAGTCAAAATTAGCACCGGCTTCCGCCCCCTGATAGGTGCCTGGCATAAAGCTCCAGTGCGGCGCTAACAACGTCTGGCCGGTTGGCTGGATATAACCACCCCGCGCCCAGACCGGGCCATATTTGAATTTTGCAGCCGCTTTATACAGGCTGATACCGCTTTTATCGCCGGACCAGTCTTCGTCGTAGGCTTTATTACTGGAGGAGAACGCAATTTCGTTCGGATGGCCGCTGTCGCCATTTTCGGCCATTTCAATTGCGGTGAATGCGGCAATATCGATCCCGAACATATCGGCGGCATATCCCGACTGGAAATCCAGGTTGGCGTTCCATGTCGAGTGAGAAAGGTTGGTTTTGTATTTATCTTCAGTGACGTCTTTACGGTCACGCTCACGCTGCCAGTAATAAATACCGCCTGTGAGGGTGGAATCTTCAATGAAACCTGCTGCTTTTGCCTCTGGCGCAATCACCAGGCCCGACATTGCTGTCACACTGGCAATAGCCAGCGCCAGCGCACTACGTTTGCCACTAAACGTACGCATAGATTATTCCTCTTTGACGAATTAAAACGCCCTAAACGGCGAAAAACAGAAAAGACCAAATGGTCAGGGGTAGTCAGAAATACCCTCGAATTAACTACCGTCTTTAGGTTATTTTTCGCGACGCGAATTATCAATGGTTTTAATCAGGCAAAAGTCAGGATTATGACGAAGAGCACATATTTCGTAGTGCTTTGTAACATTTACCGGGAAGTGAGTACTGGCGGGGGAATGCGCTAGTTTTCAGTAAGTAACATTGATATTGTGAATATATTTTTCAGTGTTTCTGTTTTTGGAAAACAACAAACTTTTTTTAAATAAAATAAGTAGCACCACATTGACCTGGAATGTTGGGTTTAAATGATTATCCCGATGCTTAACGACATGATCGTTAAATAAAAAAACGCCGCATTACGCGGCGTTTGTTTCTCATTGACCAGAGCAGCGTTATTATTCGCCGATCTTAGTCCAGGTATCACGCAGACCGACGGTACGGTTAAATACCGGTTTTTCTGCCGTGCTGTAACGGCTGTCCAGGCAGAAGTAACCCTCACGTTCAAACTGGAACGCTTTACCGGCTTCAGCGGCTTTCAGAGACGGCTCGGCATACCCCTGCTTGATAATCAGAGACTCAGGGTTAATGACCGCCAGGAAGTCCTCCGCAGCGCCTGGATTAGGCACGCTGAACAGACGATCGTAGAGACGGATCTCAACCGGCAGCGCATGCTGCGCGCTCACCCAGTGGATTACACCTTTTACTTTACGGCCATCCGCCGGATCTTTACTCAGCGTCTCTGCGTCGTACGTACAGAAGATGGTCGTGATGTTACCTTCCGCATCTTTCTCTACGCGCTCGGCTTTGATCACATAGGCGTTACGCAGACGCACTTCTTTGCCCAGCACCAAACGCTTGTACTGCTTGTTCGCTTCTTCGCGGAAGTCGGCGCGATCGATCCAGATTTCACCGCTGAACGGCACGTCGCGGGTGCCCATTTCCGGTTTGTTCGGATGGTTAGGCATCGAGACCTGTTCGCTTCCGCCCTGCGGATAGTTTTCGATAACCAGTTTCACTGGATCGATCACTGCCATCGCGCGCGGCGCGTTTTCGTTCAGGTCTTCACGAATGCAGGATTCCAGAGACGCCATTTCGATGGTGTTGTCCTGCTTGGTGACGCCAATACGTTTGCAGAACTCACGAATGGACGCCGAGGTGTAGCCACGACGACGCAGGCCAGAGATGGTCGGCATACGCGGGTCGTCCCAGCCTTCAACGTGCTTGTCGGTGACCAGCAGGTTCAGCTTACGCTTGGACATCACGGTGTATTCCAGGTTCAGACGAGAGAACTCGTACTGACGCGGATGCACAGGAATGGTGATGTTATCCAGCACCCAGTCGTACAGACGACGGTTGTCCTGGAATTCCAGCGTGCACAGAGAGTGCGTAATGCCTTCCAGCGCATCGCTGATGCAGTGGGTGAAGTCGTACATCGGGTAGATGCACCACTTGTTACCGGTCTGGTGGTGTTCAGCGAACTTAATGCGGTACAGCACCGGATCGCGCATCACGATGAACGGAGACGCCATATCGATTTTGGCACGCAGACACGCTTTACCTTCTTCGAAGCCACCGGCACGCATTTTTTCAAACAGCGCCAGGTTCTCTTCCACGCTACGATCGCGGAACGGGCTGTTTTTACCAGGCTGAGTCAGCGTACCGCGGTATTCACGGATTTCGTCAGCTGACAATTCGTCGACGTATGCCAGACCTTTGTTAATCAGTTCAACCGCGTAGGCATACAGCTGATCGAAATAGTCTGAGGAGTAGCAGATATCGCCAGACCAGTTGAAGCCCAGCCATTGCACGTCGTTTTTTATCGACTCAACGTATTCGATGTCTTCTTTTACTGGGTTGGTGTCATCGAAACGCAGGTTGCACTGCCCCTGGTAATCTTGCGCAATACCAAAGTTCAGGCAGATCGATTTGGCGTGACCAATGTGCAGGTAGCCATTTGGCTCCGGCGGGAAACGCGTGTGGACTGTGGTGTGCTTACCACTGGCCAGATCTTCATCGATGATCTGACGAATAAAGTTACTCGGGCGGGCTTCTGCCTCACTCATCGTGGATTCCTCAAAGCGTAAACAACGTATAACGGCATATGATCTTATAAGCCGGACGTAGTGACAACCCTTAAAACGTCCCGGAAGAAAATAATGGGGGCAATTGCTGCAAAAAAAAGCGGCGGAGGATATCCCCCGCCGCTAAAGGCATAACTCTACTCAGGAGCGATTACTTGCCTTTAATCTCATACAGTGGCGTCTGGCCTGCAACTACCTGCCCCTGCGCCTGGATCACCAGACCGCTGAAGTCGTCGATGTTGCTGCACACGACCGGGCTTATCATGGAGCGCGCGTTAGCATTCAGGAAGTCCAGATCCATTTCCAGAATCGGCTGGCCTGCCGCCACTTCAGCACCCTCTTCCACCAGGCGAGTAAAGCCCTGGCCGTTCAGCGCAACGGTATCGATACCCATATGGACAACGATCTCCGCGCCTTTTTCCGTTTCCAGGCAGAACGCATGGTTGGTGTTGAAGATTTTCACGATAGTACCGGCAGCCGGAGAGACCACGGTTTTGTCCGTTGGTTTTACCGCCACGCCGTCACCGACCGCTTTGCTGGCGAACGCTTCGTCAGGCACCTGTTCAAGCGCAACAACGTCACCTGTCACCGGAGAAACCAGCGCAGCGATGGTCACCGCGTTTGGCACAGCCTGCGGTTTTGCAACCGGCGCGTCAGCCACCGGTGCGTTATCCGTTGAGGCGGCAGCGACCGGCCCACGGGCAACCACTTTTTTCATTTCATCGCCGATAGATTCGGCCTTCGCACCCACGATAACCTGGATGGTTTGTTTGTTCAGTTTCACCACACCAGACGCACCCAGGCGTTTGCACATTGTATCGCTCACGCGCGCGGAGTCGCCTACGGTCAGACGCAGACGGGTAATACAGGCATCGATCGCTTTCAGGTTGTCGGTGCCACCCACAGCGGCAATGTAGCTGGTTGCCAGTTGGGTTAAACCCTCTTCGGTATTGCTGTTGGCTTCACTGGTCACAACATCATCTTTCGTATCTTCGCGACCAGGCGTCTTCAGGTTAAACATACGAATAACCGCGCTGAACAGAACGAAGTAGATAACGAAGAAGATCAGGCCCATCACCATCAGGATCCAGACGTTGCTGCTTGCCGCCGGCAGGTTGTACATCAACACATAGTCGATGGCGCCTGCGGAGAAGGAGAAGCCAGCATGGATACCCAGAAGGGTGGCGACGAACAGGCTGATACCGGTCAGGATCGCGTGCATCAGATACAGCAGCGGAGCCAGGAACATGAACAGGAATTCCAGTGGCTCGGTCACGCCGGTCAGGAAGGCGGTGATCGCAACGGACAGCAGCATCCCGCCAACCATTGGGCGACGCGCTTTCGGCGCAGCCAGGTACATTGCCAGCGCCGCGCCAGGCAGACCAAACATCATGATTGGGAAGAAGCCAGACATGAACATGCCCGCGGTGCCGTCGCCTGCGTAGAAGCGGTTGATATCACCGTGGAATACCGCGCCGGCCGCGTTGGTGAACTCACCAATCTGGAACCAGGCGATGGTGTTTAGTACCTGATGCAGACCGGTTGGGATCAGCAGACGGTTAATGAAACCGAAGATGCCCGCGCCCATTGCGCCCGCAGACACGATCCACTCGCCACCCGCATGGATAGCATGCTGCACCGGTGGCCAAACGTAGCCAAAGATGGCGGCGAGGATCAGACAGAAAAAGCCCGTCGCAATCGGCACAAAACGTTTACCGCCGAAGAAGCTCAGGAAGTCAGGAAGTTTGATACCTGCCCAACGGTTGTACACGGCGCCACCCACCAGGCCAGTAATGATACCTGCCAGCACACCCATGTTGATTTCAGGATTGATGGTTACCATCGCTTTCGTGAGGATGAAGTAACCGACAGCCCCTGCCAGTGCCGCGGCACCCGCGCTGTCTTTTGACCAGCTTGACGCCACACCGATGGCGAAAATCAGCGCCAGGTTGTCAAAAATTGCGCCGCCTGCCTGGGCAATAAACGGCACGTTAAGAAGATCGGGTTGCCCGAATCGCAGCAGCAATGCTGCAACCGGTAGCACGGCGATAGGGAGCTGCAAAGCCCTACCGAGGCGCTGGAAAAAACCTAAAATATTCATCCTATTCCCCCTACGAGACCCTTTGTTAAGACTCGCGCATAAACTATGTTTTTATTGTGTCACGAACGATAGATACAGTTGATGATTCACTGGCAGTGTGAGTGTGTGAAAAATTAATTCGTATCGCAAATTAAACACCTATTTTTTGTGATTATTGTCACCAAATATCGTATTAAACCCTCCCTGTCACTGGCTAACGACGAAAACTTATTTTATCATTCAAAAAATCAAGACGGATTGATCCGGCCTGAAAGGTTCCAGGTTACGCTTAGTTCAGGTTGCACTAATCATCCGCCCACTTTTACTTAAACTTTAGAGGTGAATAATGAGACTGATTCCCCTGGCAACAGCTGAACAAGTCGGAAAATGGGCTGCTCGTCATATCGTTAATCGCATCAACGCGTTCAAACCAACAGCCGATCGTCCTTTCGTTCTCGGTCTTCCAACCGGCGGCACGCCCCTGACCGCGTATAAAGCTCTGGTTGAAATGCACAAAGCGGGCCAGGTTAGCTTTAAACACGTTGTGACCTTCAACATGGACGAATATGTCGGCCTGCCAAAGGAACATCCGGAAAGTTACCACAGCTTTATGCACCGTAATTTCTTCGATCACGTTGATATTCCGGCTGAAAACATTAACCTGCTGAATGGAAACGCGCCTGATATTGACGCAGAATGCCGTCAGTATGAAGAAAAAATCCGTTCCTACGGTAAAATCCACCTGTTTATGGGCGGCGTAGGCAACGATGGTCATATCGCGTTCAACGAACCGGCATCTTCACTGGCTTCCCGTACCCGTATTAAAACGCTGACCCATGATACGCGCGTGGCTAACTCCCGCTTCTTTGACGGAGACGTCAATCAGGTGCCTAAATACGCGCTGACCGTGGGCGTGGGCACGCTGCTGGATGCCGAAGAAGTGATGATTCTGGTGCTGGGCGCGGTGAAAGCGCAAGCGCTTCAGGCTGCCGTTGAAGGCAACGTGAACCATATGTGGACGATCAGCTGCTTACAGCTGCATCCAAAAGCGGTTGTCGTGTGTGACGAACCGTCCACCATGGAGCTGAAAGTGAAAACGCTGAAATACTTCAACGAGCTGGAAGCTGAGAACATCAAAGGTCTGTAATTGAATAACCGCCTCTTTTATCCGGGGCGGTCGCTTTTTTTAACCGGGGGTCGATATGTACGCTTTAACCCACGGTCGGATTTATACCGGCCATGAAATTCTGGATGACCATGCGATTGTAATCGCCAATGGCCTGATTGAACGTGTTTGCCCGCTGGCGGAACTGCCGCCGGAGATCGAACAGCGTTCACTCAATGGAGCTGTAATCTCCCCCGGTTTCATCGACGTACAGCTTAACGGCTGCGGCGGTGTCCAGTTTAACGATACCGCAGAGGCGGTGACGGTTGAAACGCTGGAAATCATGCAGAAAGCCAACGAGAAATCGGGCTGCACCAGCTATCTGCCAACGCTGATCACCAGCAGCGATGACCTGATGAAACAGGGTATCCGCGTCATGCGCGAATACCTGGCAAAACATCCGAATCAGGCGCTGGGGCTGCACCTGGAAGGGCCCTGGCTGAATATGGTCAAGAAAGGCACCCATAACCCAAACTACGTGCGCAAACCGGATGCCGAGCTGGTGGATTACATGTGCGCCAATGCCGATGTGATCACCAAAGTGACGCTGGCCCCGGAAATGACCGGCACGGACGTTATCAGCAAACTGGCCGCCGCCGGGATTGTGGTATCTGCGGGCCATTCGAACGCGACGCTGAAAGAGGCGAAGGCCGGTTTCCGCGCAGGCATTACATTTGCCACACACCTTTATAACGCGATGCCCTATATTACTGGCCGCGAACCGGGACTGGTTGGCGCAATTCTGGATGAACCAGACGTCTACTGCGGCATTATCGCCGACGGCTTGCATGTCGATTATACCAACATCCGCAACGCCAAACGCCTGAAAGGCGACAAGCTCTGCCTGGTGACGGATGCTACCGCTCCGGCAGGAGCGAATATTGACCAGTTCATTTTTGCTGGTAAAACAATATACTACCGGAATGGACTGTGTGTGGATGAGAACGGCACGCTGAGCGGTTCTTCTCTGACGATGATCGAAGGGGTACGTAACCTCGTTGAACATTGCGGCATCGCGCTTGAGGAAGTGCTGCGCATGGCCACGCTTTATCCGGCGCGCGCCATTGGCGTCGATAAACAGCTCGGTGGTATTGCGCCAGGTATGGTTGCAAACCTGACGGCGTTCACACACGATTATAAAATTATTAAGACCATCGTTAATGGTAACGAGGTCGTCACTGAGTAAGTAAAAGTATGACACCAGGCGGACAAGCTCAAATCGGTAATGTCGATCTCGTTAAACAACTTAACAGCGCGGCAGTTTATCGCCTGATTGACCAGCACGGGCCAATCTCACGCATTCAGATAGCCGAACAAAGCCAGCTTGCTCCCGCCAGCGTGACAAAAATTACACGTCAGCTTATTGAGCGCGGCCTGATCAAAGAAGTCGATCAGCAGGCCTCCACCGGGGGCCGCCGCGCGATTTCCATCGTCACGGAAACCCGCAATTTTCAGGCCATTGGCGTTCGCTTAGGACGTCATGACACCACTCTTACGCTCTACGACCTGAGCAGCAAGGCCATTGCCGAAGAGCATTACCCCCTTCCTGAGCGCACGCAGGAGACGCTTGAACATGCGTTACTGAATACCATTGCGCAGTTTATCGAAAGCTGTCAGCGCAAGATCCGTGAACTCATCGCCATCTCGGTGATTTTGCCCGGCCTGGTTGACCCGGAAAGCGGCGTTATTCGCTACATGCCGCATATTAAGGTAGAGAACTGGGGGCTGGTTGAGGCGCTGGAAAAGCGCTTCAAGCTGACCTGCTTTGTTGGTCACGATATTCGCTCGCTGGCGCTGGCGGAGCACTACTTTGGTGCGAGCCAGGACTGCGAAGACTCTATTCTGGTGCGCGTTCACCGTGGTACAGGTGCGGGCATCATCTCGAATGGCCGCATTTTTATTGGTCGTAACGGTAACGTAGGCGAGATTGGTCATATCCAGGTGGAACCGCTTGGCGAGCGTTGCCACTGCGGTAATTTTGGCTGTCTTGAAACCGTTGCCGCCAACGCCGCCATTGAACATCGCGTTCGCCATCTGCTGGAGCAGGGTTACCAGAGCCGCGTCACGCTGGACGATTGTAAGATCGGCACCATCTGCAAAGCGGCAAACAAAGGCGATGCGCTGGCTTGCGAAGTGATCGAACAGGTAGGACGCCATCTGGGTAAGACCATCGCCATTGCCATCAACCTGTTTAATCCGCAAAAGGTGGTGATTGCCGGCGAGATCGTTGAAGCCGAAAAAGTGTTACTGCCCGCCATTGAAGGCTGCATCAATACCCAGGCGCTGAAGGCATTTCGCCAGAATTTGCCGGTGGTGCGATCTACGCTCGATCACCGCTCGGCAATTGGCGCATTCGCCCTGGTAAAACGTGCCATGCTGAACGGGATCCTGCTGCAACATTTGCTGGAATCCTGATCGGATCTTATAGTAACGCCTTCTTTTTTTGATGTCGGATTGTCCATGACCATTAAGAATGTAATTTGTGATATCGACGGCGTGCTGATGCACGACAACGTTGCCGTGCCGGGTGCTGCGGAGTTTCTTCACCGCATCATCGACAAAGGAATGCCACTGGTTCTTCTCACGAACTACCCTTCACAGACTGGTCAGGATCTGGCAAATCGCTTTGCTACTGCGGGCGTCAACGTCCCGGACAGCGTGTTCTATACCTCTGCGATGGCGACCGCGGATTTCCTGAAGCGTCAGGAAGGCAAAAAAGCCTATGTGGTTGGTGAAGGTGCGCTGATCCACGAGCTGTATAAAGCGGGCTTCACCATCACCGACGTGAACCCGGACTTTGTCATCGTGGGCGAAACGCGCTCCTTTAACTGGGAGATGATGCATAAGGCAGCCTACTTTGTCGCCAACGGTGCGCGTTTTATCGCCACCAACCCGGACACGCACGGTCGCGGTTTTTATCCCGCCTGCGGTGCGCTGTGTGCCGGTATCGAAAAAATCTCGGGCCGTAAGCCGTTTGTTGTCGGTAAACCGAGCCCGTGGATTATCCGCGCCGCACTGAATACGATGCAGGCACACTCAGAAGAAACCGTCATTGTGGGCGACAACCTGCGTACCGATATTCTTGCTGGCTTCCAGGCGGGGCTTGAAACCATCCTGGTGCTTTCTGGCGTTTCACAGCTTGATGACATTGATACGATGCCGTTCCGGCCAAGCTGGATTTACCCCTCTGTCGACGAAATCGACGTTATTTGATTCAGAACCACGCCTCAGGGCGTGGTTTTTCATTTCTGCTGTCTTAAAACATCACTTCATCTAACGAAATCAGCTCTTCATTGAGAAATCATCAATATAATTGCTTAAGGCATACACTTTTTTTAAGATTCGGCAATTGCCATTGCACTTTTTACGTTTTCATCGGTAAAACGCTTGCGCCCCCTCCCCTTTTTGCGGCATTTTCATAAGCAAGCAACATCACAACGCAACAGGGTTAACGGAGAAGGTTATGTGTTCTATTTTTGGCGTACTGGATATTAAAACTGACGCGGGCGAACTGCGTAAAAAAGCACTCGAATTGTCCCGCCTGATGCGCCATCGCGGTCCGGACTGGTCAGGCGTTTACGCCAGCGATAAAGCGATTCTGGCTCACGAACGTCTCTCCATTGTTGATGTCAACGCTGGCGCACAGCCGCTGTATAACGAGAAAAAAACGCACGCGCTGGCTGTTAACGGTGAAATTTACAACCATCAGGCGCTGCGCGCTGAGTACGGCGATCGCTACGCGTTTCAGACCGGCTCAGACTGCGAAGTGATCCTGGCGCTGTATCAGGAGAAAGGCCCGGAGTTCCTCGACGACCTGCAAGGTATGTTCGCCTTCGCCCTGTACGACAGCGAAAAAGACGCTTACCTGATTGGCCGCGACCATATTGGTATTATCCCGCTGTACATGGGACACGATGAACACGGTAACTTCTACGTTGCCTCAGAGATGAAAGCCCTGGTACCGGTATGCCGCACCATCAAAGAGTTCCCGGCAGGTAGCTACCTGTGGAGCCAGGACGGCGAGATCCGCCCGTACTACCAGCGCGACTGGTTTGATTATGAAGCGGTGAAAGACAACGTGACGGACAAAGCGGAACTGCGTCAGGCGCTGGAAGAGTCAGTGAAAAGCCACCTGATGTCAGATGTCCCCTACGGTGTACTGCTCTCCGGCGGTCTGGACTCCTCCGTGATCTCCGCGATCACCAAGAAATTCGCCGCACGTCGCGTGGAAGATCAGGAGCGCTCTGAAGCCTGGTGGCCACAACTGCACTCCTTTGCCGTGGGTCTGGAAGGGGCACCTGACCTGAAAGCCGCCCAGGAAGTGGCGAACCATCTTGGCACGGTGCACCATGAAATTCACTTCACCGTACAGGAAGGTCTGGATGCGATCCGCGATGTGATCTATCACATTGAAACCTATGATGTGACCACCATTCGCGCCTCCACGCCGATGTATTTGATGTCGCGGAAGATCAAAGCGATGGGCATCAAGATGGTGCTCTCCGGCGAGGGTTCTGACGAAGTGTTTGGCGGTTACCTCTATTTCCACAAAGCACCGAACGCCAAAGAGCTGCATGAAGAAACGGTGCGTAAGCTACAGGCGCTGCACATGTTTGACTGCGCGCGCGCCAACAAAGCGATGTCAGCCTGGGGTGTAGAAGCCCGCGTGCCGTTCCTCGATAAGAAATTCCTCGATGTGGCGATGCGCATCAACCCACAGGACAAAATGTGCGGCAACGGCAAAATGGAGAAACATATCCTGCGTGAATGTTTTGAATCCTACCTGCCGGCGAGCGTGGCGTGGCGTCAGAAAGAGCAGTTCTCCGATGGCGTAGGCTACAGCTGGATCGACACCCTGAAAGAGGTGGCGGCGAAACAGGTTTCTGATCAACAACTGGAAACTGCGAGCTTCCGTTTCCCGTACAACACGCCAGCCTCGAAAGAGGCGTATTTGTACCGTGAGATCTTTGAGGAGCTGTTCCCGGTTCCAAGCGCAGCCGAGTGCGTACCGGGTGGTCCTTCGGTCGCCTGCTCTTCTGCTAAAGCCATTGAATGGGATGAATCCTTCAAAGCGATGAACGATCCGTCAGGACGCGCGGTGGGCGTTCACCAGTCTGCTTATAAATAATGTCCAGACTATAATCAGGCCCTCCGGGGCCTGATTTTTTTGCCTCTCTTTTCCCGGCATAAAATCGATTAATAACCAATAATTGTCGAATATTCGGCCTCGCTGTTCGCAACCTAACCAAACAGTCACATTCCGGCTATTTTCATTGAAAAAGGTGTTGACGCTGCAAGGGTCTATACGCATAATGCGCCCCGCAACGCCGATAAGGTAACGCGAAAAAAAGATGGCTACGTAGCTCAGTTGGTTAGAGCACATCACTCATAATGATGGGGTCACAGGTTCGAATCCCGTCGTAGCCACCATCTTTTTTGCGGGAGTGGCGAAATTGGTAGACGCACCAGATTTAGGTTCTGGCGCCGCAAGGTGTGCGAGTTCAAGTCTCGCCTCCCGCACCATTCCCAGGTAAGCGTTGCACGGATGGGGTATCGCCAAGCGGTAAGGCACCGGTTTTTGATACCGGCATTCCCTGGTTCGAATCCAGGTACCCCAGCCATATTTCTTCGATCATGCGGTTCTCCGCGGTATTGGGGTATCGCCAAGCGGTAAGGCACCGGTTTTTGATACCGGCATTCCCTGGTTCGAATCCAGGTACCCCAGCCATCGAAGATTGCAGTACTGGCTACGTAGCTCAGTTGGTTAGAGCACATCACTCATAATGATGGGGTCACAGGTTCGAATCCCGTCGTAGCCACCATATTTACGTTATCGAATACGATTCGGTAAACTGAACATTGTTGGGGTATCGCCAAGCGGTAAGGCACCGGATTCTGATTCCGGCATTCCGAGGTTCGAATCCTCGTACCCCAGCCACTTTAAAGTCGTTAAGCAGTTTGTTTAACGCAATTGGGGTGTCGCCAAGCGGTAAGGCTCTGGTTTCTGATACCAGCATTCCGGGGTTCGAATCCCTGCACCCCAGCCACTTTAAACAAACAAGCCCGCTCTGCGGGCTTTTTTGTTTTTGTTGTTCAGAATAGTGCGGCCTGATGCCTTCACCCTAACCCTCTCCCACGGGGAGAGGGAATAAAGATCAGAGTCCGAGGGCGTACTTCAGGGCCTGACGCTTCAGACCACCGGCTCGTTCCGCTGCCATCAATCCAATATTGCGCACTATACGCACCGGACCAACATCATTGCTGAACCCGGCATAGAACAGATCCATCCCCGACTGCATAATGAAGTTATCCGCCATACGGCGCGTCTGGTAACGCTTCAGAACCTGATGGCTGGCCCAGGCTTCCGCGTGGGCGCGAGCGTTACCCAGCACATCCAGTAACGCATCGACGTCACGGTATCCCAGATTCACCCCCTGCCCCGCCAGCGGATGAATGGTGTGCGCCGCGTCCCCCACAAGCACCAGTCCTTCACGGGCATACTGCAACGCATGGCGTCGCATCAGCGGGAATGCGCCGGCGGCAACCGGGGTCACGTTGCCCAGACGGCTCGGGAAGTGCTGGCGGATTTCGCGCTGCAACTGATCCATGGACAGCCCCTGCAACTGTCGAATGCGCGCCGGTTTGTCGTACCACACCAGCGAAGCCCAGTTATCAAACAGCGGTAAGAATGCATGCGGGCCGTTCGGCGTAAAATGCTGCCAGGTGCTTTCGCCCGGCGCGTTTTCTGACTGAACGGTGATCAGCATGCAGGACTGCTGGTACTGCCAGGCATGGATCCCAATGCCTGCCATCTGCCTGACCTGCGAGTTCGCGCCATCCGCCCCCACCACCAGCTTCACGGCCAGCTCATCGTCGTTGTCCAGCGTCAGGAGATACCCGCCCTCATGACGATGCAGGCCTTTCAGCCAGTCCGGCACGCGCAGCGTCACCTTCGGGTGCGCCTCCAGCGCCTGCCAGAGTGCCTGCTGGAGCACGTTGTTTTCCACCATATAGCCCAGGCGCGGCAGTTTCAGCTCGGCGGCATCAAACGACACGTGAGCATTTTCCCACTCCCAGGTTTCGAGACGGCTGTAAGGATGCGCGCGCATCGCCAGCACCGCCTCCCAGACGCCCAGCCCGCGAAGCAGATCAACAGAGGCCGCGCTGATGGCGGAAATACGTACGTCCGGTTGGCTGGCAGGATCGAATGCCGGCGGAGCCGCCTGTTCAATAACGGTTACGTCAAATCCCTGCTGCGCCAGCCCCAGCGCCAGTGCGCCGCCGACCATACCGCCGCCAACAACGGCAACTTCGGTGTTCAGGAGTGTCATGGTCACTATTCCTTATTGAAGAATACCTTAAGTTTACCGGATTTTTGCGGCCCTGAGGTTGACAACCTTCATACTGGTCACAACCGCACCAAAGCATTACAATACGCGGCTTGCAATCCTGAGCTGAGCAAGTCGATGACTAAAAAACTCCATATAAAAACCTGGGGCTGTCAGATGAACGAATACGATTCATCGAAGATGGCCGATCTGCTGGATACCACCCACGGATACCAGCTGACTGAAAATGCGAAAGAAGCCGATGTGCTGCTGCTGAACACCTGTTCAATTCGTGAAAAAGCACAGGAAAAAGTCTTTCATGTGTTAGGCCGCTGGAAGCTTCTCAAACGGAAAAATCCGGACCTGATCATTGGCGTGGGTGGCTGCGTCGCATCGCAGGAAGGTAAGCTGATCCGCCAGAGAGCCCCCTATGTGGATATCGTTTTTGGCCCTCAGACCCTGCACCGCCTGCCAGAAATGATTAATCAGGTTCGCGGCAGCCGTAGCCCGGTGGTTGACGTGAGCTTCCCGGAGATCGAGAAATTTGACCGTCTGCCAGAGCCGCGCGCTGATGGCCCGACCGCCTTCGTCTCCATCATGGAAGGCTGCAACAAATACTGTACTTACTGCGTGGTGCCTTACACCCGCGGTGAAGAAGTGAGCCGCCCGGCAGACGATATCCTGTTTGAAATCGCGCAGCTTGCCGCGCAGGGCGTTCGCGAAGTGAACCTGCTGGGGCAGAACGTGAACGCCTGGCGCGGGGAAAACTACGACGGTACCACCGGCAGCTTTGCTGAACTGCTGCGTCTGGTGGCGGCGATTGACGGCATCGACCGCATTCGTTTTACCACCAGCCATCCGATGGAATTTACCGACGACATTATTGACGTCTATCGCGATACGCCAGAGCTGGTGAGCTTCCTGCACCTGCCTATCCAGTGCGGCTCTGACCGCGTGCTGAACCTGATGGGTCGTCCACATACGGTGCTGGAGTATAAGTCCACCATCCGCAAGCTGCGTGAAGCGCGCCCGGATATCCAGATTAGCTCCGACTTTATCGTCGGCTTCCCTGGCGAAACCGCTGATGACTTCGAGCGCACCATGAAGCTCATCGGCGAGGTGAATTTCGACGTCAGCTACAGCTTTATCTTCTCTGCGCGCCCGGGCACCCCTGCGGCCGATATGGTTGATGATGTACCGGAAGAAGAGAAAAAGCAGCGTCTGTATATTCTACAGGAGCGTATCAACCAGCAGGCCAACGCCTGGAGTCGTCGCATGCTCGGCACTGTCCAGCGTATTCTGGTGGAAGGCACCTCCCGTAAGAGCATCATGGAACTGTCTGGTCGAACCGAAAATAACCGCGTGGTGAATTTTGAAGGCACCCCGGACATGATCGGTAAGTTTGTGGACGTCGAGATTGTCGAAGTGCTCACGAACTCGCTGCGCGGGAAGGTGGTACGCACTGAGGATGAAATGGGTCTGCGAATTGCACAGACTCCGGAATCCGTTATCTCTCGCACCCGCAAGGTCAACGACTCTGGCGTAGGTATTTACCAGCCGTGATCCTCCTGGCCTGCCTGTCCGGCAGGCCTTGTATTTCCTCTCATCACCCCCAATATCTACCGTAACGCTTGCGCCTTTATTCTATGGCGTGAATAATTTCGGTAATGACCGTTTTATTACGCCGTGTGGCCACAGGTCAGTTAACCAATTAAAGAGGAACAGTTTGAACATAGATACGCGTGAAATTAGCCTTGAGCCCGCAGACAACGCTCGCCTGCTGAGCCTGTGCGGGCCGTTTGATGACAATATCAAACAACTGGAGCGACGTCTGGGTATCGAAATCAATCGTCGCGATAACCATTTCAAACTCACCGGACGCCCAATCTGCGTTAACGCCGCGGCAGATATTCTCCGCAGCCTGTATGTTGATACCGCCCCGATGCGCGGTGAGATCCAGGATATTGAACCTGAACAGATCCACCTGGCCATCAAAGAGGCGCGCGTGCTTGAGCAGAGCGCGGAGAGCGTGCCGGACTATGGCAAAGCCATCAACATCAAAACTAAACGCGGCGTGATTAAGCCTCGTACCCCGAACCAGGCGCAGTACATCGCCAATATTCTCGACCATGACATCACCTTCGGCGTGGGCCCGGCGGGTACGGGTAAAACCTATCTGGCCGTTGCTGCTGCGGTCGATGCGCTTGAGCGTCAGGAGATCCGCCGTATCCTGCTGACCCGCCCTGCTGTTGAAGCCGGTGAAAAACTGGGCTTCCTGCCGGGCGATCTGAGCCAGAAGGTCGACCCGTATCTGCGCCCGCTGTATGACGCGCTGTTCGAAATGCTCGGCTTCGAGAAAGTTGAAAAGCTCATCGAGCGTAACGTGATTGAAGTGGCCCCGCTGGCCTACATGCGTGGCCGTACGCTTAACGACGCGTTCATCATTCTGGATGAGAGCCAGAACACCACTATCGAACAGATGAAGATGTTCCTGACGCGTATTGGCTTTAACTCGAAAGCGGTTATCACCGGTGACGTCACCCAGATTGACCTGCCGCGTAACACCAAATCGGGTCTGCGTCACGCCATCGAAGTCCTGGCCGAGGTAGAGGAAATCAGCTTCAACTTCTTCCACAGTGAAGACGTGGTACGCCATCCGGTGGTCGCGCGTATCGTTAACGCTTATGAGGCCTGGGAAGAGGCAGATCAGAAGCGCAGGGCCGAACTGGCCGCAGAACGTAAGCGCGAAGCGCAGGAGCATGAACAGAAATGAGTCAGGTGATCCTCGATTTACAGCTGGCCTGTGAAGATAATTCCGGCATGCCAGAAGAGGCACAGTTTCAGAAATGGCTGGATGCCGTTATCCCCCAGTTTCAGGAAGAATCAGAGGTCACGATTCGCCTGGTGGATGAAGCAGAAAGCCATGAGCTCAACCTGACCTACCGCGGGAAAGATAAGCCGACCAACGTGCTCTCTTTCCCGTTCGAAGCCCCTCCGGGCATTGAGATGCCGCTGCTGGGCGATCTGATCATCTGCCGTCAGGTGGTTGAGCAGGAAGCCAAAGAGCAGCAAAAGCCGCTGGAAGCGCACTGGGCACACATGGTGGTGCACGGTAGCCTGCATCTTCTGGGTTACGACCATATTGAAGATGACGAAGCGGAAGAGATGGAATCCCTCGAGACAGAGATAATGCTTGCTCTGGGCTATGAGGATCCGTACATTGCCGAGAAAGAATAGTCAGTCACTGACTACCATGCCGCCGCGCAGGGACATAGCGCGGCGGTTAACGTTGAACTAACAAGAGAACCCTTAACAAACGCCATGAGCGACGACAATTCACACAGTAGCGACACGACAACCACTAAAAAGGGATTTTTCTCCCTCATTCTGAACCAGCTTTTCCACGGCGAACCGAAAAACCGTGATGAACTGCTGGAGCTGATTCGTGATTCCGGGCAGAACGACCTTATCGACGAAGATACGCGCGAAATGCTCGAAGGGGTGATGGACATCGCCGACCAGCGCGTCCGCGACATCATGATCCCCCGCTCGCAGATGATTACCCTGAAACGCAACCAGACGCTGGACGAGTGCCTCGATGTGATTATCGAATCGGCTCACTCACGTTTCCCGGTCATCAGCGAAGATAAAGATCACATTGAAGGGATTTTGATGGCGAAAGATCTGCTGCCGTTTATGCGCAGCGATGCCGAAGCCTTCAGTATGGAAAAGGTGTTACGCCCGGCCGTGGTTGTGCCGGAAAGTAAGCGTGTGGATCGGATGCTGAAGGAGTTTCGCTCCCAGCGCTATCACATGGCGATTGTTATTGATGAATTTGGTGGCGTTTCCGGTCTGGTCACAATCGAAGACATCCTTGAGCTGATCGTGGGCGAAATCGAAGATGAGTATGACGAAGAAGAGGATATCGACTTCCGTCAGCTGAGCCGCCACACCTGGACCGTGCGCGCGCTGGCCTCCATTGAAGACTTCAACGATACCTTTGGCACCAGCTTCAGCGATGAAGAAGTGGACACCATTGGTGGTCTGGTGATGCAGGCCTTCGGCCATCTTCCGGCCCGCGGTGAAACCGTTGACATCGATGGTTACCAGTTCAAGGTCGCAATGGCTGACAGCCGACGTATTATTCAGGTTCACGTCAGAATGCCGGACGACTCACCGGTGCCAAAACTGGAAGATTAATGTAAATGGCATTTGCCCCACTCTTTGAACGCCAGCGCGTCCGTTTGCTGCTGGCGCTGTTACTCGGAGCCAGCGGTACGCTGGCTTTTTCTCCTTACGATATCTGGCCAGCCGCTATTCTCTCCCTGATGGGGCTACAGGGGCTTACCCTGAACCGTCGTCCGGTACAGGCCGCGGCCATCGGCTACTTCTGGGGGCTGGGACTGTTTGGCTCTGGTATCAACTGGGTCTACGTCAGTATCGCGCAATTTGGCGGAATGCCGGGGCCGGTTAACGTCTTCCTGGTTGTGCTGCTCGCCGCCTATCTTTCGCTCTACACTGGCCTGTTCGCGGGCATCCTGTCTCGCCTGTGGCCAAAAACGACCTGGCTGCGCGTGGCGATAGCGGCACCCGTTGTCTGGCAAATCACCGAATTTCTGCGCGGCTGGGTACTGACCGGCTTCCCGTGGTTGCAGTTCGGCTATAGCCAGGTAGACGGCCCGCTGAAAGGCCTGGCCCCGGTCATGGGCGTGGAAGCCATCAACTTCCTGTTGATGATCGTCAGCGGCCTGCTGGTGCTGGCCCTGGTGACACGTAACTGGAAGCCGCTGGTTGCCGCGTTAATCCTGTTTGCCCTGCCCTTCCCGCTGCGTTATATCCAGTGGTTTACGCTGGAGCCCGCGCGCGCCACGCAGGTTTCTCTGGTCCAGGGCGATATCCCGCAGTCCCTGAAATGGGATGAGAATCAGCTGCTGAACACGCTGAAAATCTACGCCAACGCCACTGAAAAGGTGATGGGCAAATCGCAGCTCATCATCTGGCCTGAGTCTGCGATCCCAGACCTGGAGATCAATCAGCAGCCCTTCCTGAAGATGATGGACGATCTGCTGCGCGCACGCGGCAGTACGCTGATCACCGGAATTGTGGATGCGCGTCTCAATCAGCAGAACCGCTATGACACGTACAACACGATCATTACGCTCGGTAAGGGCAGCGAATACAGCTATACCTCCACCAATCGTTACAACAAAAACCACCTTGTACCGTTTGGCGAATTTGTTCCGCTGGAGTCTATTCTGCGCCCACTGGCACCGTTCTTTGATTTGCCGATGTCCTCATTCAGCCGGGGCCCTTACGTTCAGCCGCAGCTGCATGCGCACGGTTTTGCCCTGACGGCCGCCATTTGCTACGAGATTATCCTCGGCGAGCAGGTGCGCGATAATTTCCGCCCGGACACCGACTATCTGCTGACCATCTCAAACGATGCGTGGTTCGGTAAATCGATTGGTCCGTGGCAGCACTTCCAGATGGCGCGAATGCGTTCTCTGGAGCTGGCGCGTCCGTTGCTGCGCAGCACCAATAACGGCATTACCGCCGTGATTGGTCCGCAGGGTGAAATCCAGGCCATGATCCCGCAATTTACCCGTGAGGTGCTGACTACTAACGTCACGCCAACTACCGGGCTCACCCCTTACGCGCGCACCGGGAACTGGCCGCTGTGGATTTTGACCGTGCTGTTCGGCTTTGGCGCAGTGCTGATGAGCCTGCGTCAGCGTCGTAAATAACCTTATCTTCTGTTGCCGGGTGGCGGCTACGCCTTACCCGGCCTGCTCTCCGGCGCCGGCGCCGCCCGACAATTTCTTCCCAAACTTCAATTCTGGCACGCCTGTTGCTTTGTTTAATTACATCAACGCTGTCTGGCTTAACGTGCAGCCTTGTCGCACCAGCGTAGATCATCGGTAGCACCGAAACGGTGCAACGAGGGATTATTGCCTCTGAATGGTGCGGCGCGCTTCGCAAAAATAAACAATAACGCAGCAAAATCTTTACATTAAGCCAGACTAAATGTTAACAAGCTTGCATAACACTGCACTCGCATTGCGCGAGATATAACAACATCACAATGGGTATCTATGCGTCACTGGCGCTGATAAGAAAGGAGTTGGGTATGCAATTACGTAAACTGGCCACAGCAATGCTGGTTATGGGAATGTCTGCGGGGGTTGTCCACGCTGAAGACGCTCCGGCAGCAGGAAGCACTCTCGACAAGATTGCCAAAAACGGCGTGATCGTGGTCGGCCACCGTGAATCTTCTGTCCCGTTCTCTTACTACGACAACACGCAAAAAGTCGTGGGCTATTCACAGGATTACTCCAACGCCATCGTTGAAGCCGTGAAGAAAAAGCTGAACAAACCTGACCTGCAAGTGAAGCTGATCCCCATCACTTCACAGAACCGTATTCCTCTGCTGCAAAACGGCACATTTGATTTTGAATGTGGCTCAACCACCAACAACCTTGAGCGTCAGAAACAGGCTGCTTTCTCGGACACCATCTTCGTTGTGGGCACCCGCCTGCTGACGAAGAAAGGCGGCGACATCAAAGATTTTGCTGACCTGAAAGGCAAAGCGGTTGTCGTGACCTCCGGTACCACGTCCGAAGTGCTGCTGCACAAGCTGAACGACGAGAAGAAAATGGACATGCGCATCATCAGCGCGAAAGACCATGGCGACTCCTTCCGTACCCTGGAAAGCGGCCGTGCCGTCGCGTTTATGATGGATGACGCTCTGCTGGCAGGCGAGCGCGCCAAGGCGAAGAAACCAGACAACTGGGAAATCGTCGGTACCGCCCAGTCGAAAGAAGCCTACGGCTGTATGCTGCGTAAAGGTGACGAGGACTTCAAGAAACTGATCGATGACACCATCGCTCAGGCGCAAACCTCCGGCGAAGCGGCAAAATGGTTCGACAAATGGTTCAAGAACCCAATTCCACCAAAAAACCTGAACATGAACTTTGAACTGTCTGACGACATGAAAGCGCTGTTCAAATCACCAAACGACAAAGCTCTTAACTAATTAGAACGACAGGGGCGGGATCTCCTGCCCTCTCGATTGTCGGGAAGCATGGACAGACTATACGTTGAGTGGTCGTTCCCCACTCAGCGCAAAAATTGAGCTTCTCACCAATCTTCGAGGGTAGCGCTGCTACCCTTTTTTTTCTGGAGTTTACTATGTCAATTGACTGGAACTGGGGCATCTTTCTGCAACAAGCCCCGTTCGGCAACACCACCTATCTCGGCTGGCTGTGGAGCGGCTTTCAGGTTACCGTTGCGTTATCGATAACGGCGTGGATTATCGCGTTTCTTGTCGGTTCGCTGTTCGGTATTCTGCGTACCGTCCCTAACCGTTTTCTCTCTTCAATTGGCACGCTCTATGTGGAACTGTTCCGTAACGTTCCGCTGATCGTGCAGTTCTTTACCTGGTATCTGGTGATCCCGGAACTGCTGCCGGAAGATCTCGGCATGTGGTTTAAGGCCGAGCTGGATCCTAACGTACAATTTTTTGTCTCCTCTATGCTGTGTCTGGGGCTGTTCACCGCTGCGCGCGTCTGCGAGCAGGTACGTGCCGCCATACAGTCACTGCCGCGCGGGCAAAAGAATGCGGCACTGGCGATGGGCCTGACTCTGCCTCAGGCCTACCGTTACGTACTGCTGCCGAACGCTTACCGCGTCATCGTTCCGCCGATGACCTCCGAGATGATGAACCTGGTAAAAAACTCGGCTATCGCCTCAACCATTGGTCTGGTAGATATGGCGGCGCAGGCGGGCAAACTGCTGGATTATTCCGCTCACGCATGGGAATCCTTCACGGCGATCACGCTCGCCTATGTTCTGATTAACGCATTCATCATGCTGGTGATGAACCTGGTTGAACGCAAAGTACGCCTGCCGGGCAATCTGGGGGGCAAATAAATGTACGATTTTGACTGGAGTTCCATTGTTCCCTCCATGCCCTATCTGCTGGATGGACTGGCAATCACCTTAAAGATCACCGTTATCGCCATTATCGTCGGTATTGTCTGGGGCACCCTGCTGGCTGTGATGCGCCTGTCGAGCTTTAAGCCGCTCGCCTGGTTTGCCACGGCTTACGTTAACGTGTTCCGCTCCATTCCACTGGTCATGGTGCTGCTGTGGTTTTATCTGATTGTTCCCGGCTTTTTACAGAACGTACTGGGACTGTCGCCAAAGACCGATATCCGCCTGATCTCTGCCATGGTGGCGTTTTCCATGTTTGAAGCCGCCTACTACTCAGAGATCATCCGCGCCGGTATTCAGAGTATCTCGCGCGGGCAGTCCAGCGCTGCGCTGGCGCTCGGTATGACGCACTGGCAGTCTATGAAGCTCATTATTCTGCCGCAGGCGTTTCGCGCTATGGTTCCGCTGCTGCTGACGCAGGGCATCGTCCTGTTCCAGGATACCTCCCTGGTCTACGTGCTGAGTCTGGCAGACTTCTTCCGTACCGCCTCCACCATTGGCGAACGTGACGGAACGCAGGTTGAGATGATCCTCTTCGCGGGCGGGGTCTATTTTGTGATTAGTTTAAGCGCATCGCTGTTGGTCAGCTGGCTGAAGAAAAGGACGGTATAATGATTTCCCTGAAAAATGTTTCTAAATGGTATGGGCACTTTCAGGTGCTGACCGACTGCTCAACAGAAGTGAAAAAAGGCGATGTGGTGGTGGTATGCGGTCCGTCCGGTTCCGGTAAGTCCACGCTTATCAAAACCGTTAATGGGCTGGAACCTGTCCAGCAGGGCGAGATTGTCGTTAACGGCACCAAAGTGAATGACCGCAAAACCAACCTTGCCCAGCTTCGCTCCCACGTAGGGATGGTGTTCCAGCATTTTGAGCTGTTCCCTCACCTCTCCATCATTGAGAACCTGACGCTGGCGCAGGTGAAAGTGCTGAAGCGCGACAAAAAAGCGGCGCGCGAAAAGGGGCTGAAGTTGCTGGAACGCGTCGGGCTGTCTGCACATGCGGATAAGTTCCCGGCGCAGCTTTCGGGCGGCCAACAGCAGCGTGTGGCAATCGCGCGTGCGCTGTGCATGGATCCGGTGGCTATGCTGTTTGATGAGCCGACGTCCGCGCTCGATCCTGAGATGATCAACGAAGTACTGGACGTCATGGTGGAGCTGGCGCACGAAGGGATGACCATGATGGTGGTGACGCACGAAATGGGCTTCGCCCGTAAAGTGGCCAACCGCGTGATCTTCATGGATGAAGGGAAAATTGTTGAAGACTCACCAAAAGAAGAGTTCTTCGCAAATCCTAAATCTGAACGTGCAAAAGACTTCCTCGCCAAAATCCTGCATTAATCTTTTTAGTGCGCAATCTGCGGATTGCGCACTGCTTCACGATTTAGATCTCTTTTTCTATTCGGCTTCACATCACAGCGTTAACCTTGTCACAAATAATGCTGAGAATGGAGAACGCTATGGCACAGCCAATTATTCTCGACTGCGATCCGGGTCATGATGACGCGATCGCACTCGTCCTTGCTCTTGCTTCCCCTGAACTGGACGTAAAAGCTGTCACCTCCTCCGCCGGAAACCAGACGCCGGATAAAACCTTGCGAAACGTGTTGCGCATGTTGACGCTGCTGAAACGCACCGATATTCCTGTCGCAGGTGGCGCCGTTAAGCCGCTGATGCGCGAGCTGATCATTGCGGATAACGTTCACGGTGAAAGTGGGCTGGACGGTCCGGCGCTGCCGGAGCCGGATTTCGCACCGCAAAACTGCACTGCCGTCGAGCTCATGGCGAAGGTGCTGCGTGAGAGCGCAGAGCCCGTGACGCTGGTGGCGACCGGCCCGCAGACCAACGTTGCGCTGCTGCTGAACAGCCATCCTGAACTGCACAGCAACATCGCCCGTATCGTCATCATGGGCGGGGCAATGGGGCTGGGGAACTGGACGCCAGCAGCAGAGTTCAACATCTTCGTTGACCCGGAAGCCGCGGAAATAGTCTTCCAGTCGGGCCTGCCGATTGTGATGGCGGGGCTGGACGTTACCCACCGCGCACAAATTATGGCGCAGGACATCGAACGATTCCGTTCTGTGGACAACCCGGTTGCAACGACCGTGGCAGAGCTGCTCGACTTCTTTATGGAGTATCACAAAGCCGAGAAGTGGGGCTTCCACGGCGCCCCGCTGCATGACCCATGCACCATCGCCTGGCTGCTGAAGCCGGAAATGTTTACCACGGTCGAGCGTTGGGTTGGTGTGGAAACACAGGGGAAATATACCCAGGGAATGACGGTGGTGGACTATTACTCGCTAACGGGAAACAAGCCGAATACCACGGTGATGGTGGATATCGATCGGGAAGCGTTTGTGGATTTGCTGGCGGAGCGGCTGGCTTATTATTCTGCGGCCTGATGCCCTCACCCCGACCCTCTCCCACAGGGAGAGGGTGCAAACAGTTTTGCTTTTACCTACGGCTCAAACGGCCGACGCTGGAACTGGTCGTGCCCGCACTTCGGACACAGCGACAACATCTCCGGCGTATAAACGGCGATATGGTGGTGGCACTTCTCACACACCAGGTTCCCCAACCCCACTACTTCGCCGCTGTGATAGACACCGTGGTGGTTTAAATCCTGAAACACCTCACGCCATTCCAGCTGAGTTTTATCGGTAATATCCGCCAGCTCCTGCCACAGGCTCTCTTTGATGACCCGCATAAAAACGCTGTCGGCGATCTCGTCCTGGCTCTCTTCATAGCTTCGCGCGAACTCCTCCAGGTCACGGCGCACGGCGCGCGTCACCTCTTCCACTTCGGTTCGCGTTAACTCACCCGTTTGCGTCACGCGTGCGCGTGCCTGTTCGACCAGCGCGTCGATATCACGCTCGCCGTTACGCAGCCGTTCCGTCAGAGTCGCTACCAGTTCACGGTAAAATTGAGCAACCTTGTTCATCATTTTGCCTCCCGGGTAAGTAACTGTCTCTAATAATAGACCTTATTTCGCCGCCGCTTTGTCAGGTGAAGCACAGACCCGGTAAATTCCTGCAAAGTGCATTTGCGTGAAAGGCTGTTTTGACGCGGGCGTTTGGGCTATGCTATGCGGATCTGAATTACCACATCCATTGGCTACATTTGTAGCTGTATTGAACACAGGACCACTGGCTGCCATGCAAGAGCAATACCGCCCGGAAGAGATAGAATCAAAAGTCCAGCAACACTGGGACGAGAAGCGCACCTTTGAAGTAACCGAAGACGAGAGCAAAGAGAAGTATTACTGCCTGTCGATGCTTCCCTATCCTTCTGGTCGACTACACATGGGCCACGTGCGTAACTACACCATCGGTGACGTGATTGCACGCTACCAGCGCATGCTGGGCAAAAACGTTCTTCAGCCTATCGGCTGGGATGCGTTCGGCCTGCCTGCTGAAGGCGCGGCGGTGAAAAACAACACGGCACCGGCTCCGTGGACGTACGACAACATCGCGTACATGAAAAACCAGCTGAAAATGCTGGGCTTCGGCTATGACTGGAGCCGCGAGCTGGCAACCTGTACCCCGGAATACTACCGCTGGGAGCAGAAGTTCTTCACCGAGCTGTATAAAAAAGGCCTGGTGTACAAGAAGACCTCTGCCGTTAACTGGTGCCCAAATGACCAGACCGTTCTCGCGAACGAACAGGTTATCGATGGCTGCTGCTGGCGCTGCGACACCAAAGTAGAGCGTAAAGAGATCCCGCAGTGGTTTATCAAAATCACCGCCTACGCTGACGAACTGCTGAACGATCTGGACAATCTGGACCACTGGCCAGATACCGTTAAGACCATGCAGCGCAACTGGATCGGCCGTTCCGAAGGTGTGGAAATTACCTTCAACGTTGAGAACTACGATCAGACCCTGACCGTCTACACCACCCGCCCGGACACCTTCATGGGCGCGACCTACCTGGCCGTGGCCGCAGGTCACCCGCTGGCGCAGAAAGCGGCAGAAAACAATCCAGAACTGGCGACCTTTATCGACGAATGCCGCAACACGAAAGTGGCCGAAGCCGACATGGCGACGATGGAGAAAAAAGGCGTTGATACCGGCTTCAAAGCGATCCACCCGCTGACGGGCGAAGCGATCCCTGTCTGGGCCGCCAACTTCGTACTGATGGAATACGGCACAGGCGCCGTGATGGCCGTGCCGGGTCACGACCAGCGCGACTACGAATTTGCCACCAAATACGGCCTGACCATCAAGCCTGTTATTCTTGCTGCTGACGGTTCTGAACCCGATCTCTCTGAGCAAGCGCTGACTGAAAAAGGCACCCTGTTTAACTCCGGTGAGTTCAGCGGCCTGAGCTTTGAAGAGGGCTTCAACGCCATCGCCGACAAGCTGGCCTCCCTGGGCGTGGGCGAGCGTAAAGTGAACTACCGTCTGCGCGACTGGGGCGTTTCCCGTCAGCGTTACTGGGGTGCGCCAATCCCAATGGTGACGCTGGAAGATGGTACCGTGATGCCAACGCCGGAAGATCAGCTGCCGGTGATCCTGCCGGAAGACGTGGTCATGGACGGCATCACCAGCCCGATCAAAGCCGATCCTGAGTGGGCGAAAACCACCGTCAACGGTCAGCCAGCGCTGCGTGAAACCGACACCTTTGACACCTTTATGGAATCCTCCTGGTACTATGCGCGCTACACCTGCCCGCAGTACAAAGAAGGCATGCTGGATTCTGATGCAGCAAACTACTGGCTGCCGGTAGACATTTACATCGGTGGCATTGAACACGCCATCATGCACCTGCTCTACTTCCGCTTCTTCCACAAACTGATGCGTGACGCAGGCCTGGTCAACTCCGACGAGCCGGCAAAACAGCTGCTGTGTCAGGGTATGGTGCTGGCAGATGCGTTCTACTACGTTGGCGCGAACGGCGAGCGTAACTGGGTTTCTCCGGTTGATGCGATTGTCGAGCGCGACGAGAAAGGCCGTATCGTGAAGGCGAAAGACGCTGAAGGTCATGAACTGGTTTATACCGGCATGAGCAAGATGTCCAAGTCTAAAAATAACGGCATCGACCCGCAGGTGATGGTTGAGCGTTATGGTGCGGATACCGTGCGTCTGTTCATGATGTTCGCCTCCCCGGCAGATATGACCCTTGAGTGGCAGGAATCCGGCGTTGAAGGGGCCAACCGCTTCCTGAAGCGCGTCTGGAAACTGGTTTACGAGCACACCTCTCAGGGCGATGCGCCAGCGCTGAACGTAGCTGCACTGACTGAAGATCAACAGGCGCTGCGTCGTGATGTTCATAAAACCATTGCGAAAGTCACCGATGATATTGGTCGTCGTCAGACCTTCAATACCGCAATTGCGGCTATTATGGAACTGATGAACAAGCTGGCGAAAGCCCCGCAGGATGGCGAGCAGGATCGCGCGTTAATGCGTGAAGCGCTGCTGGCGGTCGTTCGCATGCTGAACCCGTTCACGCCGCACGTTAGCTTTACCCTGTGGCAGGAGCTGAAAGGCGAAGGCGATATCGACAATGCGCCGTGGCCAGTGGCGGATGAATCCGCTATGGTGGAAAACACCACGCTGGTGGTGGTGCAGGTTAACGGTAAAGTGCGCGGTAAAATTACCGTCGCGGTCGACGCAACCGAAGAACAGGTTCGCGAGCGCGCAGGCCAGGAGCATCTGGTCGCGAAATACCTTGAGGGCGTTACCGTACGTAAAGTGATCTACGTACCTGGTAAACTGCTGAATCTGGTCGTTGGCTAAGCGCGGGAGGAAACGTGCGACAACTGGCAACAATACTCTTATCTCTGGCGGTGCTTGTCACCGCTGGCTGCGGCTGGCACCTGCGCAACACCACGGCAGTGCCTGCGCAGATGAAAACGATGATCTTCGACTCATCCGATCCGAACGGACCGCTGAGCCGGGCCATTCGTAACCAGCTGCGTTTGAACGATGTTAAGCTGATCGAGAAGGGAACCCTGCGTCAGGATGTTCCTTCGCTTCGCGTTCTGAAATCAACGCTGTCACAAGATACGGCCTCGATCTTCCAGGATGGGCGGACGGCGGAATATCAGATGGTGCTTACCGTTGATGCGGCCGTCTTGATGCCAGGTAAAGATATTTACCCTATCAATACCAAAGTCTACCGCTCGTTCTTCGATAACCCGCAGACGGCGCTGGCAAAAGACGCCGAACAGCAGATTATCATCAAGGAAATGTATGATAAGGCCGCGGAACAGCTGATCCGCAGGCTGCCTGCCATTGCCGCGTCGACGAAAAAAGGCGCTGACGTTATCGAAACACCGGATGCCAGCACGCCGGATATGCCAACGTCTCTGGGTAACTGATGATCAGGTTGTATCCTGAACAACTCCGCGCGCAGCTCAACGAAGGGCTGCGCGCGGCCTATCTGCTACTCGGCAACGACCCCCTGTTACTACAGGAAAGCCTTGATGCGGTTCGCCATGCGGCAGCCGCGCAGGGTTTCGATGAGCATCATACGTTCCAGATCGATAACAGTACCGACTGGAACGCTATCTTCTCGCTTTGTCAGGCCATGAGCCTGTTTGCCTCTCGTCAGACAATCCAGATCCTGCTGCCTGAGAATGGTCCTAACGCTGCCATCAATGAACAGCTGGCTATGCTGGTGAGTTTGTTACACGGCGATCTGCTGCTTATCGTACGCGGCAACAAACTCACAAAAGCGCAGGAAAACGCTGCCTGGTTTACCCGGCTAACCCCCAGTGCGGTGCTTGTCTCCTGCCAGACTCCAGAGCAGGCGCATCTGCCAAAATGGGTTGCCGCGCGAGCAAAGCAGCACAATTTGCAGCTGGATGAGGCCGCCAGTCAGCTCCTGTGCTACTGCTACGAAGGCAACCTTCTGGCACTGGCGCAGGCGCTGGACAGGCTCGCCCTGCTGTGGCCCGATGGCAAGCTGACGCTGCCGCGCGTGGAACAGGCGGTGAATGATGCCGCGCACTTTACCCCCTTCCACTGGGTTGATGCGCTGCTGTCGGCGAAAAGTAAACGTGCTCTGCACATCCTGCAACAGCTGCGCCTGGAAGGGAGTGAGCCGGTCATCCTTCTCCGTACGCTCCAGCGCGAATTACTGCTGCTGAACAACCTTAAACGCCAGTCAGCACACACGCCCCTGCGCGCCTTATTCGACAAACATCGCGTCTGGCAAAACCGTCGGGCGATGACCACGGAGGCGATAAACCGCCTGAGCCAGAAGCAGTTGCGTCAGGCAGTGCAACTTCTGATGCGCGCCGAACTGACGTTAAAACAGGATTACGGTCAGTCTGTCTGGGCGGAGCTGGAGAGTCTCTCTTTGCTGCTCTGCCATAAGGCGCTGGCAGACGTATTTATCGATGGGTGATATGCATTCTTTACAGGCAATGTATGGCGGGACCTTCGACCCGGTACACTATGGGCATCTTAAGCCGGTAGAAATCCTCGCGAATTTGATTGGGTTGCAGCGGGTAATCATCATGCCCAACAATGTTCCGCCGCACCGTCCTCAGCCAGAAGCAACCAGCGAGCAGCGTAAAGCGATGCTCGCGCTGGCTATCGCCGATAAGCCTCTCTTCACGCTGGATGAGCGTGAACTGCGCAGGGATACCCCTTCCTGGACATCGCAAACGCTGCGGGAGTGGCGCGCTGAGCAGGGGCCCATGAAACCGCTGGCGTTTATCATCGGCCAGGATTCCTTGCTCAACTTTCCCAGCTGGTACCAGTACGAAACCATTCTGGAAAACAGTCATCTGCTGGTCTGCCGCCGTCCGGGCTACCCGCTGACCATGCGCGACGCGCAGCATCAGCAGTGGCTTGACGCACATCTGACGGACAATATAGAAGACCTGCACAGTCTCCCCGCCGGGAAAATTTACCTCGCTGAAACGCCGTGGTTTGATATTTCCGCGACCCTCATCCGCGAGCGTCTCCAGCAGGGTTTAGACTGTGACGATCTCCTCCCCTCGCCCGTGCTGGCCTATATCCATGCGCACGGTCTGTATCAGAAAAGTACAGATGTCTGAGCATCGCCGGCGAAATTGTCCGTTAATGATTATCCTGCCTTGACAGGCTAAGCCATACTGATATCCTCCGCTGCCAGACTTTCCCGCCGATCGCTGCTTTACAGAAATTGTTTTACAAAAATGGCGATGCAATCTCAGGCGGAGGGTGGGATGATACCCGCCTTCAAAAGCCGGGCGGTGACATTTGTCCCGCGACTGGCGTCAGTTCAGGTATACTGACTGGCCACGAATTCATAGTTGTACAATCTTATTCACCCAGGGGGAAAACTTGCAGGGTAAAGCACTCCAGGATTTTGTTATCGACAAAATTGATGACCTGAAAGGTCAGGACATCATCGCTATCGACGTTAAGGGTAAATCCAGCATCACCGACTGCATGATCATCTGCACCGGCACCTCAACTCGTCACGTTGTTTCGATTGCTGACCATGTTGTTCAGGAATCGCGCGCGGCAGGGCTGCTTCCGCTGGGCGTTGAAGGTGAAGCGACCGCTGACTGGGTGGTTGTCGATCTCGGCGATGTGATTGTCCACGTCATGCAGGAAGAGAGTCGTCGCCTGTATGAGCTGGAAAAACTCTGGGGTTAATGCGTGAAGTTGCAACTGGTCGCCGTCGGCACCAAAATGCCGGACTGGGTACAAACCGGTTTTACTGAGTATCTGCGTCGTTTCCCAAAAGATATGCCGTTCGAACTGGTGGAGATCCCAGCAGGAAAGCGCGGCAAGAACGCAGATATCAAACGTATTCTCGATAAAGAGGGAGAGCTGATGCTGGCTGCCGCAGGCAAAAACCGCATCGTGACCCTCGATATCCCGGGCAAACCCTGGGATACGCCGCAGCTGGCGCACGAACTGGAGCGCTGGAAGCAGGATGGTCGGGACGTCAGTCTGTTGATTGGCGGACCAGAGGGGTTATCTCCCGCCTGCAAAGCGGCAGCAGAACAAAGTTGGTCACTCTCGGCGCTGACGCTGCCCCACCCGCTTGTACGGGTTCTCGTGGCAGAAAGTTTGTATCGCGCATGGAGCATCACTACCAACCACCCTTATCACCGCGAGTAATGACTGACCAGGGTAATTTAAGCAGCGGATGAAACTACAGAATTCTTTTCGCGACTATACGGCTGAGTCCGCGCTGTTTGTGCGCCGGGCGCTGGTCGCCTTTACGGGGATTTTGCTGCTTACCGGCGTGCTGATCGCCAACCTCTATAATCTGCAAATTGTCCGCTATACCGATTACCAGACCCGCTCAAACGAAAACCGTATCAAGCTGGTGCCCATCGCGCCCAGCCGCGGCATTATCTACGATCGTAACGGCACGCCGCTGGCGCTTAATCGCACCATCTACCAGATAGAGATGATGCCCGAGAAAGTGGATAACGTGCAGGATACCCTGAACGCGCTGAGAAGCGTTGTCGACCTGACTGATGACGATATCGCTGCGTTCAAAAAAGAGCGCGCACGTTCTCACCGCTTCACCTCCATTCCGGTAAAAACCAACCTGACAGAAGTGCAGGTCGCCCGTTTTGCCGTTAACCAGTACCGTTTCCCCGGAGTGGAAGTCAAAGGCTATAAACGCCGCTACTATCCTTACGGCTCCGCGCTGACGCACGTCATTGGTTACGTCTCCAAAATCAACGATAAAGACGTCGAACGCCTTGATAAAGACGGCAAGCTGGCTAACTACGCCGCAACCCATGATATTGGCAAGCTGGGGATCGAACGTTATTACGAAGATGTGCTGCACGGTCAGACCGGGTATGAAGAGGTTGAAGTTAACAACCGTGGCCGCGTGATCCGTCAGCTGAAAGAGGTGCCCCCGCAGGCGGGGCATGACGTCTATCTGACGCTCGACCTGAAGCTACAGCAGTATATCGAGACGCTGCTGGCGGGTAGCCGTGCTGCGGTTATTGTGACCGACCCGCGTACCGGCGGCATTCTGGCGATGGTTTCGATGCCAAGCTACGATCCGAACCTCTTCGTGGATGGCATCTCCAGCAAGGATTACTCCGGCCTGCTCAACGATCCAAACACGCCGCTGGTAAACCGCGCGACGCAGGGGGTTTATCCTCCAGCTTCAACGGTTAAACCGTATGTCGCCGTGTCTGCGCTGAGCGCGGGCGTCATCACCCGTAATACCAGTCTGTTTGACCCCGGCTGGTGGCAGTTGCCTGGCTCTGAGAAACGCTACCGCGACTGGAAAAAATGGGGCCACGGCCATCTGAACGTGACCAAATCACTGGAGGAGTCGGCGGATACCTTCTTCTATCAGGTCGCCTACGACATGGGTATTGACCGTCTGTCTGAATGGATGAGCAAGTTCGGCTACGGGCATTATACCGGTATAGATTTGGCTGAAGAGCGTTCCGGCAACATGCCAACCCGCGAATGGAAGCTGAAGCGCTTTAAAAAACCCTGGTATCAGGGTGACACCATTCCGGTGGGGATCGGCCAGGGCTACTGGACGGCAACGCCGCTGCAAATGAACAAGGCGATGATGATCCTCATCAACGATGGCGTCGTGAAAGTGCCGCACCTGCTGCAAAGCACCGTTGAAGACGGCAAAAAAGTGCCATGGATACAGCCGCACGAGCCGCCGGTGGGTGACATTCATTCCGGATACTGGGAAATCGCGAAAGACGGCATGTACGGTGTAGCCAACCGCCCTAACGGGACGGCGCACAAATATTTCGCTGGCGCACCGTATAAGGTAGCCGCGAAATCAGGTACGGCTCAGGTCTTCGGTCTTAAAGCGAATGAAACTTACAACGCACATAAAATTGCCGAACGTCTGCGTGACCACAAGCTCATGACGGCGTTTGCCCCTTATGATAACCCGCAGGTTGCGGTGGCGATGATTCTGGAGAACGGCGGCGCAGGCCCGGCGGTGGGTACCATCATGCGTCAAATCCTCGACCACATCATGCTGGGTGACAACAACACCGAACTGCCAGCTGAAAACCCGGCAGCCGCTGCGGCGGAGGACCAATAATCATGACGGATAATCCGAATAAAAAATCGCTGTGGGACAAGATCCACATCGACCCAGCCATGCTGCTGATTCTGCTGGCTCTGCTGGTCTATAGCGCCCTCGTTATCTGGAGCGCCAGCGGCCAGGATATCGGCATGATGGAGCGTAAAATCGGCCAGATCGCCATGGGTCTGGTTATTATGGTGGTGATGGCGCAAATACCGCCGCGCGTGTACGAGGGCTGGGCGCCCTATCTCTATATTTTCTGTATCATTTTGTTGGTGGCAGTAGATGCTTTCGGCGCCATCTCGAAGGGGGCACAGCGCTGGCTGGATCTGGGGATTGTCCGCTTCCAGCCGTCGGAAATCGCCAAAATCGCCGTCCCGCTGATGGTGGCGCGCTTTATTAACCGCGACGTCTGCCCGCCGTCGTTGAAAAATACCGCCATTGCGCTGGTGCTGATTTTCCTGCCGACGCTGCTCGTGGCCGCACAGCCGGACCTCGGTACCTCGATTCTTATCGCCCTCTCCGGCCTGTTCGTCCTGTTCCTGTCCGGCCTGAGCTGGCGTCTGATTGGTATCGCCGTGGTGCTGGTTGCCGCGTTTATCCCTATCCTCTGGTTCTTCCTGATGCATGATTACCAGCGTCAGCGCGTTATGATGCTGCTCGATCCCGAGACCGATCCGCTGGGCGCAGGCTATCATATTATTCAGTCGAAGATTGCGATTGGCTCCGGCGGCCTGCGCGGCAAAGGCTGGCTGCACGGTACGCAGTCGCAGCTCGAATTTTTACCGGAACGCCACACCGACTTTATCTTTGCCGTTCTGGCTGAGGAGTTAGGGCTGGTTGGCATCCTGGTTCTGCTTGCACTCTACGTGCTGCTGATCATGCGAGGTTTGTGGATTGCCGCACGCGCCCAAACCACCTTTGGTCGCGTGATGGCAGGCGGATTAATGTTGATTTTGTTCGTTTATGTCTTCGTAAATATTGGTATGGTGAGTGGGATTCTGCCGGTTGTCGGCGTACCGCTGCCGCTGGTGAGTTACGGGGGCTCGGCACTGATCGTGTTGATGGCCGGGTTTGGTATCGTCATGTCGATCCATACCCACAGGAAAATGTTGTCCAAAAGCGTATAAAAATAAGGGGATCGCAATGCGTAAGCAGTGGCTGGGGATCTGCATCGCAGCAAGTTTACTTGCCGCCTGTACAAGTGATGATGGTCAGCAACAGGCAACCGTCGCGCCGCCGCAGCCTGCGGTCTGTAATGGCCCGATTGTCGAGATTAGCGGTGCCGATCCCGTTTATGAACCGCTGAACGCCAGCGTGAATCAGGATTATCAGCGCGACGGTAAAAGCTATAAAATCGTTCAGGATCCTTCCCGTTTCAGCCAGGCTGGCTTTGCTGCCATCTATGACGCTGAGCCCGGCAGCAACCTGACCGCGTCGGGTGAAACCTTCGATCCGATGCAGATCACGGCGGCACACCCGACGTTGCCTGTCCCGAGCTATGCACGCATCACTAACCTGGCGAATGGCCGAATGATCGTGGTGCGTATCAACGATCGCGGTCCTTACGGCACCGATCGCGTGATCTCCCTGTCCCGCGCGGCGGCCGACCGTCTGAACACCTCAAACAATACTAAAGTGCGTATCGACCCAATTATCGTGGCGCAGGATGGTTCGCTGTCTGGCCCGGGCACGGCCTGTACCACGGTCGCGAAACAGACCTATGCCCTGCCCGCTCGCCCGGATCTGAGCGGTGGTATGGGGGGCGCTTCAACGCCGGCAGAGCCCACACAGCCGCAGGGTGAAGTGCGTGCTATCAGCAACGATACGCTGCAAAGTGAAGACGCGACAGGCGCCCCGGTGAAAAGCAGTGGTTTCCTTGGCGCACCCACCACGTTAGCGCCGGGCGTGATTGAATCAAATGAACCTGCCCCAGCGCCTGCGCCCGTCGCTGCTGCACCCGCTGCACAACCCGCCCCGGTGACCGCGCCTGCTGCTACGCAGACTGCGACGGCGAGCGGCAGCTACGTGGTTCAGGTTGGCGCTGTCAGCGATCGGACCCGTGCAGAGCAATATCAGCAGCGTTTAAGCAAACAGTTTGGCGTGCCAGGCCGCGTTGAGCAAAACGGTGCGGTATGGCGTATCCAGATGGGTCCGTTTGCCAGCAAATCGCAGGCAGCATCCCTGCAACAACGTTTGCAGAGCGAGGCGCAGCTCCAGTCGTTTATCGCTGTTGCAAAATAATTATTCGGTGGTATCCGAAATGTCAGTTTGTGTAAACCACGTTAACACTCTCATGATGAAAGTCGGATGCCTGCCCGTATAGCATTTGCTATAGTAAGGCACTTTTTTAATTCCATCACGGATGTCGTAGTTCTGACCATGAAGACCACTTTTTCTGCTCGTTTTGTGCAGCGCATGGCGCTGACCACGGCCCTTTGCGCTGCTGCGTTCTCCGCAGCTCACGCGGATGACCTGAACATCAAGACCATGATCCCTGGCGTTCCGCAGATCGACGCGGAATCCTACATCCTGATTGATTACAACTCCGGCAAAGTTCTGGCAGAACAGAACGCCGATGCCCGCCGCGATCCGGCCAGCCTGACCAAAATGATGACCAGCTATGTTATCGGCCAGGCTATGAAAGCAGGCAAATTCAAAGAAACCGACCTGGTGACTATCGGTAACGATGCGTGGGCAACCGGCAACCCCGTGTTCAAAGGTTCATCGCTGATGTTCCTGAAACCTGGCATGCAGGTTCCGGTCTCTCAGCTTATCCGTGGCATCAACTTGCAGTCCGGTAACGACGCCTGCGTGGCCATGGCTGATTTTGCCGCGGGCAGCCAGGACGCGTTTGTGGGCCTGATGAACAGCTACGTCTCCGCGCTGGGTCTGAAAAACAGCCACTTCCAGACCGTTCACGGCCTGGACGCCGAGGGTCAGTACAGCTCCGCACGTGACATGGCGCTGATCGGTCAGGCGCTGATCCGCGACGTGCCAAACGAGTACTCTATCTACAAAGAGAAAGAGTTCACCTTCAACGGCATTCGTCAGACCAACCGTAACGGCCTGCTGTGGGACAACAGCCTGAACGTCGACGGTATCAAAACCGGCCACACCGATAAAGCTGGCTATAACCTGGTGGCCTCCGCCACTGAAGGCCAGATGCGTCTGATCTCTGCCGTGATGGGGGGGCGTACGTTTAAAGGACGCGAAACGGAAAGCAAAAAACTGCTGACCTGGGGCTTCCGCTTCTTCGAAACCGTGAACCCGCTGAAAGCCGGTAAAGAATTTGCCTCTGAACCTGTCTGGTTTGGCGATAACGACCGCGCTTCCCTGGGCGTGGACAAAGATCTCTATCTGACTATCCCACGCGGTCGTATGAAAGATCTGAAAGCCAGCTATGTGCTGAATACCACCGAGCTGCACGCCCCGCTGCAAAAGAATCAGGTCGTGGGTACTATCAACTTCCAGCTGGATGGCAAAACCATCGATCAACGCCCGCTGGTGGTGCTGGAGGAGATTCCTGAAGGCAATTTCTTCGGCAAAATCATTGATTACATTAAGCTGATGTTCCATCACTGGTTTGGTTAAAAATTGAACACTTGAAAGTGTGATTTTGATCCCCATATACTACGTATCAGTAAAACTCCCGCCCCGTGGCGGGAGTTATTATTTTTTACACACACGCCGGAGCTGACATGAAAACCAAACTTAACGAACTGCTTGAATTCCCTACCCCTTTTACTTACAAAGTAATGGGTCTGGCGAAACCTGAGCTGGTTGATCAGGTGGTTGAAGTGGTACAGCGCCATGCGCCGGGCGACTACTCTCCATCAGTCAAACCGAGCAGCAAAGGTAATTACCACTCGGTCTCAATCACCATCACTGCGACACACATTGAGCAGGTTGAGACGCTGTACGAAGAGCTCGGCAATATCGAAATTGTTCGTATGGTGCTGTAGTCCCTCAGCGGTTACCCGGTTTGCCGGGTAACCCACTTCCCCGCTGTGATATACTCCGCGTTACCTATTCTCCCTTGTCTTCGGAGACGTCCTTTTGTACCAGGATAAAATTCTTGTTCGCCATCTTGGGATACAGCCTTACGAGCCAGTCTCTCAGGCTATGCATGACTTTACCGATATGCGCGATGACACCACCCCTGATGAAATCTGGCTGGTTGAACACATGCCGGTGTTTACTCAGGGCCAGGCAGGAAAAGCCGAACATTTATTGATGACGGGTGATATCCCGGTGATCCAGAGCGATCGCGGTGGACAGGTAACCTACCACGGCCCGGGCCAGCAGGTAATGTATGTCCTGCTTAACCTGAAACGCAGAAAGCTGGGCGTACGTGAGCTCGTGACCTTACTGGAACAGACCGTGGTGAACACGCTCGCTGAGTACGGTATCGACGCTCATCCTCGCGCCGATGCCCCGGGCGTCTACGTGGGAGAGAAGAAAATCTGTTCGCTGGGGCTGCGTATCCGTAAAGGCTGCTCGTTCCACGGGCTGGCGCTGAATATCAATATGGATCTGACCCCTTTCCAGCGCATCAACCCATGCGGGTATGCGGGTATGGAAATGACGCAAATGCGCCAGTGGGTCGCTACCGCCACGCCTGAGAATATCCGCCCCGTGCTTTTGAAGAAGTTTTTAGCGCTGCTTAACAATCCTGACCACGAATATATTGCTGCTTAACACACTTCCGGCAGTGGTTCGGTTATTTGACCAGCCACTGCTTAATTGCCGCATTTACGCTTTACAATAAACCGCATATTCTATATTTTCGAGTCGCCCATATATTAGCGTCCCATATTAATTAGAACCTTAATAGTACCATCACCGGGTATCGTGTAACGTGCGTGATAATCACCCAACTGCTTGTTTTCGATAAACAAGGGAAACTTACGAAACACTTTACGAATCTCTGCAAGCATAATAAATAAATTCAACTATCATTCATATTGTGAATGGATACGGAGTAAGAGCGTGGAGCCTACTAATTTACCAGCCAAACGCCTGAATGAAACCAGCGGCGAAGATAAGCCGCAAATTTTCCGGACTTTACGTAATATTGATCTCAATTTATTGACTATTTTTGAGGCGGTATATGTCCACAAAGGTATCGTTAATGCTGCGAAAATTCTTAATCTCACACCCTCTGCTATTAGCCAGTCAATTCAAAAATTGCGCGCGATATTTCCCGATCCCTTATTTATTCGTAAAGGCCAGGGCGTAACCCCCACCGCGTACGCCACCCATCTGCATGAGTACATCAGCCAGGGTCTGGAATCGATTCTGGGCGCGCTGGATCTCACCGGCAGTTACGATAAGCAACGAACCATCACCATAGGCACCTCTCCCTCTGTGGGCGTTCTGGTCATGCCCGCTATTTACCAGGCTGTTAAACAGCATGCGCCACAGCTGCTGATCCGCAATGTGCCCGTTAACGATCCGGAAACTCAGCTGGCGCAATTCCAGACGGACCTGATCATCGACAGCAACAGCTTCGCGGCCAGAGCATTAGGGCATAACGTTCTCTATACCGACTCTCTGGCGCTCGTTTGTCGTCAGAATCATCCTGTATTGAGCGCACCTTTGACGCCTGAAAATTTGCGTCATTACGAACATGCAACCTTTATGTCCGAGGGGCAGGGCCCGGATCCGCTGCGCCAGCGTATTGACGAACTGTTCCCGGACCGTCTGATCAGCTTCAGCAGTTACAATATGTTTACCCTCGCGGCCCTGATTGGCAGCAGCGATTTGCTCTGTATTATGCCTGTGCGTCTCTTCGCTTTGCTTCAAAAATGCTGGCCGCTGGAGAGGATTCCATTGAGTCAACTTACGACGGAATCTGTTGAAATCTCACTGCATTACAACAAGCTAAGCCTGCGCGATCCGGTGCTGGAAAACGTCATTAACGTGATCCGCCAGGCTTTCTGATCCCGCCTTTCAGCGCAAGCCCCTGCCGCAAGCGGGGCAAAAGGCACAAAACAACAACTATTTTACAAATTGGCGACCTGGCAGGCTGCTTTATCGCCCCTTTAAATGATATACTGCCTGTCGTTCGTTCAAAAATAGTTGATAATTACAACATTCCCTTGAATTGAAACGCTTTCCTTCGATATTCGCAACTGGAACACGCACGCTATGAGTAAACCCATTGTGATGGAACGCGGTGTTAAATACCGCGATGCCGATAAAATGGCCCTTATCCCGGTTAAAAACGTGGCTACAGAGCGCGAGGCGCTGTTAAGAAAACCGGAATGGATGAAAATCAAACTTCCGGCCGACTCTTCGCGTATCCAGGGGATCAAAGCGGCGATGCGCAAAAATGGTCTTCACTCTGTCTGTGAAGAGGCCTCGTGCCCTAACCTTGCTGAATGTTTCAATCACGGTACCGCGACATTTATGATTCTGGGTGCCATCTGCACCCGCCGCTGTCCGTTCTGTGACGTTGCCCATGGCCGTCCTGTTGCGCCAGACGCTAACGAACCGCAAAAACTGGCGCAGACGATTGCCGATATGGCGCTGCGTTATGTTGTTATTACCTCCGTTGACCGTGACGATCTGCGCGATGGCGGTGCTCAGCATTTTGCTGACTGTATTACCGCCATCCGCGAAAAAAGCCCGAACATTAAGATTGAGACGCTGGTGCCGGATTTCCGTGGCCGTATGGATCGCGCGCTCGATATCCTGACCGCGACGCCACCAGACGTGTTCAACCACAACCTGGAGAACGTACCGCGTATCTACCGTCAGGTACGTCCCGGTGCAGACTACAACTGGTCGCTGAAGCTGCTGGAACGCTTTAAAGAAGCCCATCCGCATATTCCAACCAAGTCTGGTCTGATGGTCGGCCTGGGTGAAACCAACGCTGAGATCATTGAAGTGATGCGCGATCTGCGCCGCCACGGCGTCACCATGCTGACGCTGGGCCAGTACCTCCAGCCAAGCCGTCACCACCTGCCTGTACAGCGTTACGTAAGCCCGGATGAGTTCGATGAAATGAAAGCCGAAGCGATGGCGATGGGCTTTACCCATGCCGCGTGCGGTCCGTTTGTTCGCTCCTCTTATCACGCCGATATGCAGGCGAAGGGCGAAGAAGTGAAATAAAGCTGTAAAATTTATTTACAGTAAAACAAAAAACCGGCCTCGTGAGCCGGTTTTTTTATGCAAGCCTTGCAGCATTGCCATTACTCTTTGTGTGAAAGCTTCTGTGCAGTGATGTCATCTTCGGCACTTTTCTTCGCTGCCGCGTCGTCATCGTTCATTGCTTTCTTAAAGCCCTTAATGGCAGCACCCAGGTCTCCACCCAGCGTGCGTAACTTCTTGGTACCGAACAGCAGGACGACCAGTGCGGCAACCACCAGCAGTTTGGTAATACTAATCTCACCCATAAATACCTTCTTTACATGAAACAGGCTGCATTCCGCCAAAAAACCTGAACGTATTAACGGTCATTTGGCGCGTGCACACAATAGCAATCTGTAACAAGGTGAATCAAGCATTGTTGAAAAAAACATCACATTAATTGCGGTGGCGCAAACCTGCGGTTGCGCAGAACAGGTAATTGCTGCCGCGCAAGCGCTATTCGGGCTGAAATTATCTCCGTCAGCAATAACGCAGGCGTCTCCGCTGCCGCAACAACCGTCACCCCCAGCGGATCGACAACCCTGCTCTGCCCAATATTTTTGTTACCACATTCACCCGCGGCTACCACGTAACAGGTGGTATCCAGCGCGCGTGCTGCCAGCAGCGTCGCCCAGTGATGCTCCTTAAGCGGTCCTTTGACCCACGCGGCGGGCAGAACCAGCACCTCCGCCCCCTGCAATGCCAGGTTCAGCGCCAGCTCGGGAAAACGGATATCGTAGCAGGTCATCAGGCCAACCTTAAAACCCTCCACCTCAATCAGCGGCGGAATTACACTCCCCGGATCGACCAGGCGCGACTCCTGAACGCTGAACGCATCATACAGATGAAGTTTGGCGTAGCTCGCGACAATGGCACCCTCACGTATCGCCACCAGCGTGTTCACCGCGCGCCCCGGCGAGGACGGAATATGGACCGTCAATATCGTGGTGAGCGCGCTGCCAACGCTTTCGGCCAGCAGTCGTTTCAGAAACGCCCCTTCCAGCGTTTGCGCAGACTTTACCGACAGGTCCGGATCGCCATCATCACGGGCCAGTAACGCCTCGGGAAGTACCAGCAACGACGCCCCCTTTTGCTTCGCCGCATGCATCAGGGAGACGCATTTTTCCGCGTTTTCATTCCAGTCCGGCGTCACCGCGAACTGCCCTACTGCAACATACATAATTGTCTCCCGGTCAAAAACAGCGTTACACTCGACGCACTTACACAGCAAATAGCAGGTACTGACAGTGTTACAACTACTTATAGCCGTTTTTATTGGTGGAGGCACGGGTAGCGTTGCGCGGTGGCTCTTAAGCATGCGGTTTAACCCTCTGCATCAGGCCATTCCGATGGGGACACTGGCGGCAAATCTGATCGGGGCGTTTATTATTGGGATGGGGCTGGCCTGGTTTAATCGCATGACCAACATCGACCCTATGTGGAAGGTTCTGATTACAACCGGTTTCTGCGGCGGCTTAACAACGTTTTCTACCTTCTCTGCGGAGGTGGTGTTTCTGTTTCAGGAAGGCCGGATGGGCTGGGCGCTGACGAACATTGCCGTTAACATGCTTGGCTCGTTTGCGATGACTGCGATCGCATTCTGGTTATTTTCCTCCGCCAGCGGACATTAAGCACGGCAACCTTAATGTTGGCTTAATTTTTCTCTGTCACTCTTGGCTCAATATTGAACGAGGGTGATAGCATGAAAGAAAATCTCTTAGGCGTGGGTATGGTATTGCTAAGCGTCGCGATCGTCGCCAGCTTCCTGAAGATCTATCTTATCGGTTGATCCAGAACGAAAAAAACCCGCTCATTGAGCGGGTTTTGAAATTCTTGCTGACGCGTCTGAATTACAGAGCGATTACGTTAGCAGCAGAAGGGCCTTTGGCACCGTTAGTGATTTCGAACTCTACGCGCTGACCTTCAGCCAGAGTTTTGAAACCATTAGACTGGATTGCAGAGAAGTGTACGAACACGTCTTTGCTGCCATCTTCAGGAGTAATGAAACCGAATCCTTTGGACTCATTAAACCACTTAACGTTACCTTTAATCTTAGACATCAAAATTACCTTTACATTAAAAAACGACACAAATGCTGTGTCGGGTATCAGTACAACAATTGTGAGGCGTTTTGTCCAGCGGATCTTTGATAAAAAGTGACAAAAGTCGCGTTAATTTTCGCTGTCCGATTTTTATTCTTTACATTTCAATGTCTGTGCATTTTTTGGCCGATTTAGCAGAAAAACTCAGTTAAAACTGAAACCGCATCCAGGCAAAGTAAACGTTACCGTTGTTATAGGTACCCGGTATGTAGGTCATCTGAAACGTCGCCGGACCGTAACCAATGGAGGCAAGCGGCAGCAGTACCGGAACAGGAATGTATTTCCAGTTATCACGCGCCGTAAACCCTGCCGTATAGCCCAGCCCGAGACGGAAGTTGTCGTCCGATAACGGACGCCAGGTTTTTTCCCAGCCGTAACCGCCAATAGGCTCCCATTTATTGTAGGAGTCCTTAAACGCCATCAGGTACAGGCCATGCCAGTTACCTTTTTCATCCCAGCGAGACTGACCGAAGCCGGCCCCCCACGGACGTTCGTTATAACGGTCTGTTTTTTCTTTATCGTAGGCGAAACGTGCATGCCACGTAATGGCCGGAATATAGAGATCGTAATGCTCAGGTTCATTCCATGTTTGCGCGACGTTATCCGTGAAGGTGGTGAACCAGCCTTTATCCGCTGTATTGCTGTCTGCATTAACAGCAGACGCAAACGATAACTGCCCAATAATAAACAACAAAATCAGGGGGAATTTAATTCGTACAATCACAATGCCATTACCATATTTAGTATTCGGTGCAGACCTTAACACAGAATACTTGAATGAACGCTTAACAGCATGGGTGTTATTCCTAATTACCATCCCGTTCCTGGGAATAATCTGAGGATACATAAACTGCATGCCTGAATAAGCACATGCAGTTGACATATTTAACGTTGATGTAACAATTTGTAGAGTGCGGGAATAACTAACATCGACAATAACGGTGCCGTTACCATGCCGCCAATCATCGGCGCGGCAATACGTTGCATCACCTCCGAGCCACTCCCACTGCCCCACATGATGGGCAGCAGTCCTGCCATAATAGTGGCGACCGTCATCACCTTCGGACGCACGCGCAGCACGGCACCTTCGTGGATCGCCCGCATCAGCACCGTATTTCCCTCTTCTGGCTCCAGCCTGTGATATTTATCGATCGCATGATTCAAATAAAGAACCATAATTACGCCGAATTCTGCCGCCACCCCGGAGAGGGCGATAAAGCCAACGCCCCCCGCCACTGACAAATTATATTCAAGCAGCCACAATAACCACACGCCCCCAATAAGCGCGAACGGCAATGTCCCCATTATTATCAGGACATTTGATATCCGCCTGAAGGTTAACCATAAAAGGACGAATATAATCATCAGCGTGACAGGTAAAACTATTTTGAGCCTCTCGGTCGCCCGTTCCAGATATTCAAACTGCCCGGACCAGGAGAGAGACACGCCCTGCGGCAATACCACCTTCTCTCCCACCCGTTTTTGCATTTCATCCACGGCGGACTTCAGATCGCGCCCGCGCAAGTCAACATAGATCCAGCTGGAAAGGCGCGCGTTTTCACTTTTTAGCATCGGTGGGCCTTCCGTCACGACGATATCGGCCAATTCCCCCAGCGCCACCTGGCTACCGCTGGCGGTCACTACCGGCAACACCCGCAACGCGTCGACGTTATCACGCAAATCGCGGGGATAACGCAGGTTGATGGGATACCGCTCGCGTCCCTGGATCACCTCGCCAATGTTATCGCCCCCGACCAGCGTGGAGACCAGGCTTTGCAGTTCATCGACGGAAACGCCGTAGCGCGCGGCTTTTTGCCGATCGATACGAATATCCACGTAGCGTCCGCCTTCCAGACGCTCCGCCAGCGCAGAGGAGACGCCAGGAACGTCCTTCACCACCTGCTCAATCTGCCGGGCCACACGCTCAATGTCGGTAATATTATTGCCGTTCACCTTAATGCCGACCGGGCTTTTGATCCCGGTTGCCAGCATGTCCAGGCGGTTACGGACAGGCGGCACCCACACATTGGCAATACCCGGCAGCGACACGGTTTTATCAAGCTCCTCCACCAGCTTTTGTGGCGTCATTCCTGGCCGCCACTGCTCGCGGGGCTTAAAGTGGATGGTTGTTTCCAGCATGGTTAATGGCGCGGGATCGGTTGCCGACTCTGCCCGACCGGCTTTGCCAAACACGCTCGCCACCTCCGGGACGCTTTTGATCAAGCGGTCGGTCTGCTGAAGCAGCCGTGATGCCTCGCGAGCAGAGATCCCCGGCAGCGTGGAGGGCATATAGAGTAAATCTCCTTCATCCAGCGGCGGCATAAATTCGCTTCCCAGGCGGCTCAGCGGCCAGAGCGTGGCGATCAGCAGCAGACATGCCAGTGCCAGCGTCGTTTTCGGGAAGGTCAGTACCTTGTCCAGCAGCGGCTCATACAGGCGGATCAGGAGGCGGTTGATCGGGTTTGCCTTCTCATCCGGGATTTTCCCGCGAATGAAAAAGCCCATTAGCACCGGCACCAGGGTGATCCCAAGCCCGGCGGCCACGGCCATCGACCAGGTTTTGGTGAACGCCAGCGGCGAGAACATTCTCCCCTCCTGCGCTTCCAGCGAAAAAACCGGTATAAATGACAGCGTGATGATTAACAGGCTGCAAAACAGCGCCGGTCCCACTTCAACCGCCGCCTTTTCCGCCAGACGCCAGTATTCCCCCGGCGCGGGCTCCTTGCCCGGATTATCATGCCGCCACTGCTCCAGCACCTTGTGCATGTTTTCAATCATCACAATTGCGGCATCCACCATCGCCCCGATGGCAATGGCGATCCCGCCGAGCGACATCATATTCGCGTTAATGCCCTGATAGTGCATCACCACAAAAGCCCCGAGGATCCCCAGCGGCAGAGAGACCATCGCCACCAGCGCGGAGCGCAGGTGGAACAGGAACAGCGCACACACCAGTACCACCACGGCAAACTCTTCGAGCAGCTTGTGCGTTAGCGTTTTGACCGAGTCCTCAATCAGCGTGGAACGATCGTAGACCGGAACAATCTCGACGCCCTGCGGCAGCGTTTTTTGCAGCTCGCTCAGTTTCGCTTTTACCGCGCTAAGGGTTTCCAGCGCGTTCTGCCCGTAGCGCATCACGATTACGCCGCCAGCAACCTCCCCTTCACCGTTAAGCTCCGCCACACCCCGGCGGATCTCCGGGCCAATGCCAATGGTGGCGACATCTTTCAGCAGGACAGGTACGCCATCGCGGGTGGCGATCACCACATTGCGAAAATCCTCCAGCGAGCGCAAATAGCCCGTTGTCCGCACCATATACTCCGTTTCGCCCATCTCCAGCAGGGCGCCGCCGCTCTCCTTATTGGCGGCCTGCACCGCGCCGGATAGCTGGCTGTGGGTAATATTCAGCGCGCGCATTTTCGCCGGGTCCGCCACGATCTGATACTGACGCACCATTCCGCCAATACTTGCCACCTCAGATACATTCGGTACCGTCTTAAGCTCGAACTTAAGCGTCCAGTCCTGTAGGGCCCGCAGATCTGCCAGGCTGTGTTTTCCACTACGGTCGATCAGTGCATATTCGTAGATCCAGCCGACGCCCGTCGCATCCGGCCCCAGCGACACCTTCACGCCCGGCGGAAACTGCGCCTGTACCTGGCTTAAATATTCCAGCACCCGGGATCGCGCCCAGTAGAGATCGGTGCCATCCTCAAACAGCACATACACATAAGCGTCACCAAACATTGAAAAACCGCGCACGGTTTTGGCGCCCGGCACAGACAACATGGAGGTTGTCAGCGGCCAGGTCACCTGATCTTCAATCACCTGCGGCGCTTTCCCGGGGTAACTCGCTTTGATAATGACCTGCACATCAGACAGATCGGGCAACGCGTCCAGCGGCGCGCGCTGCACCGCCCACCAGCCCCAGCTGGCCATCATCAGTGCGGCCAGGATCACCAGCAGGCGGTTACGCAACGAGGCGCGAATCACAGCGGCAATCATGGCGTCACCTCCGGCATCACGCTACGCAGGCTGGCTTCGGAATCAATGAGGAATTGCCCGGACGTCACCACCTTATCGCCCTGTTTGACCCCGGACAGGATCGCCGTCCAGCCCTGCGCCGTCAGGCCGGTTGTCACCGTCACAGGCCGGAAATAACCGTCCCCGGTAGCCAGCAGCAGACGCGCAGACTCTCCGCTGTTAATCACCGCCTCTTCCGGCACCGCCAGCACCGGCGGGCCTTTCATCTCTTCCGCACGCCTGACGGAGAGGTACATACCCGGCTTCAGCTTATGTGCGGAATTTTCCAGCACGATACGGGCTTTCAGGGTTCGCGTGGTCGTCTCCATCTGCGGCAGCAATTCGCTGACCGTGCCGTGGAATTGCTCCCCCGGCCAGCTTTCTGACGTTGCGACCACGTTGCTGCCCACTGCCAGAGACTGCGCCTGCGTTTGCGGGTAATCGACCACCAGCCAGACCGGATCGAGCCTGGCGATCTCAAACAGCGGCGCCGTTGCGGTGATTTGCGCCCCTTCCCGCACGTCCAGCTTCACCACATAGCCGGCCCGGTCAGCGCGCAGGATGAGCGTGGTCTGCGGCTTGCCGCTACGCTCCAGCAAACGAATGACCTCTTCCGGCATAAACTGCAACGCCAGCCGCTCGCGTGCGGCGCGGGTCAATGCGGCATCGCCAAGCTGACGAACTGCGAGATACTCCTGCTGGGCGGTGGTCCATTGCGGGATCCACAGTTGCGCCAGCGCCTCTCCGGCTTTCACCTGCTGCTGCGGTGCATTAACAAACAATTTTGACACCACGCCATTGGCCGGAGCTGACACCACCGAGACGTTACGTTCATCCGTTGCAACCGTGGCAAAGGCCGAGAACGGCGAAACCAGCTGGCGCATCTCAACGTTGGCGGTTTTCATCCCCAGGTTTTGCTGCTGTTGAGTGCTGATGGCCACGCCTGACGCCGCCTGCGCTTCATCAGCGTAGCGCGGGACCAGATCCATATCCATAAAGGGGGATTTACCCGGCTTATCGAAGCGCTGACCGGGTACCATGGGGTCGTACCAGTAAAGCACCTTACGTTCAGAGGGTTGTGCAGCCGCAGCCGGCTGATGCGTCTGCTTCTGTCCGACAAAATAGCCGCCAGCGGCAGCTATCGCGATGGCAATCGCCATTAACGTTGTTTTTTTCATTGCGCCAGCTCCTGCGGGATCAGCCAGTTCACGGCAGCCCAGGTTCGCGCCATTTCGCGCTCCGCCTGGTTCACCGCCAGTTCCGTATCCAGTACGCCACGACGCGCCTCCAGCAGGGCCGGAAGCGCCGACTGTCCAGAGCGATATTGCGCCGTCAGTACCGCCAGCCGTTGACGCTGCAACGGGAGTACCTCGTCCCGCTGTCGCTGCCACACCGTTTGCGCAGCCTGATACTGCGCCACCAGCGTTTGCACCTGGGCAATGTGTTCGCGCTTGAGCAGCGTCAGTTGATCCGCCGCCTGCATAGAGCGGGAAACATCGGCGGCGTAATCCTTGTCCTGACGTTTTGACTGGAACAGAGGCAGATCCACGCTGAACATCACGCCAGCCATATCGTCATAGCCTTCAGCGCGGTGGGCGTAATAGACCTCCACATCCACATCGGGTATCGCCGCCACGGCAGATTGCGCTGAACGCGCTTTCGCGGTCTCGGCTTCACGTCGCGCGGCCTCCACTTCCGGGTGCCTGACGATCCCCTCCTGCAACGTTTTTTCATTGGCAGGAAGACGCTGATAACGCGGCAGCGGACCGCGAACCTCCGTTATAGCGTGCCCCGTTAGCTCCAGCAGGCGGCTTTGCGCCAGCTGCACATCCCGCTGCGCCAGCGTCTCTTTGTCGCGCATGGCGCTGAGGATCATTTGCAGGGCCAGTACGCTGTCCGGCATTGCGCTTCCCGCCCCGACGCTCGCCTTCTGCACGCCGCGCTGACGTTCCGTTTCACGGACCAGCGTTCTGGCCGTGTTCAGTGCCTGCTGGGCCAGCGCCAGATCCAGCCAGGCCTGGGCGGTATCACGCTGAAGCGCGGCGCGGACGGCTTCGGATTTTGCCAGCACGCTTCGCGCCTGCGCCTGCAAGGTCTGCGCTTTACGTTCCCGCTTCTCTGAGCTGACGTAGCTTTGCATGATGCCAACCTTCTGCATGGTCATCCCTTCGCGCGTCAGCCGCCGATCGTTGCTGCCCTGTACCGGCACGTTTTCGATGCCGAATTTCAGTTTTGGGTCAGGTAATTGCGTGGCGGAAACCGCCATTGCATCCAGCGCCTGCGCTTCGTTACGGCTGGCGGAGAGTTCTGCTGAGTAGCGCTGGGCTTCGGTCAGGGTGTGTTCGAGCGTCCACGGCTCCGCCTGCGCGGCGGAGGTTAACAGGCCGAACAACACCCCACCGAGCCACAGGCTCAGTGTGTGTTGTTTCATGGTGACCTCGCTTAGCGTGCTGGCGTCAGCGAGATAATCTGGAAACCGTCACCCGCACGCTCAAGCGTAAAGGTCACTTCATCCCCCGGTTTGGCGCCATTCAGCGTGGCGCCGGCAGATAAAGTAAACGGCATGGTCATTGCTGGCCATTTTAGTTCCGGTATGGCCTCGTGCCGGAGCATGACGGCGCTGTCAGAGATCGACTGAACCACGCCGCGGCCCTGCCAGGTCTGGTTTGCCTGGGCGGTATAAGAAGCGAAAGAGACGGACGCGCCAACCAGCGCGGAAAGGAATACGGTACGCATGATAAAACTCCTGTTAAACGTTAAGTAAATAAAATCAACGAATTAACAGGTTTTTACTCCCGAAACCGGCAATAGCGGATCGTTGCCGGCGGCCCCACAGCAGGAGGGGTAACGGACCACGCAGAATGGCTTGCAGACGAGCACTCTGGGGTCGTTAAGGTCAGGGTCATGGCGGCAGGCAGCGCCACCAGATGCGGCTGGGCAGGATCTTTTTGTACCTGATCCGGCACACAATGTTTTTCACACAGCGGTGAAGCACCGGCAGCATAATGCGGCCCCGGTTGCGCCATCATCTCCATGTGCTGGATAGTGGCCACCTCACCGCGCAAATCCATTGAACATTGATGGGAGGCGACGGCCACCTGAGTCTGGATCAACAGCCAGCCAAACGCCAGCAAAAACATCAGCAGATGTTTTTTGATAAAGCGCAGGCGATATGTCCAGCTGGCGTGCATATTCAGATCGTCGGACAGGAGAAAGTGAACCGAGTATAAGTAGGCAAAAGAATGAAAGAGAAGTGGTTTTAAAGAGATTTACGTTTTAAATCGATTGTCGGCAAGTAATACTCAAAACCTTAACACTTCACCATCAATTTAATGACATATAATATCTATTCATCAGGTCAATAACGTCTTAATATAAATGACGCAGGGTTAGCAAAAATATCGTCATCAGTGCCTTTAGTAGTCTCTTTCTTGATTTTAATCAGCAAGGACTGGACATTTATTCGGCACATTTCAGCTTCTTTTTTATTGATTATTTGTCTCTCGGGCAGCAAGGAAACAGGGGAAATCATGCTTACTTTTCTCGAACTCCTCATTGGAGTCGTGGTCATTGTCGGTGTAGCACGCTACATCATTAAAGGTTACTCAGCCACCGGCGTGCTATTTGTCGGCGGCCTGACGCTGCTGATCATTAGCGCGCTAATGGGTCATCAGGTTTTACCCGCCAGCGAAGCCAGTACCGGATATACCGCTACCGATATTGTGGAATATATAAAAATTCTGCTGATGAGCCGCGGCGGCGATCTGGGCATGATGATCATGATGCTCTGCGGATTTGCTGCCTATATGACCCATATCGGCGCGAATGATATGGTGGTAAAGCTGGCTTCTAAGCCGCTGCAATATATTAACTCCCCCTATCTGCTGATGGTCGCGGCCTATTTCCTGGCCTGTCTGATGTCATTAGCCGTTTCCTCAGCAACGGGCCTTGGCGTGCTGTTAATGGCAACGTTGTTCCCGGTAATGGTTAACGTCGGGATCAGCCGTGGTGCAGCGGCGGCTATTTGCGCCTCTCCGGCGGCGATTATTCTCTCCCCTACTTCCGGTGACGTAGTGCTGGCCGCGAAAGCCGCGGAAATGTCGCTAATTGACTTCGCCTTCAAAACCACACTGCCGATCTCCATCACCGCTATTCTCGGCATGGGCGTGGCGCATTTCTTCTGGCAGCGCTATCTCGATAAGAAAGAGAACGTCAGCCACGAAATGATGGACGTCAGCGAAATCACCACTACCGCCCCGGCGTTTTATTCCATCCTGCCCTTCACGCCGATTATTGGCGTGCTTATTTTCGACGGCAAATGGGGCCCGCAGCTGCACATCATCACTATCCTGGTGATCTGTATGCTGCTGGCGGCCATCCTGGAGTTCGTTCGTGGTTTTAACACCCAGAAAGTGTTCACGGGTCTGGAAGTAGCCTTCCGCGGTATGGCGGATGCCTTCGCGGGCGTGGTGATGCTGCTGGTTGCCGCGGGGGTGTTTGCCCAGGGGCTGAGCACCATCGGCTTTATTCAGAGCCTGATCTCTATCGCCACCTCGTTCGGCTCGGCCAGCATTATCCTGATGCTGGTGCTGGTGGTGCTGACCATGCTGGCGGCGATGACCACCGGCTCCGGTAACGCGCCGTTCTACGCCTTTGTTGAGATGATCCCTAAGCTGGCACACTCCTCCGGCATCAACCCGGCTTACCTGTCCATTCCAATGCTTCAGGCCTCCAACCTGGGTCGTACCATTTCTCCGGTATCGGGCGTGGTGGTTGCGGTTGCGGGGATGGCGAAAATCTCTCCGTTTGAAGTGGTAAAACGCACGTCAGTGCCGGTGCTGGTTGGCCTGATTATCGTTATTATCGCCACCGAAGTACTGGTTCCCGGCGCTGCCTAAGCGAAATTCCTGATTTCCAAAAAGCGCCTGCGGGCGCTTTTTGTGCTTTAATAACCCCCAGAAATTAATCGCGCCCAACCAATCAGGAAAGCAAATGTTCAGGAAGGATATCGTTATCCCGTCTGGCGCAGTAGCGCTTGCACTCTGTGTCTTCTCAATTCAGGCAGATCCGCTTAAGCCAACCCAGTACGGCGATTTCGATCGCTACGTTCTGGCCCTTTCCTGGCAAACCGGATTTTGCCAGAGCATGGTCGAACGTAACCGTGACGAACCGGAAGAGTGTCGCCTGCAAAAAGAGAGCAGCAACAAAACCGATTTTCTGACCGTCCACGGCTTATGGCCAGCATTGCCGAAATCGATTGCCGCTCGCGGAGTGGATGAACGCCGCTGGATGCGCTTCGGCTGCGCCACTCGTCCGGTTCCGAATATGCCGGAAGCAAAAGCCAGCCGCAAATGTGACGCCGCAGAGACCGGACTATCGCTAACGGGCGCGGCGAAGCTGAACAGCGTGATGCCCGGCGCGGGCGGCAACTCCTGCCTTGAACGTTATGAATACGCGAAACACGGCGTCTGCTTTGGTTTTGATCCCGACGCTTACTTCGGCACCATGGTGCGCATGAACCAGGAAGTGAAGCACAGCGCGGCAGGAAAATTTCTGGCGGAAAACTATGGCAAAAGCGTCCGCCGCAGCGACTTCGATGCAGCCGTGGCCAAAAGCTGGGGAAAACAGAGCGTAAAAGCGTTCAAGCTTACCTGCCACGGCAATCCGGCTTATCTGACCGAAATGCAGATCTCGCTGAACGCCAGCACCATCAACAACCCACTCTCTGCCGGCTCCTTTGCGCCACAGCCGCATCCGGGCAACTGCGGCAAACAGTTTGTCATTGATAAAGCCGGTTACTGATGCTGCGCCGGGCAACTTTTTGCCCGGTTTTCATTGGTTTCCGTGATATGACGATTAACCTCACACTTCCGCTCACACGCATCATTTTTCCAGCAAAAGCATTATTAATCCGGTAAACATCACTGAAACCTCCCCGTCATAATCGTGGCGTTATCTACAAGAGGAATTTCACATGGCTAAAAAACTGATTGCACTGTGCGCCTGCCCGATGGGCCTGGCACATACCTTCATGGCAGCCCAGGCGCTGGAAGACGCGGCGACGGAAGCCGGTTATGAGGTAAAAATTGAAACCCAGGGCGCGGACGGGATCCAGAATCGCCTGACCCCGCAGGATATTGCCGACGCTGACATTATCATCCACGCCATCGCGATCACCCCGGAAGACAATGAACGCTTCGAAACGCGCGACGTGTATGAGATTACGCTTCAGGACGCCATTAAAAACGCGGCAGGCACCCTGAAAGAGATCGAAGAGATGATTGCAGCAGAACAATAATAATCTTCACATCCAGGGGTTTTCGTCATGGCTATTAAAAAACGCAGCGCGGTTCGCCCGGACAGTCACGAGGGTGACACACTTGCCATCAAATCCGCACCGGTTGCCGCCGGTGCGTCTTTCTGGAAAGAGCTTCCACAGCACATTATGTCGGGGATATCCCGCATGGTGCCAACACTTATCATGGGCGGGGTTATCCTCGCCATTTCACAGCTTATCGCCTACGTCTGGCTGGAGATCCCGCCTGACACCGGTATTCTCGACGCGCTTAACTCAGGCAAATTCACCGGTTTCAATCTCTCGCTATTGAAATTTGGCTATCTGACTGAATCGTTCGGCGGGCTGCTGTTCAGCTTCGCCATCCCAATGTTTGCCGCCTTTGTCGCCAACTCTATCGGCGGAAAACTGGCCTTCCCGGCCGGGTTTATCGGTGGTCTTGTCGCCACGCAGCCGACGCTGGTGCTGAACTTTGATGCGGAAAAACTGACCTGGCTTGCCACCAAACCCGTGCCCTCCACGTTTATTGGCGCGCTGATTATCGCCATAGCCGCAGGCTATCTGGTCAAATGGCTGAATAGCCGCATTAACGTTCCACAGTATCTGCTGGCCTTTAAAAGCACCTTTCTGATCCCAATCCTCTCGGCGCTGTTTGTGATGCTGGCGATGTATTACATCATCACGCCGATTGGCGGCTGGCTGAATGCAGGTATGCGGACCGTACTGCTGGCGGCGGGTCAGGCGGGCTCCATGATGTACGCCATCGGGATGGCGGCGGCCACGGCGATTGATCTTGGCGGCCCCATTAACAAAGCGGCGGGATTTGTTGGCCTGGGGCTGACAACCGATCATGTCCTGCCCATCACCTCCCGCGCCGTGGCGATTGTTATTCCGCCCATTGGTCTGGGGCTGGCCACGCTGATTGACCATCGTCTGACCGGCAAACGCCTGTTTAGTCCGCAGCTTTATCCGCAAGGCAAAACGGCCATGTTCCTCGCCTTTATGGGCATCAGTGAAGGGGCCATCCCGTTCCTGCTGGAAAATCCGCTTGCGACGCTGCCGGCGTATATGGCGGGCGCGATCGCCGGTGCAATGACCGCCACCGCGCTCGGTGCCGTGCAGTGGTTCCCTGAATCGGCGATCTGGGCGTGGCCACTGGTCACCAATCTGGGGGCGTACATGCTCAGTATTGTGGTCGGGGCGGCGATCACCGCGCTGTTGGTAGTGATTATTCGTAACAGTCTGCACAAGCGCGGGAAACTCGCTATCAACACGCTGTAACGGGGAGAAACATGGAATTACTGAGAAGGCTTCGTGCCTGGCTGGCTGCGGAAAAACTGGACGGCGTGCTCATCTCTTCGCGCCAGAATAAACAGCCGCACCTGGGCATTTCAACCGGTTCGGGCTATGTGCTGGTGACACAAACCGCGGCACATATCCTGGTGGATTTCCGTTACTACAGCGATATCGCTTCACGAGCGGCGGGCTATGAGATGCACCTGCTTACCACGGAGAACCCGCTTGCGCAGGCGGTGAATCAGATTATTGCGAAGGAAGCTCTCACCCGTCTTGGCTTTGAGGGTGAATACGTGAGCTGGCAAACAGGCGTGCTGTGGCGCGATACGCTGAATGCCACCCTTTGCAGCACCTCGCTCGACGCGCTGCGGCAGATAAAAACCGCTGACGAAATCGACCGTATCCGTGCAGCATGCGGCATTGCCGACCGCGCCGCACAGCACATCCGGCGTTTCATTCAGCCCGGTATGCGCGAACGTGAAGTCGCTGCCGAGCTGGAGTGGTTTATGAAGCAGGAGGGCGCGGACAAGCCCTCTTTCGACACCATTGTCGCCAGCGGGCCGCGCGGTGCGCTGCCCCACGGCAAAGCCTCTGACAAAGTGATTATGCCTGGCGAGATGATCACCCTTGATTTCGGCGCCCAACACCAGGGGTATTGCTCGGATATGACAAGGACCTTTCTTGTCGCCGGGCAAAACACGCCGCCGGAGGAACACCCTCTCTATGCGGTGTACCAGATCGTTCTGGCGGCACAACAGGCAGCTATTGATGCCATCCGCCCCGGCGTTTCCTGTCATCAGATCGATAGCGCCGCACGTTCCGTGATTGAACGTGCAGGTTACGGTCCGCAGTTCGGGCATAACACCGGCCATGCCATTGGTATTGATGTTCATGAAAATCCACGTTTTTCCCCTACCGACCGCACCCCGTTGCAGCCCGGCATGGTGCTGACCGTTGAGCCGGGGATCTACCTTGAACACCTGGGCGGGGTACGAATTGAAGATGTGGTGCTGGTGACGGAAACGGGTGCGGAGGTGCTTTATACCTTCGACAAACGGCTATTGCTGACGGGAGAATAAGAGTGGACAGAGATTTACTGCGCGCCCTGAGCGAAGCAGACGCCATTGCGGCCTCAGAGCAAGAGGTGCGCGACATCCTGCTCAGTGAGGCGCAAAAATACCATAAAGAGGTTCAGTTTGATGGGCTGGGTTCCGTGCTTATCCGCGTCAACCAGAGCCGGGGCCCGAAGGTGATGGTCTGCGCCCATATGGATGAAGTCGGTTTTATGGTGCGTAGCGTCTCGCGCGAAGGGGCCATTGATGTCCTGCCCATCGGCAACGTGCGCATGATGGCCCGTACCCTTCAGCCGGTGCGCATCACCACGCGTAACGGGGAAAAAATACCGGGACTGCTGGATGGGGATCTGAAAGGAGAAAACGTTGACAATTTGCGTGTCGACATTGGCGCGACGTCGGCGGAGGAGGTGTTCGCCGCCGGTATCGACGCAGGCGACCGCGTGACGTTCGATACACCCTTTCAGACCCTTCCCCACAATCGGGTGATGGGTAAAGCCTTCGACGATCGTCTCGGCTGTTACCTGCTGATTGCGCTACTGCGCGAGCTGCACCAGACGCCGCTCGACTGCGAGCTTTGGCTGGTGGCCAGTTCAAGTGAAGAGGTCGGCCTGCGCGGCGGCCAGACCGCCACGCGCGCCATTCATCCTGATATCGCGCTGGTGCTGGATACCGCCTGCTGGTCAAAAAATTTCGATTATGGCAGCGCCAACCATCGCCAGATCGGTGCGGGCCCGATGCTGGTGCTGTACGACAAAACGCTCATCGCCCCAGCCAAACTGATTGCGCTGGCTGAGACAATCGCGCGCTCGCAGGGGATCCTGCTGCAAAAAGACATGTTCAGCAACGGCGGAACGGACGGCGGGGCGATCCATCTCTCCGGCACTGGCGTGCCGACTCTTGTGCTTGGTCCCCCTACCCGACACGGGCACTGCGCGGCATCCATTGCCGACGAAAAAGACATTCATCACACCCAACAACTGCTTGTCGCGCTTGTGGCAGGCATGAACCGTGAGACCGTGGATCATCTGACGGACTTCAGATGCTGATCTCACGCGGCCAGGAGGAAGTATGCTTTCAATTGAATTTTTCTGCCCACTGCCCAACGGCCTGCATGCGCGTCCGGCCTGGGCGTTAAAAGAGCAGTGCAGCGCATGGCGCAGCGACATCCGTTTTATCAACAGACGGCTTCACACTCACGCGGATGCCAAAAGCTCGCTGGCGCTGATCAGTACCGGTACGCTGTTTAATGACAGCTGCGTGCTGGAAATTAACGGCAGCGACGAGGAGCAGGCCCGACGCGTGCTGGAGGCGTATCTCACCGGCGCGTTTATCGACAGCGACAGTATTCCCTCCGGCGACGCGCCGCACGTTGCGCATCCCCTGCCCCGCTCGCTTGTAAGGCTTGCTCCCCATCTTCAGCACGGCATTACGCTCGCCAGTGGCATCGGGGCTGGCACTCTGCGAGGCTGGCAGAGCGATAACCTCAAACGTTATTGTCAGATCCCCGCCTCGCCGGAAGATATTACCCGCCTGGAACACAGCCTGGCGACGCTGGCCGAACGGCTCAACCACCGCCTGCGCGGGCTCGACGGCGAGAGTAAAACCATTCTTAGCGCGCATCTTTCGCTGATCCAGGATGAGGAGTTTGGCGGCACCATACGCCGACTGATCGCCGAGGAGCGGCTAAGCCTTGCGGAGGCGATCATTCGTAATATGGAGCTGATCTGCGACAAGCTGTCACTCTCCGCCAGCGATTACCTGCGTGAACGCGTCAGCGATATTCGCGACATCAGCGAGCAGCTTCTTAACATTACCTGGCCGGAGTTGCAGCAAACCTCCGCATTCACCCTTAGCGCCCCCACCATTCTGGTGGCGGAAGATCTGACGCCCAGCCAGTTTCTCAGCCTCGACACGCAGTACCTGAAAGGCATGGTGCTTGAAAAAACAGGCCGGACGTCGCATACGCTGATCCTGGCACGCGCGGCCTCCGTGCCTGTGCTGAGTGGTTTAACGGTCGCCTCACTGGCGCCGTTGATGGGAAAAGAGGTCCTTCTGGACGGCATCTGTAGCGTGCTGGTCGTTGAACCCAACGACGCGGTGAATGATTACTACAGCGTGGCGCAGCGCCTTGCCGACCGACGCCACCAGCAGCAGATCAAAGATGCGGGTCTTCCAGCGCTCACCCGCGACAACGTACCGGTAGAGATTGCCGCCAACATCGGCAGCGCGCTGGAAGCGCCCGGGGCGTTTACCTGCGGCGCGCAGGGTATCGGGCTGTTTCGCACTGAAATGCTCTATATGGACAGAGACACCGCGCCGGACGAGCAGGAGCAATTCGAAGCCTATCAGCAGGTGCTGCTCTCCGCGCAGGGCAAGCCGGTCATCTTTCGCACAATGGACATCGGTGGCGATAAGCAGATCCCTTACCTGAACATTCCCCAGGAAGAAAACCCGTTCCTCGGCTATCGCGCCGTTCGCATTTATCCCGAATTTGCCGATCTCTTCCGCACCCAACTGCGCGCGATCTTACGCGCAGGCGCAAGCGGCAATGCGCTGTTGATGATCCCGATGGTGCACAGCCTCGATCAGATTTTATGGATCAAACAGGAGCTGCAAAACGTTCGTGACGCCCTGGCCTCACAGGGGTTACGTCACACCGCGCACCTGCCGCTGGGGATCATGGTTGAAGTGCCTTCAGTCTGCTTTATCATCGATCACTTCTGCGAAGAGGTGGATTTCTTCAGTATCGGCTCGAACGATATGACTCAGTATCTCTACGCTGTCGATCGCAACAACCCGCGCGTTTCGGGGCTGTATAACCCCATCACACCGTCTTTTTTACGCATGGTTCGCCAGATCGTCACCGCAGCGCATCGTCACGGGAAATGGGTCGGCATTTGCGGGGAACTTGGCGGAGAGCAGCGCTACCTCCCTCTTCTGCTTGGGCTGGGCTTAGATGAGTTCAGCATGAGCGGGCCGCGCATCCCTGCGGTAAAAACCCAGTTGCGTCAGCTGGACATGGCGACCTGCCGGGCGCTGGCAGATAAGGCCTGTGACAGCCGCAGCGCAGAGGAGATTGAAGTCCTGCTGGCGGATTTCACACCGGAAGCGCCGCCGCGTCCATTGCTGGCGCTGGAGACTATCGTGGTCAATGAGCCGCTGACCTCAAAAGAGCAGGTGCTTCAATTCTTATGCGGAAATCTTGCGATTCATGGCAGGACCGAAAACCCGCTCGAGCTTGAAGAAGATCTCTGGCAGCGCGAAGAGATTGTCACTACCGCCGTCGGGTTTGGCGTGGCGATCCCTCACACCAAATCGCAATGGATACGCCATTCCAGCATCAGCATTGCCCGTCTGGACAAGGCGATTGACTGGGAGTCGGATTTGGGCGACGTCGAGCTGGTGATCATGCTGACGCTCGGCGCTCAGGAAGGGATTAATCACGTGAAGGTCTTTTCCCAGCTGGCGCGGAAGCTGGTCAATAAAACATTTCGCGAGTCGCTGTTTGCAGCAACGACGCCGCAAAGTATCCTGGATCTGTTGAACGCTGAAATCACGTTCTGACTGTCACTGAAAGCGTGCGCGATACTCCCCCGGCGTCAGGCCAAACTGGCGCCGGAACAGACGGCTAAAATAGTCGCTATCGGCATAGCCACAGCGCTTCGCCACTTCCCCCACCGGCAGGTGGTATTTTTGCAGGATGGTTCTCGCCTTCGCCATACGCACCCAACGAACGTAATCCACAAAACTCATCGTCCCCTGTTGAGAGAACAGGCGTGACAGATGGTTAGCCGAAATATTAAACAGCGAAGCGACGCTGTCCCGCGACAAGGATTCAGCATAGTTTTCCTGCACCCAGTTACAAATGCTCTGATAGAGGAAATCCCCGCGCGACACTCCCGGTTCAGGCAGCGACGACACCACTTTACGGCACCAGTGCAGCAGACTCAGCACCAGTGGTTGAATAATAGCCTGGTCCTGCGGGGAAGCGCTCAGGTGCGTCAGGGCCATCAGCATCGCGGCACACTCACCTCGTTCAGGGTGAGGAAGCTCCACGTGTCGCTGCGCAGGCACGGATCGCCCGTGCCGGGTATCATGAAACACCAGCCCCAGCCACGACGGCGCGAAAAGAATGCTCAGCAGCATGACCGGTCGTTCAAACACCGGGACGCTGGCGGCCTGGGCGGGAAGAAACAGCATTTCCCCCTGGTGGAGGGGCTGCTGCCCGGCAACCAGTCTGTTGCCATATTCCCCGCGAAGAACGACGTCAAGCCGTGGCCAGTCGCGGCTCACGCTTCCGACAGCGTCAGACGCGCCACGATGAGCAAACCAGACTCGCCCCAACTGCTGTGGGTTGAGCACCAGGCCGCTCAACAGATCGGCAAAAAACTGCTGATCGGCGGGCAACAGGGTTGCGCGCATATTACCCCCTGCGCGCATCCGGGCGTACCAGGTCGAAGCGATGGCTATCACTGATGGCATAGTAGGCCGTCGGTCCACCCGCACGCAGAATGGGCTGCGCTTTCGCGGTCTGGTAAATCCCCTCTTCCAGCAAACTCTCGGCGATATGGACGCCCACGACTTCGCCGAGCACCAGCCAGGTATCAATCGGTGTCCCATCCGCGCCGGTAAGCTGAATGCACTGTGACAATCGACACTCGAAATTCACCGGGCTTTCCGCCACGCGCGGCGAGCTCACAAGCTGGCTGGCTACGGGCGTCAGGCCGGCAAAGGTAAATTCATCCTCGCCATGAGGGAGCGTGGCGGAGGTTTCATTCATCGCCTCGGCCAGATCGCGCGTTGCGAGGTTCCAGACAAACTCCCCCGTTTCGGTAATATTCCGCACGCTATCCTTCCAGCCATTGCTGGAAAAACCAATGATCGGTGGGCGATAGTTAAAACAGTTAAAGAAGCTGTACGGGGCAAGGTTCAGTTGACCGGCCTTATCACAGGATGAGATCCAGCCAATTGGACGTGGACCGATAATGGCGTTCAGCGGGTCGTGCGGCAGGCCGTGCCCCTGAGAAGGTTGGTAAAAGTACATATCGCTCTCTCTACGCTGGGGCTGCAACGCGCATTGCCCGGGTTCAGTCTTTCCAGCGTAACGAAATTTCCGTTCAGCGTGAATCGGGACGCCGGGTTTATTGCCAAAAATTCATATGGCGCATGATTGTGACCTTCATCACTTCAAACTTACGGTTTCAGACAGTATCATCAGCTAAGTTAAACCCTCGCTGCCAGACGGCGAGGGTTTTCTTTTGGATTGGTTTCTGCGTTACACGCAGCATTAACGACATGGAGTAAAAATGTCCAGACCTACGATTATCATCAATGAACTCGACGCAGAACGTATTGACCGACTGTTGGAGAAACCAGAATTCGCCTCGCTGCCGGTAGCCGATGCGCTGAACGAAGAGCTAGACCGGGCGCAGATGTGTACGCCTGAGACCATGCCGCATGATGTGGTCACCATGAACAGCCAGGTGAAGTTCCGCAACCTGACCACCGGCGAGGAGCTCACCCGTACGCTGGTCTATCCGGCGCAGATGACCGACAGCAGCACGCAACTGTCGGTGCTGGCACCCGTGGGCGCGGCGCTGCTTGGACTGCGCACAGGCGATACTATCCACTGGGAACTCCCGGGCGGTGCCTCAGCTCACCTGGAAGTGCTTGAGCTGTTCTACCAGCCCGAAGCCGCTGGCGATTACCTGCGTTAATCCCTTCTGAACAAGCGACCCCGCTTTGCACAGAGGATGCACCCGCATCCTCTTTCCGCAAATTCACCCGATTGTGTTATATCGGACAAAAACCGCTTAATCCACGCTTACTCTGTTGTGGTGCCGTGGGGACGGTCATGGGTGAGATACTTGTTATCACACTGGTTTTTCTCATCATCCTGGCGATCCTCGTCGTGGCGGTGCTATACCTTGAGCGCCACTGGTGAGTGAGGAACCTCACACAACGCCGCCGGGGAAGGCATTCACCAGTCCCTTCACTTTCTGCTGCGCTGCCTCCGGGGTGTCTGCACCAGGCACCAGGATCACCTTGCGGCACTCCTCCTCCCGTTTTTCGAAGATTTTATAGGCGCGCTCCGCATCAGCCAGCGGAAGATAGTGGGTGACAATATCTTCCGGTGTAAGCAGCCCTTTTTCGATAAGCGGCAGCAGCTCTCCCAGCCAGGCATGGACGTGGGTCTGCCCCATCTTAAAGCTCAGCCCTTTATCGAAGGCATCGCCAAACAGGAAGCCGTGTATAAAACCGGCATACACGCCCGGCACGCTGACCACGCCTCCGCGCCGCACCGCAGCAATGCACTGGCGCAGGGCTTTGCCGCTGCTGCCTTCAATTTTCAGGTTACTGAGGATCGTTTCCGTGGTGCTGCCTTTGGCCTCAAACCCGACGGCATCAATCACCGCATCCACTCCGCGCTGTCCGGCCGTTTGCTCAATGATTTTCTCCGCCGCGTCGTTATCGTCATCAAAGTTAATCGGGATCGCGCCGTAGCGCTCCTGGGCAAACCGCAGTCGATAGGGATGATGGTCAACCACAAAAATCTGCTCTGCGCCGAGAAGCCGCGCGCAGGCAATGGTCAGTAACCCCACCGGCCCGGCCCCGAATACGGCGACGCTGGAGCCTTTCTGAATCTGCGCATTTTTCGCCGCCTGCCAGGCGGTAGGCAGAATATCTGACAGGAAAAGCGCTTTGTCGTCAGACAGCAGCTGAGGCACTTTAAACGGCCCCACGTTGCCTTTCGGGACGCGCACATACTCCGCCTGTCCGCCCGGCACGCCGCCGTAAAGATGGCTGTAGCCAAACAGCGCGGCAGGGGCGGGAATTTGCTTTTTGTTCAGCGCCGCGCCCTGCCCGCGATTCGTGTTTTCGCAGGCCGCGTACTGTTGCATCTGGCAAAAGAAGCAGTCACCGCAGGCAATTACAAACGGGATCACCACCCGGTCACCTTTCTGCACGTTCTTCACTTCGCTCCCGCACTCCACCACCTCGCCCATAAATTCATGACCAAAGATATCGCCATGCTGGACCTTGGGAATTTTTCCGCGATAAAGATGCAAATCAGAACCACAGATCGCCGTGGCCGTTACGCGCAGGATGATATCGTCAGGCTGTTCGATGCCCGGATCGGGGACATTATCGACCCGAACATGATGTGGACCGTGATAGGTGAGAGCTTTCATGCAACCTCCGAAAGGGTGTGGGTAAGCTTATAAAAGGGTAGCTACCTCTCGGGATCTGCCCCGGAATCCGGCTGTTTTGAGATTTATCCTGGCGAGATAAAAAAGTGCTGTCGGGATTACAGAAACCATTTATATTTTGTGGTTGAATGATTTCAGCGTTTATTAACAAGGAGAAACGGTTATGTATCAAACAATCATTATGCCGGTTGATGTTTTTGAAATGGAACTGAGTGATAAGGCTATACGTCACGCGGAATTTCTCGCGCAGCAGGACGGAATTATTCATCTTCTGCATGTTTTGCCGGGCTCTGCCAGCCTGAGCCTGCATCGTTTCGCTGCTGATGTGCGTCGTTTTGAAGAGCATTTACAGCACGAAGCCGAGACGCGCCTGCAAACCATGGTCGGGCACTTCAGCATCGATCCTTCCCGCATCAAAACCCACGTCCGGTTCGGTAGCGTGCGCGACGCCGTTAATGAGCTTGCCGGGGAATTAAATGCCGACGTGGTAGTGATTGGTTCACGTAACCCTTCCATCACCACTCACCTGCTGGGGTCGAACGCCTCCAGCGTGATCCGCCACACCCACATTCCGGTGATGGTCGTCAGATAAAAAAAGAGGCCACCTTTAGGTGGCCTCTGGCATTGCAGGTGTCGTCTTGCTTTCTTTTATTATGCAGTTTTGGTGCGGATCAGGTAATCAAACGAGCTCAGCGACGCTTTCGCACCTTCACCGGTAGCGATGATGATCTGTTTGTACGGCACGGTGGTGCAGTCGCCCGCCGCAAATACGCCCTTCACGCTGGTTTCGCATTTCGCATCGATGATGATCTCGCCCATGCGGTTACGCTCAATAGCGCCTTCCAGCCAGGTGGTGTTTGGCAGCAGGCCAATCTGAACAAAGATCCCTGCCAGCGCTACGCTGTGGATATCGCCGCTCACGCGGTCACGGTATTCCAGACCAGTCACTTTGCTGCCGTCGCCTTTCACTTCTGTCGTCTGGGCATTGAGCACAATGTCGACGTTATTCAGGCTACGCACCTTATCCTGCAACACCTGGTCCGCTTTCATCTCCGGAGCGAACTCCAGCAGGGTAACGTGTTCCACAATTCCCGCCAGATCGATAGCCGCTTCCACGCCGGAGTTACCGCCGCCGATCACCGCGACGCGTTTACCTTTGAACAGCGGGCCGTCACAGTGGGGGCAATAGGTCACGCCTTTGGTGCGATACTGATCTTCGCCCGGGACGTTCATGTTGCGCCATTTCGCGCCGGTGGCAATGATCACGCTGCGCGCCTTCAGCACCGCGCCGGACGCCGTTTCAATCTGGTGCAAACCACCCTCGACCGCCGCCGGAACCAGTTTGCTGGCGCTCTGGCTGTCAATGACATCCACGTCGTAGTCGCTGACGTGCGCTTTCAACGCACCGGCCAGCTTCTGGCCTTCGGTTTTCGGCACGGAAATGTAGTTTTCAATGTCTACGGTATCCAGAACCTGACCACCGAAACGCTCGCCCATCAGACCGGTACGGATCCCTTTACGTGCGGAGTAGACCGCTGCCGCCGCGCCCGCCGGGCCTGAGCCAACAATCAGCACGTCATAAGCATCGCGTTGGTTCAGCTCTTCCGCCGCGCGTTTTTCTGCGCCGGTATCCACTTTGGCGACGATTTCGGTCAGCGTCATGCGCCCCTGGCCGAACTCCTGGCCATTCAGGTAAACCGCCGGAACGCCCATCACGTTGCGCTCGGTGATTTCGTTCTGGAACGTACCGCCGTCAATCGCCGTGTGCTTAATGCGTGGGTTGAGGACTGACATCAGGTTCAGCGCCTGCACCACGTCCGGGCAGTTGTGGCAGGAGAGCGAGTAATAGGTTTCAAACTCAAAATCACCGTCGATATCGCGGATCTGCTCCAGCAGCGCCTGCGCTTCTTTTGACGGATGACCACCGGTCCACAGCAGCGCCAGCACCAGGGACGTAAATTCGTGCCCCAGCGGAGAGCCCGCGAAACGCGGCCCCTGGTCAGACCCTGGGTTGGCGATCAGGAAAGAAGGCTTACGGACTGCCAGCGTGTTGTCTTCTTTGAAGGTCACTTTCGGCGACAGCTCAGCAATCTCTGTCAGCAGTGCTTTGATTTCTGCCGATTTCGCGCTGTCGTCCAGCGTGGCAATCAGCTCAACAGATTTGGTCAGTTTCTCAAGGTAGGCCTTGAGCTGGGTTTTCATGTTAGTGTCGAGCATTATTCTTCCCTCTCTTAAAACGTCATCATGCAAGCCGCCTTATACGGGCTGCCTGAATGCAACTTGCATCATGGTGCTGGAATGAAATGGGCGCGGGGAGCGCCCATGACTGAAACAATTTCCAAAGTATTTCGCGTCAGAGCGAGGCGGCTAGCCTGAGAATCCCCGGGAACTTACTGAAGTAAGTGACCGGGGTGAGCAGGCGACGCCAACGCAGCTATGGCGTGAAAAACGACAGAAATTTAGATCTTGCCGACCAGGTCCAGAGATGGCGCCAGCGTCGCTTCGCCTTCTTTCCATTTCGCCGGGCACACTTCGCCTGGGTGAGAAGCAACGTACTGAGCCGCTTTCACTTTGCGCAGCAGGTCAGATGCATCACGGCCGATACCTTCAGCGGTAACTTCGATAGCCTGGATAATGCCCTGCGGGTCAACAACGAAGGTCGCGCGGTCTGCCAGGCCTTCATCTTCACGCATGTTGTCGAAGTTACGGGTCAGGGCGCCAGTCGGGTCGCCGATCATCGCGTATTTGATTTTCGCGATAGTTTCAGAGCTGCTGTGCCACGCTTTGTGGGTGAAGTGGGTATCGGTAGAAACAGAGTAAACGTCTACGCCCAGCTTTTGCAGTTCTTCGTAGTGGTCTGCCACGTCGCCCAGTTCGGTCGGGCAAACGAAGGTGAAGTCAGCCGGATAGAAGAAGAACACGCTCCAGCGGCCTTCGATATCTTTCTCGGTTACTTCGATGAACTCACCGTTTTTGAACGCCTGGTTTTTGAAAGGTTTAATTTTAGTGTTAATCAAAGACATCTGTACTTCCTCCGTGTTTTCGTTGAGATGTAAGGTAACCAACTTTATCCATCGGGGCTAATGCGTATGCTTTATCAAATCAATCAGCCAAACCTTACAAAAGCAACAAGACAGCAAGGTGAACCTTTTACAGGAAAGCCTAAAAGTAAAAAGGCCGCCTCAACGGGCGGCCCTGATACCTGAATTCCCCGCAGGTACATTCAGTGCCAGCCGAAGCTGGCGTTGCGTTGCGCTCTACATACCTTGTATCAAGGCCGTAACAGCGCTTTGATTACAGCACCCCTGCGCGCATTGAGCAATGCATAAGAGGGATAGTCCTGCCTATGGCTGTGATAGGCAGTATCGAAGAGGTCTCTGAAAGATTATGAATTTAATTTCATTATGGGTTTCACGCTATATATAAACACCACTTTTCATTCAAATAATTCAATCAAACTTTAAAGATAAAATTATCTTAATTAGTCTTGAAGTTATGTTTCAATAATCCAAAGCCGTGATATATTAAGATCACTTAAATTTTAAATTAAGCGAGTTATTCACACGGATTGTAAAGGGTAACTTCCCTCTGTCGTACTCCAGGATGTGATAACGACAGCAAACTCAACTCACTCAGGACGAAACATGGCAAACCTCTACGACCTAAAAAAATTCGATCTCAATCTGTTAGTCATCTTCGAATGCATTTACCAACACCTCAGTATCAGTAAGGCTGCCGAGGCGCTTTATATCACGCCATCCGCCGTCAGCCAGTCGCTGCAACGCCTGCGCGGTCAGCTTAATGACCCCCTGTTTATCCGTTCAGGGAAGGGAATTACGCCAACCACGGTAGGTACCAACCTGCATCATCATCTGGAAAAAAATCTCAATCAGCTTGAGCAGACGATCAACATGATGCATCACTCGGACATCAAAAAAAAGTTCGTTATCTATTGCTCTCAAATGGTGTCTCCTGGTTCGATGCTCGAACCGTTGAAGCTGTTAATATCTGAAGAGAATTATGAGATAGAGCAAAGAGACATGCTCATTTCCTCCGAATCAGCGGAAGATTTGTTGGCCTATCGTAAGGCCGATCTCATCTTCTCTATCGCACCTATCCACAATCGCTCTGTGGTCTGCACCCACTTCACCACGGTGCCGATAGCCTTAATCTGTAGAGCAGACCACCCAAGGCTCGCTGACGCAGTCACGCTGGAAGTGCTATACCAGGAGAAATTCACTTTTTACCAGAGTGCTCATCCGGGTGTAAAAGAGTTTCAGAGTCGCGCAAATGACGCGTTTCCGGAAAGAAATATTGCTTTTCGTACGGACTCCCTTAGCTCTCTCATCTCCATGGTCTGTTCATCTGATCTGTTAGGCTTCATCCCCGTGTCGATCTATGAAACATATAAAGAACCGTTGAAATTAAAAAGGCTTGAGCCACCGTTTGAGCTGCCTGAATTAAAGATCTATATGCTCTACAGCCGTTCATCACTGAATAGCACTGTTTTTTCAACATTCATTGAAAAAATGCATAAGCTCTGCGTTTCTCCGCCGTCTGCGTAAAATACATTTGCATGGTGAATGCAAATAAGGCAACCCGAAGAAAATGCCCCCGTGAAATTAAGGACAAATAATTCCATAATATCGTTTTGTTTTTTTCCAGACATTTAACACGCAGGACGCGATTAATCATGTCGATCTATAAAATCCCTTTACAGGAAAATGTTTTAGACGCTTCTGCGGAACGCATAGACTGGACGCTTAACAATTTCTCCAGGGTCTGCGTTTCCTTTTCCGGTGGAAAAGATTCTACCGTGATGCTGCATCTCGTTGCCCAGAAAGCACGGCAATTAAAGCGAAAAATAGATGTCATCTTTCTGGACTGGGAAGCGCAATTCTCCTCAACCATTCAGCATGTTGACACGATGAGAACGCTGTATCGGGATGTTATCCATCAGTTCTGGTGGGTAGCGCTTCCGCTCACGACCCAGAACGCCCTGTCACAGTTTCAACCTGAATGGCAGTGCTGGGAACCCGGGACAAACTGGGTTCGCCAGCCACCGGAAGATGCCATTACCGATTACCACTATTTCGATTTTTATCAGCAGGGAATGACGTTTGAAGCCTTCGTGCGCGAGTTTGCCGAATGGTATGCACAAAGACGTCCTGCCGCCGTCATGGTGGGGATCCGCGCCGATGAATCTTACAACCGCTTTCTGGCTATCGCGTCGGCGCGTAAGCAGCGCTTTTCTGACGATAAACCCTGGACGACCGTCGCCCCGGGTGGGCACGCCTGGTATATCTACCCCTTGTACGACTGGAAAACCGCCGACATCTGGACGTGGTTCGCGAAATCAAAATGTTGCTATAACCCGTTATACGACCTGATGTACAAGGCGGGGGTGCCGCCGCGTTATATGCGCATCTGCGAACCGTTTGGCCCGGAACAGCGTCAGGGCTTGTGGCTCTATCATGTCATTGAACCCGAACGCTGGGCGGCGATGTGTGAACGCGCCTGCGGCGTGCGAAGCGGAGGTATTTATGCCGGGCACGATAACCATTTTTATGGCCACCGGAAGATCCTGAAACCAGACCATCTCGGCTGGCGCGAATACGCCATGCTGTTACTCGACAGCATGCCGCAAAATACGGCGGAACATTACCGCAATAAAATCGCGGTTTATCTCCACTGGTATCAAAAGCGAGGCATGAACGATATTCCCGACACGCAGGAGGGTGACATTGGTGCAAAAGATATCCCTTCCTGGCGACGCATTTGTAAGGTTTTACTCAACAATGACTATTGGTGCCGGGCACTTTCGTTTAGCCCAAATAAGCCTAAACACTATCAGCGCTACAGCGACAGAGTGAAAGCAAAACGCAAGGAATGGGGGATTTTATGCAACAACGAATAATCACCGAAATGGAAACGTACCTTCAGGCACTTTCAGAAGAAGAGCGAATAGCCGCTATTAATGCGTTTCGTCAGGCATTACATGAAATCAGCCCTTTTCGCGATCAGCCCGTCGATTGCGTATTGTGGATAAAAAAGACAAACATCACCGCTAACGATTACAACCCAAATAACGTCGCGCCGCCGGAAAAGCGGCTGCTCAGCAAGTCACTGGAGCTGGATGGATTCACACAACCTATCGTTGTGACGGAAAATGCGCCACAGCACTACGAAATTGTCGATGGTTTTCACCGTCATGATATCGGCAGTAACCGGGCGATCCTGAAGCGCCAGCTTAAAGGTTACCTCCCTGTTACCTGCCTGCGTAAAGCGCGCCAGGAAAAGTTCGATCGCATGGCGGCAACTATTCGTCACAACCGCGCGCGTGGACGCCACCAGATCAACGCCATGTCAGAAATCGTGCGAGAACTGGTGCTTATGGGCTGGAGTGAGCAGAAAATTGGCCAGGAGTTGGGTATGGACAGCGATGAAGTGCTGCGTCTGAAGCAGATCAACGGTCTGCTCGAACTCTTCGCAGACCGTCGTTTTTCAGAAGCCTGGACGGTGAAATAGTCAGAGCGTCGCCAGACGCTCTGCCGCAGCGAGCAGCGTCGATTCCTGCTTCGCAAAGCAAAGACGAATCAGCTTATGCGGGAAGGGATCGGCGCAGAACACCGACAGCGGAATGGCCGCCACTCCCACCTCTTTCGTCAACAACTGGCAGAAACTCACGTCGTCCAGATCGGAAATCGCGCTGTAGTCGGCCAGCAGGAAATAGGTTCCTTCAGACGGCAAAATTTCCAGGCGGCTTTTGCTCAGCGCCGCCACAAACAGATCCCGACGTTCACGATAGAAGTGCGGCAGCTCGCGGTAATGCCCGGGTTCCGCACGCAGCATATCCGCCAGCGCCAGCTGGGCCGGTGTGTTCACGGCAAACGTCAGGTACTGATGCACTTTGCGCAGCTCAGCGCTAATGGCCGCCGGGGCCACGCAGTACCCTACCTTCCAGCCGGTCATATGGTAGGTTTTCCCAAATGACGATACCGCGATTGCACGCTCGCGAAGTTGCGGATGCGCCAGCACGCTGGCATGCCCCTCTTCGGCGAAGCAGATATGCTCATACACCTCGTCGCTCAGAACATATATTTCACGTTCGGCGATGGCCTGCCACAGCGCAGCAAAATCGGCTTTTTGCCACACCGTCGCCGACGGATTATGCGGAGTATTCAGGATCACCAGACGGGTTTTGTCACTCAGCAGCGCAGCAAATGCCTGCCAGTCAGGGCGAAAATGCGGTGGCTGGAGCGCCACGCGCTTCACCACGCCGCCGGCCAGTTCAATCGCCGGGGCGTAGCTATCGTAGCTCGGGTCAAAACAAATCACCTCATCACCCGTACGCACCAGGGCGGTTATCGCCGCATACAGCGCTTCGGTCGCCCCTGCCGTCACCGTGATATCGCTGTTCGCGTCAGGCTTATGGCCGTATAACTCCGCCGTTTTATCCGCAATGGCTTCACGCAACGTCTGCACGCCGGTCATCGGCGCATACTGGTTGGCTCCCTGCGCAACGTGGTACGCCAGACGCTCCTGCAAATATTTCGGCCCATCAAAATCCGGGAAACCTTGTGAGAGGTTAATGGCGTTGTGCTGCTGCGCCAGGGCGCTCATCTGCGTAAAAATCGTCGTGCCGAGATTGGGAAGTTTACTCTGCGGGATCAACGGGTTATTGCTCATTGTAGTGTGCCTGCCTGTAATACTTATGTTGCTGACACTATAACACGATGTTAGTCTTTGGCAATCAAGACGCTTAGACGTCTAAACGATATAAATATTCCTGGCCGAGAGGGTAAAAGGAAATGACAGACAACCTGCAACTCACACACCTGGTCGAGGCCTGCCGCTGGATTGGCGCTAAAGGCTGGGCGCCCGCTACCGGCGGCAATATGTCCATGCGTCAGGATGAACACCTGTGCTGGCTGAGCGAATCCGGAAAAGATAAAGGTAGCCTGACCACCGCCGATTTTCTACAGGTTGAAATCGCCACCAACCGTGCGCCGTCTGGCCGTAAACCGTCGGCAGAGACCGGGCTGCATACCCTCATCTATCGCCTGTTCCCCGAAGCTAACGCTGTCCTGCACGTTCACACCGTCAATGCCACGGTGCTGTCGCGGCTGGTGAACGAGGCCGAGCTGAAGATCACCGGTTTCGAGATGCAAAAATCCCTTACCGGGCAGACCACGCATCGGGATACGGTGGCCATCCCGGTGTTTGATAACGACCAGGACATCGACGCCCTCGCCTCGCGCATCGCCCATTACGCGCAGGAACGCCCGCTTAATTATGGTTTTCTTCTGCGCGGCCATGGCTTAACCTGCTGGGGACGCGACGTGGCCGAAGCCCGCCGTCATCTGGAAGGTTTAGAATTCTTATTTGAATGCGAAATGCGTTTACGACAATGGGAGAGAGTATGATTCGCGCGATTGTGACGGATATTGAAGGGACCACCAGCGATATCCGTTTTGTCCATGATGTTTTGTTCCCCTACGCGCGTGAGCGGCTGGCGGCCTTCGTGACCGCGCAGCAGTACGCCGAGCCGGTCAAATCGATTCTGGACAACCTGCGCGATGAAATCAGCGCTCCGCATGCCAGCGTCAGCGATCTCATCAACGTGCTGTTTACCTTTATGGATGAAGACCGCAAATCGACGGCGCTCAAAGCCCTGCAAGGCATCATCTGGCAGGACGGTTACGTCAACGGTGACTTTACCGGACACCTCTATCCTGACGTACTGCCCGCGCTGGAAAAGTGGAAGGCACAAGGGATTGATCTCTATGTTTATTCCTCTGGCTCCGTCGCCGCGCAGAAACTGTTATTTGGCTACAGCGACGAAGGTGATATTACTCATCTGTTCAGCGGCTATTTTGATACCCACATTGGCGCCAAGCGCGAGGTGCAGTCTTATCAAAACATTGCGGCGCAAACGGGCATCGCCCCGTCGCAGATCCTGTTTCTGTCAGATATTCATCAGGAGCTGGACGCAGCGGAACAGGCGGGTTTTCGCACCCTGCAACTGATTCGCGGTGAAGATGACGGCGCAAGCCATCACCATCAGATCCACCAGTTTGACGAGATTAATCCGGAGCAGATCCCTTCATGAGCGCATTGACCATTTATTCCGATAAAGACGCCAGTCAGCACCAGTGGCACAGCACCGACGCCGCCGAGATTGCCCAACAGCTCAACGCAAAAGGCGTGCGGTTTGAACGCTGGGCTGCGGATCGCGATTTAGGGCACGATCCCGCGCCTGAAGCCGTGATCGCTGCGTATCAGCATGCGATCGACAAGCTGGTGGCAGAGAAAGGTTACCAGAGCTGGGATGTGATCAGCCTGCGCGCCGACAATCCGCAGAAAGAGGCGCTGCGCGCGAAGTTCCTGAACGAACACACCCACGGCGAAGACGAAGTACGTTTTTTCGTGGAAGGGGCGGGATTATTCTGCCTGCACATCGGCGATGAGGTATATCAGGTCTTGTGCGAGAAAAACGACCTGATCTCCGTGCCCGCGGGCACGCCGCACTGGTTTGATATGGGCTCAGAGCCGAACTTTACCGCCATTCGTATTTTCGATAACCCGGAGGGTTGGGTGGCGCAGTTTACCGGGGATGCGATTGCGGATGCGTATCCGCGCCTGGCCTGATCTTTTCTCCCTCTCCCTGTGGGAGAGGGTCGGGGTGAGGGCACCAACGCGCACTAAGCGTTAAGCCCTTTCACATACCCCACCAGCTGATCCAGCACAATCCCCCACCCTTCGTGAAATCCCATTTGTTCATGTTGCTCGCGGATATCCTTCGTCGGATGGCGCGCAATCGCCTTATAGCGGGTTTTGCCCTCCCCGGCGTCTTCCAGGAGCAAAATTGCCGTCATAAACGGCTTCTCGGCCGGCTTCCAGCCTTCGGTATAGCCGTCGGTAAAGACCAGCTTTTTCCCCGGATCGATTTCAAGGAATACGCCCCGGTTATCCATCCGCTGCCCGTCCACCTCAAACACGGTATTGAACCGCCCGCCCACGCGCAGGTCGAGGTCGCATTCGGTCACCTTATGGGGAGCAGGAATGAAGAAGTTTTTGATGTGCTCTGGCGTAGTCCAGCAGAGCCACAGCAGATCGCGCGGTGCGTCCACCACGCGCTCCAGTTTTAAGTCTGTTTCAGGATCGAGCGTCACGATGTTGTCCTCTTAAGGGAGCCCCTTAAAGGATAGCCGGACTCAGGCAAATTTCCCTTCCGCCACCTCGTCCGGAGTGACCACGCCCGTATCCAGTACCCAGCCGCTAATCAGCGAGGCGGGGGTGACGTCAAACGCCGGGTTATAGACCTGCGCGTTTTCCGGTGCCCACTGCACCGCGCCAAAGCTTCCGGCGACGCCCGTCACCTCGCTGGCGGCGCGCTGCTCAATCGGGATCGCGTCGCCGTTCGGGCAGTCCGGGTCGAGGGTCGTTTGCGGCGCGGCGACATAGAACGGAATGCCGTGGAATTTCGCCAGCACCGCCAGAGAGTAGGTGCCGATTTTGTTCGCCACGTCGCCGTTGGCGGCAATGCGGTCTGCCCCCACCCACACGGCGTCGACCTGCCCTTTTGCCATCAGGCTGGCGGCCATGGAGTCGGTAATTAGCTGATACGGCACGCCCAGCTCGCCGAGTTCCCACGCGGTCAGCCTGCCGCCCTGCAATAGCGGACGGGTTTCATCCACCCAGACGTTGCTTACCTTGCCTTCCTTATGCGCGCGAGCAATCACCCCCAGCGCGGTACCGACGCCCGCCGTCGCCAGCCCGCCGGTGTTGCAGTGGGTCAGCAGACGGCTGCCGGGCTTCACCAGCGCGCTGCCCGCTTTTGCAATCGCGTCGCAGAGCCGTTTGTCTTCGTCAATCAGGCGCAGCGCCTCAGCCACCAGCGCCGGAACGAAATCCTCTTCCCACAGCGCAAGCTTCATGCGGTCGAGGTTGTTCATCAGGTTTACCGCTGTCGGGCGGGATGCGCGCAGGGTTTCCATCGCCACCGCCAGCTCGTCGCGGCTTTTGCCGCTTTCCGCTAACAGCGCCAGCAGCAGGCTTGCAGAGAGACCAATCAACGGCGCGCCACGTACGCGCAAAGCGTGGATATGCCCGACCAGCGCCTCGACCGTCGAGGCATCCACCCACCGTTTCTCCTGCGGAAGCGCCTGTTGGTCGAGAATAAAGAGCTGATTATTCGCCACCCGCAGGCTGGTCGTCTGTAATGTCTGCATGTCGTTAATTCCCTGTTGCGTTGTTGTAGCACATTGTGTCAGGATGAAATCCAGATGTATAGACGTCTACATGTCTTAATTAGCAAAACTGAGGAGCAGGCCATGTCGCAATACCGTACCTTTACCGCTCAGGACGCCGTGGAGTATGCCAGGCAGTTTGGCGGACTTGAAGATCCGTCATCGCTGGTAGAGGCGCAGGAAGTGGGCGACGGCAACCTCAATCTGGTTTTTAAAATTTTCGACAGCGCGGGCGTCAGCCGCATCGTCGTTAAGCAGGCGCTGCCCTACGTACGCTGCGTCGGCGAATCCTGGCCGCTGACGCTGGATCGTGCCCGTCTTGAAGCGCAAACCCTGGTCGAGCATTACCAGCACAGCCCTCAGCACACCGTGAAAATCCACCACTTTGATCCGGAACTGGCGGTGATGGTGATGGAAGATCTCTCCAGCCATCGCATCTGGCGCGGCGAGCTGATCAGAAATAATTATTACCCACAGGCAGCGCGTCAGCTGGGGGAATATCTGGCTCACACCCTTTTCCACACCAGCGATTTTTATCTGAATCCGCACGAGAAAAAAGCGCAGGTGGCAAAATTCATCAACCCGGAGATGTGCGAGATCACCGAAGATCTGTTCTTCAACGATCCGTACCAGATCCACGCGCGCAACAGCTACCCGGCCGAGCTGGAAAACGATGTTGCCGCCCTGCGCGACGACGCCCAGCTTAAAATCGCCGTGGCCTCCCTCAAGCACCGCTTTTTCGCGCACGCCGAAGCCCTGCTGCACGGAGACATTCACAGCGGCTCGATTTTTGTGGCCGACGGCAGCCTGAAGGCCATCGACGCTGAGTTCGGCTATTTCGGGCCGATGGGCTTTGACGTTGGCACCGCCATCGGCAACCTGCTGCTCAACTTCTGCGGCCTGCCGGGGCATCTGGGCATTCGCGATGCCGCCGCCGCGCGCGAGCAGCGCCTGACCGATATTCAGGAACTGTGGAACACCTTTGCGGAGCGCTTCCAGGTACTGGCAAACGAGAAAGCCCGCGACGCCGCACTCAGCGCACCGGGCTATGCCTCCGCATTCCTGAAAAAGGTCTGGCACGATGCCATCGGATTCTGCGGCACCGAGCTGATTCGCCGCAGCGTCGGGCTTTCCCATGTGGCGGATATCGACACCATTCAGGATGAAGCGATGCGTCACGAATGCCTGCGCCACGCGATATCCCTCGGTAAAGCGCTGATTGTGATTGCCGACCGCATCGACAGCGCGGAAGAGCTGGTGGCACGGGTGCGGCAGTACAGTTGATTTTCTCCCTCTCCCTGTGGGAGAGGGCCGGGGTGAGGGCATCAAACCGCACTCACCCCAGATACTCAATCACCGACAGCCCGCCGTTATAGTCCGTGCTGTAAATAATCCCCTGCGCGTCCACAAACACGTCACACGACTGGATCACCTGCGGGCGATTCGGCCGCGTATCCATCATCCTCTCCGGCGCCGCGGGCACCAGCGCTCCCGTTTCCACCGGGCGATACGGATTGGAAATGTCATACGCGCGCACGCCCGCGTTCTGATACGTCGCGAAGATCAGCGTGGAGCTGACAAAGCTCCCCGGCCGGTTCTCGTGCAGGTTGTGCGGGCCAAAATGCGCCCCTTTCGCCACGTAGTCGATTTCATCCGGCTGCGGGAAGGTAGAGATACTCACCGGGTTCGACGGCTCGCGAATATCAAACAGCCAGATCAGCTTCTCGCCGTCTTCCTGGTTATCGAGCACCGCTTCGTCCAGCACCACCAGCAGATCGCGGTCCGGCAGCGGCAGCGCGGTGTGCGTCCCACCGCCAAACGGCGGGCTCCAGTTACGGTGGCTAATGAGCTTAGGCTGGGTGCGATCCTTCACGTCCAGCAGCGTCAGGCCGCCGTCGCGCCAGCTGCCGTACGCGGTATCCCCCGCAATAATCGCGTGGTGCAGCGCGTAGCGTTTCCCTTCCGGCCAGTCCGGCTGTTCGCCTGCGGCCTGGTTCATCCCCGGCAGCCACCAGCGCCCCGCCACCTCGGGCTTGCGCGGGTCCGCCAGGTCAATGGTCAGGAAAATGTAGTCGGTAAAACCGTCGATCAGCGCCGACACGTACGCCCAGCGGCCACCGACGTACCAGATGCGGTGAATGCCGATGCCGCTCAGCGACAGAAAGCCGATTTCGCGCGGCCTGTCCGGCGTGGAGATATCAAAAACGCGAAGCCCGGCGCTCCAGCCCCTGTCCTGAACGTCGCTGACGGTCTCTCCTACCTGACGGGTGTAGTAGACCTTCTCGTCGGCGAAGCGGGCATCGGCAAACAGATCCCGGGCGTTGATCACCAGCAGCAGGTCGTCATGCGCCTGGAGGTGCACGTTCCAGGTGCCCGGCGGCGCGGGGACATAGCCCGCGGGTTTCGGATTTTTTGGATCGCGCACGTCGACAATCGAAAAGCCCTGCGACACCATATGGCCGATATACGCAAAGCCGCGGTGCACCATCAGCTGCACGCCGTCCGGGCGACCGCCCTGGTCGCTATGGCCAATCAGCCGCATATTGCGGCTGTATTCTGGCGTAGGAAGCATGCTCATTTATTTTTCGCTTCCAGCGTCGCAAACCACGGCGCGATAAAATCTTCCGTCTGGCCCCAGCCCGGAATGATTTTGCCCAGCGACGCCACGTTCACCGCCCCCGGCTGCGCGGTCAGCAGCGCCTGCGGGATCGCAGCGGCTTTGAAGTCGTAGGTGGCAGGCGTGGCTTCACCGGCAATCTTGTTGGCGATCAGGCGTACGTTGGTCGCGCCAATCAGCTTCGGATCTACCGCCACGCTCACCTTCCACGGGCTACCCGGCTCGCGCATCAGCTGTAAATCCTGGTTGGAGATGTCGATGCTGTAGAGTTTGATCTCGGTGCGGCCGTTCTCTTTCAGCGCCTTATACGCGCCCTGGCTGAAGGCATCCCAGGTCCCCCAGATGGCGTCGATTTTGCCTTTCGGGTATTTCGCCAGGATCGCGCCCACCTTGTTGGCGGTGTCGCCCTGCACGTCAGAGGAGACCGCGCCGATGGACTCCAGCTCTTTAATCTCCGGGTATTGCTTTTGCAACTCTTTATACGCCGCCTGACGACGCTCCATCGGCGGGAAGCCCGCTACCCACAGCTTGACGATATTGGCCTTGCCGTTGAAATCTTTCGCCAGCTGGCCGAAGGAGAGATTGGTCAGAGAGGCATCGTCCTGTTGGGTAACGGTCACGCCCGGGATCTCGCCATTGACGGCGGTATCAAATACGGCGACCTTGATCCCGGCATCCACCGCCTTTTTTACCAGCGCGGTGGAGTACGGATCGCGGCCCTGCGACAGGATGATCCCGTCATATTTCTGGCTGATGGCCTGGTTCACGAAGTCCTGGAATTTAGCGTCATCCCCGTTGCTCAAAAAGGTGCTGACCTTAAAGCCGAGCTTTTTCCCTTCCTGAATGGCCCCGGCAACAAACTGCGTGGTGTTGTCGTCTGAGCCGAGGTTGCGGATCACCGCAATGCGAATGGGGCCGTCATGGTTGGCAATGGCCGCCGGGAGCGGTGCGGGCGTGGCCGCGAAGCCAGGCAGAGCGGTGAATAACCCTAATGCCACCAAAGAGAGTGCAATCTTTTTCATTTTTTATCCCGTTGTGTTGTCAGCGTTTTTGTATGTAGGTAATCGCCAGCGCTACCGCGAGCACCAGCCCTTTTATAATGTCCATGGCGTAATACGGCACGGAGAGCATCACCAGCCCGTTCGACAGCACGCCGAGGATCACCGCCCCGACCAGGGTCCCCAGGGCATTCGGCTTGCCGGACCCGGCCAGCGAGAAGCCGATCCACGCCGCCGCCACCGCATCCATCAGGTAACCGCCGCCCGCGTTCACCTGCGATGAGCCAATACGCGAGGCCAGCAAAATCCCGCCCAGGCCCGCCAGCAGGGAGGCAATCACGTAGGCCGCCACCTTGTAGCGCGTGGTGCGAATCCCCGAGAGGCGCGCCGCTTCCGGGTTACCGCCAATGGCGTACATCCGACGACCGTGAGTGGTCAACGAGAGGCCAAGCTGCGCCAGCACCGTCACCACCAGCATGACGATCACGATAGTCGGTACCTGTCCCAGCAGGCTGAACGTCGCAGGGATGGTGCCTTCCGCCATGTCGCCGCTCGGCAGCACCATGTTCTCAGTAATCGACCCGCCGTAGCTGTAGGTCATCGCCACGCCCTGGATGACAAACAGGCTGGCGAGGGTGGCGAGCATGTCCGGAATACGCAGGATGACGATCAGGAAAGCGTTAAACAGGCCGACCAGCGTGCAGAGCGCGAGAGTGATTACAATCGACTCGGTGGTGCCGAAGCCGTGCCAGACGAAGAGCGAAATCACCAGCGCGTTCGCCAGCGACGCGGTGGATCCCACCGAGAGATCGAACCCGCCGACGGTCAGGGAGATCGACACGCCGATGGCAATCACCGTCACGATGGCAATCGAGCGCAGAATGTTGATGATGTTGTTCGGATCGAGGAAGCTGTCCGACGCCAGGCCAAAGACGGCCACCAGCGCGACGACGGTCAGCAGCATGCCCCACTTATAAAGAAAATCGAATAGTTGCTGACGGCCAGACGCCGCCGCGGTCACTGAAAGGGCCTTGCTCACGACGCCATTCCTCCGGTTGAATAATAAAGTAGTGTCTCTTCCCGGGCCTCTGCCCCGGCGATTTCCGCCACGATGCGCCCGTCCCACAGCACGCAGATGCGGTCGCAGAGCCCCACCAGCTCGGCGAACTCGCCGGAGGCGTAAATCACCCCTTTGCCCTCGCGCGCCAGGCCGTCGATAAGCTGAAACAGATCGGTTTTGGCCTTCACGTCCACGCCTTTGGTCGGCTCGTCGAATATCAGCACGCTGGCGTCATTACGCAACCATTTACCGATGGCGACCTTCTGCTGGTTGCCGCCGGAGAGACGTCGCAAAACCTGCCCGGGACCGCGGGCGCGAACGCCGACGCGGGCGATCACCTCCTCCGCCCAGCGCCACGCCTGACGATGGCCGAACAGGCTCCAGCGCGAGAAGCTGTTATCGGCGCACACGGCAAGATTCATGCTCACCGTCTCGTCGATAAAAATGCCCTCTTTGCGCCGCTCTTCCGGCACCAGCGCCAGGCCGCGCAGCACCGAGTCCGCCGGGTCGCGCGGTTTCCAGTCCTGATGGTTCAGCTCGCCGTTCGCGACGCGGCTTTTACTGGCGCCAAACAGCGCCTTACAGAGTTCGGTTTTGCCCGCGCCCGCCAGCCCGGCAATGCCGAGAATTTCGCCCTTGCGCAGGTGCAGAGAGATATCTTTCAGCAGCGCGTCGTCGTGCAGCCCTTCAACCCGCAGCAGCGTTTCGTCGCCGTGCGGCGGGCGCGGGGGCGGATAGATATCGCTCAGCTCGTGGCCGAGCATCTTCTCAACAATCTCTTCACCGCTGAGATCGGCCATCGGGCCAGACTCAATCAGCCTGCCGTCGCGCAGCACCGTGAGGGTGTCGCAGATAGCTTTTAGCTCGTGAATGCGGTGAGAGATAAACACCACGCCGATGCCCTGCTGTTGCAGACGTCTTACCACCGCAAACAGACGCTCGCTCTCGTGCGCGTCCAGCGGCGCGGTGGGCTCGTCAAGAATTAAAAAACGGCAGTGGTGGGACAAAGCGCGTGCCAGCAAAATCTGCTGCTTTTCGGCAAGCGTGCAGCTGTCGATGGAGCGGCGAACGTCGAGCGAAACATCCAGCTGCGCCAGCGCCTGCCGCGCCTGCTGGCGGATGTCGCGCCAGCGGTAGCGGTGCCCTGGCTGCGCCAGCTGGTCGAGCATGATGTTTTCAGCAATGCTTAACCCCGGGATCAGCGCCACGTCCACCTCCTGCTGCACGAGGTGGATGCCCAGCCGTTTGGCGTCCAGCGGCTCGCGGATGCTTACCGGCTGGTTGTTAATGCAGATTTCGCCTTCATAGTGGTCGTGCGTCCCGCACAGCACCGCCATCAGCGTCGATTTCCCCGCGCCGTTGGCGCCGGTCAGCGCATGCACCGACCCGCCGTTCAGGGTGAAATCCACGCGCGACAGCGCCTGAAAGCCGGAAAAGGCCAGGCTGATACCGCGCATCTCAAGGCGACTGGAAACCATCCGCGTAAATCCTTCATTACTCTTCTGATTTAGCGAATTTTTCACAGCTCCGGTTGACTGACAACGACGGAAAAGGCATAAGATAAAGCGAAATATTATTAGCCATCCGGATGTCCAGACATAACATCGGGTTAGCGCTTGCTAAAAAAGGACAACTTCATGAGCAACACCGATATCCGCGTCGTACCCGGCCCGGCGAACTACTTCTCTCATCCGGGAAGCCTTGCACACCTGAATAATTTCTTTACTCCGGAACAACTTTCCCGCGCGGCGTGGATCTACGGCGAGCGGGCAATCGAGGGCGCACGCCCTTATCTGCCGCAGAGTTTTAACGCGACGGGGGCAAAACATCTGTTGTTTAAGGGCCATTGCAGCGAGCGTGACGTCACTCATCTGGTAAACGAGTCGGGAAGTGAAACCAGCGTGGTGATTGGCGTGGGCGGCGGTGCGGTAATGGATACCGTCAAGGCCGTGGCACGTCGTCTGGGCGTGCCGTTCGTGGGCATTCCCACTATCGCCGCCACCTGCGCGGCGTGGACCCCGCTCTCCGTGTGGTACAACGATGCCGGTCAGGCGCTACAGTTTGAGATTTTTGACGACGCCAACTTTCTGGTGCTGGTGGAGCCGCAGATCATCCTTAACGCCCCGGCGGAATACCTGCTGGCGGGCATCGGCGATACGCTGGCGAAGTGGTACGAAGCGGCGGTGCTCGCCCCTCAACCTGAGAGTCTGCCGCTGACCGTGCGTCTTGGCCTGAACGGTGCGCTGGCGATCCGCGACGTGCTGCTGGAACGCAGCGAAGAGGCGCTTGCAGATCAGCAGCGCGGCGAACAGACGCAGGCGTTCCGGGACGTGGTGGATGCGATTATTGCCGGAGGCGGAATGGTCGGCGGTCTGGGTGAGCGCTATACCCGCGTGGCGGCGGCGCACGCGGTGCACAACGGCTTAACCGTGCTGCCGCAGACGGAAAAATACCTGCACGGCACCAAGGTGGCCTACGGCATTCTGGTCCAGAGCGCCCTGCTCGGCCAGGACGACGTGCTGGCGCAGCTGGTGGCGGCATACCAACGCTTTAACCTGCCGATCACGCTTCGCGAGCTGGACGTCGATATTCACAACCGCGACGAGCTGGATAAGGTCATTGCCCACACCCTGCGCCCGGTGGAGTCGATTCACTATCTGCCGGTGACGTTAACGCCTGAGGTGCTGCGCGCCGCGTTTGCGAAGGTGGAATCCTTCAGCCGTTAATTGCGCCGACGGGCTATACCTAATGATGATTCTCTCCACTCTTGCAACGAGGTCATCATGCAGATCGATTTAACAGGTAAAAAGGCGCTGGTTACCGGCGCCAGTCGTGGGCTGGGTCGGGCGATTGCGCTGTCGCTGGCGCGAGCCGGTGCCGATGTGGTTATCACCTACGAAAAATCCGTCGATAAAGCCCAGCAGGTCGTCGATGAGATCAACGCGCTGGGGCGACACGGCGAGGCGATTCAGGATGCGGTCACGCAGGCGGCGCGCTCCCTCGGCGGGCTGGATATTCTGGTCAATAACGCCGGGATAGCGCGCGGCGGCCCGCTGGAGTCCATGACCCTGGCGGACATCGACGCTCTGATCAACGTCAACATCCGCGGCGTGGTGATCGCCATTCAGGAAGCGCTGGTGCATATGTCGGACGGCGGACGCATCATCAACATCGGCAGCTGTCTGGCGAACCGCGTGGCGCAGCCGGGGATCGCCGTCTACTCGATGACCAAGTCTGCCCTTAACTCTCTCACCCGAGGTCTGGCCCGTGATTTAGGCCCGCGTGGCATTACCGTCAACCTGGTCCACCCCGGCCCGACCAACAGCGATATGAACCCGGAAGACGGCGAGCAGGCTGACTCTCAGCGTCAGCTTATTGCCCTGGGCCATTACGGCCAGCCGGAGGATATCGCAGCGGCAGTCACCTTCCTCGCCAGCCCGGCTGCGGGGCAAATTTCCGGCACCGGTCTGGATGTCGACGGCGGTCTGAACGCCTGATCGCAAATTTACTGTATGCCTCTGTCGCCCGGCAGAGGCCTGTTCGAGCCGCCTCGACGATTCGCGTTTTGCCGCTTTCTCGCGGTTATTCTCCGCTCTACAGTACCCCATTAGAAATTCGGAATTTATCTAATAGTCTTATTATTTCCTTATATTTTGTATGGGCGTACAGTGGAGGTACGGATGAAGATTGTGTGGTCTAAAACAGCAGAGAAGCAGTTTTCTAAAATCGATCCTCGATATCAGAACCGCATTAAATTCAGGCTGGAGAAGATGGACGATAAAACATCACCTGTCGCGGATATCAAGAAATTATCTTCTCCCGAAAACCACTACAGGTTGCGATTAGGTGATTACAGGGTCATTTACACCTTCGGAGACCCGCCGGGTGATATCTGCTACGTAGTGGCAGTAAAACGCCGGACAACCACTACCTACCTTCATGAGGAGCATACGGAATATGACTATTCAGTTCATCAAGGATGAAGAAGGAAAAAAACAGTATGTTGTCATACCCTACGGTGAATATTTTCGCATGCGTTTAGCCATGCTTGAGTACGATGACGATGATGAAAACGACTGGGAAGACATCCCTTACGAATCAGACATCTACGATAACGTAGGTTTACCGGGTGAAGTGTGCGACATCATGCATAACGAGAACGTCAGCCTACAGGCCGCCTGGCGCATTTTATGCGGCATGTCCCAGCAGGAGGTGGCGGAGAAGCTTGGCATCAGCCAGTCCGCCGTGTCACAGCTGGAAGCGCTGGACTCCCGACCGCAAAAGCGCACCCGCGAAAAGCTGGCGGCACTTTACGGCTGTAAACAGGAGCAGATCAGCCTCTATTTACCGAAAGAGGGTTAACAGCACTTCGCCCCGCCCTTGCCACCGTAGCGGGCGTCCTGGCGGTCGCGGAAAAATTCTTCGTAGGTCATCGGCGTCTGGTCCGGGTGGTTGACGCGCATATGCTCGACGTAGTTGTCGTAATCCGGCACGCCAATCATCATTTTAGCGGCCTGGCCCAGGTATTTACCTGCTTTGGAAAGGGTGTCGAACATAATCAGTTTCTCGTTTGTATTCCCCTCACCCTGACCCTCTCCCCAAAGGGGAGAAGGAACTTTAACACCCTCTCCCCTTTGGGGAGAGGGCTGGGGTGAGGGGGTTTGGTAATGTTAATGCGCCCCTTTCGCCTGGGTGACAATCTCGTCCAGGTTCTCAGGCATTGGCTCATACGGTGTCTCTTTCGCCGTCGGTTTGTCGACTTTCAACGCCGCCAGCGCGGTTTTCAGAGAATACAACGCCAGCACCACAACCACCACCATAAAGAAGATGGTCAGCCCGGCGTCCAGACGGTTGTTAAACACCAGCTGCGACAGCTGAGATTCGGTGTACTGTGCCGGGATCTTACCGCTGTCGATCATCGCCTGGAACTTGTTGGCGATCGCCAGGAAGCCCACCTTGTTGTCCGGGCTGAAGGCTTTCTGCCAGCCCGCGGTCAGGGTACAGATCAGCAGCCACGCCGTTGGCACCAGCGCCACCCATGCGTAACGCTGGCGCTTCATCTTGAACAGCACTACCGCGCAGAGCATCAGGGCCATGCCCGCCAGCATCTGGTTGGCGATACCGAACAGCGGCCACAGGGTGTTAATCCCGCCCAGCGGGTCGACCACGCCCTGATGCAGGAAGTAGCCCCACGCCAGCACGCACAGCGCTGTCGCCAGCAGGTTAGCCGGGAGTGAATCGGTACGTTTCAGGTTCGGGGAGATCACCCCCAGCAGATCCTGCAACATAAAGCGCGCCGCACGGGTACCGGCATCCACCGCCGTCAGAATAAACAGCGCCTCGAACAGAATGGCGAAGTGATACCAGAACGAGACATCCATCAGCCCGCCCAGCGCGCCGTGCAGGATGTAGGCCATGCCCACCGCCAGCGTTGGCGCCCCGCCTGCGCGGGAGATAATCGACTGCTCGCCGACCTCATTAGCGATATGCTTCAACGTTTCAGGGGTAATCGCAAAGCCCCAGCCGCTCACCACCTGCGCGGCAGAGGCGACCACGTCAACGGTGCCCGCCGGAGCCAGGACCGCCATCGGGCTGTTCATCGCGAAATACACGCCCGGGTCAATAATACAGGCCGAAACCAGCGCCATAATCGCCACGAAGGACTCCATCAGCATGCCGCCGTAGCCAATCAGGCAGGCCTGATTTTCATTCGCCAGCATCTTCGGCGTGGTCCCGGAGGCAATCAGCGCGTGGAAGCCCGACACCGCCCCACAGGCGATGGTGATAAACAGGAACGGGAACAGATTGCCGGTCCAGACCGGGCCGGTGCCGTCAATAAATTTGGTCAGCGCAGGCATGGTCAGGGTCGGGCGCATAATTAAAATGCCGATCGCCAGCCCGACGATGGTGCCGATTTTCAGGAAGGTAGAGAGGTAGTCACGCGGGGCCAGCAGCAGCCATACCGGCAGCACCGCCGCCACAAAGCCGTAGCCCACCAGCATCCAGGTCAGCTGTACGCCGGTAAAGTCGAAGAACGGCGCCCAGGTCGGGCTTTCCGCCACCCAGCCGCCGGAGATAATGGCGAACACGAGGAATACCAGGCCAATCACCGACACTTCACCAATGCGGCCCGGACGCAGGTAACGGATGTAGATCCCCATGAACAGCGCCAGCGGTATGGTGAAGGCGACGGTGTAGGTTCCCCACGGGCTGTGGGTCAAGGCTTTCACCACAATCATCGCCAGCACCGCGAGGATGATCACCATGATCATAAAGGTCGCCACCAGCGCAATCACCCCGGCGGTTGCCCCCATCTCTTCTTTCACCAGCTCACCCAGCGAACGACCGTCGCGACGGGTGGAGACGAACAGCACCATGAAGTCCTGCACCGCGCCCGCCAGCACCACCCCCGCGAGGATCCAGATCATCCCCGGCAGGTAGCCCATCTGCGCGGCCAGTACCGGCCCCACCAGCGGGCCTGCCCCGGCAATCGCCGCGAAATGGTGACCGAACAGCACTTTTTTATCGGTCGGCACGTAGTCCAGACCATCGTTGTGGCGCACGGCAGGCGTCATGCGCGTGCCGTCTACGCCCAGCACCGTCTTTGCGATATAGCGGCCATAAAAACGGTATGCGATCAGATAAATGCAGACGGAGGCGACGACGATCCACAGCGCGTTGATCTGCTCCCCCCGGTTGAGGGCGATATAGCCCAGGGCAAAGGCTCCCACCACGGAGAGCACCGCCCACGTAAGGTATTTCCCTGAGTTGTTCATAGTTGTTGTCCGTTGTTGTGAAACAGTGAGATGTTACATTTTGTTTCTAGAACAACGGATAAAATTTAACAACTTTGAAACTCAATAATGCGTGGTCAAACCAGAGATTTACACCACAGTGTTAAGCCGATCACTTTCAGCTGAATGACTTACCCCAACACCATCGTACTCAACCGACAGGTACAGCACCGCCGCCCCTGCTCGTCGAACACCACGATCTCCCAGCTCTGGCTGGAACGGCCCAGATGCAGCGGCTGACACACGCCGCGTACCTTACCGTGTGAGACTGCGCGGTGGTGCGTGGCATTCAGTTCCGTACCCACCACGTTCTGCCCGTCATGGGTCATCAGAAAACCGGCCATCGAGCCCAGCGTTTCCGCCAGCGCCGCCGAGGCGCCGCCGTGCAGCAGGCCAAACGGCTGATGGGTGCGCGCATCCACCGGCATCTCCGCTTCCAGCGTATCGTCCCCGAGGCGGGTATAGACGATGCCAAGGTGCCCCACCATCGTATTCAGGCTGGTGGCGTTCAGCTCCTCGAGCGTTAAATGACGTTTCCAGATCATTACGCCCCCAGCGTGGAGCCGCCGTCCACCACGATATCCTGCAAGGTGATATGGCTGGCGGCATCGGATGCCAGGAACAGCACGGTCGCAGCAATCTCCTGCGGACGGGCAATTTTACCGAGCGGAATGCCAAGCTTGAACTGCTCGCCAAAGCCGCGAATGCGCCGCTGTTCCGCATCGTCGCTGGTCCACAGGGTGCGCTGCATGTCGGTATCCGTTGAACCCGGCGACACCAGGTTACAGCGTACGCCGCTGCCCGCCAGTTCCAGCCCGACTGTCAGCGCCAGGCTTTTCAGCGCCGCTTTCGACGCGCCGTAGGCGCTCATGCCGATGCGCGGCGTGTGCGCCGCGTCAGAGGCCACCGTCACAATCGCCCCACCCTGCTGACGACGGAACTTGCCCATCGTCTGCTGGAACAGGTTGAACGCGCCGCCGACGTTGACCGCAAAGGTCTGCTGCCAGTCCTCCTGCGAAAGCTGATCCGTCGCGCCCATACGCAGAATGCCCGCTGCGTTAACCAGCACGTCGAGCCGCTCAAGGCTGCTGAGCAAACGCCCGCAGACGTCACTCGCCTGCGCCGCATCCGCCACGTCCAGCGTTTCGGTGGCAAACGGATATTCGCCGTGAGGGAAAGCCAGATCGAACCCGGTCACCTGCGCCCCGGCCTCCACAAATGCCAGCGCGGTCGCATAGCCAATGCCCTTACCCGCGCCCGTCACCCAGACGGTTTTACCGGTAAAATCAAAAGCCATCACTTCACCTCGCGGGAGAGCAGCGCCCACCAGGCATCGAGGGTCGGATTTTTTGCCAGCATCACGAAATCAATGTCGCCGTGCACTTTGCGCCAGCGGGCGGCGAGCGCCATCATCCGTACTGAATCCAGACCGTAGTCGATCAGGTTTTCGTCATCCATCGGCTCGTCGGACTCGTCCAGCAGCGGCAGGATCAGCTCACGCAGCGCGGCTTTCGTTGCCGGAACGGACGGCAGCAGCTCGTCGGTCATCACCACGCGGCCCGAACGTCCGGCCACGTATTTCAGCGACATCAGGTGCTCGTCGCGGGTGAAATCCGCCAGCGCGTCGGCGATAAAGAACGGTTTAATGTCGCGCATAAAGGCGTCGGTGGCGGTGGTCATGCAGCCGATGTGGGCGTATACGCCGGTGATCAAAAGCTGGTTGCGCCCGGTCTCTTTCAGCATCTGCTCCAGCGGCGAGCGGTGAAACGCGCTGTAGCGCCACTTCACCAGCACGGTGTCCGCTTCATCCGGGGTCAGCTCAGCGACGATGCGCTGCTGCTCCGGCGAACGGGTCAGGCCCGGCCCCCACATGTCGTTCAGCAGGGCACGGTCTTCATCGCTCTGATCTTTCGGCTGCGCGGTGTAGTACACCGGAATATTGTGCTCTTTGCAGTACGCGCGCAGTTTAGCGATGTTCGCCACTACCTGCTGCATCATGTCGCTATTTTCGCCCCAGAAGTTCAGGAAGTACTCCTGCATATCGTGGATCAGCAGCGCGGCGCGCTCCGGTTCAAACGCCCAGTTCACTTTACTGGTCGGCAGTTCGGCGGCGGTTGGCAGCGCGTATGCGGTTAATTTTGGAATGGCCATTCTCTGTTCCTCAGCCCCGGGCGCGTTCAGCAAGCCACAGGCGCAACTGTTTCTTATCAACTTTGCCGACCGGCGTGAGCGGAAGCGCATCCACGCTCTCCACGCGGTCCGGCAGCTTAAATTCGGCAACGCCCTGCTCGCGCAGGAAGCGTCGCACCTCCACCGCGCGCAGGGGCTGTTTCACCACCAGGTACGCGCAGCTTTTTTCGCCCAGCAGGCTGTCCTCCATGCTCACCAGCGCGGCGTGGATCACCGCGTCGTGGCGCAGCAGCAGGTTTTCGATCTCTTCGGCGGCGATCTTCTCGCCACCGCGGTTGATCTGATCTTTCTCGCGCCCCTGCACGGTGATGTAACCCTGCTCGTCGATGGCGATCAGATCGCCCGAGCAGTAGAAACCGTTGGCATCAAAGGCGCTGGCGTTGTGTTCCGGGCTGTTGAAATAGCCGCGGAAGGTATACGGGCCGCGCGTCATCAGACGCCCGACTTCCCCGCGCGGCAGCGGGTTGCCGTCCTCATCCGCCACCCACACTTCATCGTCCGGGCACATCGGGCGGCCCTGGGTATTGATGATGCGCTCCGGCGCATCGTCGAGGGCGGTGTAGTTCACCAGCCCTTCCGCCATGCCAAACACCTGCTGAAGCTGGCAGCCAATTTCCGCCGGAATGCGCGCCGCAAGCGTGGCGGAGAGACGTGCGCCGCCTACCTGGAGCAGTTCGAGGGATTTCAGCTGGGCGTTCCCCGCGCCGTCGGCAATCGCCTGCAACCACAGGCTGACCGCGGGCGGCACCAGCGAGGTGACGTTGATCTGATGCTGCTCAATCAGCGGGAAGCAGAGCGTGGCGCTCGGATCGTTCGCCAGCACCACGCAGCCGCCCGCCGTGAAAACGCCTAACGATCCCGGCGAACTCATGGCGTAGTTGTGCGCCGCGGGAAGCGCGTTCAGATAGCGGGTGTGCGCAGTGATACCGCAGATTTCGTTGCTGCGGCGAATGCTGTAGTCGTAGTCGTTGTGCGTACGCGGGATCAGCTTCGGCGTGCCGGTGCTGCCGCCGGAGAGCTGGAAGAACGCCACTTCGTCGGCGGGCGTCGGGTTCGGGATGAAATTGTCCGCCGGGCGTGAAATCGCCGCCTCCAGCGCGTGTTCGCCCTTATCGCCGCGTAGCAGCACAACGCGTACCGAGCGATGCGCATCCACAAAGGTGTTGAGAAAATCATCGCCCGAGAACAGCGCGTGGTCGCGATCGGCAATCAGTACGGCGGGTTTGATCTGCTCCGCGTAGGCGTTGAGTTCACTGCGCTGATGGCTAAAGAGCGCGTTGACCGGCGCGACGCCGATTTGCAGTAGCGCGAAGAAGGTGATGTAGAACTCGGCCACGTTGCCGAGCTGCACCAGCGCGGTCTCGCCGCGATGCAGCCCCTGCGCCTGAAGGGCGGACGCCAGATTCGTCACCGCCTGATTAAACGCGCGGTAGGTAATGCGGCGATCGCCGTCAATTATCGCGACCGCATCGCTGTCCGCATGGTCCGTCAGGATGTGGGTCAGCGGCAGATCCTGCCAGTAGCCTTTTTCACGGTAGCGCCGGGCAAAATCCTCAGGCCAGCGGGTAAAAGGGATGGTCATGAGTATTCCTTAGTGCAAACCAAACACGTTGAGCATGGTGGAGAGCTTCACGCCCGTCTCGCGCCACTCGCCCACCGGGGAGGAAGCAGGCACAATGCCCGCGCCGGCAAACAGGCGAACGGTATTTTGATGCAGCCGCGCGCAGCGGATAGTTACCACCCACTCGCCGTTACCTTCGCTGTCGCACCAGCCAACGATGCCGCCGAACAGTTCGCGGTCGAAGGGCTCCAGCTCGGCAATGAGTTCTTTTGCCGCCTGATGCGGGAAACCGCTCAGGGCCGGGGTCGGGTGCAGCAGGCAGGCCAGCGTCAGGGCGTTCTCGTTTTCACGCGCGTCACCCTCAACCGGCGTGGCCAGATGCCACAGCGTTGGGGTGGTAATGAGCTGCGGGGAAGCCGGCATGCTCAGATGATGGCTGCGCGGTTCCAGAATGGTTTTCATCGCCTGGGTTACCAGGTCGTGCTCGTGACGGTCTTTTTCGGAGGCCAGCAGCTTAGTGCCCGCTTCGCGATCCAGCACATCGTCCGGCTGACGGCGCGCAGAGCCCGCCAGCGGCAGCGAACTAAAGTGCGCGCCCTCTTTACGCAACAGCAGTTCCGGGCTGGCGCCCAGCAGCACGCCGCCGTCTTCCAGCGGTACGTGGAAGTTAAAGCTCGCCGGGTTCTGGGCGATAAGACGCTCCATCAGCGCGCTGCTATCAATCTGTTTGTCGGTGGCAATATCAATCAGGCGCGACAGCACCACCTTATTCACCTGCGGCGTGGCGGTGAGCGACGCGGCGCGAGCAACCATCTCCTCGAAAACCGGCTGCGGCGGGATCTCGGTGCGCTGTTGCACGTTCAGCGTCTGCGCGCCGGAGGCATAGCGTGCGGACTGCTGACGCGCCGGGCGGGAGAAGGTTTGCCAGCGTTGCGGAATAAACAGCGATGACGGTTTGCGGGTATCGAAGGGGATCGCCCCTACCATCACCGGATGGGCAATGCCGCTGTTTTTCGCATTCCGGAAAGCCTGAGCTAATTTCTGCTGAAAGGGACCCGCCGGATCGTCACCGCCGACGGCGGGTTCAGAAAAACGGGCAAAACAGCCGGACGTGGTAAAACTGCGGTAAGGCGACATAAAGAAAAAGCTATCTGCTTGCAGCGTAGTCGCGGTGTGCTGAACTTCCTCAGCCAGGGACGTGTCCATATCATCCTCCTTAAAATGATAAAAGAAGCAATAATGATTATCATTTATATTTTCGTCGGCTAACCTAATCCCACATCGCCCCGCTGTCAACCGTCGGGCAAATAACTTGTGCGACAAACGCTTGCATCCCTTCCCTACAGCCCTGAAAATGAGAAGCATTATCTTCAATAAAATCAGGATGCCGCTCTGTGAAAATCGCTGCCGTTTGCCGCAATGCCCTTCTTTTAACAGGACTTTTTGTTTTAGGACTAACCTCAGCCGCCGCCGACGACTGGCCGCGCCAGGTCTCCGACAGCCGCGGCGTTCACACGCTTGAGAGCAAACCGACGCGCATTGTCTCCACCAGCGTGACCTTAACCGGCTCCCTGCTGGCCATTGACGCGCCGGTCATTGCCAGCGGAGCGACCACGCCGAACAACCGCGTGGCGGATGCGCAGGGCTTTTTACGTCAGTGGGGCGATATCGCGAAGCAGCGTAAGGTTGCCCGGCTGTACATCGGCGAGCCGAGCGCCGAAGCGGTCGCGGCCCAGATGCCGGACCTGATTTTGATCAGCGCCACCGGCGGGGATTCCGCGCTTGCGCTCTACGATCAGCTTTCCGCCATCGCGCCGACGCTTATCATCAATTACGACGACAAAAGCTGGCAGGAACTGCTGACCCAGCTGGGGACGATCACCGGGCAGGAGACACAGGCCGCAGAGCGCATCGCTGCCTTCGATAAACAGCTCGCCCAGGTGAAGCAGCAGATGAAGCTGCCGCCACAGCCGGTGAACGCCATCGTTTACACCGCCGCGGCACACACGGCGAATCTGTGGACGACAGACTCCGCGCAGGGCAAGCTGCTGCACCAGCTGGGCTTTACGCTGGCGGACCTGCCTGCCGGTTTGCAGACCTCAACAAGCCAGGGCAAGCGCCACGACATTATTCAGCTGGGTGGAGAAAATCTGGCGACGGGGCTGAACGGCGAAGGGCTGTTTGTGTTTGCCGGCGACCAGAAAGACGTGAATGCGATTTACGCCAATCCGCTGCTGGCGCATCTGCCGTCGGTCAAGAACAAGCGCGTCTGGGCGCTGGGAACGGAGACGTTCCGCCTGGATTATTACAGCGCGATGCTGGTGTTAGACAGATTGAATGCGTTGTTTAAGTAGGCATTTTCCCTCCCTCTCCCCGTGGGAGAGGGCCGGGGTGAGGGCATCAGGCCGCACCGTCGTTCAACGCGGCCTCCTGCCTGAACCGCCGCAATTCCACCAGCGTCACCAGTAAGATCGCGCCAACCATCGTTAACACAAACCCGCTGCTGCTCGCCGACGCCACCGGGGTCATTATCGCCCCCAGCCCGCCGAGGATCGCCGCGCCAATCGCATCGCCCGTCACGTTCTGCGCGGTCCACAGGCCGTTGATACGCCCCAGCATCCCTTCCGGCGTCTGGGTCTGGATCAGGGTGTACTGTAAAAGTGAGCTGACCGCGCTCAGCCAGCCGAAAATCACCAGACACATCACCCCCAGCGCCCACACCGGCATCAGGCTAAAGAAACCAATGGCGATAAACGAGACCAGCGTCGCCACCAGCATGATCAACCCCGGTCTCGCGCTCTGCGCCAGGTTGCCGCTGGTCAGCGCCCCGAAGGCCGCACCGAGCGGAATGGCGGCGTACAGCACGCCAATCTCTGAGGCGCTCATCTGCCACTCGCCCGCCAGCGCCGGGTAAAGCACGCGCACGGCGCTCGCCATCGTCAGCAGGCCGCCGAGCAGCGCAATGCCGCCAATCAGCGGGTTGCTGAACAGAAAACGAATCGCGGCCATCAGGGACTTCACCGGATGCTCGCGCGGCTGCGGCGGGGGTGGCAGGAGCGGCAGACGCAGCAGCGTCAGGGTGGTGATAAAGGTTCCGGCTGCGGCAAGGCCGTAGTTCCACGCCACGTTGCCGGTCGCCAGCAGCAGGCCGCCCACCATCGGCGAAATCACCGAGCCGAGGCGCACGGTGAGCATGGTGATCGCCCCCGCCTGCATCAGGTTCTCGCGCCCGACCAGCGCGGGCGTGGCCGCCAGCAGTGCCGTCACGCCTAACGAAGCAAAAAAGCCGTCCCACAATCCCAGCACGTAAATGGCCACCAGCGACGGCTCCGGCAGCATGGCGTTCAGGCACAGCCCGACAAAGCCCACCCCGCAGGTGCCGCGCGCCAGCAGGATAAGCTTTTTACGCTCGTAGCGGTCCGCCAGCACGCCGCCCACCATCAGGCCGATAAACATCGCCCCGCCGGTTAAGGTGACGGATAGCCCTACCAGCCAGCTGGAGTGAGTCATGGTCTGGATTTGCACCGGCACGGCCACACCAAGCAAACCGAGGGACAAAATGGAGATAAAGCGAGCGATAAAAACGGCGCGATACGCCGGGTGTGTTTTGAGCAGGCTGAGGTTAAGCAGCCAGGATTTTTGATTCATGACAAAGCCTTGAGTCTATTTCTACCCATTCCATGGGCGCACATGCTAACATAGCCAAATAAGATAGATAACGATAATCACTATCATTATCAAATCATGGATGTTGCTATGTCGTTTTCCTCTTCTGCGGTGCGCGCCCTTGCCGTGCCCGTTTTATTGCTACTGCTAATCCTTGCGATTGCACTCAGCCTGCTGGTCGGCGCAAAACCGCTGCCCGCGTCCGTTATTGTCGATGCGCTATCCGGTACCTGTCAGAGCGCCGACTGCACCATCGTGCTCGACGCTCGCCTGCCCCGCACCCTTGCCGGCCTGCTGGCCGGTGGTGCGCTCGGCCTTGCCGGTGCCCTGATGCAAACCCTCACCCGCAACCCGCTGGCGGACCCTGGCATTCTCGGCGTGAACTCTGGTGCCAGTTTCGCCATTGTGCTCGGCGCGGCGCTGTTTGGTTTCACCTCTCCGTCTGAACAGCTGGTGATGGCCTTCTGCGGCGCGCTGGCCGCCTCGCTGGTGGTGGCGTTTACCGGCAGCCAGGGCGGCGGACAGCTCAGCCCGGTACGCTTAACGCTGGCGGGCGTAGCGCTCGCGGCGGTACTGGAAGGCTTGTCCAACGGCATCGCCCTGCTCAACCCGGACGTGTATGACCAGCTGCGCTTCTGGCAGGCGGGTTCGCTGGATATTCGTACCCTTGAAACCTTAAAAGTGGTGGTGATCCCGGCGAGCGTCGCTGCCGCCGTGGCGCTCTGTTTAAGCCGGGCGCTGAACAGCCTGAGCCTCGGCAGTGACACCGCGACCGCTCTCGGCAACCGCGTGGCGCGTACGCAGCTGACGGGCCTGCTTGCCATCACCGTGCTGTGCGGCAGCGCGACCGCCGTAGTCGGCCCGATTGCCTTTATCGGCCTGATGATGCCGCACATGGCGCGCTGGCTGGTGGGGGCGGATCACCGCTGGTCCCTCCCGGTAACGCTGCTGGCGACCCCTGCCCTGCTGCTATTTGCCGACGTGCTGGGCCGCCTGCTGGTGCCGGGCGAACTGCGTGTCTCGGTGGTCAGCGCCTTTATCGGCGCGCCGGTGCTGATCTTCCTGGTACGACGCAGACGCGGGGGTGGCGCATGATGGCCCCGTCCCGTCGTTTACTCACCAGCGTCGCCCTGCTGGTCGTCGCCTGTCTGCTGCTGGCGGTCTGGAGCCTGCAAAGCGGTGCCGTAACGCTTGATTTCGCGCAGGTCTTTCACGCTCTCACCGGCAGCGCGCCGCGTAACATCACCATGGTGGTCACCGAATGGCGACTGCCGCGCGTGGCAATGGCGATCCTGGTTGGCGCAGCGCTTGGCGTCAGCGGCGCGATATTCCAGTCGCTGATGCGTAACCCCCTCGGCAGCCCGGACGTGATGGGCCTGAATACCGGCGCGTGGAGCGGCGTGCTGGTGGCGATGGTGCTGTTCGGGCAGCATCTCACGGCCATTACCTTTACGGCGATGGCGGGCGGCATTCTCACCTCCCTGCTTATCTGGGCCCTGGCCTGGCGCAACGGCATCGACACCTTCCGCCTGATCATCATCGGGATCGGCATCCGCGCGATGCTGATGGCGTTTAACACCTGGCTTCTGCTACAGGCGTCGCTGGAAACCGCACTCTCCGCCGGGCTGTGGTACGCCGGTTCCCTCAACGGTCTGACGTGGGTAAAAACCTGGCCCGCCGCGCCGCTGATTATCCTGATGTTTATCGGCGCGTTGCTGCTGGTCAGGCGCATGCGGCTGCTGGAGATGGGCGACGACAGCGCCTGCGCGCTGGGCGTGAGCGTAGAGCGCTCGCGCCTGATGCTGATGCTGGTGGCGGTCTTGCTGACCGCAGCGTCTACCGCCATCGCCGGGCCGATCTCGTTTATTGCCCTTGTCGCGCCGCATATCGCGCGGCGACTTAGCGGCACCGCGCGCTGGGGATTAACCCAGGCGGCGCTGTGCGGTGCAGTATTACTGCTGGCCGCCGATCTCTGCGCCCAGCGGCTGTTTACGCCTTATCAACTGCCGGTGGGCGTGGTGACCGTCAGCCTCGGCGGGATTTACCTCATCGTCTTGCTCGTTCAGGAGTCACGCAAGAAATGACAGATTTAACCACCCGCTTGCGCGGCGAAAACTTGACCCTCGGCTACGGCAAAAAAATCATTGCCCGGGACTTATCCGTTGCCATTCCGGACGGCCACTTCACCGCCATTATCGGGCCAAACGGCTGCGGCAAATCAACATTGCTGCGCACGCTGAGCCGCCTGATGTCGCCGGTTGAGGGCTGCGTGTTCCTCGACGGGGAGCAGATCCAGCGCTTCGCCAGCAAAGAGGTGGCGCGCCGAATTGGTCTGCTGGCGCAAAACGCCACCACGCCGGGGGATATTACCGTGCAGGAGCTGGTCTCCCGCGGGCGCTATCCGCACCAGCCGCTGTTTACCCGCTGGCGCAAGGAGGACGACGAGGCCGTGAAGCGCGCGATGCAGGCGACGGGCATCACCGAGCTGGCCCAGCAAAGCGTCGATACCCTCTCCGGCGGACAGCGCCAGCGCGCGTGGATCGCAATGGTGCTGGCGCAGGAAACCTCGATCATGCTGCTGGACGAGCCGACGACCTGGCTGGATATCAGCCATCAGATTGACCTGCTGGAGCTGCTGAGCGAGCTGAACCGTACGCAGGGGTACACCCTGGCGGCGGTGTTGCACGACTTAAACCAGGCGTGCCGCTACGCGACGCATCTGATTGCGCTGCGCGACGGCGAGATTGTGGCGCAGGGCGCGCCGAAGGAGATTGTGACGCCAGAGCTGATCGCGCGGATCTACGGCATGCGCTGCATGATTATTGACGATCCGGTGGCGGGTACGCCGTTGGTGGTGCCGCTTGGAAAACGTGCGGTCTGATGCCCTCACCCCGGCCCTCTCCCACAGGGAGAGGGAGCAAACCATCCCCTCTCCCCGTGGGAGAGGGTTAGGGTGAGGGGCATTTGCACTATCCTAAAATTTCCTTCAGTACCGGCCCAATTTTCTCAAACGCCTGCGGTGAAATAATATCCACGTGGGCGCAGTCCTGGCTGTAGACCTCCAGCTCGCCCACCCACGGCGCCCACGCGGCCTGAGGATCCTGGGTTCGCGTTCGCTCGGCGACAAACAGCGTCGCTTTACCGTCAAAGCGCGCGCTGTGTGCGGTGGTGAGCAGCCGCACCGCGTCGGCGTAGTTGCCCTCAATGGCGTTAAACAGCTCGCTGGAGCCCTGCCCCTGCTGGGCGGCGATAAACGCCTGACGCTCGCGCTCGATCTCTGCCAGCACCGCCGGGTCGAGGCCGTTGGCCTCTTTCTCCGCCCAGTTCTGGGTTTCCGGCGGCCAGGTATCCAGCAGGCCGAGGAACGCCACCGCTTCACCCTGCTCGCGCAGGCGGGCCGCAATGCCCTGCGCCAGCGTGCCGCCGAGGGAATAGCCGAACAGGTAATACGGCCCCTGCGGCTGCTGCTTACGCAACGTGTTCAGATGATGTTCGATCACCCCATCGAGATCCGCGCACTGCTGCATCGGGCCGTTTGGCCGCGGCGACTGAATGCCGACGATGGACCAGCGCGGGCTGAGGTAGCGCGCCAGGACGCTAAACTGCCAGGCAAAGCCGGACGCCGGATGGAAGCAGAACAGCGTCGGGCCGTTGCTTTCACGCAGCGGCAGAAGGGTTTCATACCCCAGACGCTGCGCCTGCTCGTCGCTCATCTGCGAGTCCAGCAGGGCGCTAAGCTTGCTTACCGTCGAGGCGACCATAATCTGCCCCGGCGTGACCTTACGGCTGAACGCACGGCTGAGCTGAGCCGCGAGGCGCATCGCCAGCAGCGAGTGGCCGCCGAGGGCAAAGAAATCGGCCTCGATATCGTTCACCGCGCAGCCCAGCAGGGAAGAAAACGCCTGCGCCACGGCCACTTCGGTTTGCGTCTCAGGTGCGCGACCGGAAGTTTTGCTGGTCAGGTCCGGCAGCGGCAGCGCCTTGCGATCCAGCTTGCCGTTGGCGCTTAACGGCAGCGCGCTGATTTGCAGCAGCACCACCGGCACCATATGCGGTGGCAGCTGGGCTTTGAGTGATGCAAGCAGCGCGTCGCGGTCCAGCGGTAAGCCAGATTCAGAAACCACGTACCCCACCAGCTGTCGGGCATCGCCACCCGTCGCCGCTGCCTGGTTGAACACGCAGGCGTGCGCCACGGCTTGCGCCACGTCCGGCAGCGCAAGCATCGCCCGGTCGATTTCACCCAGCTCGATGCGCTGGCCGCGAATTTTTAGCTGGTCGTCGCTGCGGCCCAGATATTCCACCGCGCCGTTATCCAGCCAGCGGGCAACGTCACCGGTGCGGTACATCCGCTCGCCCGGCGCGAACGGGTCGGCGATAAAGCGGCTGGCGGTAAGGTCGGGGCGTCCCAGATACCCCTGCGCCAGCTGGATGCCGGTGAGATACAGATCCCCCGCCACGCCGAACGGTACCGGGCGCATCATCGCATCCAGAATGCGCAGCCCCGTATTCCATACCGGGAAACCGATCGGCACGCTGTTGCCCTCCACCGCCGCCAGCTCGGGGCCGTACGCCGGATACCAGCTGACGTCCACCGCTGCTTCGGTCGGGCCATAGAGGTTGTGCAGCGGCGCATGGGTGAGCTGTTCCCACTCGCGACACAGCGCAGTCGGCAACGCCTCGCCGCTACAGAACACCTGCTTCAGCGTCCTGCAACAGTGGGCGTTTTCCGGCGTCAGCGAGGCGACGAACGCCGCCAGCATCGACGGCACGAAGTGGGTGGTGGTTACGCCATATTGTGCGAAGAAGCTCTGCATCGCCTGCGGATCGCGGTGCGCGTCCGGCTCGGCCATCACCAGCTTCGCCCCGGCGATAAACGGCCACCAGAACTCCCACACCGACACGTCAAAGCTGCACGGGGTTTTCTGCGCCACCACGTCATGCGCCGTCAGTGGATAATGATCCTGCATCCACTTCAGGCGGTTAACGATGGCGGTATGGCCGACCATCACCCCTTTTGGACGTCCCGTCGAACCGGAGGTAAAGATGATGTACGCGGTTTGCTCCGGCTTCGCCAGGCGCAGCGGTTCAGCACCCGAGGTCGGTAATAGTGTGTTGTAACTAAACGTCTCGACGGAGAGATCGCTAAAGCGCGGAAGCTGCTCGTCGGTGGTAATGAGCAGGGACGGCTTCGCGTCCTCGAGCATCATCCGCAGGCGATCGTCCGGGTAGCCGGTGTCGAGCGGCAGCCACGCGGCGCCCGCCTCCACAATGCCGTGCAAGGCTAACGTCAGGAACACCGAGCGCGGAAGCGCCACCGCCACGCTGTCGCCCGGCTTCACGCCGCGCGCGCGCAGCAGGTTTGCCAGCGCGACCACCTGCTCGCGCATCTGGCGGTAGTTCAGTTCAGTATGGGCATCCGCCAGCGCGGGGGCGTCCGGCGTTTTGCTCGCCTGCTCCGCGACCAGATCCGCCAGCGTGGTGGACGGCAGCGCCAGCCCGGTATCGTTAATGCGCGCCAGCCGGGCGTATTCCTGCTCTGATACGGTTTCCACGTCGCCACAGCGCAGGTCCGGGTTGGCGGCAAACTGCGTCAGCATTGCGTTCAGCCGCACCGCGTGACCCTTTAGCGTCGCCTCGTCGTAACGCTGCCCGTTGGCGAGGATCTCAATGCTCAGTCCGCCCTGCTCGTCCGGGAACAGCGCAAGCTCCAGATCGTTCACCGGGCCGGTCGCCAGCGTGTGGGTAATGGCCTCCACGCCGTCGATATCCAGCTGATAATCGAACACCTTGACGTTCAGCACCGGACCAAACAGGGCTTCATCGCCTGCGGCACGTCCGCTGTCGCGCACGATCTGTTCGGCGTCGTAACGCTGATGGCGACGCATCTTTTTCAGCTGGTTCGCCAGGCGCAGCGCCAGTTCCGGCAGGCTCTCGTGCGGGCGAATATTCACCGCCAGCGGCAGGACGTTGAGCACCGGTCCGGTCGCGGTCAGCGCGGCGGAGCCCATGCGGCGCATAAAGATAAACCCGGCGGCGTAGTCCAGCCGTCCGGTCAGGCGGCCCAGCCACAGCACCACCAGCGCAAGCGCCAGATCGGTACGCTGCGCCTGGCCTGCCATCTGTGCAAGCTGGCTGAAAGCACGTCCGTCCATCGCCATTTTCAGGCGCAGGATGTCGGTGGTGGTGGCGTGTCCAGGCAGGGGCGCGGAAGAGAGCGAGACCGGAGAAGGAAGCTGTTGGCGCTGTTCGGCCCAGAAAGCACCGTCGCGCTGATACGCCTCACTGTCGCGATAGCGCTGGTACTCCTCCACCACCTCGGCGAACGGGGTAAACGGGGAGGCGGGCGCGGGTTCCCCTTTCTGCCACGCAGCGTAAATGGCGGCGATCTGACGCGTAATGGCCGGGAAACTGAAGCCATCTACCACCAGATGATGATACCGCTGATACCAGTACCAGTGGCTTTCTCCCACCTGGATCAGCTGGTGAAACGCCAGCGGCTGACCGCTGTCGACGCGCAGGTTCTGCTTGAGATCGGCTTCCATCAGCGCCACGGCGGCGTCGTGGGAGTCAACGCGCACGATGGACGGCTCCGGCAGGAGCATGGCCTCATCGATCCACTGCCACACCTCACCGTGATCTTCGGCAAAACGCATCCGCAGGGTGTCGGCCTGCATCATGCCTTCAGCGATGGCTTTTGCCAGCAATGGCGCATCGATAGCGCCTTTCAACTCGGTATAGTGCGCGACGCTCCAGGCGTTTGGCAGGGAGGAAAGCTGCTCTGCCATCCAAATCCCCGGCTGGGCGGCGACAAGAGGGAGACGGTTCATGCGCGCTCCCCCGCAAAATAAAACGGCTCAAGCGTCTGCCACTGTTCCGCCAGCCACTGCTGGCACGCCTCCTGAGATTGCGGTTCGCAGACCACGCGCCAGCCCGCGGGCAACTCGCACTGCTGCGGCCACAGGCTGTACTGCCCCTGGTCATTTTGCAAAATGGCGAACTGTCCCTGCGGATTATCGAAAGGATTGCTGAATTCCATACAGACTCCGTTATTGAATAAGCGGCTGCCAGAGGGTCATCAGCCCCTGCGTCAGCCCACCGCGCCAGCAAAGCGCATCGTGTCCGCCGTCAACCTGACGCCAGAAAACCGGTTGCTGAGTGTGTAGTTCGGCGAAGATCGCCTGGTTGGCGCGCAAAATAAGCGGCTCGTTGCGCCCGGCCTCAAGGACAATGCGCAGCCCGCGAGCGGTTTTTTCACCCGCTTTGAGTTGTTCGATGAGCAGCCCGTCCTGCTGCGCGCCGCGGTGCGGCCACCAGTAGGATCCGGACTGGCTGAGGATGCAGCCAAAACGCTGCGGCCAGTTGAGGCCCGCATAGAGGGAAGAGAGTCCGCCGAAGCTCTGACCCGCCACCACGGTATGGTCGGCGCGGTCGCTGAACGGAGCCATGCTTTTCACTTGCGGGAGAAGTTCTTCCTGCACCGCCAGCCAGAAATCAGGGTTGCACGGCAGCTCGCGGCTGCGGTGTGCGGTGTCAATGACGTCAATTAAGACATAAACCGCAGGCGGCAGTTTGCCTTCATGGGTGAGCGACGCCAGAGCAGGCCAGACGGGCATGCTTTCGGCCCAGAACTGCCCGTCAAGGAGCACCGCCAGCGGGCGCTCGGGGCTTTCATCCCCGGTGGTAAAAATCCACACGCGGCGACGGTTCTTCAGACGCGCGCTGTGCCAATCAATACAGACAGGCTTATTGTAAGGGGTATCGGGATGGTTCCAGCCGGGCTGTACGGGCGCCTCCGGCATCTCCAGCGCCGAGACGGCGTGCCCGCGCCCGCCGCGCCAGCTCTGCGGATTCAGCGGGTCGGACACCGCGTGCGGCAACAGTTTACGCCAGCCTTCGCGCAGCGCCATGCGGTCCGGCTGCTCGCCTTCAAACACTGCATCGGCAAAATCGTTTTCGTTATCGGAGGGGATAAAACAGTAGCTGCCGCGCCATTCGGGGCTGAACTCGCCCTGCCACTGCCAGACGTCGGTATCCGGGACACGTTCAAGGGATTGCGGACGGGCATTTTGATGGTGATCGGTCACGCCGGTGACGTAGAGCCAGACGCGTTTCACCGTCGAGGTTTTCTGCGTTCCCGCCGGGTCCCGCCACCAGAATGTTACGCGATAGTTTTCCTGATGACGTTCCCGTTCCGGCCCGTTTTTCGCCTGCCACCACGCTTCACTTCCGGTTGTTAACACCGTCACCCTTATAACCCCATGTTTAACAGTCTTTTTTGTTTCAGAGCAAATTTTATTGATAATATTATTGATAACTATTTGCATTTGCAATAGCGTAATGCCCGCGCTGTGGGAAGCGCGCTCATTAAATAACCATAAAAGCGGGACGTACAATGAATAAGAAGATTCACTCTCTGGCCTTGCTGGTCAATTTAGGGATTTATGGTGTCGCGCTGCCCGCCATGGCAGACGACAACACCGCCTCCGCGCAGCACGAAGACACCATGGTGATCACTGCCGCCGAGCAGAATTTGCAGGCGCCGGGCGTGTCGACCATCACCGCCGATGAGATCCGCAAAAACCCGCCAGCGCGCGACGTGGCGGAAATCATCCGCACCATGCCGGGCGTTAACCTGACCGGCAACTCCACCAGCGGCCAGCGCGGGAACAACCGTCAGATTGACATTCGCGGCATGGGCCCGGAAAACACCCTGATCCTGATCGACGGCAAGCCGGTCACCAGCCGCAACTCCATCCGTCTGGGCTGGCGCGGCGAGCGTGATACCCGCGGCGATACCGGCTGGGTCCCGCCGGAGATGATCGAGCGCATCGAAGTGATCCGTGGCCCGGCTGCTGCCCGCTACGGTAATGGTGCGGCGGGCGGCGTGGTGAACATCATCACCAAAAAATTTGACGACCAGTGGCACGGCTCCTGGAACACCTACCTGAACGCGCCAGAGCATAAAGACGAAGGTTCCACCAAACGCACCAACTTCAGCCTGAGCGGCCCGCTGGGCGGGGATTTCAGCTTCCGCATGTACGGTAACCTGGATAAAACCCAGGCCGACGCGTGGGATATCAACCAGGGTCACCAGTCTGACCGCACGGGCGCTTACGCCAACACCCTGCCCGCAGGCCGTGAAGGTGTGGAAAATAAAGACATCAACGGCGTGGTGCGCTGGGACTTCGCGCCGATGCAGTCGCTGGAGTTTGAAGCGGGCTACAGCCGCCAGAACAACCTGTATGCGGGCGACACGCAGAACACCAACAACGACAACGCGCTGGTGAAGAAGAACTACGGTAAAGAGACTAACCGTATCTATCGTCAGAACTTCGCCGTGACCTGGAACGGCGGCTGGGATAACGGCATCACCACCAGCAACTGGGCGCAGTACGAGCACACCCGCAACTCTCGTCTGGGTGAAGGGTTGGCGGGCGGTCTGGAAGGCCTGTTCAACAGCAATAAATTCACCGATACCGATCTGGCCGACGTGATGCTGCACAGCGAAATCAACCTGCCGATTGATTTCATTGTGAACCAGAACCTGACGCTCGGCACCGAGTGGAACCAGCAGCGCATGAAGGACTCAACCTCCTTTACACAAACCCAGCAGGGGGGCACCATCCCGGGCATGAGCGAAGATCGTAGCCCGTACACGTCAGCGGAGATCTTCTCCCTGTTTGCCGAAAACAACATGGAGCTGACCGACAGCACCATGCTGACCCCTGCCCTGCGCTTCGACCACCATACTATTGTGGGTAATAACTGGAGCCCGTCCCTGAACCTGTCGCAAGGTCTGGGGGATGACTTCACCCTGAAGATGGGCATCGCGCGCGCCTATAAAGCGCCAAGCCTGTATCAGACCAACCCGAACTACCTGCTGTACAGTAAAGGCCAGGGCTGCTACGCCAGCTCCGACGGCGTGGGCTGCTACATGATGGGTAACGACGATCTGAAAGCGGAAACCAGTATCAACAAAGAGATTGGCCTGGAGTGGAAACGCGACGGCTGGCTGGCTGGCGTGACCTGGTTCCGCAACGACTACCGCAACAAGATTGAAGCGGGCTACGCGCCGATTGGCCAGACGTCCACCGGCAAAGTCACCACCGATATCTACCAGTGGGAAAACGTGCCGAAGGCGGTAGTGGAAGGTCTGGAAGGCTCCCTGAACGTGCCGGTCAGCGACACCATCAACTGGACCAACAACATCACCTACATGCTGCAAAGTAAGAACAAGGAGACCGGCGATCGTCTGTCGATCATCCCGGAGTATACGCTGAACTCTACCCTGAGCTGGCAGGTACGTCAGGATGTCTCATTGCAGTCGACCTTCACCTGGTACGGCAAGCAGCAGCCGAAGAAGTACAACTACAAAGGTCAGCCGGTGACCGGGTCTGAGAAAGACGAAGTCAGCCCGTACAGCATCGTTGGCCTGAGCGCGACCTGGGACGTGACCAAAAACGTCAGCCTGACCGGCGGCGTGGACAACGTCTTCGACAAGCGCCAGTGGCGCGCGGGTAACGCCCAGACCACGGGTAATACCACGACGGGTGCGTATATGTACGGCGCGGGTGCGTATACGTATAATGAACCGGGTCGCACCTGGTACATGAGCGTAAATACGAGGTTCTGATACAGGCAGTGACTTCCCCCTCTCCCTGTGGGAGAGGGCCGGGGTGAGGGCGAGGTAAAAGCAAAACGGCAACCCCGTTGCCGTTTTTAGTGTTTGCTCCCTCTCCCTTTGGGAGAGGGCCGGGGTGAGGGCATCAGGCCGCACAATACTGAAGGGAAAACCATGCACACCACCCACAGCACATTTTCTCTCGCTGGCCACACCCTCCACCGCATCACCTTCGACCCCACCACCTTTACGGACGCCGATCTCCTCTGGCTCCCCCACCACGCCCAGTTGGCTAACGCCGGACGCAAACGCAAGGCCGACCACCTCGCAGGCCGCATCGCCGCCGCGCACGCCTTACCTGACTACACCATGCCCGCCATCGGCCCCAGCGGGGAACCGCTCTGGCCGCAAGATATTTCCGGCAGCATCACCCACAGCGGCACGCAGGCGATAGCCGTCGTCACGCAATACCCGGTGCTTATCGGCATCGATTGTGAAACGATCCTCTCCGAAAACGAAGCCAGGGAAATCAAAGACGGCATCATTGATACACAGGAAGAACCTGTGCTTTCCCGCCTGGGATACCCGTTCGCCCTCGCCCTGACGCTGGTCTTCAGCGCCAAAGAGAGCCTGTTTAAGGCCCTCTTTCCGCAGGTACAGGCCTGGATGGGTTTTGACTGCGCCCGCGTTACCATGCTCGACGATAAGACGCTTACGCTGGCATTGACCTGTCAACTAGCAGACTTTCAAGAAGGCACCGCCTTCCCCCTGCACTGGCAGCAGCACGGCGAACAGGTCATCACTCTGCTGTCACACGCTCCTGGCGACGAGCCTTCACGCTGGTCACCACAAACGTCACGATAAACACCATCGCGAACAGGACCACAATGGTCGGCGCAGGCGCGCTGTCGAGATAAAACGAGGCATAAACGCCGCTTACCGACACCAGCGCTGAAACGGCGACCGCCACCAGCAGCGCCATGTGAAAGCGTCGGGTAATCAGCACCGCCACCGCGCCGGGGGCAATCAGCAGGGAAATCGACAGAATGATCCCCACCGCTTTCAGCGTCGCCACGATGGTCAGCGAAACCATGCACAGTAAGCCGTAGTGCAGCCAGCGGGTGCGCAGGCCACTCGCCTGCGCCTGCTGATAGTCAAAGCAGAACAGCAGAAAATCGCGCCACTTCAGGCCAATCACCAGCGCAATCATCCCCGCGACGAGACCGCTTTGCAGAATGTCCATCCCGTTAATACCCAGCATATCGCCGAACAGAATGTGGTCGAGATGCACCTCAGGTTTGACAGCGATATAGAGGATCAGCCCGGCGCCGAACATGCCGGAAAAGACGATCCCCATGACCGTATCCTGTTTGATGCGGCTGTTATCCTTCAGGTATCCGGTGGCGACCGCGCAGAACAGACCGGCCACGAACGCGCCCAGCGCCAGCGGCAGGCCCATCATCCAGGCCAGCACGACGCCGGGAAACACCGCGTGGCTCATGGCGTCGCCCATCAACGCCCAGCCTTTCAGCACCAGAAAAACCGACAGCAGCGCGCAGGGCACGGCCACCAGGAGTGAAATCAGCAGCGCGTTGTTCATAAACGCAAACTGGAAGGGTTCGAGGAGCAGCGTCATCATGGGTGTGCCTCCCGCGCCCGACGACGGCTGGCAAGCAGTCCGTGCTTCGGCGCAAAGACGAACGCTAGCAGGAACAGCAGCGTCTGGGCGACCACGATAATGCCGCCGGTGGCGCCGTCCAGGTAATAGCTGGCCCATGCGCCGAGGAAGCTGGTGATGCTGCCAATGGCGACGGCAATCATCAGCAGGCGCGGGAAGCGGTCGGTCAGCAGCCACGCGGTCGCGCCGGGCGTGACCACCAGACAGATCACTAGAAATGCGCCGACGGTTTGCAGCGCCGCCACGGTAGAGACCGCCAGCAGCGTGAAGAAGAGAATTTTCAGGCGTTCAGGACGCAGACCGATGGCGCGGGCGTGGTTCTCATCAAAAAAGGTCACCATCAGATCTTTCCATTTGAACAGCAGGATAACTATCGACACCACGCCGATAATCGCCAGCTGGACGATATCTTCCGGGTCGATAGCCAGAATATTGCCGAGGACGATGGTCTGAATGTTCACCGAGGTCGGGTTGAGCGAGACCATAAACAGCCCCAGCCCGAAAAAGGAGGAGAAGATCAGCCCGATAATGGCGTCCTCCTTCAGGCGGCTGCGCTGGTTGAGAAACAGCATGCTGCCCGCCGCCAGCCCGCCCGATAAAAACGCCCCCAGCGAGAACGGCAGCCCGAGCATGTAGGCGCCCGCCACGCCGGGCACGATGGAGTGCGACAGCGCATCGCCGATCAGCGACCAGCCTTTGAGCATCAGATAGCAGGAGAGAAACGCGCACAGTCCGCCCACCATTGCCGAGACCCACATCGCATTAAGCATGTACTCGTAGCCGAAGGGTTCGAGAAGCGCGTTCATTTGGCCTCCTGACGGTGCGTGACGAAGGGACGCTCGTCGTCGGTTATGATGCGATCTTCCGAGCCGCTGAGCACCACGTGGCGCAGCACGCCGCTGAAGGCGCGCTCAAGATTCTCGGCGGTAAAGGTGATATCCGTCGGGCCGCTCGCCAGCACGGTGCCTTTGACCATCACCGTGTAATCGCAGAATTCCGTGACCGAGCCCAGATTGTGGGTCGAGACCAGCATCGTTTTACCCTCGTCGCGCAGCTCCCGCAGCAGGCTGATGATCCTGGCTTCGGTTTTGACGTCCACGCCGGTAAACGGCTCGTCGAGCAGGATCACCTCGCCCTGCTGGGCAATCGCACGGGCCAGAAACACGCGCTTCTTCTGCCCGCCGGACAGCTCGCCAATCTGCCGATGACGCAGCTCGAGCATATCCACACGCTTCAGGGCGTCGGTGACGATCTGCTTATCGCATTCTTTGGGACGACGCAGAAACCCCATATGCCCGTAGCGGCCCATCATCACCACGTCCTCGACGAGCACCGGAAACGACCAGTCGACCTCTTCCGACTGCGGCACGTAGGCGACCAGGTTCTGACGCAGCGCCCGGTGAGGCGGCAGCCCCAGAATGGAGATAGTGCCGCTCGCCGCCCGCACAAACCCCATCACCGCCTTAAACAGCGTGGACTTGCCGGAACCGTTCACCCCCACCAGGGCAGCAATCGATCCGCCCGGCACGCTGAACGACGCGTCGCGCAGCGCCGTGTGGCCGTTGCGGTAGGTCACGGTCACGTCGGTTACAACAATACCTTTCTGCATGATTACTCCTTCATCCCGTCGCGGATGCCCTGCACCAGCGTGCGGGTGGTGACGTTCAGCAGATCGATATAGGTTGGCACCGGGCCGTTTTCCGCGCTCAGAGAGTCGACGTACAGCACGCCGCCATAGTGGGCGCCGGTTTCACGCGCTACCTGACGGGCGGGCTTATCGGAGACCGTGCTTTCGCTGAACACCGCCGGAATGTGATGTTTTTTCACCAGATCGATAACCTTGCGCACCTGCTGGGGCGTGCCCTGCTGATCGGCGTTGATCGGCCACAGGTAAAGCTCCTTCAGGCCCAAATCCCGCGCCAGATAGGAAAAAGCCCCTTCGCTGGTCACCATCCAGCGTTTGTCTTCCGGTATCTCCGCGACCTGCTTGCGCAGCGGTTCGAGAGTGGCGGTGATCTTCTGCTTGTAAGCATCAGCGTTGCGCTGATAGGTCTGTGCGTTGGCCGGATCGTACTTCACCAGCGCGTCGCGGATGTTATCAACGTAAATCAGGGCGTTGTCCGGCGACATCCACGCGTGCGGATTGGGCTTGCCGTTATAGGGCCCTTCGCTGATGCCCATCGGGGTGATGCCTTTGGTGACCACCACCTCCGGCACACCGTTCAGATGCTGATAAAAGCGCTGGAACCACAGCTCCAGGTTCATGCCGTTCGCCAGGATCAGCTGCGCCTTCTGCGCGCGTTTGATATCGCCCGGGGTGGGCTGGTATTCGTGAATTTCCGCGCCCGGTTTGGTGATGGAGGTGACCTCTGCGGCATCCCCCGCCACGTTTTTCGCCATATCAGCGATAACGGTAAAAGTGGTTATGACCTGGAACTTTTCAGCCGCCAGCGCGCCCGTGGTGGTCGCGGTCATGAGCAGCGCGCCGAGCAACAGACGCTTCAATCCTTGCCGTGGATGCATCGCAGAAGTCTCCTGAGGTGATTAAATTCAAAGCGAAATTAGCCTGTGCTATAAGGTATAGCACAGGCTATATTTAAATGAAAATAATTATCATTAAAGTTGTGTCAATGAAGGGCGTGCCTGATGGCGCTTCGCTTATCAGGCCTACGGTAAAGCAGATTTGATGGCCGGGTAAGCGCAGCGCCACCCGGCAAGAGGGCTGCCTACTGCCCGGCAAGGGCCTTATAAAATGCAGGATTCTCCCGAATCACGTTAAGTACCTTCGCCGCCAGCCCGGTTGGGTTGCGACGTTTGGACTCCCAGCTTTTTATAGTGTCAACGCTCGTGCCAAGCGCCTTCGCCATTTCGCATTGGGTAATATTGAGCTGTTCTCTGATTGCGCGAACATCTGCAACTTCATAGCGGGTTATTCTGGAAGCTGCTTTCCTTCCGCTGTGGATCTCAACCGCCTCTTCAAGCGAAGTTTTAAGTTCATCAAAGATGCTCATTTTATACCTCGGAACAACATAAAGGCGTACATAGTACACCTCTAGTAAAAGATATAATAAGCACTATTCGAAAAGTACAGGGCCAGATTCATAACAATCTGGCCCCTTAACTTTCACGCACTTTATTCAGATCAAACTTTAGGCATCCGGGAACATCACGCTATTCCCAGGCGCTTCCCTGTGCAGATGGATAAAGTTCAGGTGCCGTTCATACTGGTCCAGAATGTCCGTGATCACCTGCTCCTTGCTGTAATCCATCAAATCATTCCCCTGGCTGCCTTCCAGCAGGAAGGTCTCCAGCCGGTAGTAGGTCGACTTCCCGCTGCGCGCCCGGTAGGTGAACCCGGGCACCGAATACTGCTGCGGCCAGATCTGATAGACAAAGTTCTGCTCGTCGCCCATGTGCACCAGCAGATCCAGGTGCCCCAGATTTTCGCCCTCTTCCGGGGGCAGGTTTTTCAGCTCCACGTAGGCGCCACGCAGCTTCAGCTCCTGGGCCACCTCTTCCATCGCCGGGAAACAGACCGTCTCCATCATCTGTTTGGTGTAGCGCGTACCGGGGTAATTCATCAGGCGCGAGAGGCGTTTTTTCCAGCTCAGCCTGTCCTGCGCGCCCAGCGGACGCGGGGCGGTGTCGCGGCTGGCGCTGACGCGGCGGTAGTCTTCCACCTTAAGCGATTTATACAGCCCGGCCATCACGAAGAAGATCACGAAGCTGAACGGCAGGCCCATGATCACCGTCGTGTTCTGCAACGCCGAGATACCGTTGGTCATCAGCATGCCGAGCGTCAGCAGGCCGATGGCGACGGACCAGAAGATGCGCAGCCAGTTCGGCGCGTCGCTGTTAATGTCCTTGAGCTTCGAGGTGAAGTTCCCCAGCACCAGCGCGCCGGAGTCCGCCGAGGTGACGTAGAACAGCAGGCCGGTGATGGTCGCTACGGACGCGCTAAAGGTGAACGCCGGGTACTGCGCCAGCAGGCTGTAGAAGCCGCGCTCCGGGTGCGCCATCGCTTCCAGGGCAAAAGTCGCATTGCCGTGGATGATCTCGTGCAGCGCGCTGTTGCCGAAAATCGACAGCCACAGCAGGGTAAAGGTGAACGGGATAATCAGCGTGCCCATCACGAACTGACGGATGGTCCGCCCACGCGAAATACGCGCCAGGAACAGGCCGACAAACGGCGACCACGCCACCCACCACGCCCAGAAGAACAGCGTCCAGTTGTTCATCCACTCTGTCGGACGGTCAAAGGCGAAGCTGTTCAGCGTCATGCCCATAAAGCGGTTCACGTAATCACCCACGTTCAGTACTAAGGCATTGAGCAGGAACGAGGTGTCGCCCATAAACAGCACGAACAGGATCAGCCCCAGCGCCAGCGCGACGTTCAGTTCGGAGAGCACGCGAATCCCTTTATCCACGCCGGAGGTCACCGAGATGGTGGCGATAATCACCGACAGCGCAATCAGCGCCGCCTTCGCCGCCATCGAATCCGGGATGTCAAACAGCACGCTCAGCCCGTAGTTGAGCTGCACCACGCCAATTCCGAGCGTGGTGGCGATGCCGAAGATGGTGCCGATCACCGCCGCAATGTCGACGCTGTGGCCAATCGGACCGTTGATCTTTTTGCCGAAAATCGGGTACAGCGCGGAGCGGATGGTAAGGGGCAAATTATAACGATAGCTAAAGTATCCGAGCGCCATGCCCATCAGGGCGTACATCGACCAGCCCGTCAGGCCGTAGTGGAACAGCGTCCAGACCATCGCCTGGCGCGCGGCCTCCATCGTCTGCCCTGCCCCTTCCGGCGGCTGCATATATTGCGTGACCGGTTCCGCCACGGAGAAGAACATCAGGTCGATGCCGATGCCTGCGGCAAACAGCATTGCGGCCCAGCTCAGCAGGCTGAACTCGGGCTTAGACTGCTCTGGCCCGAGCTTTACCGAACCGAAGCGCGAGCAGGCAATGCAGACCACGAACACGATGTAAAGCGTCGCGGCCAGCAGATAGTACCAGCCGAAGGTCTTTGACACCCAGTCCAGAGTGCGCCCAATCCACTCGGCAGAAAAATCACGAAAGAAGATGGTCGTCAGGGAAAACAACAAAATCAGCCCGGCGGACGTATAAAAAACGACCGGGTTGATTTTGTCTTTTTCTCTGTCTTGTGAAAGGTCTGTCATCCAGTATCCCCACTGTTTTTGTAACTATTGAAATCCAAAATCGCAACAATTAAGACACATTTTATATTGAACGTCCAATCAAAAACCGCTTTAATAGATTACCAACGCTGATGAATGGAGTGGCAAAAATGCCCAAAGTGGGGATGCAGCCGATCCGGCGCAGGCAGCTAATCGATGCCACGCTGGAAGCAATTAATGAAGTGGGAATGCATGACGCAACCATCGCGCAGATCGCCCGTCGGGCGGGCGTATCCACGGGGATCATCAGCCACTATTTCAAAGATAAAAACGGTCTGCTGGAAGCGACCATGCGCGACATCACCGGTCAGCTGCGCGACGCGGTATTAAGCCGTTTACGCGCCCTGCCGGACGGCAGTGCAGAGCAGCGCTTGCAGGCGATTGTCGGCGGCAATTTTGATGAAACTCAGGTTAGCGGCGCGGCGATGAAGGCCTGGCTGGCCTTCTGGGCCAGCAGCATGCATCAGCCGATGCTCTACCGTTTGCAGCAGGTCAGCAGCCGTCGGTTGCTCTCAAACCTGGTGTACGAGTTCCGCCGCGAGCTGCCGCGTGAACAGGCTGAAGAGGCGGGCTACGGGCTCGCCGCACTGATTGACGGGCTGTGGCTGCGCGCTGCGCTCAGCGGCAAACCGCTGGATAAAACCCTGGCCCAGTCGCTTACCAGCCACTTTATCAGCCAGCATTTACCGACCGACTAACCGAGGAGAATTTATGTCCCGAATGGCAGAACAGCAGCTTTATATCAATGGTGGTTATACATCCGCCACCAGCGGTCGCACCTTCGAGACCATCAACCCGGCGAACGGTGAAGTTCTGGCGACCGTGCAGGCCGCCGGGCGCGAAGATGTGGACCACGCCGTCGAAAGCGCAAAGCGCGGGCAAAAAATCTGGGCGGCGATGACCGCCATGGAGCGCTCGCGCATCCTGCGTCGCGCCGTCGATATCCTGCGCGAGCGTAACGACGAGCTGGCAACGCTGGAAACCCTCGACACCGGTAAAGCGTATTCCGAAACCTCGACCGTCGACATCGTCACCGGCGCGGACGTGCTGGAGTACTACGCGGGGCTGATCCCGGCGCTGGAGGGCAGCCAGATCCCGCTGCGCGACACCTCGTTCGTCTACACCCGCCGCGAGCCGCTGGGCGTGGTGGCGGGCATCGGCGCGTGGAACTACCCGATCCAGATCGCCCTGTGGAAATCCGCGCCGGCGCTGGCGGCGGGCAACGCGATGATCTTCAAGCCGAGCGAAGTGACGCCGCTTACCGCCCTGAAGCTTGCTGAAATCTACACCGAAGCGGGCCTGCCGGACGGCGTGTTTAACGTCCTGCCTGGCGTGGGCGCAGAGACCGGCCAGTTCCTGACCGAGCATCCGGGCATCGCCAAAGTCTCCTTTACCGGCGGCGTCGCCAGCGGCAAAAAGGTGATGGCCAACTCGGCGGCCTCGTCCCTGAAAGAGGTGACGATGGAGCTGGGCGGTAAATCCCCGCTGATAGTGTTTGACGATGCGGATCTGGATCTCGCGGCAGATATCGCCATGATGGCCAATTTCTTCAGCTCCGGCCAGGTGTGCACCAACGGCACCCGCGTGTTCGTGCCCGCGAAGTTCAAAGCCGCGTTTGAGCAAAAAATCGTTGAGCGCGTGGGCCGCATCCGCGCGGGCGATTTGTTCGATGAAAGCACCAACTTTGGCCCGATGGTTAGCTTCCCGCACCGGGACAGCGTGTTGCGCTACATCACCAAAGGCAAAGAGGAAGGCGCGCGCGTGCTGTGCGGCGGTGACGTGCTGAAGGGTGACGGCTTTGACAACGGCGCGTGGGTGGCCCCGACCGTGTTCACCGACTGCACCGACGAAATGACCATCGTGCGCGAAGAGATCTTCGGCCCGGTGATGTCCATCCTTACCTATGACTCTGACGAAGAGGCCATTCGCCGCGCCAATGACACCGACTACGGTCTGGCGGCGGGCATTGTCACCGCCAATCTGAACCGCGCCCACGGCGCTATTCATCAGCTCGAAGCGGGCATCTGCTGGATCAACACCTGGGGTGAATCCGCCGCAGAGATGCCGGTCGGCGGCTACAAGCACTCCGGCATTGGCCGCGAGAACGGCGTGATGACGCTGCAGAGCTACACCCAGGTGAAGTCCATCCAGGTTGAGATGGGTAAATTCCAGTCCATATTTTAACCGGGAGGTTTATTTGCAATTTGACTACATCATTATCGGGGCCGGCTCTGCCGGCAACGTACTGGCAACACGACTGACTGAAGATCCAAACACCACCGTCCTGCTGCTTGAGGCGGGCGGACCGGATTACCGATTTGACTTCCGCACCCAGATGCCCGCCGCGCTGGCGTTCCCGCTGCAGGGCAAGCGCTACAACTGGGCGTACGAAACCGAGCCAGAGCCCTTCATGAACAACCGCCGCATGGAGTGTGGACGCGGCAAAGGGCTGGGCGGCTCGTCATTGATCAACGGCATGTGCTACATCCGCGGTAACGCGATGGACCTCGACCACTGGGCGAAAGAGCCGGGCCTGGAGCACTGGAGCTACCTCAACTGCCTGCCCTACTACCGCAAGGCAGAGACGCGCGACGTGGGGCCGAACGACTACCACGGCGGCGACGGTCCGGTGAGCGTCACCACCTCTAAGCCGGGCGTGAACCCGCTGTTCGAGGCGATGGTGGAGGCGGGCGTGCAGGCGGGCTATCCGCGCACCGACGATCTCAACGGCTATCAGCAGGAGGGCTTCGGCCCGATGGACCGCACGGTCACGCCGCAGGGCCGACGCGCCAGCACCGCGCGCGGCTATCTGGATCAGGCGAAACCGCGTCCGAACCTGACCATCCGCACCCACGCCATGACCGATCGCATCCTCTTTGAGGGCAAGCGCGCGGTGGGCGTCGAGTGGCTGGAGGGTGAAAGCACCATCCCATCCAAAGCGACGGCAAAAAAAGAAGTGCTGCTGAGCGCCGGGGCGATTGCCTCCCCGCAGATCCTCCAGCGCTCCGGCGTGGGCAACGCTGACCTGCTGAAGCAGTTTGATATCCCGCTGGTGCACGATCTGCCCGGCGTGGGGGAAAACCTGCAGGATCACCTGGAGATGTACCTCCAGTACGAATGTAAAGAGCCGGTCTCCCTCTACCCTGCCCTGCAGTGGTGGAACCAGCCGAAGATTGGCGCGGAGTGGCTGTTTGGCGGCACCGGCATAGGTGCGAGCAACCACTTCGAAGCGGGCGGTTTTATCCGCAGCCGCGAGGAGTTTGAGTGGCCAAACATTCAGTACCACTTCCTGCCGGTGGCGATTAACTACAACGGCTCGAACGCGGTGAAAGAACATGGCTTCCAGTGCCACGTCGGCTCCATGCGCTCCCCGAGCCGCGGACACGTGCGCATCCAGTCGCGCGATCCGCACCAGCATCCGGCGATCCTGTTCAACTATATGTCCCACGAGCAGGACTGGCAGGAGTTTCGCGACGCGATCCGCATCACCCGCGAGATCATGCACCAGCCCGCGCTGGACAAGTACCGCGGCCGCGAAATCAGTCCGGGTATTGACTGCCAGACCGACGAGCAGCTGGACGAGTTCGTGCGCAACCACGCGGAAACCGCCTTCCACCCGTGCGGCACCTGCAAGATGGGCTATGACGAGATGGCGGTGGTCGACGGTGAAGGCCGCGTTCACGGGCTGGAAGGGCTGCGCGTGGTGGATGCATCGATTATGCCGCAGATCATCACCGGCAACCTGAACGCCACCACCATTATGATTGGCGAGAAGATTGCCGATGCCATTCGCGGTCGCGAGCCGCTGGCGAAGAGCACGGCGGCGTATTATGTGGCGAACGGGGCACCGGTTCGCCGCTGAGTGCGAACTTCTCCCCTCACCCTAACCCTCTCCCCAAAGGGGAGAGGGAACTTGAACACCCTCTCTCCTTTGGGGAGAGGGTTGGGGTGAAGGGTAAGGCTTTTACGTCCGAAATTCCTCTAACCGCCTGACCTGCCGCCCTTCCCCGTCAAAATTCTCCGCTGCCAGCCAGGCCCGCAGAGCCGCATCCTTTTCCGGCCATTCGCCGTCAATAATCGAGAGCATATCGCTGTCGCGGTTGCGGCCTTTGCGCACCAGCTTCTGGCGCAGTCGCCCTTCCCAGACAAACCCCAGCCGCTCCGCCGCGTTGCGTGAGGCGATGTTCATCGAATCGCACTTCCACTCCAGCCGGCGATATTGATGCTCAAAGGCATTTTTCAGCAGCAGCCACACCGCTTCGGTACCCACGCGGGTGCCCTTCATTCTGCGCGACCAGGTGACGTGGCCGATCTCAACCGAGCCCTGAAAGCGTTCTATCGCCATATAGCTGACCAGCCCTACCGCCTTTTCGGTGCGCAGATCGATAACGGCAAAGGGCACCAGGTCGTCATCCAGCACCTTTCCCAGCACCCAGTGCGCAGTGGCCTCAACGCTCACAGGCTGGGTGCTGGCAAGCCACGTCCAGTCGCTGTCGTCACCCAGCGCATAGGCTTCAAACAAATCAGCCGAATGGCGGTCAGCATCCAGCGGCTCCAGGCGGCAATACTGGCCGGTGAGCAGAGTACGGGTTAACGCGCGGGCGCATTTCCAGTCCGGGACAATATCGTTAACGGTTTGACCATGTTGATTGATTTCGGGCACGGCAGTGACTCCCTGAAAGGTAAGGATTTTGTTATAGCAGGTTAAAAAGCGAACGAAAAGAGAGGTGACTCATAACCAGACCGAATGCGTTATTCCCGGATGGCATAAGCAAAGCAGAATTTCGACTTTGAGGAAATCCTCAGCCAGCCTACCGTAACGGTGCATAAAACAATCACAATATATTTTCTTCAGGGATCGCTATGACTAAAAAACTGCTGCCGTTACTGGTGCTGGCTGCGCTCTCAAGCGCTGCTCACGCCGCTACCCCGCCCAACACGCTGGTTGTCGCCCAGGGTCTGGATGATATCGTGAGCCTTGACCCGGCCGAAGCCAACGAGCTTTCCAGCATCCAGACCGTGCCGAGCCTGTACCAGCGTCTGGTACAGCCGGACCGCGATAATCCGGAAAAAATCACGCCGGTTCTGGCAGAAAGCTGGGACGCGGACGCGACAGCAAAAACCCTGACCATCAAGCTTAAACCCGATGCGAAATTCTCCTCCGGCAACCCGCTGCGCCCGGAAGACGTGATCTTCTCTTATACCCGCGCCGTGACGCTGAACAAATCCCCGGCGTTTATCCTCAACGTACTGGGCTGGGACGCCAGCAACATCGCCAGCCAGCTAAAGAAAGTGGACGACCATACCCTCACGCTTCACTGGACGGCCGACGTTAGCCCGTCGGTGGCGCTGAATATTCTCTCCACGCCGATTGCCTCAATCGTCGATGAAAAACAGGTTGCGGCGAACGTGAAGGATAACGACTTCGGCAACGCGTGGTTAAAAATGCACTCTGCGGGCAGCGGCGCGTTCAAAATGCGCGTTTACCAGCCGCATCAGGCCATCGTGCTGGAAGCCAACGAATCCGCGCCCGGCGGCGCGCCGAAGCTTAAAAGCATCATCATTAAAAACGTCCCCGATCCCGCTTCCCGCCGCCTGCTGATCCAGCAGGGTGATGCGGACGTGGCGCGCGATCTGGGTGCAGACCAGATAAGCGCCCTCAGCCGCAAGCCGGGCGTGAAGGTGCTTAGCATCCCTTCTGCCGAGCAAAACTATCTGGTGTTTAACACCGGCAACAGCGCTAACCCGCTGCTGAATAATCCAGCGTTCTGGGAAGCCTCGCGCTGGCTGGTGGATTATGAAGGCATCACCAAAGACCTGCTGAAAGGCCAGTATTTTGTTCATCAGAGCTTCCTGCCGGTCGGCCTGCCGGGCGCGCTGGAGGACAATCCGTTCACGTTTGACCCGGCAAAAGCAAAAGCGATCCTCGCCAGGGCGGGCATCAAAGACGCGCATTTCACGCTGGACGTGGAGAATAAACCACCGTTCATCACCATCGCGCAATCCATGCAGGCGAGCTTTGCTCAGGGTGGCGTGAAGGTGGATCTGCTGCCCGCTGCGGGTAGCCAGGTGTACGCCCGCGTGCGCGCTAAGCAGCATCAGGCGGCGATTCGTCTGTGGATCCCGGATTACTTCGATGCGCACTCCAACGCCAGCGCCTTCGCGTGGAACGACGGGAAGTCCAGCACCGTGGCCGGTCTGAACGGCTGGAAAATCCCGGAGCTGAACAAGGCCACGCTGGCGGCGGTTGCCGAGCCGGATCCGGCGAAACGTCTGGATCTGTATAAGAAGATGCAGGAACAGTTACAGCATACCTCGCCGTACGTGTTCGTTGACCAGGGCAAAACTCAGATCGTGGTGCGCGATAACGTCAAGGGGTATCAGCAGGGGCTGAACGCGGATATGGTCTGGTACGATCGCGTTATGAAGTAGCTTTTCCCCCCTCTCCCTCTCCCGTGGGAGAGGGGGTCGTTCGTGCATATTTTCAGGATAACGATTTTCCCATGCCACATCTTTCCACCCGCATGCTTCAGGGTCTGCTGACTCTCCTGCTCACGCTGTTCGGGCTACTGCTGGTCACGTTTGCGCTCTCTGCCTTTTCCCCGGTCGATCGCGTATTGCAGATCGTCGGCGATCACGCCAGCCAATCCACTTACGATCAGGTACGCCACCAGCTTGGGCTGGATCGGCCCCTGCCGGTGCAGTTCTGGCACTACCTGCAAAACCTCGCTCACGGGGATTTAGGCACCGCCAGCGCTACCGGTCAGCCGGTATTGCAGGACCTGCTGCACGCCTTTCCCGCCACGCTGGAACTGGCAACGCTGGCGCTAATTATCGGCACAGTACTCGGCGTGATTGCGGGTGTGCTGTGCGCCGGCTACGCCGGTTCGCCACTGGACTTAGCGATCAGAACGCTCACCCTGCTCGGCAATTCGGTGCCGATATTCTGGCTCGGCCTGCTGATGCTGGCTATGTTCTACGCGAAACTACAGTGGAGCGCTGGCCCCGGCAGGCTGGACGACATCTGGCAATTCACCGTCGAGCCACGAACCGGATTTGCGCTGGTAGATACCTGGCTTTCCGGCGACCGCGAGGCGTTCCGCAACGCCATCAGCCACCTGGTGCTACCGGTGCTGCTGCTGGCCTACTACTCGCTGGCAAGTATCACCCGCCTGACGCGCTCCGCCTGTCTGAGCGAGATGAACAAAGAGTACATATTGCTCGCCCGCGCCAAGGGCGCCGGAGAGATGACCATCCTGCTGCGTCACGTGCTGCCGAACATTCGCAGCACCCTGCTGACGGTGATTGCGCTGGCCTACACAAGCATGCTGGAGGGCGCGGTATTAACCGAAACCGTCTTCTCGTGGCCGGGCATCGGGCGCTACCTCACCACGGCCCTGTTCGCCGGTGACACCACCGCCGTGATGGGCGGCACGCTGCTGATTGGCGTCTGCTTTGTTCTGATCAATAACCTTACCGACCTGCTTGTGCGGGCGACCGATCCCAGGGTGCGCTAATGCCGTTTTATCTCTTCTTACGCCGCCTGCGCCGCTCCCCTGCCGCGTTTTGCGGGCTGATCGCCATCGCGCTGCTGGTGCTTATTGCCCTGTTCGCGCCGTGGCTTGCGCCGCAGGATCCCAACTGGCAGGACGCCGCCGCGCGTCTGCAACCGCCCAACGCGCAGCACTGGCTGGGTACTGACAGCTATGGGCGGGATCTGCTCTCCCGATTAATCTACGGCACCCGTCCGGCACTGGGGCTGGTGGCCTTAGTCACCGTTATTACCCTCCCCGCCGGTCTGCTGGTGGGGATTTTGTCAGGCTACTACGGCGGCTGGATGGAGCGCATCCTGATGCGCTTTACCGACGTGGTGATGTCGATGCCGCGCCTGATCCTCGCCTTCGCGTTTGTCGCGATGCTCGGCCCGGGGCTGGTCAACGGCGCGCTGGCGCTGGCCTTAACGACCTGGCCTGCCTATGCGCGCCAGGCGCGCAGTGAAATCCAGCGTCTGCGCCACAGCGATTATCTGGCCGCCGCGGAGATGATGGGCATTCGCGGCCCGCGCCTGCTGGTCGGCCATATTCTGCCCCTGTGCCTGCCCTCCGCGATTGTGCGACTGGCGCTGGATCTGGCCGGGATTATTCTGGCCGCTGCCGGGCTGGGCTTCCTTGGTCTGGGCGCGCGTCCACCGATGGCGGAATGGGGCGCGATGATTGCCGACGGCATGCAGGTCATTTTTGACCAGTGGTGGATTGCCGCCATTCCAGGCGGGGCGATTCTGTTTGCCAGCCTGGCCTTTAACCTGCTGGGCGATGGCCTGCGCGACGTACTGGAGCCACAGCATGACTGAACACCGCGTCATCGTCGATGCGCTGAATATCGACTACCCCGCCGCGCGCGTGGTCAACAACCTGAGCTTTACGTTGGGCAAAGAGCGGCTGGCGCTGGTGGGAGAATCCGGCTCCGGCAAGTCCATGTCTGCCCGCGCCCTGATGGGGCTGGTGCGCAAGCCCGGCATCGTGAGCGCTAAGCGGCTTAACGTGCTTGGCAACGACCTGCTGACCCTGAACAGCCGCCGCTGGCAGGCGCTGCGCGGCAACGGCATAGCGATGGTTCTACAGGACCCGCGCTACGCGCTAAACCCGGTGAAAACCGTCTCCGCCCAGCTTGATGAGGCGCTGACCCTCCATCAGCGCCTGCCCCGCGCCGAACGACTGGCGCGCATTCACGATATCATCCGCGCCGTGGGGCTGAACGAGCACGTGCTCCAGCGCTATCCCGGCGAACTTTCCGGCGGCATGGGCCAGCGCGTGATGATCGCCATTGCGCTCGTCAACAACCCGCAGGTGCTGATCGCCGACGAACCGACTTCCGCGCTGGACGCACGCCTGCGCAACCAGATCCTGGAGCTGCTGGTACAGCAGTGCGAGGCGCGGCAGATGGCGATGCTGTTAATCAGCCACGACTTGCCGCTCGTCGCGGAACACTGCGACCGCGTGCTGGTGATGTATCAGGGTGAGAACGTTGATGAAATGGCGGCGAGCCAGTTGCCGCAGGCAACCCATCCCTACACGCGCACGCTCTGGACCTGCCGCCCGAACGCCGGGACGTTTGGCAAGATGCTGCCGACGCTCGACCGTTCGCAACCGTGGAAGGAGGACGACAATGGCACTCGTTGAGGTTAACCAGCTCCGGGTGAGTTTTGGTGAAAAAACGGCGGTTTCCGCCGCCAGTTTTGCCATCGAAAAAGGTGAAACCTTCAGCCTGATCGGTGAATCCGGCTGCGGCAAATCGACTCTTCTGCGCGTGCTGGCGGGGCTGCTGCCCGAGTGGAATGGCCACATTTCCGTCCTCGGGGAAAATTTACGGCCAGGACGACGTTTTGAAGGCGCGCTTCGCCGCAACGTGCAGATGGTGTTCCAGGATCCGTGGGCGTCTTTGCACCCGAACCACACCATTGCCCGCACCCTGTCGGAGCCGTTAAACATCCACGGCGAAAGCCAGGTTGCCGAAAAAGTGGCGGATGCGCTGCAACAGGTGGGGCTGGCTGCCGACGCGGGCAGGCGTTACCCGCATCAGCTTTCCGGCGGACAGCGTCAGCGCGTGGCCATTGCCCGCGCGCTGCTGCTGCGCCCGCAGCTTCTGCTGCTGGATGAACCGACCTCGGCGCTGGATATGTCGGTACAGGCGGAGATTCTGAACCTGCTCAACCGCCTGAAGGCGCAGCACGGCATGACCTACCTGCTGGTGAGCCACGATGCGGACGTGATTGCGCATATGTCCGACCGGGCGGCATTTATGGCGCACGGGGAGATCCAGCGGGTATTTGACCGTGAAGCAATGTTGCGGGGCGAGCACAGGATGGGGTAAACCGTGCGGCGGCGAGTGCCGCACGCATTTTGTAGGCCGGGTAAGGCGTAACCGCCACCCGGCAAAACGTTACTTCAGCAGCTTCACCGTGGCATCGATGTCGATCTCATCTTCAGTGAAGATCAGCGTCGTGTTCTGGAAGGTAGTGATCGCCAGCTTCTTCACCGTGCGCATTTCGCCCGGCTTTTTCTCGGTTTTTGGTTTGATGCTGTTCATCAGCAGCCCCACCGACAGCACCGCGTTCTCTTTGTCGATTTTAGTATCAACGGGCTCTTCTTCGCTGAACACCACGAAGGATTTAATTGAGGTAAGCTTCACGCGCTCGCCTGCAATATAGAGGTGCTTACTTTCGGGGATCACCTTCACCGCATACGCGGAAAGGCCTTTGCTGTTGGTGGTTGGCTCGAAGGTCACCGCCGCATCTTTCTTAATCAGATCAGGGTTGGCGACCTTAATCACATGAAAGTAGCGGTTGTCGCCGTTTTCATCTTTGATAAATCCAAAGCCTTTATCTTTAAACCACGTTGTGATTGTACCGTTCATCGCTGTTACCGCCTGTCAGATCTCAAGACTAAAGTTTTGCAGCGCGCAGTGTAATGCACAATGGCTGACGAGACAAAAAAAAGCCCCTGCACGGGAGCAGGGGAAAGTTCATGTCAGAGCTTTTTAGTATTGTGTATTTAGTTGAACACCATCCCACCATCAATCAGCAGCGACTGACCGGTCATGTAGTCGGAATCCGGCCCGGCGAGGTAAGAGACGCAGGCGGCCACGTCTTCCGGCTCGGACAAACGGCCAAGCGTAATGCGTTTGGCAAAGGTTTCCGTCCCGTAGCCAAGCGGTTTACCCGCCGCCTCGGAGACCTGACGGTCGATTTCCGCCCACATCGGCGTTTTGACGATGCCCGGGCAATAGGCGTTAACGGTGATCCCCAGCGGCGCGAGATCCCGCGCGGCGGTCTGGGTTAAGCCACGCACCGCGAACTTGCTGGAGCTGTAGACCGCCAGTTCCGGGTTGCCGGTATGGCCCGCCTGGGAGCAGGCGTTGATGATTTTGCCGCCGTGCCCCTCTTTGCGGAAGGCGTCAATTGCGGCCTGAATGCCCCAGATCACCCCTTTCACGTTGATGTTGTAGACCTTGTCGACAATCTCCGGCGTGATGGATTCGATGGGCGTGGACGGCGCCACCCCGGCGTTATTGACGATGACGTTAAAACCGCCCAGCGCAGTGCGGGCTTTTTCCACCGCCGCGAACACCTGCTCGCGGTCAGAGACGTCCACCTTCACGGCGACGGCCTTCCCGCCGTTGCGGGTGATCTCATCCGCGACCGCTTTCGCCGTCTCTTCGTTATAATCCGCAATAGCAACGGCAAAACCATCCTTCACCAGGCGAAGCGCGATCGCTTTGCCAATCCCCTGGCCGGAGCCGGTTACGAGAGCCACTTTTTGCATTTCTCTGTCCTTATATTGATTCACAAAATCTGGCTGAGATGGAGCTGGCCCATCAGCAGCGGGTTATCGCTGTAGTCGACGGGAATGGCCACCACGGCCGGGCCATCGACATCCATTGCCGCACGCAGCGTCGGTTCGAGCGCATCGGCGCTCTCGACGGCAAAGCCTTTCGCACCGAACGCGTCGGCATAGGCTTTGAAATCGACCGGGCCGAACTCCACGCCGGAGAGACGCTGATATTTTTTCTCCTCCTGGATGGCCACCATGTTGTAGGCGTTATCCACCCAGATGATGTGCAGAATATTGGCGTTGAGGCGTACGGCGGTTTCCAGCTCCATGCTCGACTGCAAAAAGCCGCCGTCCCCGGAGACCGACACCACCTTGCGCCCCGGGTTGACCAGCCACGCGCCAATCGCCCACGGCAGCGCCACGCCCATGGTCTGCTGACCGTTGGAGATCATCACCTGACGCGCGCGGAAGCTGTAGAGGTAGCGGGCGATCCAGATGTGGAAGCTGCCCATGTCGACGGTGAGCGTCACGTCGTTGTTCACGATGTCCTGCATGGCGCGCACGATGCGCAGCGGATGCAGGGCAAACTGGTTAAGCGATGCGCCGCGACGGTCGAGGAGGTCCCGCTGATGCTGGCGATCGACAAGAATTTCCGAGGCGCGCTGGCTGAGTTCAAGCTTGTGCTCGATTCGGCTGGCAAGCAAATTCAGCGTGGCGGCAATATCCCCAACCAGTTCCAGATCGGGAACATACTTGCGCTCCTCATAGGCGGGCAGCACGTCAATGTGCACCAGGGTGGCGTCGCCGCTGTTCCACATGGACGGCTCGTATTCCACCGGGCTGTAACCGATACAGATGATCAGATCCGCCAGATGCAGGAGCCGATCGCCCGCCTGGTTGTTAAACAGACCGACGCGTCCGGCGAAGCGGGTGAAGTGTTCCTGATTCACCGCCCCGGCGGCCTGATAGGTGCTGGTGACCGGAATACGGCTTCTCTCCAGCAGTTTATGCAGCGCGGCGCTGTTGGCGGGCTGGCTGGCCATCAGGCCGAGTAAGATGACCGGGTTTTTGGCCTTCGCGATAAGCTTCGCCACCTCGTTGATGGCTGACTCCGGCGCCGGGCCCATCAGCGCCGCAGTGCTGGCGGGTAAAATCGCCCCCGTGGTGGGCTGGTCGACAATATCCTGCGGCAGGCTGACAAACGCCCCGCCCGGCCTGCCCTGCTCGGCAGCGCGAAACGCGTTCGACACCACCTCGGCAATCGCGTCAGGCGAATTGACCTCCACGGCGTATTTGGTCACCGGGCTGAACATGGCGACGGTATCCATGCTCTGGTGCACCAGCTTCGCTTTATCTGCCCGCTTCACCGCCCCGCCCAGCGCGACCACCGGGTCACCTTCGCTGTTGGCGGTGGCGATGCCGGTGATCAGGTTGGAGCAGCCCGGCCCGGAGGTGACCAGCGCGACTCCGGCCTTGCCGGTTAACCGCCCCACTGCCGCCGCCATAAACGCCGCGTTCGCCTCGTGACGCACCGGGATAATCTCGATGGAGGAGTCCAGCAGGGAGTCAAAGACCTTGTCGATTTTTGCGCCCGGTATGCCGAACACCTGCTTCACACCCTGCGCTTCCAGCTGGCCGACAACCATATCGGCGCCGTGCGCCCACTGACGTGACTGTTTTTCACTGTTCACGGTAGTTCTCCTGTTAGTTTTCGACGGCGCGGATAGCCGCATCAAGGTTGCTGGGGTGCAGGTTGGCCTGTAAAAACGCGCTGTCGGCGGGCAGGTCAATCATCAGCTTGTGGATTTCGCCGAAGGTGAGCACGCCGTTCTCCAGCTGATAGTCGAGCAGATGGCCGCCGCCCTGTCGGTCGTCGGTGATAAAGTGCTCGTGATAGCCCGCCACGTTTATCCCCTGCATATGCTGCGGGGTGCGGAACCCGACCAGCACGCCCTCGCGCTGGTTAAAGCGGAACACCGGCTGGTCATCCAGCACGTCGGTCATCGCCCGGTACGGCGGCGTCTGGCGCGGTACGGTGCGGGTGTGCGCGTGGCGGAAATTGCCGTCGATGCGCAGCGCGCAGAACAGGTTATCGGAGGGGATTTGCTGGTCGATCACGTCGTGGATCTGCTGACGGCTGACCGGCCCGTCGAAGGTTTTGCGGTACTGCGGCTGGAACCAGGTCATCACCGCGAACGGCGTTTTTTGCTCCGGCTTCGCGGCGCGGGCGCTGCCGTCGGCGCGCAGCTGGTACACCTGGCTGCTGAAGGCAATCATTTCACCGTCCAGCTCGTTAAAGGTACCGAGCCCAAAATCGCCGTGCGCCAGCAGGTCGGCGATGGTGGTCTCCCCTTCGTAGACGCCGCTTAGCAGGGCGCTCATTAGCGATGTCTGATAGATCACGCTGTCAGGATGCTGAGCCGAGAACCCGCGCAGGGTCTCGCATAAACTCGCCTCACAGTCGCATGCAGATGAATGCATCATCATGCCCGTCCTCTTCAACTTTATTTATAAAGGTTAAATAAATGTTGACCCGATTCAGCAGAGAGTTCCAATATAGAATCCATGCTGGTTTGAGACGTTTTTGATATGGAACTTCGTTATCTGCGCTATTTTGTCGCGGTAGCACGCGAGCGACACTTCACCAGGGCGGCCAAAGCGCTGGGTATTTCACAGCCTCCTCTGAGTCAGCAGATCAAACGGCTCGAAGAGGAAGTGGGCACGCCGCTGTTCAGGCGCCTGACGCGGGGCGTGGAGCTGACCGAGGCGGGAGAAGCCTTCTATGAGGACGCCTGTAAGATCCTGGCGCTGAGCGACGCCGCGCTGGAGAAAGCCCGGGGCATCGCGCGCGGGCTGAACGGCAGCCTGTCGATTGGCATCACCAGTTCAGATGCTTTTCATCCCAAAATCTTCGCCCTGATACGCCAGTTTCAGGTACAGAACATGGCGGTGCAGGTTCACCAGGTGGAAGCCAATATGTCGTCGCTGACGACGATGCTGGCGGAGGGTGAGCTGGATATCGCCTTTGTGCGCCTGCCGTGCGAGAGCAGCAAGGTGTTCGAGCTAAAAATCCTCGACCGGGAGCCGATGGTGGTGGCGCTGCATCGCGATCATCCCCTGGCGGCGTGTGGCGATCTGGCGCTGGAGGAGCTGCGGGATACGCCGGTGGTGCTGTTTCCCCAGGAGGTCGCGCCGGGGCTGTATGACCGCGTTTACGGCAGCTGCGAGCGGGCCGGGATCGATATGCAACACACGCTGCAATCTTCACAACTTTCCTCTTCCCTGAGCATGGTCTCCGCGGGCGGCGGATTCGCGCTGGTGCCGAAATCCATGGCCGCTATTTCTCCGCCGAATGTCACCTACCATGCGCTGCGCTCACCGGAGCTTTATACCGATATCGCGCTCTGCTGGCGGCGTTTTGAGCGTTCGCGGACGGTGAAGCGGTTTCTGGCGATGATGAGCGAGGGGTAGCTACGGTGTGGCTGTGCCCGGCGGCGCTGCGCTTGCGCGGGCCTACGGTTCGTGTCGCGGGTTGGTTGGCTTGTTGGCGGTTTTGTAGGCCGGGTAAGGCGCAGCCGCCACCCGGCAATGCCCTTTGGAAGCCGCCTCGCAAACTTTTAAGCAACCTTATGTAATTCAGGGGCATCCCTTTTCATCCCTTCTCCGCGGTCGTAAAGTGCCTGCGTTGCGGCACATCCGTAACCGGGCGTAGGAACCCGTTAGCATGACATGACATTTTTTTTGGACAACGAGGATGCTAAATGGCGACTACCCCTGGATTTTCATACGTACACGCTGAAGAAAGCGCTGTTCATCACCTTCTTCACCTGCAACTTCCCGATTCTGCGGATCTCTTTGAACTGGCTGGCACCTGTGCGGCGTACGTGAGCGTACTGGTGGAAATGGACGATGCGGTGACATTTTCTACGCTCTGTAAGCAACTGCTGGGTTGTTAGCGGAGTTTGTGAAGGAGCCTTATATAACGGCTCACTGAGTCGGCCTTACACAAAGGACAACGTTGTTTGATGAATGACGGTTAAGAGCGTTCAGCAGGCTTCGATGCCAGATCGACTTTCAGCCATCTCATGACTAAAAATTACTGTTCGTGCCGGGTGGGGCATGCAATTGTTAGAGGAATGCACAGGAAGGCGGTCACGCCACAGAGGGCGTGACATAAAATCAGGCCTGGTCGTCTTCTTTACCGTAGTAAAGCTTACCGATCTGAATGAGAGGACGGCCCTGGGATTTGCGGTGCAGGTTGCTGTCACGCAGTGAATAAACGCAGCCGCAGTATTCCTGCTGGTAGAACTGCTCGCGCTTGCTGATTTCAATCATGCGCGACGAACCGCCCTGTTTCCGCCAGTTATAGTCCCAATAGACCATACCCGGATAGTGGGCGGCGGCTCGCTGACCGCAGTCGTTGATTTGCTGCATATTTTTCCAGCGAGAGATGCCCAGTGAGCTGCTAATCACGTTGAAGCCATTTTCAGCGGCGTAAAGCGCAGTCCGCTCAAAGCGCATGTCAAAACACATGGTGCAGCGAATGCCGCGCTCGGGTTCCCATTCCATGCCTTTGGCGCGCTCAAACCAGTTATCTGTATCGTAATCCGCATCGATAAACGGTACGCCGTGCTGTTCGGCAAAGCGAATATTCTCATCCTTACGAATCAGATACTCTTTCTGCGGATGAATGTTCGGATTGTAGAAGAAGATGGTGTAGTCGATCCCTGAGGCCTGGATCGCCTCCATTACCTCACCAGAACACGGAGCGCAACAGGAGTGCAGCAGCAGTTTATCAGCCCCGTTTGGGAGTTCTAGTTTAGGGCGTTTGAAATCAGCGGTAGTCATAATTTATTTGATGAGGTAATGAGGACTGAAAACAGTGTAGCATCAGAGCTGTGCTATCGGGAATGGCGGCCAGTCTCATACATATCCCGCAATGCCTGTTATTGACACATAGCGGACGCATCTTTCACACGTTTCTATATAACCTGGTTAGCAAAACTATCTCCGCTGCACTTCTTCTCAGCAAGCAATTCCTGAATACGCTACGCAACTTAAACAAATATTTCAGACCAAGATAGATCAGGCACGTTAACGCTGGATCATATGCGCGCTGGCGAAGCGTTTTGGTTTGCCGGTGAGTGCGTTTGTAGGGAACTGATGCGAGGTTTTCACCCAGACCAATTCCCCAGACGTTAATACCACTATCTCTCTCACCCCGGCCCCTCGCTCCCCGCCGCCAGCAGCGGCACCACCACATCGCTGACGGGCACCGCAATCCCGTGCCTGCGGCCATAGCGCTGGATCACGCCGTTGCGTATGTCCCACTCCATCAGGAGATCCGCCTGACGGTCGGACAGGATCGACAGCATTAAAGATCTGCACTGGGACATTCGCCCCAGCCCGCACATTAGCACCATGCAGGTGCGGTCGACGGATAAGCCGCTGACGCTCAACAACGCGATTAATATCGCCTGGCTGATCCAGGCCACGTCACACTGGCTGCTGACCACGCGGCCTTATAAGCATCAGGAACGGGATTTTCTGCGGTACCTCTTTACCGTTTTCAGGTGTGTCGCTACGGATAGGTGGATATTCAGACGAGCCGTTATGCGTTTTTAAACAATTAATAAAGAGTCAAATAGACAGAATACCCAATAAACATTCAAGTATTTATTACATCTTCAATTAATATTCACTTAATTATTATTTAAGCAAAACCACCGTATTAATCATTAACAATTTATCCAGATCCAAACCATAAGCCCCCATACTTTCTTAATTTGCATCAACGAAACCGCAGATCGTTTTATATCCACCCTGTACAAAATTGACGGCCAATTTTGTACGCGCTAGCGTTGCACTAGTTACGTAACTAGATAAACCATAAGGTCTTTTCAGGATTTCCTTAAATGGAGTTTTAAACAAATGGCTATTCCAGCTTATTTATGGCTTAAAGATGACGGCGGCGCTGATATAAAAGGCTCTGTCGATATATATGGACGTGAAGGAAGCATCGAGATTATCGCCTTAAATCACGGCATAATGCAGCCCACGGACAAGCATAACGGCAAGGCGACAAGTCTTCGCATCCATTCCCCCTATTCTTTCGATAAAGAGATCGACGCTTCCAGCCCCTATTTGTACAAGGCTGTTAGCACGGGCCAGAAGCTAAAATCCGCAGAGATAAAGTTTTACCGTATCAACGATGCTGGTCAGGAAGTGGAATATTTTTCCACCCTTCTGGAAGGCGTGAAGATCGCCAGCGTCTGTCCAATGATGCTTGATATCAAAGATCCTGACTATGAGAAGCATAACCATCTTGAGCTGGTAGAGCTGCTCTATGAAAAAATTACCTGGCGCTACGTGGACGGTAACATCATGCATTCAGATAGCTGGAATGACCGTAAGACGGCATAAGGAGAACATTATGGGATGGAAGTATGAGCAATCAACTGGCAAGATGTATAAAGACGGCAAATTAATTGAGACAGGATATTCCGGTGCCCTTACCAATAAAAATAATCCGGACCGTCAGCATGTGAAGGGTCTGGGTCCATTGCCGCGCGGAACATATAAAATTGCGGGACATTCGAATTCTAAAGGACCCATTACCATTATCCTTGAGCAAACTTCGGGAGAGAGTTTTGGTCGTTCAGAGTTCCGCATTCATGGTGACCATAAGTACGGTCCAGCCGGATTTGCTTCGGAGGGGTGCATTATTCTCTCACTGTCAACGCGACGTAAAATCCTTCGTGACGGCGGTGAGCTTGAGGTAGTGCGATGAAATATCCAATCGTCCTGGTGCTTTGTGCGCTCACTGTCCCAGCCATTGCAGCCTGCACTGACTGGCCATCAGCACTTCATGGAATCGCCTCAGGTGACACACACTGGATTGAGCAAGCCCCAACGCTGGCTGCCACGGCTGACGCCAGGCAGGCGCAACTGCTGGAGGATGCTTTGGCCGCAGCGCTCACAACAAACACCAGCGCCACACTGAAAGCGCTCCAGACCATTGACGCGGGAAAGTGGCCGCACATGGTTGGCAGCGATATCGTCTGCACGCCGCCTCTAGAGAAATCCCCCGCCGAAGTCGACGCGTTCTATCAGCGCACCCGCCGGGCGCTGCTGGATACGGTTGAGGGTGCTCAGTGCCTCTGGATCCTGGAAGCAACAATGGAAGAGCTAAACGCTGAGAAAGCCCGTCAGGGTAAGTAAGAGAGTTACCCGGCGCACAACGGCCGGGTCTTCCTTCTCGCCAGACCCTGGCTCACCCCGGCCCCTCACTCCCCGCCGCCAGCAGCGGCACCACCACGTCGCTGACGGGCACCGCAATCCCGTGCCTGCGGCCATAGCGCTGGATCACGCCGTTGCGGATGTCCCACTCCATCGGGCGATCCGCCTGGCGGTCAGCGAGAATCGACGTACCTAAATCCACGGGCGCGCGTTGGAAGTTCGCCAGGATCTCCTCCGCCACCGCATCGTCCAGCTTCGCCCCTTCGGCGCGGGAGACGGTCAGCCCCTCGCGCAGGTAGGCCAGCGCCAGCTCGCTGATATCCTCGCGCCTGAACATCCCGGCGCGGCGATTGGCCAGCACCATCAGCCCGGCGACCGCGTTTTGCAGCAGCTTGCGCCAGGCAACGGTAGTGAAATCTGTCGAGAACTCAACGTCACAGCGCGTGCCGCGAAGCGCCTCCACCACCCGCTGCGCCTGCGGCACGTCCGGCAGCGTAAGGCGCGGTTTGGCGCGCAGCCAGACGGAGGCATCCGGCTCGCGCTGGGCAGGGAACCAGACCACCGAGGGCAGTACCGTTGCGCCATTAACCAAAGGCGCAAGCTGGGCTTTCTGCTCCACGCCGTTTTGCAGCGCGCAGACCACGGTGTTTTCATCGCACAGGGCACGCAGCCACCCGGCGCTGTCGGCATTTTGTGTCGTTTTGACCGCCAAAAAAACGAGGTCAACGGGGCGCGTAATGACGCTGGGATCGGTGAGTACCGGACCGGGCACCACAGTTTCACCCTCATCATGACGCAGGCGCAGTTCCGGATGCGCGGTGCGACCACACAGCAGCGGCGTGCGGCCCGCTTCATGCAGCACCGCGGCGATGGTGGTCCCAATCGCACCGGGTCCTGTCAGCGCAATGGTTGGATAGTCAGACATGGGTCACTCCCCTTTTGCTAAGCCTGCTATCAGTTATACCACCCTGAAAAGAGCGCGCCACGCCCATTGTCTATACTCAATTCATAACAGACAACGGAGTGCGCCATGCCCTTACCCGACTTCAAATCCTCTGAACCTTATACCCTCGGCATTGAGCTCGAACTCCAGGTGGTTAACCCGCCGGGTTACGATCTGAGCCAGGACTCCTCTGCCCTCATCGCCGCCGTCAAAGACGACATCAAAGGGGGCGAAGTCAAACACGACATCACCGAAAGCATGCTCGAAATCGCCACCGGCGTGTGCCAGACCATCGACCAGGCGGCGGCGCAGTTCTCAGTGATGCAGCAGAGCATCCTGCGCGCGGCGGCGGAGCATCACATCCAGATCTGCGGCGGCGGGACGCATCCGTTCCAGAAGTGGCAGCGTCAGGAGGTGTGTGACGACGAGCGCTATAACGTCACGCTGGAGCGCTTTGGCTATCTGATTTTGCAGGCAACGGTGTTCGGCCAGCACGTACACGTCGGCTGTCGGACCGGGGACGACGCAATTTATCTGCTGCACGGCCTGTCGCGCTTTGTGCCGCACTTTATCGCCCTGGCCGCCGCATCACCGTATATGCAGGGCACGGACACGAAGTTCGCCTCATCGCGTCTCAACATCTTCTCGGGCTTCCCGGATAACGGACAGATGCCGTGGGTCAACAGCTGGCAGGAGTTCGAGGGGCTGTTCCGCCGCCTGAGCTCCACCAGCATGATCGACAGCATTAAGGATCTGCACTGGGACATCCGCCCCAGCCCGCATTTTGGCACCGTGGAGGTGCGGGTAATGGATACGCCGCTGACGCTCGGCCACGCGATTAACATCGCCGGGCTTATTCAGGCGACGTCGCACTGGCTGTTGACCGCGCGGCCGTATAAGCATCAGGAACGGGATTTTCTGCTGTATCGCTTTAACCGTTTTCAGGCCTGTCGCTACGGGCTGGAAGGCATTCTGACAGACGTGCATACCGGCGAGCACAAAACCGTGGCGGAAGATATCGCCTGGCTGCTGGAGCAGGTTGCGCCGTCCGCCGAGAAGCTCGGCGCGACAAGCGCAATCAAGGAAATTGCCCTGCTGTTAAAGCAGGGCAAGAGCGAGGCGCAGCGCATGCGGGACTTTATCGCCGATGGCGGCTCGCTGATTTCTCTGGTGCAGAAGCACTGTGAGCTGTGGGCGACGAGTCCGTAATGCCGTGGCCCCACTCGCGCAGGCGCTGGAACAGCACGAACAGCGCCGGGATGAACACTATCCCCACCACGGTCGCCACCAGCATGCCGCTGAAGACCGTAGTGCCGATGATGCGGCGGCTCTGGGCACCCGCCCCGGTCGCCAGCATCATCGGCAGGACGCCGATAATGAACGACACGGCGGTCATCATTACCGCGCGGAAGCGGCGCGATGCTCCCTCCCGTGCGGCATCGACAATCGCCATTCCGTCCATGCGCCGGGCGCGGGCAAACTCCACGATAAGAATTGCGTTCTTGGCGGCGAGGGCTATCAGTAGCACCAGACCAATCTGCACGTACACGTCGTTGGCATAGCCCGCCAGCCACAGCCAGACCAGCGCCCCGCCGATGGCGAACAGCACCGAGAGCATCACGCTCGCCGGCAGCGTCCAGCTCTCATACTGGGCGACGAGGAACAGCCACGCCATCACCACCGCCGCCAGCACGATCCATATCGCCTGATTGCCGGTCTGCTGCTCCTGATACGACATGCCGCTCCAGGCGTAGTCGTACCCGGCTGGCAGGTTTTCCGCCAAAATCTCGCCCATCGCCGCCATTGCGGTGCTGCTGCTCACCCCTTCCGCTGCCGAGCCGCTCACCGATACCGACGGGAACTGGTTGTACTGCTGAATAAATGGCGCGCCGACGGTCGGCGTGATGGTGACGAGGTTGCTCAGACGCACCCGCTCGCCGCTGTTGCTGCGCACGAACAGCTCGCTGATTTGCTCCGCGCGCTCGCGCCACTGCATTTCGTTCTGCATCACTACGTGGTAGACGCGGTTGTTGACGCTGAAATCCCCGGCGCGCGTGCCGCCAAAGGCGGTTTGCAGGCTGCTGAAGATGCGTGACACCGGCACGTCGAGGCGGGCCGCGCGCTCGCGGTCAACGGTGAGCGTCATCTGCGGCACGTTGCTGCTCCAGGTGGTGAACACGCGGCTCAGCTGCGGGTGCTGGTTGGCTTTCGCCAGCACCTCACGCGTCACGCGCTCCAGCTCCGCCGGGCTTTGCCCCGCCTGCGCCTGAATGCGCAGGTCAAAGCCGGAGGCGTTGCCCAGCCCCGGCAGCGTCGGCGGCGCAAAGGTCATGATGGTGGCTTCCGGCAGGGCCAGCAGCTGGCGCTGAAGGGTGCCCATCACCTCATCCAGCGGCGGACGCTCGCTCCAGTCTTTGAGCATGATGGAGATAAACCCGCCGTTCGATGCGCTGGTGCCGTTGAGGATGTTAAACCCGGAGACCTGAATCACGTCTTCTACCGCCGGGTTTTTAACGATCAGCTCGCGCGCGGTGGTCATCACCGCTTCGGTGCGCTCCAGCGAGGCTGCCTCCGGCAGTTGGACGCTGGCGAAGAAGTAGCCCTGATCCTCCTGGGGCAGGAAGCCCTTTGGCATCGACATAAAGCTGAATACCACCACCGCCGCCGCGCCTGCGGTGGCCAGCAGCGCCAGCCACGGACGGAGGTTGAACACGCTCACGATCCGGGTGTAAAGCATGCGCGTGGCGTCCAGCCCGCGGTTGAACCCACGGAAAACGGCGGCGGGCTGTGCCGGACGCGGGCGCAGCAGCAGCGCGCAGAGCGCGGGCGTCAGGGTCAGCGCCACCAGGCTTGAGAGCGTGACGGCGGTCGAGAGCGTCACCGCAAACTGGCGGTATAGCTCGCCCACTATCCCTGGCAGGAGCGCCACCGGTACAAACACCGCCAGCAGCACCAGCGTGGTGGCAATCACTGGCCCGGCAATCTGGCGCAGCGCCAGCGCGGTCGCCGCCGTGCGGCTCTGCCCTTCCGCCATCAGGGTTTCGACGCTCTCCACCACCACGATGGCGTCATCCACCACCATGGTCAGCGCCAGAATGATGGCGAACAGGCTCAGCGTATTGGCGGAGTAGCCGAGCGTATAGAGCACCGCGAAGGTGCCCACCAGCGACACCGGAATGGCAAGGGCGACAATCAGCGTCGCGCGCCAGCTTTGCAGGAACAGGGACACCACGACCACCACCGCCAGCATCGTCAGCGCCAGCGAGACGCCAATCTCTTTGATGGTGGCGGCCACAAACGAGGTGGTGTCGAATTTGACTTCATAGACCAGATCGTCCGGGAAGCGCGTGGATAACCGTTCCAGCTCCGCGCGCACCGCATCGGCCACGCGCAGGGCGTTGGCGGACGGCGTCGGGTAGATACCCAAATAGGCGGAGTCATGCCCGTTCAGCTGCGCGCCAGAGCTGTAGCTGCGCGAGCCAAGCTCGATGGTGGCGACGTCCTTCAGGCGCACCAGCTGCCCCATCTCCCCGGCGCGGATAATGATATTGGCAAAGTCGTCGGCCTGGTTTAAGCGCCCCAGCCCGTTAATGGTCAGCGTCTGCTGCTGGCCGTTAAACACCGGCGGCGTGCCGACCTGGCCCGCCGCCCCCTGCACGTTCTGCTCGCGCAGCGCCTGCGCCACGTCATCGCTGGTCACGTTCAGGGCGTTCATGCGGTCCGGCCTCAGCCAGATGCGCATGCTGTAGTCACGTGCGCCAAACATCTGTACCTGCCCGACGCCCGGCAGACGCGACAGCGCCTCGCGCACCTGGGTGCTGGCGTAGTTGCTGACGAACAGCGGCGTGTGGGTGTTGTTCGGTGAGTAAAGGCTTACCCCCATCATCAGGTTGGTGGCGCGCTTGCGCACCTGCACGCCGTTTTGCTGTGCCTCGGTCGGCAGCTGCGCCACGGCCTGCGCCACGCGGTTCTGCACGTCGATGGCGGCGAGATCCGGGTCGGTGCCTGCCGCAAAGGTGATGTTCAGGCTGTACGTGCCTTCGTCAGAACTGGTGGACTCCATATAGAGCATATGATCCACCCCGTTCAGCTGCGTCTCCAGCGGCGTGGCGATGGCCTCCGCCACGTCAGCCGAGCTGGCGCCCGGCCATGACGCTGACACATTCACGACCGGCGGGGTGATCTGCGGGTACTGCTCCACCGGAATAATCCTCAGCGCGATGGCCCCCAGCAGGGTGATGACCAGCGCAATCACCATCGCAAAGCGCGGGCGTTTGATGAAAAACGTCAGCATGATGGCTCCTTAATTCAGTATCTGGACGGCAACGCCTGGCTGCACGCGCTGCGCACCGTCAGTAATCGCTCGCTCACCGGGCTTCACGCCGGAGGCAATCTGGAACTGCTGGCCGATCTGCCCGGCGACCTTCAGCGGACGCATTTCGGCTTTATCCTCGGCGTTAATCACCCAGGCGAAGAACCCGTCGCCATTCTGCTGTACGGCAGCGGCGGGCAGAGTCAGCACCGGTAGCTCGCTTGCCGGACGCAGGTAAACGTTCACATTGCCGCCGGGCAGCAGCTGATGGCGCGGGTTGGCGAACTCGGCGCGCAGCATCACGCTGGCGGTACGCGGGTCGATGCGGTTGTCCACGGAGGTGAGTTCCCCGCTGATGCGCTGGCCGTTGCTGTCAATCAGCGCCTGCCAGGCCTGCTTCATGGCGCTGATATCCGCATGCTGTCCGGCTTTGGTGGCAAACGCGCCCTCTTCCAGCGCAAAGGCGATGCGGATCGGATCGAGCTGCACCACCTCCACCAGCACACCGCTGGCAGGATTCACCAGGCTGCCGACGTGAAAGTTGCTGTGCCCCACGCGTCCGTCAATCGGTGAGGTAATGCGCGTGTAGTTGAGGGTGACGCTGCGGGTCTCGAGCCGGGCTTTCGCCTGCTCCAGCGCGGCGCTCGCTACGTCGCGCTGCATGCGGGCGTTGTCCACGTCGTGGCGGCTGATGGCGTTGCTGCTGCCAAGGCTTTCGAAGCGGGACAGCTGCTGCTGCGCCTGACGCAGCGTGGCTTCGGCGCTTCTCACTTCGGCCTGCGCCAGACGCAGGGCGGCGCGCGGCTCGGCGTCGTCCAGTTCGAACAACACGTCGCCTTTTTTCACATACTGGCCATCGCGGAAGTGGATTCTGGTGATGACGCCTTCCGTACGTGCACGCAGTTCAACGGTGTGGATAGCTTCAATGCGGCCCGGAATTTGGCGCTCGGCGGCGTGGGCGGTTTGCTCCACGGTGGCAACACGCACGGGAATGACTGCGGCGAACGCGGGTTGCAGGGTGCAGGCGAGGAGCGCGAACAGGAGTGGGAATTTCATTAAGAAGTACCTCGGCGTTGTTTTCCCTCACCCCGGCCCTCTCCCACAGGGAGAGGGAGGTCAGGGTTCCCTCTCCCTGTGGGAGAGGGTTAGGGTGAGGGCAAAAAGTTATGCAGCCTTACGGAACCTGCGGGTCAGTCGCTTCTCGATTTCGACGACGAAGAACATCACCCCCGCCACCGCCAGCGTCACGAACCAGTAGCGCAGCGGAAGCGCTTCGGTGCCGAACAGCATCTGCATAAACGGCAGGTAGATGATCGCCGCCTGGAGCAGGAACAGCACGCCCGTTACCAGCCAGATCCCTTTGTTCGCCAGCAGGCCGCGGTTCAGGGAGAACCCTTCGGTATTGCGGCAGTTAATCATGTACACCCACTGGGCGCAGACCAGCATCTGGAGCAGCACGGTGCGGATGAACTCCGCGCTGTGCCCGCGCGGGGCCAGCCAGGCTTCCAGCGCAAAGGCGGCGATGGCAATCATGGTGCCGACGAAGGCCACGCGCCAGACGGCGTAGGCGTCCATTACGTGCTGCCCGGTCTGGCGCGGCGGGCGGCGCATGATGTTGCGCTCGGCGGCCTCGAAGGCCAGGCCGAAGGAGAGCGTGGCGGAGGTCGCCATGTTCATCCACAGAATCAGCACCGGCGTCAGCGGAATGATGTTCCCCGCCAGCAGCGCAATCACAATTAAAAGCCCCTGCGCCAGGTTGGTCGGCATGATGAACAGGATGGTCTTCTTCAGGTTGTCGTAAACGCGACGCCCCTCTTTCACCGCGCTGGCGATGGTGGCGAAGTTATCGTCCGTCAGGACCATGTCCGCCGCCTCTTTGGTGACTTCCGTGCCTTTGATGCCCATCGCGATACCCACGTCCGCCTGGCGCAGCGCCGGCGCGTCGTTCACGCCGTCACCGGTCATACCGACGATTTCGCCTTTATCCTGCAATGCTTTCACCAGGCGCAGCTTATGCTCCGGGCTGGTACGGGCGAAGATGTCATATTTTACCGCCGCTTCCGCCAGCTCGGCGTCGTCCATTTTCTCCAGCTGATAGCCGGTAACCGCCTGCTCGCTGTTGGTGATCCCCAGCATCTGGCCGATGCTCATCGCCGTCTGTGGGTGATCCCCGGTGATCATCTTCACGCGGATCCCCGCCTGCTGGCAGGCGTTAATCGCCTCAATCGCTTCCGGACGCGGCGGATCCATCATCCCGGCGATGCCGAGGAAGATCAGGCCGTGGCTCAGATCGTCGTGAGTCAATGCCTGCTCACCGTTCGCTGGCTTGAACGCCGCGGCGACCATGCGCAGCCCCTGACGCGCATAGCGCTCCATCTCCGTTTCCCAGTACGCGCGGTCAAAGGGTTGCGCACCGTTGCGGGTCTGCTGCTGCTCACACAGGGCGAAAATCACGTCCGGCGCGCCGGTGATCAAAATCTGCTCCTCACCGCCAATCTGGTAGTGGGTGCTCATGTACTTGTACTGAGAGTCGAACGGGATCTTGTTAACCAGCGTGGTCACGACCGGCTCGAGGTGGGCTTTGGCCGCCAGCACCTTCAGCGCGCCCTCGGTCGGGCCGCCGGTAATGCCCCACAGGCCGCGCTCGTCCTGAATCAGCTGGCTGTCGTTACACAGGTCGATGGTGCGCAGGTACTGCTCCAGCACGGTGCCCGGCTGGATCTGCACCGGCTCATCGCTGCCTTCGAGATAGATGTTGCCCACCGGCTCGTAGCTGTTGCCGTCCACGCGGTAGCAGGTGTCGGCGGTGATGATGGCTTTCACCGTCATCTCGTTCATGGTCAGGGTGCCGGTTTTATCCGAGCAGACCACGGTCATCGCGCCCAGGGTTTCAACCGTCGGCAGCTTGCGGATAATCGCCCGCTTGCGCGCCATCGCCTGTACGCCCAGAGAGAGGATGATGGAGATAATTGCCGGCAGACCTTCCGGTACGGAGGCGACCGCCAGGCTAATCAGGGAGAGCAGCAGCTCGCCCATCGGGATCTCGCGGAACACCAGGCTGAAGACAAACAGCGCGGCCATCATCGCCAGAATGATGGCGAAGATCGCTTTGCCCAGCTTGTCCATCTGCACCAGCAGCGGGGTGCGGTGTTTTTCAATGCCCGCCATCATCTGGTTGATGTGGCCGAGTTCGGTCTCCTGGCCCGTGGCAATGACCACGCCCACGCCGCCGCCCGCGCTGACCGTCGTACCGGAAAAGACCAGGTTCGTGCGGTCGCCCAGCGGTAATTCGCCGCTCAGCGGGTTCGTGTGTTTATCCACCACGGTGGATTCACCGGTCAGAATAGCCTCTTCCACGCGTAAATTATGCGCTTCGATTAAGCGCATATCCGCCGGAATACGATCTCCTGCGCGCAACACAATAATATCGCCCGGGACGATTTCCGTCGTCGGGATAGTTTCATGGTTGCCGTTACGAATAACGCGCGCCTCGCTGGAGAGCATATTGCGAATACTCTTCAGGGATTTTTCCGCGTTACTTTCCTGAATGTGGCCAATTAAGGCATTGATTACCGCCACGCCCAGAATAACCAGCGTATCAACCCAGTGTCCCATTACTGCCGTTAATACGGCGGCTGCCAGCAGGACGTAAATCAGGACATCGTTAAAATGCGCGAGAAAACGCAGCCAGCCCGGCTTGCCTTTTTTCTCCGGTAGCGCGTTCGGGCCATGTTTCTGCAAACGCGCCTGCACCTCGGCGCGGTCCAGGCCATTAGCCTGGCTCTGCGCCTGAGCAAGCACCTGCTCTACGGTCTGCTGGTACGCCTGCCCGCCTGCGGGTGGCATATTCTGCGAGAAATTTTTTTTGGTCATGGTATTTTTCCTTCAATATCCGGTGGACGGAAGCCGGAATTCCTTTCTGGCTTTAAATAATTCATTTTTAAGTCTTGCGGGTTAAATTGATCTACCGCAATATATTGACTACCCGGTTATTCAAAACTGATTAAAATTATTTCGACGCGTTGATTTTTACAAAATATTTCTAAACCAACACTAAACGAGGAGGAAGCATGTTTGGTATTTATCGCGGACGGCGTCTGGCGTTATACATTGTCGCAGCCATTGTTATTGCGACGTTAATTGGATATAGCACCTATAGCTTTGTAAAATTATTTTCGTGAGAAAGACGTTTATTTACATAACGCGATATTAATTTAATCGCCCCGAAAATATTATTTGTTTTCTGTTATTAATTCGCAGAATAACGGTGGCCTTTCACCCAATTTTGCCCGCGGGGATGATATTGCTTTACGTTTCAGGATGCCGGACAATGACATTTTTAACTGACGATTAACATTACGATGAAACACCCGTTAGAATCGCTGCTCACCGCAGGGGGCATTTTGCTGATGGCCCTGCTCTCCTGCCTGCTGTTACCTGCGCCGTCGCTGGGTCTGGTGCTGGCGCAGAAGCTGGTTCAGACCTTTCATATGGTCGATCTGAATCAGCTGTACACCATTCTGTTCTGTCTGTGGTTTTTGGTGCTCGGCGCCATCGAATTCTTTATCCTGCGTTTCATCTGGCGCCGCTGGTTTTCACTGGCGTCGTAAGCCAGTGAGATCGCGCATCCCGTGGATCAGCGCTTCACACCAGGCCGCGTAGTCGTGGCCGCTGGATGAGGGGTGGAAGCTGACTCGGTAGCCTTTTTTCCTCAGCACCTGTTCAAAATCCTGCGTGGTGCGATAGATGCCGCCGCCCGGCCCCGCGGTTTCAAACTTCCCGGCCTGTAACCAGAAGCGCACCGGATACGGTGGAGACTGTTGGTACTGACGCGTCAGCCAGCCCGGGGCGTCACCTTCCGGCGCCCACCAGTAAGAACCGGAAAGGCTCAGCACGTTGCCAAACAGGCGCGGATAGCGCAGCGCCACCCATGAAGAGGCAATTCCCCCGTAGCTGGATCCTGCCAGTACGGTTTTCTGCCGCTGCATGCCGATGCCCTTCCCCCGCAGCCACGGCAGCAGCTCGTGCGCCATAAAGTCAGCAAAATCCGGGTTCGGCGGCAGCTCGTTGCCGCGACGGGCGTGATCGAGGCTGTCGATAAACACCACGTTAATCGGCGGCAGGTGATGCCGGGCAATCAGACCGTCCAGCACGTTGGCAAAATGGTATTCGTCCTGATAAACCTGTCCGTCGAAAAGGATGAGCGTCCAGCGTGCAGGCTGTGCGCCGCGCGGTTGGTAGATCATCACGTCGCGGGCGTTGCCAAGGATGTGGCTGGAAAAACTCTGACGGCTCAACGTCCCGTGCACCAGCGGCTTTGCAGTGGCCTGAACGGAGCAATAGCGCGCCGGGCTGAGATCGAGCAGAGAAAAGCGATTCCAGCGATCGGTCTTCTGCTCCCCGAAGGTATTCGGGTTAAGCGGATCGGCCTGCGCGCTTACCAGGATGGCGCGGCGTTGATCGCGTGTGGAACCCTCGACGATCGGCACATCGGGCGCGAGCTTGTACTGCATTACCGTATCAGCGGGGACTACATAGCTGCGGAACCAGACGTCGCTGTTGCCCAGGCGGAACAGCGGATCGTGATCCCCCGCCGGAGAGCCGAGAATGAAGACGTTATCCCGCGCGCCGCGCCACAGAAAGGTCACGCGCTTATGGCTCGCATCTACCGGCTCCACCATCGGCGTTCCCTGTCGACGCTGCGCCTGCCAGAACGCCTCGGTACTTCCACCGGCAGAAATGACGCTTGCCAGCGCTTTCAGCGTCGGGCTTTCAGGCGCCAGCATCTGCACGCGTGGTAACGGAGAGGTCTCTTTCATCCGCCACTGAAAACGCCACGGCTTACCGGCTTCTCCGTGTAGCACCAGCGAGGTGTTCTGTTTCACCGGCAGGGCAAACAGCAGCGTGTGTTCCCCGTCCGCAGGACCATTTTCGATCAGCGTGCGGATGCGGCGGTTTTGCCCATCAAGCAGGCGCGCATCCGTCACGCCATTCAGCGTGGCGGAAACGTAGTTTTCACCCAGTTCAGGCAGGGAGAAGCAGACTTCGCCGCTGGCATCAAACTTTCCCTGAATATCGCCCTGCCGGGACGTCTGCTCGCACGTTGCCGCCACGGCGGGCAGCGCGCCGATCCCCAACAGCAACCCACTCCATACCCTCTTCATTACCGCTTGTTCCCCAACGAAATTTGTTAACAACGCTAATGCAAATGGTAATAATTTGCAATATCATCAACGGCGATTTACCGGTGCTTTTATGGCGATAGCAACCAAGGACGTTCAATAAAAATGTTTAAAAATAATAAGATAATGCGGCTCTGGCTACTGAGTCTGGCGACGACCAGCGTCGCGGCTCAGGCAGAAACGAAAGAAGAAACGATTACGGTGACGCAGGGCGTGAGTGAAGAGCCCACTGCGCCCGTAAAAGGCATTGTGGCGACGAAAACGCTCTCCGCCACCAAGACCAGCGCGGAGATCGTGAAGACGCCGCAGTCGGTATCGGTGATCACCCGCGATCAGATGAACATGCAGGACGTCACCTCCGTTTCGCAGGCGCTGCGCTACTCGGCGGGCGTGTTTACCGAGTACCGGGGCTCGTCTAACCGTAACGACGAGGTGTTTGTGCGCGGCTTTAGCTACGTGCCGAAATTCCTCGACGGCTTAAGCTTTGGCGCAACGGCCTCATCACAGACGGGCACAGTTGACCCGTGGCTGCTGGAGCGCGTGGAGCTGGTGCGCGGCCCGGCCTCGGTCCTGTTTGGACAGGTTAATCCTGGCGGGTTAATCAGCATGACCAGCAAGCGCCCGACGGCGGAGGCCATTCACAACGTGCAGTTCCGCACCGGCAATAACGATCTCGCCGAAGGTGCGTTTGATTTCGGCGGCAGGCTGAGCGACGACGGCCGCGTGCTGTATCGCGTGAACGGTATCGCCCGTACGCAGCATAATCAGGTGGACGATTATAAAGAGACGCGGATGGCGATCGCCCCGGCAATCACCTGGTACCCGAACGATCAGACCCGCTTTACGCTGCTGACCAGCTACCAGAAAGATCCGGATGCCGGATACCGCAACTTCCTGCCCGCGTATGGCACGGTGAAAAGTGCCGACGGGAAGTACATCCCGCGCGATTTTAACGTCAGCGATCCGAATTACAATCAATCCTGGCGCGAGCAGACGATGATTGGCTACGAGCTGGAACACCAGTTCGCCGACAACCTCACCTTCCGCCAGAACGCCCGTTACGCCACCATCAAGCAGAAATATCGTTATCTGGTTTACGCCAACAGCGCGGCCAACAGCACGGTGTTGACCCGTCGCGCCCAGCGTGAAGCGCGCACGACCAACGAATTTGGCCTTGATAACCAGCTGGAATATCAGCTGGAGACCGGAAGCGTCAGCCACACCCTGCTCGGCGGGTTTGATTACAAGACCAGCAAGGATAAACAGCTGCTGGCGCGCGGGAGCGGCTCACAGTATGACCTTGACTGGACAAACCCGGTTTACGGCGTGAACGTGGATGAAAGTACCTTCAAAACGGCGTCCGACGAGCAGCAAAATCTCGACCAGATGGGCCTGTATCTTCAGGATCAGATGAGCTGGAATAACTGGGAGTGGCTGGTTTCCGGGCGCTACGACTGGAGCGAAGTGCGTACCAGCGACTTCACCGATAACAGCGTTACGCAGCAGAACGACAGCAAATTTACCTGGCGCACTGGCCTGCTGTACGCGTTTGATTCTGGCCTGTCGCCGTACATCAGCTACAGCACCTCGTTTGAACCGAACCTGCAAACCAACCGTGCGCCGGGCGTTGCGCCCTTCAGGCCTACTACCGGGGAGCAGACCGAGATTGGCGTGAAATATCAGCCGGTCGACACCACGCTGATGACCCTGGCGCTGTACGATTTAACTCAGAACAACGTCGCGACCTATAACAGCGCTGAAGGCTGGTTCGAAAATGCGGGCAAGGTGCGTTCGAAAGGCGCTGAAGCGGAAATCCACGCCACGCTGATGGATAACATCAACCTGATTGGCTCCTACACTTACACCGATGCAAAAACCGAAAGCACCACGGTGGCGGGAACTGAAGGCAAAACGCCTGCGCGCATTCCGGCACATATGGCATCGGCGTTCGCCAGCTATACCGTTCCGGGCGGCGCGCTGAAGAGCCTGACCGCTGGCGTGGGGATGCGCTACATCGGCACCAGCTACGGCGATGCGAAGAATACCTTCAAGGTGCCATCGGTGGATCTGTATGACGCGATGCTGCGCTACGACCTGGGCGAGATGAACCGCAGCCTGAAAGGGGCAAGCGTGCAGTTCAACGTCAATAACGTGGCAGACACAAAGTATGTGGCGTCGTGCGCAAGCGATACGGCGTGCTTCTACGGGATTGGCCGGACGGTGACGGCGACGGTGAATTACAGCTGGTAAGCATGGTGCGGTCTGATCCCCTCACCCTAACCCTCTCCCCAAAGGGGAGAGGGGACGATTACGCCCTCGCCCCTTTGGGGAGAGGGCCGGGGTGAGGGGATGTTTTTCAGTGCGCCCGACCGTGGTTTTCTTTGCGGTACGCCCCGGGCGGCTGGTTGAAGGTGCGGGTAAAGATGCGGGTAAACGTCTGCTGCGAGTCAAACCCGTAGCGCAGGCAGATATCGTACACGCGCTCGTCTGACTCACGCAGATCGCGCGCCGCCATCAGCAGCTTGCGTTCGCGGATGTAGCGCCCCAGACTTTCGCCTTTGTACTGCATAAACAGCCGCTGTAAATGCCATTTTGAGTAACCCGCATGGCGGGCAATCTCTTCGATGCGTAACGGCTGGTGTAGGTTGTCATCGATCCATTCGACAATCGTATCAATGACCTGAGCGGAAATCGTCATACTGCTCTCCCCCTCTGCTTCTCGCTTAAACATTATTCCCACCACTCGCGAAATTGTTGCGTGGTATCACTCACCCGCACGGGCTCGCCCAGCTCCGGCGTCAGCAGCCGGTAGTTTTTATCCTTGCTGGCTTTCGCCAGCTGGATCAGTGGATCGTTCCAGGTATGTTTCGCCAGCACAAAACGCCCGTTATGTCCCGGTACGACCGCTTTGGCATTGAGATCTGCCGAGGCCTGCGCCGTTTCCGCCGGATGCATATGGATGTACTTCCAGTCCTGGTCGTACTGCCCGTTTTCCATAGTGGCTAAGTCCACTCCGCCAAACTGCTCGCCAATAGCCTTGAAGTGCGGGCCGTAACCGGAGTCTCCGCTGTAGTAAACCTTTCGCTCTGGGGTGACAAACATAAAGCTCCCCCACAGGGTCTGGTTACGCTTAATGCCGCGCCCGGAAAAATGGCGCGCGGGCAGAACATGTACCGTCAGCGCATCGCTGATATGCACCGACTGGTTCCAGTCCCGCTCGTCGATTATCTCCGGGGTCATCCCCCAGTAGCGCAGATGCGAACCCACGCCCAGCGGCGTGACCACGCGCTTAACCTTCGGCAGCAGCGCCTTGATGGTGGCGTAATCCAGATGGTCATAATGATCGTGGGAGATAATCAGCAGGTCGATCTCCGGCATGCTCTCCGCACGCCACGGGTACTCCCCCGCAAACGCTTTATTGAGAAACGAGAACGGTGCGGCGTAGCTACTCAGAACCGGATCGATCAGGATGCGTTTCCCTGCCAGCTGCATATACCAGGAGGAGTGGCCGAGCCACACCAGCGTGTCCTGTTCAGGCGACAGGCTCGCCAGATCGGTTTTCACCAGCGGCAGCGGCTGCGCAGGACGGGCGTTTTCGGTTTTACGGGTAAGGAACTGCCACCACGCCACCAGCATATTTTGTTTCCCGGTAAAGCCCGGCGTAGGGAGCGTGTTATGGAATTGCCCGTCGCGATAGTGCGGAGAGGCTTCCACTTCAGAGAGCTGCGCACCCTGCGGTGGCTGGCCAAATCCGGCATTCAGTACAAACGGTAAACTGGCAGCTGAAGCAATAATCATGACTAACACCACGCAGATGAATAGAGGCTTTTTCATTTCCTGACCCGCCTACGCGCCCCATCCGATGGTTTGCGCGGGTGATACTTGATTATGAGTGAGTAAGCACTCATTATAGATAGGATGATTACGCCGTCAAGAAGGTTTTCGATCTTTGACATTCCGCGTTGCAGCGTATCAAGGCTCGTGTTTCAATCAGGGCTTTTACAATTGACGGGAGGAAAAATTTAGTGGCACGTCCGAAGAGTGAAGATAAAAAACAGGCCTTACTGGAAGCAGCAACGGCTGCGTTTGCGCAGTCAGGTATTGCCGCCTCAACGGCGTTAATTGCCCGTAGTGCGGGCGTCGCTGAAGGGACACTGTTTCGCTACTTTGCTACCAAAGACGATCTGCTGAATGCCCTCTACCAGCATCTGAAGCAGGATCTCTGCCAGACCATGCTGGCGAATCTCGATCGCACCATCACCGAGCCAAAAGAGCATACCCGCAATATCTGGAACAGCTATGTGGACTGGGGCATTCGTAACCCCCTGGCGCATGCGGCTATCCGTCAGATTGGCGTCAGTGAAAAGCTGAACGCCGAAACCGAGCAGGCGGTGAAAGACATGTTCCCGGAACTGCATGAACTGTGTCGTCGTTCAATCCGCCCGGTGTTTATGTCTGACGAGTTTAAGACCTTCGGTGATGCAATGTTCTTATCGCTGGCTGAAACCACCATGGAGTTTGCCGCCCGCGATCCGTCCCGTGCCGTCGATTTTAAAGCGCTGGGCTTTGAAGCCATGTGGCGCGGGCTTGCTGAGGAAGATAACCATGGACAGTAAATCCTTGCAGGAACATGCCAGACGCGTCGCGCTGGAGATGCCTTTTACCGAACATTGCTGGCCGTTTGGCCCGGAGTATGACGTGTTTAAGGTGGGCGGGAAAATTTTTATGCTGATGGCGACCGCACACGGTCGGGCCCACGTCAGCCTGAAATCCGATCCGGAAAAATCGCTGCTCAATCAGCAGATCTACCGTGGCGTGGAGCCCGGTTACCATCTGAATAAAAAACACTGGATCTCCCTTTATGGCACGGACGACATCACGCCTGAACTGGTCACCGACCTGATTACGGATTCGTGGAATCTGGTCGTTGATAAACTGCCGAAAAAAGATCAGAAGTGGATTCGACCAGCCTGATTGTTCGTCTCAGACGAACAGAATAAGCGCTCGAATCGCACTTATCTTTTCCCGCTTCGCGCGGTAATCTGCTTTCCTTTCACGCCCGCCCGCGGGCGAATTTCATCACCAGGAGTTGTTATGGATATTATTTCTGTCGCCCTGAAACGCCACTCTACCAAGGCGTTCGACCCAGCCAAAAAACTGACCGCAGAAGAAGCGGAAAAAATCAAAACGCTGCTGCAATACAGCCCGTCCAGCACCAACTCCCAGCCGTGGCACTTTATTGTTGCCAGCACTGAAGAGGGTAAAGCGCGCGTGGCAAAATCCGCGGCGGGCACCTATGTGTTTAACGAACGCAAAATGCTGGATGCCTCTCACGTAGTGGTGTTCTGCGCGAAAACCGCGATGGACGATGCCTGGCTTGAGCGCGTTGTCGATCAGGAAGAGGCTGACGGCCGTTTCGCCACGCCAGAAGCAAAAGCCGCGAACCACAAAGGCCGCTGCTATTTTGCCGACATGCACCGCGTGGATCTGAAAGATGACGACCAGTGGATGGCGAAGCAGGTTTACCTGAACGTCGGCAACTTCCTGCTGGGCGTGGCCGCGATGGGCCTGGATGCGGTACCCATCGAAGGGTTTGACGCCGCGATCCTCGACGAAGAGTTTGGCCTGAAAGAGAAAGGCTTCACCAGCCTGGTGGTGGTCCCGGTCGGGCATCACAGCGTGGAAGATTTCAACGCCACGCTGCCGAAATCTCGCCTGCCGCTGAGCACGATTGTGACTGAGTGCTAAGCGCTTCTGGCACGCCGGCTATCGGCGTGCCCGTTTTCAGTAAATCGTTATCTGCGGATGCTTTACCCCGCACACCAGCGCATAACGCGTTAATGTATCGAGACTCGCCCGGGTAATATTTGCTTCCATTCGTGATACCGTCGGTGCGCTGACGCCCATCCGCTCCGCCACCTGGGCGCGCGTCAGACCAGCATGATTGCGCCATTGCGCCAGCATCTCCTGCAGACGCTCCTTGCGCTCTTCTGCATCAAAGGAAGCCTGAATTTCTGAATCGCTTAACAGTTCAGCTCTGAGTTCATCCCAGTCAATAATCTTCTTGCTCATCCAACATCTCCTGTTGTCGTTTCAGTGCCAGACGGAGTTCAGCAGAGGGCGTTTTTTGCGTCTTCTTGATAAACATCCGCAGGCAATGAGAGGATCTCCTCTCTGACTGCCGCATGAACGATAAGTCTGAACACTGTATTTCATCCCTGATAATATTAGCATGTAAGGCAATTTGCATTAAAGGCTAATTTTGCCTTTCGTTATTCACCTTACCAACTTATTCCAGGCAGGACCGGAGCAGCGTTGATTCCCTGAAAGCCCCTCGCAAAAAATTTATATCCCCTGCTCCGCCAGCCACGCCATCGCCCTCTCCCCTGCCTCATCCACGGGTAAATAGACCAGCAGCCGCGATCCGTTTCGCGGGGCGGAGTACCAGTACATCTGCTGGAGATGAAAATCCCCCAGCTCGGGATGGGTGAACAGCTTGAGCTGGTTCTCCACGCCGCGCACGTCGTTACGCTGGTGCCACAGGGTTTTGAACTCTTCGGACACCGCAAAAAAACGCGCCAGCTTCGCTTCCCAGAGCGGGTCGCCACGGTGCTCAGCCATTGCCGCGCGGAAGTAGGAGACGAAAATCGGCAGCACGTCGTCACGTTTGCCGAGCCGCGCGCGCCACGCCGGATGGGTGAGGAACAGGTAAATACAGTTGCGATCTTCCGGCGGGATAGCGTTGAAATCGACGCCCATCAGGTGTCCGAAGCTGTCGTTCCACGCCACGATATCAAAGTTCGGTTTCTGAATGCTGGCGGGTTTCGGCATCAGGGTATCCAGCAGGCGACGCGTGCCTTCGCTGATCCCCTCACAGCACACCGCCTGCGGGGCTTCGCCCGGCGGCAAACCGGCGAGCACAAAAAGATGCCGGGCTTCGGTCGGGGTGCATTGCAGCGCTTTTGCGATGGCGGCCATCACCGCGCTGGACGGATTGACGTCCCGACCCTGTTCCAGCCAGGTGTACCAGGTCACGCCGACATCCGCGAGCATCGCCACCTCTTCCCGGCGCAGGCCCGGCGTGCGGCGGCGACCGCTGCGCGGTAAGCCGAGGCGCTGCGGATCGAGGCTTTCGCGCCGGGCACGCAAAAACGCGCCCAGCTGCTTGCGGGTGTCATCCTGGAGAGAGGTGACAGGTTCAGACATCAGCGCCATAACATCTCCTGCATGGTAGTGCCAGTACCAGTATAAGTAAGAACTGGTACCCGTTTATCAGATGGTTGATGCTACGACTCTACGCTGTTTGACGCAATGGAGTCACCATGAATACGTCAGTTGTTTCACCGGGTCGTGCGGGCCTGATATTGCTGTTAACCGGCCAGATGCTGCCGTTGATTGATACCTCAATCACCAACGTGGCGCTGGATTCCATCACCCATTCATTACACGCCACCGCCACTGAACTGGAGCTGATCGTCGCCCTCTACGGCGTGGCCTTTGCCGTCTGCCTGGCACCCGGCAGCAAGCTGGGCGATAACCTTGGCCGCCGTCGCCTGTTTATGTGGGGCGTGGCGTGTTTTGGCCTGGCCTCACTGCTGTGCGGCATGGCGGGCAATATCGAACAGTTGCTTGGCGCGCGCATTATTCAGGGTGCGGGCGCCGCGCTGATCATGCCGCAAATTCTCGCGACGTTGCATGTGACGTTAAAAGGAACGGCACACGCCAGAGCGATCAGCCTGTTCGGGGGTATCGGCGGAATTGCGTTTATCGTCGGCCAGATGGGTGGCGGCTGGCTGGTGTCGGCGGACATCGCCGGGCTGGGCTGGCGCAACGCCTTCTTTATCAACGTGCCGATTTGTCTGGTGGTGCTGGCGCTGAGCCGTCGCTACGTGCCGGAAACCCGCCGCGACACGCCGTCGCGCATTGACTGGACCGGGACTGTCCTGCTGACGGCAATACTGTGCTGTCTGCTGTTCCCGATGGCGCTCGGCCCGCAGTGGCACTGGTCGTGGCCGCTGAAGGCCGCACTGCTGGCGATTGTGCCGCTGGTCTGTGTAATGGTGCTGAACGCGCGCAAAAAAGAGCGTGAGAATGCCCACCCGCTCATCGCGCCGCGCCTGTTGCAGCTGCGCAGCATCCGCTTTGGCGTGCTAATCGGGATACTCTTTTTCAGCGTCTGGTCCGGGTTCATGTTCTGTATGGCGCTGACCATGCAAAGCGGTCTGGGGATGGCGCCGTGGCAGTCCGGGAACAGCTTTATCGCGCTTGGCGTCACCTATTTTATTTCTGCCTGGTTCGCCCCACGCCTGATTGCCCGCTACAGCACCAGCGCCATCCTGCTGACCGGACTTGCGATTCAGCTTGTCGGTCTGGTGGCGTTGATCGCCACGTTCCGTCACTGGGGAATGCAGAATGCCGCGCTGACGCTGGCCCCGGCCACCGGGCTGGTGGGTTACGGGCAGGCGCTGATTGTAAACAGCTTCTACCGTATCGGGATGCGTGATATTCAGCCTGACGACGCGGGGGCCGCGAGCGCGATTTTAAGCACGCTGCAACAGGCTGCGCTGGGGCTTGGCCCGGCCATTTTCGGCGCGATTTTGCTGCACGGGCTGCAAAATCATCACGGAGATTACACCCAGGCGGTCAATGTCTTCCTGATGGTGGAAACGGCCATGATGGTGGTGCTGGCGCTGGCCACGCTGCGTATGCGCCATCGTCTGTGTTTACCGGTCGTCAAGGCCTGTCCGGCGACAAAATAAAACTGCCTGAATTTGCATAATAGATCCGCAGCCGCCATTATGGGGCTGCATCAATACAGGAGACGTTATGCAGGAATTAATTGCTCAGGTTGAAGAGTTAGGGATTGAAATTAATCACACCACCTCTTTAGTGATTATCTTTGGTATTATTTTTCTTACGGCCATTATCGTTCATTTTATTCTGCACAAAGTGGTGCTGCGCGCATTCGAGAAACGCGCCCAGGCCAGCAGCCATTTATGGTTGCAGATCATTACGCAGAACAAGTTATTTCACCGTCTGGCGTTTACCCTCCAGGGGATAATCGTCAACGTTCAGGCGGTTCTGTGGCTGCAAAAAGGCAGCGAAGCGGCGGAATTACTTACCACCTGCGCGAAATTGTGGGTGATGGTTTATGCCCTGCTCTCCTTCTTCTCGTTGCTGGACGTGATTTTCAATCTGTCGCAGAAAATGGCCACCGCGTCACAGCTGCCGCTGAAGGGGATATTCCAGGGCATCAAGCTGGTGAGCGCCATTCTGGTGGGGATACTAATTATCTCCCTGCTGATCGGTCAGTCACCCGCCATTCTGATAAGCGGCCTGGGTGCGATGGCTGCCGTTCTGATGCTGGTCTTTAAAGACCCGATACTCGGCCTGGTGGCCGGTATTCAGCTCTCCGCCAACGACATGCTCAAGCTCGGCGACTGGCTGGAGATGCCGAAATACGGCGCCAACGGCACGGTGACCGACATCGGCCTGACCACCGTGAAAGTGCGCAACTTCGATAACACCATCACCACCATCCCGACCTGGGCGCTGGTGTCCGATGCGTTCATCAACTGGAGCGGCATGTCCGCCTCCGGTGGTCGCCGCATCAAGCGCAGCCTGAATATCGATACCACCAGCATTCATTTCCTCGACGAGCAGGAGCAGCAAAAACTGATTCAGGCGAAACTGCTGAAGCCGTATCTGGCGGCGCGTCATGAGGAAATTAACCTGTGGAATCAGCAGAACGGCGAAGGAGAATCGGTATTAAACCTGCGCAAGATGACCAATATCGGCACCTTCCGTGCCTACCTGAATGAATATTTGCGTAACCACCCGCGTATTCGTAAAGATATGACGCTGATGGTGCGCCAGCTCGCGCCGGATGCTAACGGGCTGCCGATTGAAATATATGCCTTTACCAACACGGTGATCTGGGCGGAATACGAAGATATTCAGGCCGACATCTTCGATCATATTTTCGCGGTGGTGGATGAATTTGGCCTGCGTATTCACCAGTCGCCAACCGGAAACGATATTCGCTCCCTGGCTGGCGTCATCGCGCAATAATCAGGTGCTGGCGCGGGAAATAAAGCGCCAGTCCATCATCACCCTTTCCGTGGGCGCGTCCGGGTTGTCGATCTTATTTAAGAGCAGATCGACCGCCTTGCGCCCGATATCCCGCGACGGCTGTTCGATGGTGGTGAGCGAAATCATGTCCGCCAGCTCCGTACCGTCAAAGCCGACCACGGCAATATCCTCCGGCACCCGAAGACCTGCCTGCTGAATGGCGCGCAGCGCGCCCGCCGCCAGCGTATCGGAAACGGCAAATACCGCATCCGGCGGATTATCTTTTAACAGGTTTTGCATCGCCGCCATGCCCGCCCCGGAGCTGAGATCGCTGGCATACTCCACCGCCTGATAGTCCAGATCCCGCAGGTGGATCACGCTCTTGTAGCCGCGTTCGCGCAGGCGGGCATATTTGTAGCTGAGATCGTGGTTGATCATCGCGATACGCTTGCGGCCGCCGTCGGCCAGCTGGCTGACGGCATGCTGTGAAGCGTCCACATCATTGATGCCGACGCAGGAGACCGCGCCCGCATCGGCGTATTCAGCGCACTGTACCCACGGCGCGTTGCCAATCAGCGCGGCCAGTTCCGGCAGTTTCGAGAATGCATCCATGGTGATAATGCCGTCGACGATTTTGCCGGAGAGCAGGCTTAAGCCCGAGCGGGAGCGCTCGATGTCCGAGCCGGAGTTGCACAGCAGAATGCGGTAGCCGTTTTTCTCCGCCTCGGCTTCGATGCCCTTCACCACTTCGGCGCAGAACGGGTTGGCAATGTTGGACACCATCACCAGGATCATATAGCTGCGGGCGGTGCGCAGCTGACGGGCGAGCAGGTTTGGCTGGTAGTTGCTCTCCTGAATCGCCCGCAGAACGCGCTCGCGGTTTTTCGCCTTCACGGTGTCGCTGTTATTCAGCACGCGGGAGACCGTCGCCACGGAGACCCCGGCCAGCTGAGCGATTTTCTGAATTGACATAGCGACGACACATCCTGCGGTTAGCGTTTTGTGCAGGCTACCATAAATTTATTGCCCGGCGAACCGGGCAACGCGTTATTGTTCCACGCGCACCCAGCGCTGCTGCTGATGGCTTTTCACAATGGCATCAATGATATACATCACGTTTGCGCCATCGTGAAACGTCGCAAACTGCGGCGTATCCGGCATCGCGCCCGCCTGCACGGCGCGGTAGAACTGCGCCATCATATTTTTGAAGGCGTCCGGCCAGCCTTCGATATGTCCGCCGGGGAAGTGGGCGCTGTCGGCCACGTCAGGGTTCATCAGGCCTGGATCGTCGGTGAGCGTCTGGTTTGCCCGGGCGCGATGGCCGATCCACAGCTGCTGCGGGATTTCCTGATCCCACGCCACCGACTGCTCGCTGCCGTTAATTTCAAAGGTCAGGCGGTTTTTTCGCCCCGCGCTCACCTGCGAGACGCTAAAGCTGCCCTTGCTGCCGTCGTCAAAGCGGAACAGCACCGAGCCAAAATCTTCGGTGGTGACCGGTTTAACTTCATACTCCGCCTGCTCGTCATGGGAGAAGGTCTGATGACCACCCGCGCTGGCCTTGCGCCTCGGCCAGACGATGGATAAATCAGCCATCACCTCGGTAATGCGCCTGCCTGTCACATACTGTACCGTATCGCACCAGTGGGAACCGATATCCGCCACCGCCCGCGACGCGCCGCCGAGCGCGGCATCCACCCGCCAGTTGTAGTCGGTTTCCAGCAGCATCCAGTCCTGCAAATAGCTGCCGTGCGAGGCGAACAGCCGCCCGAGGGTGCCCGCGCGCATCATGCTCGCCGCCTGTCGCACCATCGCAAACTGACGATAGACAAAGCTCACGCCATGCACCACGCCCGCCTGCTCTGCCAGCGCCACCAGCTCGCGCGCCTCGTCCGGCGTCATGCACAGCGGCTTTTCGGAAAACACGTGCTTGCCCGCGCGCAGGATCTGGCGGTTAATCTCCGCGTGCAGGTAGTTCGGCGTGCAGTTGTGCACCGCATGCAGATTGGGGTGCGCGAGCAGTTCTTCCACGCTGGCGTAAGCATGCGGGACATTTAGCTGGCGCGCCTTTTCCTGCGCCTTAACGAGCGAACCGTCGCAGAGCGCGACCACCTGCACAAACCCGAGACGCCTGAGCGCCTCGATGTGTGCCGGGCCAATAAACCCGCTGCCGATAATCCCGACGTTAATCATGGCTGCCCCCTGCGGCGAAATCATCAAACGCCCGTCCGGAAACGGGAATAATGTGGCGGCGGATAAATTCGCTGCCCTCACTCGCGCCGGTATCGCCATCCTTCAGGCAGCACTCCCACTCCAGCACCGCCCAGCCGTCGTAGTCGTACTGGGTCAGCTTGCTGAAGATGCCCTTAAAGTCGATTTGCCCGTCGCCGGGCGAGCGAAAGCGTCCGGCGCGGTTGATCCACGGCTGGTAGCCGCCGTAGACGCCGCTGCGCCCGCTGGGTCGGAACTCCGCGTCCTTCACGTGGAACGCTTTAATGCGCGCGTGGAAGATATCGATAAAGGCCAGATAGTCCATCTGCTGAAGCAGCATGTGGCTCGGGTCGTAGAGAATGTTGCAGCGCGGATGGTTATCCACCAGCGCCAGAAAACGCTCGAAGGTCACGCCGTCGTGCAGATCTTCCCCCGGATGCAGCTCAAAGCAGACGTCCACCCCCTGCTCGTCGAAGGTATCCAGTATTGGCCGCCAGCGGGTTGCCAGCTCCTCGAACGCTTCCTGAAAACGCTGCTCGTTATGCGGCGGCCACGGATAGAAAAACGGCCACGCCAGCGAGCCGGAGAAGGTCGCGTGCGCCTTCAGCCCTAATCTGGCCGAAGCGACCGCCGCCTGCTTCAGCTTTTCCGTCGCCCACGCCCGGCGCGCCGCCTCGTTACCGCGCACGGCGGCGGGTGCGAAGTGGTCAAACGCCTCGCTGTAAACCGGATTCACCGCCACGAGCTGCCCTTCCAGATGGGTCGACAGCTCGCTGATAACCAGCCCGTGTGCGGCCAGCCTGGCGGTGATGTCGTCGCAGTAGGCCTGGCTCTCTGCGGCTTTCTCGACGTCAAAGATGTGCGGATGGTTGCAGGGGATCTGCACCGCCTTATAACCTTTACCTGCCGCCCATTCAGCAAGCCCGTCGAGCGAATTAAACGGCGCTTCTGCGCCAATAAACTGCGACAGAAAAATGCCCGGTCCTTTCATTGTCCTCATACCACCTCCTGAACGTTACGCCTTGTCATCGTCATACTTAAACGTGAGAAGGAAAATCAGCGCGATCGCCGCGGCAGCCACCGCCGGGATCCACCAGAATGTGACCCACGCCTGCGGCACGGTCTGTCCTGCCACCAGGCGGTTGTAGAGCGCGCCGGAAATCTGAGAGCCGAGCAGCATGCCGATGCCGTAGGTGAACATCACGATCATGCTCTGCGCCTGGCCTTTGACCTTTTCGCCCGCCACGCGGTCGGTATAGATAAAGCCGACGACAAAGAAGAAATCGTAGCAGACGCCGTGCAGCAGAATGCCGAGGTACAGCAGAATGCGCCCCTCTTCGCTGACGCCCAACGCGAACATGGCATAACGCACGAACCACGCCAGCATGCCGATCAGCAGCATGACTTTCACGCCCAGGCGGCGGAACAGCAGAGGAATAACCAACATGAAGACGATCTCAGACATCTGCCCGAAGGACATGGCGGTGCTGACGTCGGCAATGCCGGCATCCGCCAGATACGAGGCGGTGTAGGCGTAATAGGTGCCGAGCGGGACAGAGATCAGCATCGCGCAGACGGAGAAGACGAAGAAGTGGCGGGTTTTAAGCAGCGCGAAGGCGTCCGCGCAGAAGAGATCCCGCACCTTAACCGGCAGGCCTTTTGCCGGCGCTGGCGTGTGCGGCAGCGTCAGGCTGTAGACCGCCAGCAGCACGGAGCTGACCGCCGCCACCTGGAAGATGGTGACGCTGGACGCCACGCCGGTGACGCCGATGAAAATGCCCGCCGCGATCCAGCCGATGGTGCCGAACACGCGCACTACCGGGAAGGTTTTATCCACGTTCGCCAGGCTGTGAAACGCAATGTTGTTGGTCAGCGCCAGTGTCGGCATATAGCAGAGCGTGTAGCCAAACAGCAGGCCAATCAGCAGCGCGCCATTCTCAGCAATCAGCGCCCCCGGCACGAACCAGAGGATCACCGCGCCCGCGAGGTGCATCACCGCCATCACCTTCTGCGAGGCGAAGAAGCGGTCCACCAGCATCCCGAGCACGAACGGCGAAAGAATGGAAGCGATGGGCCCGGCAGAGAACGCGTCGCCAATCAGCAAAGACATGTTGTGCCGGGTCATCACCAGGCCAAGCGTGACCGACCAGCTACCCCAGATAAAAAATTGCAGAAACATCATCAGCGACAGACGCGGCACCAGCAGCCGGTGTTGCGTTATCGCCTTTTCACTACTCTCAGTTGACACCATGATAAGCCTCACCCGGAAAAAGTAATCGATTACAAAACAGTTCAGATAAAAAGTAATCGATTACAAAATAAAGATCCTGTGGATCGAAACGGAATTGGGAGGGGGGTCACGATAAAGGTGGAGTGATACTTTGTAGGCCCGGTAAGCGCAGCGCCACCGGGCGTGAAGGCAGGCAGTGTGGTGCGGTCTGGTTTGGTGCGGTCTGGTGCCCTCACCCCGTCCCTCTCCCACAGGGAGAGGGAGAAAACCGCGCTACTTTTTGCGCGAGAGCTTAAATGCAATAAACAGGAACACCACCCACACCGGCAGCAGCATCGCTGACAGGCGCATCTCATCCATGGTGCACATCAGCACCAGAATCAGGCCGAGGAAGGCGATACAGAGGTAGTTCCCCGCCGGATAGAGCAGCGCTTTGAACTGCGTCTCGCGCCCCTTGCGGCGCATCGCCGCGCGGAAGCGCAGGTGCGCCAGGCAGATCATGATCCAGTTAAGCAGCAGCGTGGCGACAACCAGCGCCATCAGCAGGCCAAACGCCTCTTTCGGCAGCAGATAGTTGATCAGCACCACCAGCGAGGTGATAGCGCCAGAAAGGAACAGCGAGTTGACCGGCACGCCGCGACGGCTGACGCGAGTGAGGAACTTCGGCGCGTTGCCTTGTACGGAGAGGCCAAACAGCATGCGGCTGTTGGAGTAAACCCCGCTGTTGTAGACCGACAGCGACGCCACAAGAATGACGAAGTTCAGCGCCGAAGCGACCACGTTGCTGTTCAAATTGTGGAAGATCATCACGAACGGGCTACTGTCAGATTTCACTTCCACCCACGGGTAGAGCGCCAGCAGCACCACCAGCGAGCCGATGTAAAACAGCAGGATACGGTACACCACCTGGTTGACCGCTTTCGGAATGCTTTTGTGCGGATCGCGCGCTTCAGCCGCGGTGATGCCAATCAGCTCCAGCCCGCCGAAGGAGAACATAATGACCGCCAGCGAGAGGATCAGCCCTTTCCATCCAGTCGCCAAGAAGCCGCCGTGCTGCCACAGGTTATCGATCGTGGCGCGCTCGCCGCCGTGGCCGGAGAACAGCAGCCACAGGCCAAAGCCGATCATGCCGATAATCGCCAGCACCTTGATCAGCGCGAACCAGAACTCGGTCTCGCCATACAGGCGGACGTTCACAAGGTTAACGGCGTTAATGATGATGAAGAAGGCCGCGGCCCAAATCCACGTTGGCACGTCCGGGAGCCAGTACTGCATATAGATGCCGGCGGCGGTCAGCTCGGCCATCCCGACCAGCACGAACATCACCCAGTAGTTCCAGCCGGAGAGGAAACCTGCGAACGGCCCCCAGTATTTATAGGCAAAGTGTGCGAAGGAGCCGGACACCGGCTCTTCAACGACCATCTCGCCGAGCTGGCGCATGATCAGGAAGGCGATAATCCCGGCGATACCGTAACCCAGCAGCACCGCCGGACCGGCCATCTGAATAGCGGGGCCGATGCCGAGAAACAGCCCGGTACCGATTGCGCCGCCAAGGGCAATTAACTGAATATGTCGATTTTGCAAACCACGTTGCAGCGTCGGATTCTGATCCGACGAGGCTTCAGCGCTACCATGGCCTGAAGCGGATGACGCGTCTTTCACGCCCTACCCCTGTCTCTTTTTTAGAAGGGGCACGTTTTAACACTTCATGCTGGTGGTAGCAAGCTTAACGCCGGGCCAGCGCATGCGCCCGGCGGATAAACGTCACGACCCGATGATCCCGCCGTCCGCTTTGGTAATCACCACCGTTGACGATCGCGGACGCCCGTTCGGGCTGGCGTCTGGCCAGTTGGAAACAGCGCGCGGATTGGCCGGGTCGGTAATATCATCCCCGCCCTCCCCCGGATGCTGAATGTTGATAAACAGCGTGCGGTTGTCCGGCGTAAACGCAATGCCGGTGATTTCGCACCCGCGCGGCCCGGTCAGGAAACGGCGATACTCGTTGGTGCCCGGAATGGTGGCCACCATCTGGTTATTGCCCATCCCCTCGTAGGCTTTCTTATTGATGGTGCTGGAGGAAACGTCGGTCTGGATCCACAGCACGCCCTGGTGATCGAACGACAACCCATCCGGGCTGCCAAATGCCGCGCCCTGCATCGAGCCTTTGGCTTTGGGATCGTCGCCGTCGGTGCGCCCGGCCATGACCAGAATATCCCACTTAAAGCGTGCGGCGGCAGGATCGGCACCCTCTTCGTGCCAGTGCATGATGTGACCAAACACGTTATTAGCGCGCGGGTTGGCGGCATCCACCGGCGCCTTGCCCTCTTTACCGCGATCGCTGTTGTTGGTCAGCGTACAGTAGACGCTGCCGCTGGCGTGCGGATCGACGGCTATCCACTCCGGGCGATCCATTTTCGTCGCCCCCACCACGTCGGCCGCCAGACGGGTTTTAATCAGCAGATCGCCCTGGCTTGCAAAACCGTTGCTTTTATCCAGGCCATTTTGCCCGAAGATCAGCGGCAGCCAGTCGCCGCTGCCGTCCTCGTTGAACCTGGCGACGTACAGCGTGCCGGACGTCAGCAGCTGCATATTGGCTTCCCGGTTCGCGGGATCGTATTTTTTATCCGAGACAAACTTATAGATGTACTCAAACTTCTGGTCGTCGCCCATGTAGACCACCACGCGATTATCGGCGGCGAGCGTGACGGCGGCCCCCTCATGCTTGAAGCGGCCGAGCGCGGTGTGCTTGCGCGGGGTGGAGGTCGGGTTGTAGGGATCGATCTCCACCACCCAGCCGAAACGGTTGGGTTCGTTAGGGGTTTTATCAACGCTGAACCGCTCATCCACCTCGTTCCAGCGGTACGATTCATCGCTGTCGCTGATGCCGTAGCGTTTTTCCAGCGGGTTGAGATCGGCTTTTTTGACAAAAATGTCCGACCAGTTCTCCTCGCAGGTGAGATAGGTGCCCCACGGCGTGTGGCCGTTGGCGCAGTTCTGCATGGTGCCCAGAACGCGTTCCCCCTGCGGGTCGGCGGCGGTTTTCATTAAATCCTGATGCCGCGCCGGGCCGGTAAGCTGCATCGGCGTATTGACGGTAATACGCCGGGCGAAGGAAGACGGACGCACCACCTCCCAGCCGCTGCCCGTTTTTTTCACTTCCACCACCGACACGCCCATCGCGTTCTGCCCCTTGCGGGCTTTGTCGAGACTCCAGTTCGCCGTACCGTCGGTAAACAGCATTCCGTTGTCGATGTACTCATGGTTCAGCGCCAGCAGTCCATGCTCCGGGTTTTGCGCCCCCTGCGGCAGGCTAAACCACGCCATGCCGTCGTGGTGCATGCCCGCCTGCACAGCCTGTTCGTCTGTGGTATTGCTGGCGTCCGGCTTAAAGGCCGGCATGTTGTCTTTGATCCCCGTCGGATCGCCCCAGCGATAGAACGGGCGGGCGATATAACCTTCCGGCACCCTGACCGTGTCTTCCGTAGAGACGTCGATGCTGGTAAAGCCCAGGGAAACCGCTTTTGCCAGCGCGGAAGGCTTCGATACCGCGGCAATCGCATTTTCGGGTGTGATCAGATACGGGAATGATACGGCAGCCCCCGCTACGGCCCCCATCTGGAGAAAACGGCGGCGCGAGAGGAACACTTCTGCAACCTCGGAGAATACCGGGTTAGCGCTGCGGTTACTGATATCGTCGCGATGTTCTTTTTTAAATACGGATTTGAGGGGTCTGCCCATAGCGGCTTCCTGTCATTGGCCAAGAGGTAAGGTTGTGGCGACCAGTGTAAGAAGCTTTTATTACAATTTTATAACACGACAACGAAGGGATTGGGGCGTCCCTGCCCCGGATAACGAGGTGGAACGCTTAGAACTCGTAGCCAACCGAGACCTTAAAGGTACGCGGCTCGCCCTGAGTAATGTAAGTACCGGAATCGTCCACGCTTGACCAGTAGTTCTCGTTGGTCACGTTGTCGATACCTGCCCGTACGGTCATCTGATTTTCATTGTGGTTCACCGCGAAGCGATAGCGCATGCCCAGATCCAGCGTGGTGTAGCTGTCCAGCTTTTTGCTGTTCGCAAGATCGGCATACTGCGTGCCGGAGTGGTTAACGCGCGCGGTCGCCGTCAGGCCTTCAATCGGCTTGATATCGTACTCTGCGCCCAGCACGGCGTAGAAGCTCGGAATACCGATCGCATCGTTGCCCTGATTGACGCCGTTTTTGGTTTTGGTCAGCTCGGCCTGCAACCAGGTGGCGCTGGCGTTCAGACGCATCCCGAGCATTGGCTCGCCGAAGACGTTCAGCTCCACGCCGCGGTTACGCTGTTCTGCATCCAGGCCGTAGTGACCGCTGTCGTCAAGGATCGCCGACGGCATTTTGATCTCAAACAGCGCCAGGGAGCCGCCCACGCGGCCAAAGTCCGCCTTTACGCCCACTTCGTTCTGCTTAGAGTGAACGATACCGGTGCTCTGGCCGTAGTTGTTTGCTGAGCGAGGCGCGGTTTCACCGGGCTGTAACGCCTCGGTGTGGTTGGCGTAGAGGGAAATTTCCTCCCACGGTTTATAGACTACGCCGTAGGTGGGCATCCAGCGGCTGCCGTCGAAACCGTCCGCGTCGTTTTCCGCACCGGTGATTTTGTTGTACCCGCGAATCACCACTTTCTGATGCCGCGCGCCTGCGGTGAACAGCAGCTTGTCGTCCAGCACGCCCAGGGTATCGCTCAGCAGCCAACCCTGCGTGCGGGTGCGCCCGCTGGTCAGCGGATCGCTGTATTTGCCGCCTGAGCCGTTGAGGTTGGAGCTGTCCGGCATATCGACGCCGGTGTTGTGGTAGATGTTGGTGGTCGGATTATCCTTCGTCGCCGACATTTTCCACGCGATCTTTTCGTTTTTGGTCATCGCCGAATAGCCAACATTGACCTTGTGCGAGACGAATCCGGTAGTGAAGTTACCGCGAATGCCCGCCATGCCGCTGACAGAATCGCTGATGCGGTTGGTATCAAGACGGCTGACCACCGCATTACCGCTCTTATCGAGGAGCTTCGGCGCGCTGTAGATCCCTTCTTCGTGCGCGTGCTGCGCGCCGAGACCGGTATACGCCGTCCAGCTATCGGTGATGTCATACTCGCTGCGCCACATCCCGAACTCGTTTTCGATATCGCTGTAGGCCCACTTCTGCGAGAAGTTGCGATCGTTCTTCGGCGGTTCAGGCACAAAATCCACCGCCGAGATGTTGACGCTGGTCGGGCTGCCGTGGAAGGTTTTTTTCTGGTAGCCCAGGTCCAGCGAGGTGCGGAAACGGTCGCCCTTGTAATCCAGGCCGGTGGAGAGCAGCGTGGTGCGGCGGCGGTCGTTCGGCACGCCGGTTTCCCCTTCGCGATGCACGAGGTTCACCCGCGCGCCAAACTGGTCGTTATCGCCAAAGCGGCGGCCCGCATCCAGCGTGGTGCCAATCTGGGAATCCGAGGTGTAGTCCACACCCACTTTCGCCTGCGGGGTGTCGCCCGCGTGTTTAGGCTCAAGGTTGATCATCCCGCCCACGCCCGAGCTTGCGGCACCGTTCATCAGGGAGTTGGCCCCTTTGAAGATCTCGATGCGGTCGACCATCTGGGCATCCACCACCTGACGCGGCAGCACCCCGGACAATCCGCCAAAGGTCATGTCGTCGCCGTCAAACTTCAGGCCGCGAATGCGGAAGGTTTCCGCGCTGTTGCCGTAACCCTGAACGAACTGCACGCCCGCGTCGTTGGCAACCACGTCAGCAATGGTTTTTGCCTGCTGATCTTCCACCAGCTTCGAGGTGTAGCTGATGATGTTGAACGGCACGTCCATGGCGTTCTGCTGACCGAGCATACCCATGCGCCCGCCGTTCGCCACCTGCCCGTCAAGGAAGGCGGGCACCAGCTGGTCGCCGCCGGGTTTGAAATCACTCCCCGCCGTGGACTGGACGACGATGGTGTCCTCTTTTTTCTCATCCGCCGCAAAAGCGGAGTGGGTTACCGCGCCGATGGCAATCGCCAGCAGCGTTTTGTGCATTGTGGTGTTGTTCATAATGAGCTCTTAACGTGCGCGCAAAAATGACCCGTTGTCGGGCCTTAAAAGTTATTAAAAGAAATGCAAATGAGAACTATACGCATTATGTATACGTAATCAAGTGTCAACGGCCTCTCTGAGCGAGAAGCGGCAAGAAACAATGTTGGGAGGGAGGTAGGGCGCGCAACCACCCCGAAACAGGGGTGGTTACTAAGGTATTATTTTTTCTTGTAAATATCGGCGGTGCCGTGAATTTTGTTGTTTGTATTACCGGAAGTCAGCACCAGTACATCAGCACCTTCTTTATCGGCCTTTTCGACCAGCTCTTTTTTCGCATCGTCGACAGAGACTTCGTTAGCCGTGCTCACGGTACCGATTTTTTCATACTGAGACTCAACTTTCTCAAACTCGTTTTTCGTCAGCAGTTCAGCCGCAAAGGTATTGGTGGTAAACAGAAATGCAGCGCCCATCAAAATAGCAGTCGTTTTTTTCATAACCTTTTTCCTTGAGATTAATCAGCAACTACAAAAAGCCCCACGAGTGAGAGTGAGGTGATATGAGCATGGTAGAGGAATAATAAAATTGCCACAGCGTAAGAAAAATACTGTTATAACAGTCAATTGTGCTGTCAAAAATGTGCGTTAACGCTACTTTCGCGATGGGTGTTTCATGAAGAAAATCAGGCTGGCTTGAAACTGGCGTAAGCGCCTGTTTTTAAATGGCACGCCCTGTAGGATTCGAACCTACGACCTACGGCTTAGAAGGCCGTTGCTCTATCCAACTGAGCTAAGGGCGCACGGAGAAGAGTGTACTTCGCGGTGGTGAAACGCCTGGAATTATACGGTCAATGCGTAGTGAGTCAATGCCTTTTCCGCCTTCTCTGGCGATAATGACTAGCTGATTGTAAATACGGCTGTTTTTTCAACATTTATCCCTCTTTTACGGGCTGCGAAAAGGCTTAGCCGCTTTTAAGTAACGCCTGCTGTTTTCCTGTTTACTTCACCTTCACACTGTCCTGCGGTATCCCGGCCGCCTGGAGGCTGGAAGTGAACAGGACGACGGAGTGACAGCGCCAGAGCAGACAGGTTTTCCCTCGTGCGTGCAGCACATCTCACACGACATTACAGGCATTAAGCTTGAACCTATTGTCGCCCTCTCCTCTTCACGCGCGGTGGGGGCCGAAGTGCTCAGCGTGCTGTCGCCGCATCAGCAAAGCGAAAGCTTTTTCCAGGACTGGTCAGCCACCCGGGCGCTTGTTTTGCTGGAAGCACAGATCGCCGCGTTAAAAAACCCCTTCCCTTGTGACAACCTTTTCATAAATTTGCCGATAACCGTTCTGACCATACCGGAAATGTTCCAGCGTTTACTGCAACTTAACAGCCCACCGCTGAACATTGAACTCGTGGAACCTGCCTCGTTCTTTTCACTCTCAGACCCGGTACGTCAGAGGGTGAGTTGTGCGCTTCAGCAGTTGACCGCGCGGGGACACCGGATCTGGCTGGATGATATTGATGAAGCGTCAGGGCAAGCATTTTTATCCTGTCGCCTGCCGTTAAGCGGAATAAAAATCGATAAGATCGCTTTCTGGCGTTTACGTGAAACGCCGGCGCTGACACAGCTGGTCACCCTTTGTTCAAAAATTGCTGCAAATGTGCTTATTGAAGGCATTGAAACAGAACGGGACCGTACATGCGCGCTTCATGCTGGCGCGCGCTTCGGTCAGGGATATTATTGGCCATCCTGGAGATGGCAGGAGGACTGAACGGTCATCGCCAAGAGGGAAGCTATGCGAATGACAGTACGCCGTTACCGGCGTCGTCGGACAGGAAGTGATTCACTGGGTTCTACGCACTCGCCTTTTGCTCTCCCATTTTTTGATCGTCTCGAATATTTGAGCCAGTCAATCAACCAGACCCGCAAAACCGATGCTCCCTTTATCATTCTGGTCACACAGGATAATTATTTCCGTTCCGGTTTTCTGAGCGGGCAGTCGCCCCTGAGCAATTGCTGCGACTATTCCACGCTGGATGCCGCTCTCAGTGATTTAAATCACTGGCCTTCATCGCGTCTGGTAGTTGACATTGAAAGCCGCGCCTCGCCGCTCATTGACCTGCTGGACCGATTACGCCGCCACAGCCTGTTCGCCCCCTACCTGACACCCTACCTGCTCGTCCGCGCCGATGATTATGATGCTCGCCTGTTTTGTAAAGCGGCTGGCCCTTTTCATGTGCTTGAACGCCAGCTTACGGCGTTGGGTATGCAACAAACCTTGCTGGAAGCACCGGCACCCGCCGGCAACCGCAAAGAGTGGTTTTCACGGGATGAATGGCCGATCTTACAGGCGCTGTCGCAGGGTAGCTCCTTGCGTCAGATCGCGCAGTTACAGAACCGCCCATATAGCCGCATTATTTACCGTCTCAGCTGCATCCTGGCGAAACTTGGACTGAATCATCGTCATGAGTTGCTACATCTTCTCAACAACCTCTCAGATTTCACGTATTAACGTATTCAGTAACTTCTTAATTCCTAAAGATCTTTAGGAAATTACTTAGGAAACATGTTAAATTTTTGTGTTTTTTAACAAAACTTTCGATTTTATAACTATTCCTAATTCTTGACCTTAAACCATGCGAAATGCTGCTGGTACGCTCAACGAGAGTGATTTTATCCATGCGTTAAGGTTCTGGCGCTTCCGTTAACAGGATGATAATGGTGTAAAAACAAGCGATTTACCTGTAAAAGAATGCGATGAGAGGTGAAGAAAACAGCAGATAGTGCTGTTCTGTTGTTGGGAACGGCAATTTGCCAGGAGACGTTTGAAACGGAGAGATGACGCACGAAATGGCGGATTTCAGGGATGGCGGGCAGGCGGGATGCTGGTTGTCACAGCCCGCTCACTGTTAACATTCATTTAACATACAGTAAAATCGTTTATTTTTTGTTATTACATAAAGATGAAAGTGTGTGGTAAATGCAATATCAGGACATTTTTGCTAATTTTAAAAAGTTAGTGATTCAGATCCAGAACATAATAATCAGCAATATATGGATATTAATTTACAGGCTTTTCGGACAATACTTAAACGGTATAATAAGACGTGTTTGACACGCGAATAAGAAAAATCATTTTGCCATAACCAGCCTTATGAGATAACTGCGCTGAGGCATTGATATCACCACTACGTAAACAAGGATGCTTTCGCTCTTCCCAGGGACATTTACCGTACAAGGATCTGCGCAATTATCCTTCCGGCTTTTCGAGAGTTTTAACAAAACTCAGCATAACGCTTTTAACAATCTGAGGCATAAAAAATGAAACCGGCATCCGTTATCATTATGGACGAACACCCTATCGTCAGAATGTCGATAGAAGTCCTGCTACAGAAAAATAAAAACATCCAGGTCAAACTGAAGTCAGGCGACAGCCACGAAGTGCTTGACTGTATACGCAACCACCCCATTGACCTGGTCATTCTCGATATTGAAATGACGGGCACGGATGGGTTCGTATTACTGAAAAGAATCAGGAACTTAAATAAAGACATTAAGGTTCTTTTCCTCTCTTCAAAATCTGAAGCCTTCTACGCAGGACGCGCCATCCGCGCCGGGGCAAATGGTTTTGTCAGTAAGCGAAAAGATCTGGGGGAAATTTATAACGCGGTGGAAATGATACTGACGGGCTATTCTTTCTTCCCTTCAGAAACATTAAGTTTTATAAACCATCTGGGGTCGCGGACGGGCGCCGCTGTGGATATGCCATTATCGAATCGTGAAGTGACGGTTCTGAGATATCTGGCGAACGGATTATCTAATAAGGAGATTGCGGATCAATTATTACTTAGCAACAAAACAATTAGTGCCCATAAGTCTAATATCTTTTCCAAGCTGGGCGTGCAAAGTATCGTTGAATTAATTGATTACGCGAAAGCGCACGAATTACTGTAATCCCTCTCTCTCCCTGCAACATATAATCGTCACAGGGAGAGTGGATACGATTAATTATAATTGATCATGAACGTTGCATCGGCGTCAGCCCGGCCCGGCTGCGGATTATCCGCCGTGGCGATATAATTGGCATAAAACGACAGTTCTGCATTTCCCTGCGCATCCACCGCCACCGTCTGGCTGGCCTGCTGCAACGCGAGGCGCGTTTTATCCCGGTCAAGGATCTCCACGGCCACGTTGCTGGCCGCGCTGGCATCATTCAGCGCCAGCAGGCTGTTATCATGCCCGTCCATCTTCCCCGTAAATGTGACCGAAGCTGCCCCCGGCGGGCATCCGGTCAGCTTCATGGTGAACGGCACAGGCTGCGTCCGGCTCCCCGTTGTGCGGAGCTGTTTCGTGGGCCAGGTGCCGAGCGTGACGGTTTTATTGCTGTCGTCCCCCTCCGCCACGCAGGTAAAATCCACGATATTGCCGTAGAGCTGAATGTTAATTTCCCCAAGCGCCGTCTCTGCGTGTGCAGGGGAGCAAAGCGCAAAGAGCGCGACGGCTAAATACCGTATTCCGTTTCGCATATCTGCTCCTTAGTCGTAGTCGACGCGTAAATAGCCGCGAGAGGTAAAACGCCCCTCGGCAGGTTTTTTACCGGTCACGCTGACGGGCCACGCGCGGATCCCCACCTGTGCCTGAGCGCTGTCGTCCAGACGGAACGGGATTTTGCTGGTCAGGTTGTTGGGCGTCAGCGGCACGCCATTACTGTTGGCAATCACAAAACCCACATCCGCGTTATCGGAAACCAGCGTACTGCCTGAAACCTTCTCCGCTTCAACACGCATCGTGAGCATGGCGTTCGCCTCGACGTTGGTGCATTTTATGCCGATGGTTTTGCTTTGCGCTGAGATCCCCTCCGGCTTATTCCCGATGCCCGCTTTACTGAACAGGGAGGCGCCGATGTCTCCGAAATCGAACTCCACCACATTCCCGGCATTAATTTCACAGCTCTGAGGCACCTGAATGGTCCCGCTGTAGCTGATGGTATAAACCGGCGTGGTGAGCGGATCCGAGGAGGTCGTGGTGACGTAAACCCGGAACATGGTCGCCCGGGGGATCACCACCATATTAATAAAGCGTCGGGTCACCTTAAGCCGGAAGACGAGGCTGGAATCCTGTACACCAAACGGTTTGTTTTTAGACACGTTCGGATGGCTCCCCATCTGAATGTACTTTCTGGGTGGATAGAAGGTGCCAGCGTAGCTGTCGGTGATTTTCATCGCTCCGTCCAGATAGTCGTTAAGCTTCAGATACTGGTAGCCATCGCTGGTGCCCGTGACCGGGAAATCGGTAACATAGCTGCGCTTGGTGGTGTTCCCGGACGTTCCCTTAGGACAGACGGCGTTAACACCCACCCACTGAGACTTCTCGCTGAGTGTGACAATCTGCCCCACCTGGTTATTGGAGCTGTTGAATTTATCCGTCAGGTCGTAATACACCTCCGTCGGCACGCCATTTTCATTGACGCAGACGGTGGCGAACGCCTGAGATAGCGGCAAAAATGCCAGCAGGGATAGCCCCAGATAATGGATTTTATTCACAGCGGATCCCCTTAAGTGTGATCGCCTGTTGCAGGCTCTGTTCTGGCAGGCTGTAGGGCGCACGACACTGGGACTGCTTCCCGTCTCCCCACTGAATCAGCAGCTCCCCGCTCAGTGGCAGCCCGCTCAGGTAAATCTGACCGTCATCTCCCACCATGCTGGTTACGCCGCTCTGCGTCTCACGCACCACCGCCCCAAACGGCACAGGCTGGTTATCACGCTTAACGGTGAGCAACGCGCGCACGCCGATGCGGGTGTCAAAACTGGCGCGCACCAGCGCACCGTTCGTCGGCACGACGCTGGAAACGTTATTTTCAATGTCGGTGTTGTTGCTCATGGTGTTAGTGTCGAGCGCCACGCGGTTGTAACGGTACACCGTGGCGTACGGCATCACCGCATAGCCACGCCAGTCGGTTTTGACACCGGTCTGGTTTTCGACGCTCACGCCTGACGCGCCCGGCGCTTTGATCAAGACGTTGGTATCGCCCAGCGGCTGACTGAATGTGATGCCGTCTGAATGCCCTACCACACCGCCGGAAAGCTGCCAGTTGAGGTCGTGCTGATCCCGCGTGTAGTTGTAGCCCACGCCCAGCGTACCGTACGTTGCCTGCCAGTTAGCGCTGGCGCTGCCGCTGGCACCGTTATTGCTGGTGTGGCCCTGCGTAACGCTGTAGTTCAGGTTACGATCTTTTAGCAGCGTTCCGCTGATCCCGGTCTGCCAGCTGGTATCACCGTCGCTGTTACGGCTGGCAGAGGCCGTGGCATAGGCCCGGTCGATCGCGTTATCGCGACGGTAGCCGTGACGGGTGAACAGGCTGAACGGGACGGAGACGTTGAACGAGGCGATCCGGTCGGTTCCATCAATGCCGACGGCCTTGTTCCACGACCAGGATAAGGCGTAGCTGACCCCTTTCACCCCGCCCGCGTAGCCGAGCTGATACCAGACGTTGGATTCGCTGGTGCCCCAGTAATTTTGCTGGCTGCCCGACACGTACACCGAGCCGTAATCGCCAAGAGACTGGGAGATATTGAGCTGGAAACGCCCTTTTTTATTCAGCGTCAGGTTGTGATAGCTCTGCACGTCCGGCACGCCGTCATCGTCCTGATCGTCGCCATACTGGTAGCCTTCCATTGTGCGCCAGGCCACATCGTCGAGGGTGTAGAAGCCTTTGGTCGAGTAGCGATAGCCCAGCAGCTGAAAGTTGGTGCCGAATCCGTTAAGGGATTTTGCGTACAGGAACCGCAGGGACTGCCCTTCATGGCGGCTGTCATCGGCAAGCTGGCTGCGGGCATGGGTGAGATCAAGTGAAACCGCCCCCCAGTCACCGAGGTTTTTACCCGCGCCAATGGCGATGGCGGTATAGCGCGAGGCCAGCTGCGTTCCGCCGTACAGCGTGTAGCCGTCGGCAAGACCCGCAATCATCGTACCCTGAGTAAAGAACGGCGTGTCCTGCTCGCTGTTGCCGCTGCGATAGTCCCCTGCCACTAGATCGTATTTCCAGCGTCCTTCACGCTGGAGCAGCGGAACGGTGGAATACGGGACGGTGTAGCGCTGCTGGCTGCCGTCCTTCTCTTCCACCGTCACCTCCAGGTCACCGCTTGAGGAGGTCGGGTTAAGATCAGTTATCGCAAAAGCCCCCGGCTGCACATAGCTCTGGTAAATCACGTATCCGTTCTGGCGGATCACCACTTTGGCAGGGGTGCGGGCGATTCCGCGCACGGTAGGCGCGTAACCTTGCAGACTGTCCGGGTACATACTGTCGGACGAATAGAGGCGACCACCGCGAAAACCGACGCTGTCGAAGACATCGTTACCGGTGTTGCTGTCGCCAAGCACCAGCTCGCTTTTCAGCGGGATGATCGTACGCTGCGCCCAGGTACCAATATTTTGCCAGCTGCTGTGCCGCTGGCCGTTGCTTTCGGTATAACGCCACGCGCCGTTATTGCGTAATCGCCAGGCGCCATAGTTCAACCCGCTTTGCAGGTTCAGATAGTAGCTGTCGTCGTCGCTGCCCCGGTTGCCGGTAAAGCTGTAGTTCAGCAGCGCGGCAGGGATGCCTTCATCCCACTGTTCAGGCGGAATATATCCGCGGGCGCTGTTTTGCATCGCCACCTGAGGCAGGCTGACGTTCAGGCGCAACGAGGCGAAGTTGAACGCTGTTTCGCTGCCCGGAATCGCCGTGGTGAGCGGAACGCAGGTATCACCCTGCACGTTGCTCAGTTCCGGGAAGGCGGCGATATTGACGCCAAAGCGATCGAGCATCGCGCGCGTTATACACGGCGACAAACCGCCCGCGACCGGCGGCGTGTTGTCGGCTTGCTCAAACCGCACGTCCTGCGTGCCAATAAACTCATCGTTACGCCAGATATCGACGCGATAGACGCCCGGTGCCTGCTGGTGGCCTTTTTCAAAACGCGACAAATCCGCGACGTTCGCCGTGTCATCGGAGAGAAACGCCGGGTTAAAGTAGCTTTCGCCCCAGCCAGCGAGCGGCCAGAGCGTTGCCATCAGTGCCAGCGCAACCGGGCAGTAACGCCATTGAGTGTTCATCGCCCTGTCTCTGCTCACAGGCTGACGCTACGCGCCGGCGTAATGGCGCCATAGTCATTCACACTCTGCCAGGAGAGCGTGCCGCTCGTAGCGGCAGGCAGCACCTGCTGCGCCGAGCTTTTAGGAGCAACCATCAGGTTATCCAGCGTCTGTCCGCCGAGCTTCAGATTGACCAGCGTGACGTAATACGGTGAGGCATTGCTCACCTTAAGATGGTTGCCGACGCGCTCAAAGCGCAGCTGTGAGAGCGCCTCTTCCGGCGGCATCGCCAGGTTAGCCGGGCGAACAAACAGCTTGATACGTGACAGAATAGCCAGTTGCAGGACGTTGTTGCCGTCCTGATGTTTTTTGCTGACGGAGGGAATCGCTTTGACGTTCATGTAAAAGAGCGATTCGCGATCGGCAGGCAGCGCCGGGCCTGCGTAGATAATGCGCAGGGTGTTTTCGCTGGCCGGCTCGCTGACAAACAGCGGCGGCGTGACGGCAAAGGTTTTTTCCTTTTGCCCGTTGGCATTTTCTATCCACGCGTTAATTAAATAGCGCTCTTGTTTATTGCTGTTGGTGATCGCCAGCGACGTTTGTTTGGCATCGGCCGGATAAATAACGCGCGTCGCGCCCAGCGCAATTCCGCCGGACGCATTCGCGCTGGCAGAAACCATCATCAAAATAAAAGATAAAAACAGTCCAGGTTTAATCAGGGTGTTCATCACAACCGTACCTTTAATAATTAGTTCGCAGGCGTCAGGGATAAATCAACGTAAACCAGACATTCGACTGAATAGTGCCTGGTACAAGGTGTTCGGAAATTGCCCGGTAGCGGGCGCTGAAATGAAATACCAGCTCGCGGGTGTTAATGGGTAACCAGCTCACCGCCGTCGCGTTCGGGATGATCTGACGTTGCTGTTCGTCAAAAAGCGCCAGCCCGACACCACTGCTGACCGCATTTTCCCCCGGCCGCGATGTCGCCAGGAAAACCTGCGGGTCTTCTGCCGGTGTCACTCCCTGGAACTGGATCCCCACGGTGCGGGAGACGTCCACGCTGCAATCCAGCAGACGTACGGTGAAAGGCACATTAACCGTGGAAAAGCTGCCGACGCCGGAAAAGGCGTTTGTGCGGTATTGCCCCATATCCACGCGCATATTCTGGCTGTCCGGAGCCACGGCGCAACCGCCGTTAACCAGCTCTCCCCTGAGGTGTACTTTGCCGCCGTCAATAACCACGGTATGTGCGTTTACCGCTGGGGCAATCGCAAGGGCGCACAGCAGTATCCCAGTCCTTGTCATCCTTCGCTCCCGGTATAGGCGATCAAAAGACCTCTTCCCTGAGGCCAGCCACATCCCTGTACTCAGGCATTACTCGTATTTCATTACGAATGTTGCGTCCGCGTTTGCCTGGCCTGGCTCGGTGGTCGCCGCCGTGGCTTTGTAGCGCGCGGTGAAGTTCAGGGTGTTAGTCCCTTCAATCAGGTTCTGCGCCGCAGAGAAGGTTGCGCCGTCCGGGGTCAGCGTGGAGGATTTGCTGTCGAGGATCTCAATACCTACGCCCTTCGCGGAGTTGTCGTTGTTACCGGAGCTTACCGCCAGCAGCGTTTTGTCGGTGGCGTCGATCTGGCCGGTAAACGCGACAGCAGCGGTTTTCGCTACCGCAGGATCGCAGTCGTTCAGTTCGATGGTGAACGGAATATTGGAGGTGGTGTCACCCACTTTAGTGAATTTCGCGGTACGGTACTGGCCAAGATTAACCGTCTGCTCTGAAGAGTCAGTATTCACTGAACACGCGGCATTCACTAACTCACCTTTAAAATGCACCGTACCACCGTTTACAGATACAGGCGCTACCGGATCTTCTGCGTGAGCGGCACCCGCGACCAGGGCCAGAGTTGCAATAACAGTAGAAGCAATGTTGCTGAGTTTCATGTCTATTCCTTTAAAATGTAAATAACCCTTCCCGCGCATATTCGGGAATAAGAAATACGTTCAATTAAAAAATTGAAGGCTTATTTCGGAGAGGACAAAGTAGCTCAGGAATCTATTTTGTAATATGTCAAAACGCTGCCATTTAGCCAGGTCACATCCTAATCACCTCTAAGAAATTGACCATGCCCTGAGAAGGGATTTTGCGGGACATCGATGAAATCTCGTAAAGGGTGACTGACAGCGGCGCTCGCTTCTGACAAAATACAGGCAATCCCCCCTTTCTAACGTTACAGACGGAATCTTCTCTCTGATGGCAGCAAAGATTATTGACGGTAAAACGATTGCGCAGCAGGTGCGCTCTGAGGTTGCGGAAAAAGTGAAGGCGCGTAAAGCCGCCGGATTTCGCGCCCCCGGGCTGGCCGTTGTGCTGGTTGGCAGCAACCCGGCTTCGCAAATTTATGTCGGCAGCAAACGCAAAGCGTGTGAAGAGGTGGGGTTCGTCTCCCGCTCTTACGATCTGCCGGAAACCACCAGCGAAGCGGAACTGCTGGAACTGATCGACACCCTGAATGCCGATAAAGAGATCGACGGCATCCTGGTTCAGCTGCCGCTGCCTGCGGGCATCGACAACGTGAAGGTGCTGGAGCGTATCGCGCCGGACAAAGACGTTGACGGTTTCCATCCGTATAACGTAGGCCGCCTGTGCCAGCGCGCGCCGCGCCTGCGTCCATGCACCCCGCGCGGCATCGTGACGCTGCTGGAGCGTTATAACATCGATACCTATGGCCTGAACGCCGTGGTGATTGGCGCCTCCAACATCGTGGGCCGTCCGATGAGCATGGAGCTGCTGCTGGCGGGCTGCACCACCACCGTCACCCACCGCTTCACTAAAAACCTGCGTCACCACGTCGAAAACGCCGATCTGCTGATCGTTGCGGTCGGCAAGCCGGGCTTTATTCCGGGCGAGTGGATCAAAGAGGGCGCAATCGTCGTGGACGTGGGTATTAATCGTCTGGAAAACGGCAAAGTGGTCGGCGACGTGGTGTATGAAGATGCCGCAGCGCGCGCATCCTATATTACTCCGGTCCCGGGCGGCGTTGGCCCGATGACGGTAGCAACACTGATTCAGAATACCTTGCAGGCGTGCGAGGAGTATCACGACGTAGAGGACGCGTAATCATGGCAACTTTTTCTTTAGGTAAACACCCGCACGTTGAGCTGTGCGATCTGCTGAAGCTGGAAGGCTGGAGCGAAAGCGGTGCGCAGGCGAAAATCGTCATCGCCGACGGACAGGTAACAGTAGACGGCGCGGTGGAAACCCGCAAGCGCTGCAAAATTGTCGCGGGTCAGACCGTGAGCTTCGCAGGTCAGAGCGTGACCGTGACGGCCTGAGCTGTCTGATGCCCTCACCCTAACCCTCTCCCACAGGGAGAGGGGATAAACATCCCCTCACACCCATCACGGTTAATTATCGATCAACTTCAAATAATCACTATTCCCTTTGGCGAAATGTGAAATTTAAGTTGCGCGATTTTCAGACTTTCCCCACGATAAGTAGAACGTTCTACTAAAACGTTCTACTTACAATAACAGCGCGAAAAAAGCGCTACTCGGGGGAAATCAGCATGAGCCTGATATCAGGGTTTGTTAAATCGCTGTCTAAGTTATCGATGATTGGTCGCGCCTTAATGCTGCCAATTTCACTGCTTCCCGCTGCGGGCCTGTTGCTGGCCTTCGGCGATAAGTTCCACCTGCCGCTGATGATGAACGCCGGCGGGGTTATCTTTGATAACCTGCCAATGCTCTTCGCCATCGGCTCTGCCGTCGGACTGGCTTCGGAATCCGGCATTGCCGCTCTCTCTGCGGCGGTCTCCGTGTTTGTCACTAACATCACCATCAGCACCGTGCTGAGCATTACGCCGGAAATGGCATCCCAGGGCGGGAAATACGCCATGGTCGTCGGCATTCCGACGTTACAGATGGGCGTCTTTGGCGGCCTGATCTGCGGTATTCTTGCGGCCTGGTGTTACAACCGCTTCCACACCATGCAGCTGCCGGAATTCCTCGGCTTCTTCTCCGGCAAGCGCTTTGTGGCGATTGCGACGGCGTTTCTGTCGTTCCTGCTCGGCCTGCTGCTGCCGTACGTCTGGCAGCATATTCAGTCCGGCATCGACGCCCTGTCCGTGGTGGTGAACGGCGATAACCAGGCGGCCTCGACCTTTATCTTCGGGCTAGTGGAGCGCGCGCTGATCCCGCTCGGCCTGCACCACATCTGGTATCCCTCCTTCTGGTATTCGTTCGGGGATTACACTACCCAGGCGGGTCAGGTGATCCACGGCGACCAGACCATCTGGTTCAAGATGCTGGAAGAGGGAGTGAAATCCTTCAGCAGCGACACCTACCAGAACGCCGGGAAATTCATGCAGGGCGAGTTCCCGCTGATGCTGTTCGCACTGCCCGCGGCGTGTCTGGCGATGTACCACGAAGCGCACACGAAGAATAAGAAAATCGCGGCCGGTATTCTCTTCTCCGCCGCCCTCACCTGCTTCCTGACGGGCATCACCGAGCCGGTAGAGTTCACCTTTATCTTCGTGGCGCCGATCCTTTACGTCTTCAACGCCATCATGGCAGGCCTGGCGTACATGACCATGTACCTGCTGCATGCGCATATCGCCAAGTCGTTCTCGGCGGGCTTTATCGACTACCTGTCGTTCGGGATCCTGCCGTCGTTTAACGGCTATCAGACCAACTTCCTGAGCGCCATTATCATCGGCATTCCGATGGCATTAATCTACTACTTCACCTTCCGCTTCGTGATCCGCCGTTTCGACGTGAAAACGCCGGGCCGCACCGAAGTGACCGCCAGCGCGAATGACAAGTCCGATTCCGAACTTGCCACCGAAATCATCGGCCTGCTGGGCGGTGCGCAGAACATTGATTCCGTCGGCTCCTGCATCACGCGTCTGCGTCTGGAAGTGGCGAAGAGCGAAGCGGTGGACCGGGACGGGCTGAACGGGCTTGGCGCGCGCGGCGTGGTGTTCGTGGGCGATAACGGGATACAGGTGATTTTCGGGGCCAGAGCACAGTTTATCGCCCAGACGATGTCTACGATGATTGGCAAATAATAAGATGCCTGAAGGAGGCGTCTCCTGTACGCTGGGGGTCGCCTCTTATCTGGCTGATAATCGGTAAATTTCAGGGAGCGGTTTTGAAGAAAGTCAGCATTATTGATGTCGCAAAGCATGCGGGCGTGTCGGTTTCTACCGTTTCGCTGGTGCTGCGCCAGAAAGGGAAGATCTCAGAGGCGACGATCGGGAAGGTCAATGCCGCCATCACAACGCTGGGCTATGTTCATAACGTCGCCGCTGCCAATCTTCGCGCCAACACCTCCAACTTAATCGGCCTGATCCTGCGCGACTTCAGCGACAGCTTTTCCATCAAGGTGATGGCGAGTATCGTTCAGGAGCTGGAGAAGCAGGGTTATATGGTTTTTCTCGGTCAGCCGCTGAATGACGGCGAACATCTTGAGCGTACCCTGCTCTCGTTTAAGCAGCAGGGCGTGGCGGGCGTCATCTACCTGGCGTCGGACACCCGCACCGCCTCTCTCCCGGAACACATTCGCCACTGCCCGCTGCCGCTTGTGGCGGTTTCGCAGTCGTTGCTGGAAGAGAAATGCAATCTGGTGATGCGCGATAACCGCCAGGCGGCGAACCTGGCCGCGCGTTATCTTATCGAACGCGGGCACCGCACCATCGCCTATATTGGCGGGCGCGACGGGTGCCGTATCCGCGAGCAGCGCCTGCTCGGTTTTCGCAGCGCGATGACGCAGAACGGTCTGATCTGGCGTGAGGAATATTCTCCAGCCTGCACCGATGACACGCAGGCGGCGGCCATGGCGACTCGCCAGCTGCTGGAGAAGAACAACACGATTACCGCCCTGCTCTGCCATTCACCGGACGCGATGATCGGTTCGATCTCAGGTATTCACCAGGTGGGGCGCACGGTGGGTAAAGACGTGTTTTTAACCCAGCAGGTGGCGCTGATTGGTTTTGAAGATATGCTCCACGTTAATCTCACGTCGCCGTCACTGACTTACGTTTCGTCTGCCAGCGAAGAGACCGGCCGCCAGGCGGCAGGGCTGATGATCCGCAGGCTGAAAGAGCCGGACCTGCAAACGCAGCGCATAACCCTCTCCGGGCAGCTTATCGCGCGGGAATCGGCGTAAAATCAGAATTTAGCATGGGTCTTTTAGCGCGAGATGACTGCTATATTTCCATGATTTGCCATGGATAAATGCAATGCCTACCGTTATCACCCACGCTGCCGTACCTCTGTGTCTGGGCTTAGGGCTCGGAACCAACGTCATCCCACCCCGCCTGCTGTTTGCCGGGATCGTCCTCGCCATGCTGCCCGATGCCGACGTACTGGCGTTTAAATTCGGTGTTGCCTACGGGAATATTTTCGGCCATCGCGGTTTCACTCATTCGCTACTGTTTGCCCTGGTGGTGCCGATACTCTGCGTGCTGGCAGGCCGACGATGGTTCAGGGCCAGCGTGATGCGCTGCTGGCTGTTTTTAACCGTGTCATTGCTGTCGCACAGCCTGCTGGATTCGATCACCACCGGCGGGAAAGGCGTCGGCTGGCTGTGGCCGTGGTCAGATGAGCGCTTCTTTGCGCCGTGGCAGGTGATCAAGGTCGCGCCGTTTGCGCTGTCGCGCTATACCACGCCATACGGGCATGAGGTCATTATCTCAGAACTGCTGTGGGTGTGGCTGCCGGGGATGGTGCTGATGGGGATGTTATGGTGGAGAAAACGTGCGCGCTGATGCCCTCACCCGGCCCTCTCCCACGTGGAGAGGGGGAAAACCTAACAATTCCCTCTCCCTGTGGGAGAGGGTTAGAGTGAGGAGAAAATTACTTACGACGCCAGGTGGTTCCCTGCGGGCCATCTTCCAGAATAATGCCCATCTCGGTCAGACGGTTACGCGCCGCATCCGCCGCCGCCCAGTCTTTCGCCTGACGCGCTTCCAGACGCGCTTTAATTAGTGCTTCAATTTCCGCCACTTCGCCGTCGTCCGCCTGCGCGCCGCTTTGCAGGAACACATCCGGCTCCTGCTCCAGCAGGCCGAGCACGGAAGAGAGCTTACGCAGATGAGACGCCAGCGCATTGGCCGCCGCCATATCTTCTGACTTCAGGCGGTTCACCTCACGCGCCATGTCGAACAGCACGGAGTAGGCTTCCGGGGTGTTGAAGTCGTCGTTCATCACCTCAACGAAGCGGGCTTCGAACGCCTCGCCGCCTGCGGCTGGAACAGACTTGTCGGTGCCGCGCAGTGCGGTATACAGACGCTCCAGCGCAGCGCGCGCCTGCTTCAGGTTCTCTTCGCTGTAGTTCAGCTGGCTGCGATAGTGGCCAGACATCAGGAAGTAACGCACGGTTTCCGCGTCGTAATACTTCAGCACGTCGCGCACGGTGAAGAAGTTACCCAGCGATTTCGACATCTTCTCGCGGTCAACCATCACCATCCCGGAGTGCATCCAGTAGTTCACGTACTCGCCGCCGTGAGCACAGGTGGACTGCGCGATTTCGTTTTCGTGGTGCGGGAACATCAGATCCGAACCGCCGCCGTGGATGTCGAAATGGTTGCCCAGCTGCTTGCAGTTCATCGCGGAACATTCAATGTGCCAGCCCGGACGCCCTTCGCCCCACGGTGATGGCCAGCTTGGTTCGCCCGCTTTGGACATCTTCCACAGCACGAAGTCCATCGGATTACGCTTCACGTCAACCACGTCCACGCGCGCACCGGCCTGGAGCTGGTCCAGATCCTGGCGGGAAAGCGCACCGTAGGTTGGGTCCGTCGGCACCGAGAACATCACATCGCCGTTGTCCGCCACATAGGCGTGACCGCGCTCGATCAGCTTTTGGGTGATATCAATGATTTCATGGATATGGTGGGTCGCACGCGGCTCGCTGTCCGGGCGCAGAATATTTAAGGCGTCAAAATCCTTGTGCATTTCGGCGATCATGCGATCCACCAGCGCGACAAAGCTTTCGCCATTTTCATTAGCACGTTTAATGATTTTGTCGTCGATGTCGGTGATATTGCGCACATACTTCAGGTTGTAGCCCAGGAAGCGCAGGTAGCGTGACACCACGTCGAACGCGACAAAGGTACGGCCATGGCCGATGTGACAGAGATCGTAAACCGTAATACCACACACGTACATGCCGACTTCCCCGGCATGGATAGGTTTAAATTCCTCTTTTTGGCGCGTCATTGTATTAAAGATTTTTAACATCGAAGATTCCATGTAAACACGTGTGTGGATTGTTTGTTCCTTATAATACCCATAATTCGGAGTACGGTCAGCACACAATGCAAGGTGATCGTGTCCTGTGGTTATGCTATAACAAGCCCCTATATGTGACCCGAGCACGGGTCGACGCACCACAATAACGGAACAGGATGCAAAAATGGTTACTTTCCACACTAATCATGGCGATATCGTAATCAAAACCTTTGATGACAAAGCGCCTGAAACAGTTAAAAACTTCCTGGACTACTGCCGCGAAGGTTTCTACAACAACACTATTTTCCACCGTGTGATCAACGGCTTTATGATCCAGGGCGGCGGTTTCGAGCCTGGCATGCGCCAGAAAGAGACGAAAGAAGCGATCAAAAACGAAGCGAACAACGGCCTGAAAAACACCCGTGGTACGCTGGCAATGGCCCGTACTCAGGCGCCACATTCTGCAACCGCACAGTTCTTCATCAACGTAGCGGACAACGACTTCCTGAACTTCTCTGGCGAAAGTCTGCAAGGCTGGGGCTACTGCGTATTCGCAGAAGTGGTTGAAGGGATGGACGTGGTCGACAAGATCAAAGCCGTTTCTACTGGCCGCAGCGGTATGCACCAGGACGTTCCTAAAGAAGACGTTGTGATTACAAGCGTGACCGTCAGCGAGTAATTCGTGGCGACACTCTTTATTGCGGATCTGCATCTGCAAACAGAAGAACCGGCGATAACCGCCGGTTTTCTGCGTTTTTTACGCGGTGAAGCGAAAAACGCCGACGCGCTGTACATTCTGGGCGACCTGTTTGAGGCCTGGATTGGCGACGACGATCCGAACCCGCTGCACCGTGAGATGGCTGCGGCCATTAAAACGCTGGTGGATTCCGGCGTCCCCTGCTATTTCATTCACGGCAACCGTGATTTCCTGATCGGCCAGCGCTACGCCCGCGAGAGCGGCATGACGCTGCTGCCGGAAGAGCAGGTGCTAAACCTCTATGGCCGCAATATTCTGATCATGCACGGCGACACGCTCTGCACTGACGATACCGGCTACCTGGCGTTTCGCGCCAAAGTTCACACCCCGTGGATCCAAAAAGTGTTCCTCGCCCTGCCGCTGTTTATTCGCAACCGCATCGCCGCCAGAATGCGCGCGGGCAGCAAGGCCGCCAACAGCAGCAAATCGATGACCATCATGGACGTCAACCCGCAGGCGGTGGTGAAGGTGATGGAGAAGCATCGCGTTCAGTGGCTGATCCATGGCCATACCCATCGTCCCGATGTTCATTCCCTTATCGCCAACGGCGAGCCCGCCCATCGCGTGGTTTTAGGGGCCTGGCACAGCGAAGGATCGATGGTCAAAGTCACGCCGGAAGGTGTTGAACTGATCGCCTTCCCGTTTTAACCCTCCCCGTCTTTTCGCCCATTTCCCGACCACGCAACCGTTTTCCTTGCCGGTATTACATGCTATTCTCTGTGCCCTCGAAAGCAGTGTGTTCCGCACCACAGGAGTTTTAAGACGCATGTCTTCCCGCAATAATCCGGCGCGTGTCGCCATCGTGATGGGGTCCAAAAGCGACTGGGCTACCATGCAGTTCGCCGCCGAAATCTTTGAAATCCTGAATGTTCCGCACCACGTCGAAGTGGTTTCCGCGCACCGTACGCCGGATAAACTGTTCAGCTTCGCCGAAAGCGCCGAAGAGAACGGTTACGCGGTGATCATTGCCGGTGCGGGCGGCGCAGCACATCTGCCGGGCATGATTGCCGCCAAAACGCTGGTGCCGGTACTGGGTGTTCCTGTGCAAAGCGCCGCGTTAAGCGGGGTTGATAGCCTTTACTCTATCGTCCAGATGCCGCGCGGTATTCCTGTCGGTACGCTGGCGATTGGTAAAGCGGGTGCGGCAAATGCCGCCCTGCTGGCCGCGCAGATCCTGGCGACGCATGATAAAGAGTTACATCAGCGTCTGGCGGAGTGGCGTAAAGCCCAGACCGACGAGGTGCTGGATAACCCGGATCCGCGGGGTGCAGCATGAAGCAGGTTTGCGTTCTTGGTAATGGTCAGCTTGGCCGGATGCTGCGTCAGGCCGGTGAGCCGCTGGGTATTGCCGTCTGGCCCGTCGGGCTGGATGCCGAGCCGGAAGCCGTGCCGTTCCACCAGAGCGTGATCACCGCCGAAATTGAACGCTGGCCGGAAACCGCCCTGACCCGCGAGCTGGCGCGCCATAACGCCTTTGTAAACCGCGACGTGTTTCCGATCATTGCCGACCGCCTGACGCAAAAGCAGCTGTTCGACAAGCTCGGCCTCGCGACCGCGCCGTGGCAGCTGCTTTCCGATAAGCGCGAGTGGGATGACGTTTTTGCGATGCTGGGAGACCTGGCGATTGTGAAGCGTCGCGTCGGCGGCTACGACGGCCGCGGGCAGTGGCGCCTGCGCGCGAACGACACCGCCGAGCTGCCGGATGACTGCTACGGCGAGTGCATCGTTGAGCAGGGCATTAACTTTAGCGGTGAAGTGTCGCTGGTTGGCGCGCGCGGGCATGACGGGCACACCGTTTTTTACCCGCTAACGCATAACCTGCATCAGGACGGGATTCTGCGCACCAGCGTCGCCTTCCCGCAGGCCAATGCTGACCAGCAGGCGCAGGCGGAAGAAATGCTCTCTGCCATCATGCATGAGCTGGGCTATGTGGGCGTAATGGCGATGGAGTGTTTCGTCACGCCGTCGGGTCTGCTGATCAACGAACTTGCGCCGCGCGTGCACAACAGCGGTCACTGGACGCAAAACGGCGCCTCCATCAGCCAGTTCGAGCTGCACCTGCGCGCCATCACTGACCTGCCGCTGCCGCAGCCGGTGGTGACCAGCCCGTCGGTGATGATCAACCTGATCGGCACCGATCTGAACTACAACTGGCTGAAGCTGCCGCTGGTGCACCTGCACTGGTACGACAAAGAGGTACGTCCGGGGCGTAAGGTCGGCCACCTGAACCTGAACGATACCGACACGGACCGCCTGAGCGCTACGCTGGAAGCGATTGTTCCCCTGCTGCCGCCAGAATACGCGAGCGGCATTGTCTGGGCGCAGTCAAAACTGAAGTAAGTATCCCCCGCCGGGGAGTTGACCTTCCCCTTCCCCGGCGTACAATTCCCGCCCATTGCTGCTCAGTTTTCTTCTGGAATCACCATGAACGATGGAACGGACTATCGCGCGATCCTCGCGTCCGATACCCCTTTAATCGACGTTCGCGCGCCGATCGAATTTGCCCAGGGTGCGATGCCCGCCGCACTCAACCTGCCCTTAATGAACGACGACGAGCGTGCCGCCGTCGGCACCTGCTATAAACGCCAGGGTCCGGACGCCGCGCTGGCGCTCGGCCATAGCCTGGTCAACGGCGAGACGCGAGAGGCGCGCATCAACGCCTGGCGGGAAGCCAGCCTGGCCCATCCTGAGGGCTACCTTTGCTGCGCGCGCGGTGGCCAGCGCTCACACATCTCCCAGGCCTGGCTGAAAGAGGCGGGAATCGATTATCCGCTGATCCGCGGCGGCTATAAGGCCCTGCGTCAGACGGCGATTCAGGTGACCATTGAGCAGTCACAAAAACCGATGGTGCTTATCGGCGGCTGTACCGGAAACGGTAAAACGCTGCTGGTTAAGCAGCATGCGCAGGGCATCGATCTGGAAGGGCTGGCGCACCATCGCGGCTCATCATTTGGTCGCACGCTCACCCCGCAGCTTTCCCAGGCCAGTTTTGAAAATCACCTTGCCGTCGAACTGCTAAAAAAAGACGCCGCGCGCTGGGTGCTGGAAGATGAAGGCCGGATGATTGGCTCTAACCACCTGCCGGAATGCCTGCGCGACCGCATGGTTGACGCCCCTGTCGTTGTCGTCGAAGACCCCTTTGAAGACCGCCTGGAGCGCCTGCGCGAAGAGTATTTCGACCATATGTGGGCCGATTTTTCTGCTGCCTACGGCGAGAAAGCGGGCTGGAAAGCGTATAGCGAATATCTGCATCACGGCCTGTACGCCATTCGTCGCCGTCTGGGGCTGCAACGCTTCGCGGAATTTACCGCCCTGCTGGATGCCGCGCTTGTCGAGCAACAGCGTACTGGCAGCACTGACGCGCACTTCAGCTGGCTTGTGCCGCTGCTGAAGGATTATTACGACCCGATGTACGGCTATCAGCTGGAGAAAAAGGCGGAGAAGATTGTGTATCGCGGGACGTACGAAGAAATTGCTGAATGGCTCGATCGCTGAAAAATAAAGCCGGGTGGCGAGGTAAAAGCAAAACGGCAACCTGGGTTGCCGTTTTTAATGTTTTTTCCCTCTCCCCGTGGGAGAGGGTCAGGGTGAGGGCATCAGGCCGCACCCTACATGACAACTTAGAAGTCGTAACGCAGACGCACCAGGTTCATGTCGCCCAGGTTGTCGGTGCTGGAGGTGAACACGTGTTCGTAATCCACGCGGAAACCGTAATCCAGCTGGAAGCTGATACCCACACCGTTGTCGATGCGCTGGTAGTTACGGCCATTCACGTACTCGATACGGTCGCCCATGAAGTACGGCTGGATGGATTTCACCGCATACTGACCAACAGGGAACTTGTAACCCGCAAAGTATTCAATACCCCATGCATCACCGGCGAAGTAGTCGTTAACGGACACTTTTTTGGTGGTCAGGAAGTTTTGATACCAGCCGCCGCCTGCGGAGAAGGTCCAGTTATCCGGCGTCCAGCTCAGGGCGGTACCAAGGATGTTCTGGTCGTAGGATTTGCTGTCGCCGTTGTCCGGGTTACGCATGTCCGCGCGGGTGTAGTTCCACGCTGCGCCCCAGGTCAGATCGGTGGTCAGGTGATAATCGATACCCAGTGAACCGCCGCCTTTACGCTTGTAGCGCAGGCCGTTGCCCGGCAGGTATTCGCTGTCTTCAAACAGGTAAGAGGCGTAGATGTCAGCATCGCCCACGGTTTTCTTGTACTTCAGCATCTGGCGTGAACGGTAAGAGCCGTCGTAGTCGCCATTAATCCCGTTACCTGGCGCCTGACCAATCATGTCGTAGTCCCAGATATCGGTTTTTGCGCCCACCACGTCATAGTACACGCTGTTCTGCTGGCCGAAGGTCAGCGTACCCCAGGTGTCGCTCTTCAGACCGGTGTAGAGCATACGGCGTGAAGTATCGTGCGCGCCGTCGGCGTAGTGGTTATCCCAGTTAAACTGCGCCGGAATGTTCACACCCAGCTCGTAGTAAGTGATCCAGCTGATGTCATCGAACAGGTAGTAGTCTGCCGCGAAACGGAAGCGGGTACCGCCGTCAAAGCCGTTGCGCTTGTAGCCGTTTTTGCCGTCATCGCCGGTCATGTTCTGGAACTGAGGACGAATACTACCGCCAACGGTGAAGTTCAGGCGGCTCAGCGGGTTACCCGCCTGCGGATCCTGTTTCAGAAGGGTGATTTCCGCCTGAGATGCGAAAGAAGCCAACGCCACTGCTGCGCCGATCGTTGTCGCCAGCGCTGTTTTTCTTATAGTCATTCTTTTTCCTTGATAGACACGCTGCTAAATATTTAGCTGGTGAATATTAACCGGAAAAATTCGGGCTGTGTGGGCGGGTTTTTAATGTTTTGTGCTACTAAATGCAGGGGCATTAACGATTTGTGCCGTTAAGCAATGACGCACCAGCAGAAATGCCGGTGCGTCATCATCACGTCAGTAAACTAGCTGACAAACTAGCGGAATAGCGCTTTACCTTTCAACAGCCGGGATCCGAGCCAGCCGCCGCACAGGGACAGCAGCACGGCGCCGCAGACGGGCAGCGTGAGCCACAGCCGCCAGTCGGGCTCCCACGGGAAGTCGAAGACTTTGCTCTGGAGTACCGCCAGCGCCGTTTCCGCCCCGATGGCCGCCACCAGGCCCGCCACCAGCCCGAGCAGGGCAAATTCGCTCCACAGCGTGGCGCGCAGCAGCCGTTTACTGGCCCCCAGCGTGCGGTAGACAACCAGCTCCTGATGACGCTGACGCATGCCGACCTGCACCTGCGCCAGCAGCAGCAATATGCCACAGATCGTCACCAGCACCACCATCACCTCCAGCGCGCGGCTTACCTGCTCCAGCACCTGCCCGACCTGTTTAAGGATCGCGCCGATATCCAGCAGGCTCACCGTCGGAAATTCCCGGTTAAGCTGCGTCAGCATGCCGTTGCCGTTTTCCCAGCGGAAGCTGGTGAGCCAGCTCTGGGGCTGTCCGTCCAGCGCACCCGGCGGGAAGATGAAGAAGAAGTTTGGCCGCAGGCTTTCCCAGTCCACTTTACGCAGGCTGGTAACTTTGGCGGTGAAATCCTGGGTATCACCGGTGAAGGTCACGCTGTCGCCGAGGTTCACGTTCAGGCGTGTCGCCAGCCCCTCCTCCATCGACACTTCCCCCGCTTTCGGCGGCCAGGTGCCAGCAACGATCGGGTTATGGTCCGGACGTTTCGCCTGCCAGGTCAGGTTGAGTTCGCGGTTGAGCGATTCATCCTTATTTCCCTCCGTCGACTGGCCGTTGATCTGCGTCAGTCGGGCGCGCACGATCGGATAGAACGACTCGGGAATAATGTGATGCTCGGACAGGAAGCCCTTAAGCGGCGTCACCTGCTCGGGCGCGATGTTGATCAGGAAATAGTTCGGGCTTTCTGGCGGAAGCTGCTGCTGCCAGCGATCCAGCAGATCCCCGCGCAGCACCAGCAGAAGCGCCAGCAGCATAAACGACAGCGAAAATGCCGAGAGCTGGCTGAGGGTAGACCACGGCTGGTGCAGCAGTCGGTTAACCGCTAACCGTATGGGAAGTGATTTAACTGTCAGCTTTCTCAGCACATTAAGCAGTATCCAGCCCACTACGCCGCACAGCAGCGCCAGCACCACCGCGCCCGCCAGCACCGCCCACAGCAGCGTACTACCGCCCATCAGCCAGGCCAGCAGCCCGACCGCCACCGCAATAATCACCGGCAGGTAGAACTTCAGCGGCCAAACGCTGGCCACCACATCGCGGCGCAGCACGCGCAGCGGCTGGGTGGCGAGCAGCAGTCGGTACGGGCGTAACCCCACCAGCAGGGAGATCGTCGTCATCGCGCCGATTGCCCACAGCCACGGCCAGAGGCTGGCAGGCGGTAATGCGGCGGGCAGTACCGGTTTGAGCAGCACCATCAGCAGCTTTTCAAACAGCAGCCCTATCGCCCCGCCGGTCAGAGCCGACAGCGCCAGCACCATCAGCCACTGGCCGACAATCAGCTTGCGCAGTTGCGCGCGGCCCGCGCCGAGGGTTTTGAGGATCGCCACCAGATCGTAACGGCTGCGGCAGTAGTGCCCCATCGCCACGGCAACCGCCGCAATGGCTAGCAGCAGGGTTAACAGCGCCGACAGCAGCAGGAACTGCTGAGAACGCTCAAGAGATTTGCCGAGCGCCCCGTCATCCTGCTCCAGTCCGTACCAGCGGTGTTCCGGCTTGAGCTGCGGCAGGAGCCATTTTTCGTACGCCTCCAGTTGAGCGGGCGTTCCGCCAAACTTATACCGCCAGGTGACACGGCTTCCCGGCTGGACGGCGTGGGTTTTCGCCACATCCGCGGTGTTCATCAGCAGGCGCGGCGCAAGCTGGAACGGATTAAATCCGGAGTCGGGCTCCTGCACCACTTCCCCGGCAATTTTGAGTGTCGCGTCGCCGACGTCGATACTGTCGCCGGGTTTCAGGTTCAGCAGCGCCATCAGTCGCGATGCCAGCAGGACCGTACCGGCCGTCGGTTTTAGCCCCGGCGGGCTGGTTTGTAAGTCACCGTACATCGGGTAGATGTCATCCACGGCTTTTACGCTGGCAAGCTGCGGCGTGTCGCCCGCAAAGGTCATGGTCTGAAAGGTGATCTGCTCCCCTACTTTCAGCCCCTCTTTGCGCGCTTCCTCTATCCAGCCCGGCGGCACGGGGCGAGAACTTTGCAGAGCCCGGTCTCCGGCCATAAATTCCCGACTCTGCTGGCTAAGCCCTTTCTCCATACGATCGCTGACGCTACCGAGCGCCAGCACGCAGGCCACCGCCAGGCTCAACGCCAGCCAGACAATCAGCAGCGAGGGCGAGCGCCACTCGCGCCAGAACCAGCGGGCAATCATGCTTCCTCCTGAAGAATACCGTTCACCAGCCGCAGGCGGCGGTCGCAGCGGGCGGCCAGCTGCGGGTCGTGGGTAACCAGAATCAGCGTGGTGCCGTGCTCGCGGTTGAGGGAAAACAGCAGATCGGCAATTTTGTCCCCGGTTTTACGGTCGAGATTGCCCGTTGGCTCATCGGCAAACAGCACTTCCGGGCGCCCGTTAAACGCCCTGGCCAGCGCCACGCGCTGCTGCTCACCGCCGGAAAGCTGTGCCGGAAGGTGGTCGAGACGTTTTCCCAGCCCCAGCTGTTCCAGCAACGCCTTCGCGTGATCGCGGCTTTCACGGGTATTTTCACCGCGCAGCAGGCCAGGTAGCTCAACGTTTTCCAGCGCGTTCAGCGTCGGGATCAGCATGAATGACTGAAAGACAAACCCGATATGCCGGGCTCGCAGCGCGGCGCGGGCCTCTTCATCAAGCGCGTGGAGGGGCTGGCCGACCAGGTTCACTTCCCCACTGCTGCCATCGTCCAGACCGGCGAGAATGGCCAGCAGCGTGGACTTACCGGAACCGGATTCACCAATCAGGGCGATGGTTTCGGCACGTTTGACAACGAGTTCAACTCCGGTGAGGATGGAAAGCTCGTGTTCCCCCTGACCGACGGACTTCTTAAGACGATGAACTTCAACAATGTTTTCCGCTGGCATTTGCCCTTCCTGTTTTTGATGCTGATGACCTTCCGCGCGGCGGCTGCGGACACGTTATTGATTCTGGGCGACAGCCTGAGCGCGGGCTATCGTATGGCCGCCAGTGCGGCCTGGCCCGCCCTGCTCAATGATAAATGGCAGTCCCGGGCCTCTGTCGTGAACGGCAGCATCAGCGGCGATACGTCGCAGCAAGGCTTATCGCGCCTGCCTGCCCTGCTTAAGCAGCATCAACCGCGTTGGGTGCTGGTCGAACTGGGCGGTAATGATGGTTTGCGCGGCTTCCAGCCTCAGCAAACGGAGCAAACGCTGCGGACCATTTTGCAGACCATTAAGGCCGCCAATGCCCAGCCGCTGCTGATGCAAATTCGCCTGCCCGCTAACTACGGCCGTCGGTATAATGAGGCGTTTAGCGCGATCTATCCTAAGCTTGCCAAAGAGTTTGATATTCCGCTGCTGCCATTTTTCATGGAAGAGGTCTATCTGAAACCCCAGTGGATGCAGGATGATGGCATTCACCCCAATCGCGATGCCCAGCCGTTTATTGCCGACTGGATGGCAACCCGGCTGGCTCCTTTAGTAAAACATGACTCGTCAAACAGCTGAGAACCTGACAGGTAAAGTTATGCAAAAATCGGTCTTAATAACAGGATGTTCCAGCGGAATTGGCCTTGAAAGCGCCCTTGAACTGAAACGTCAGGGGTTTTGGGTGCTGGCAGCCTGCCGCAAACCCGAGGATGTCGAACGCATGCGAGGGCTGGGATTTACCGGCATTCTGCTGGATCTCGATTCGCCAGAGAGCGTAGAGCAGGCCGCCGATGAGGTTATCGCCCTGACCAACAACCGTCTTTACGGTCTGTTCAACAATGCGGGCTACGGCGTGTACGGCCCGCTACAGACTCTCTCACGGGAACAGCTGGAGCAGCAGTTCTCCGCAAACTTTTTCGGGGCGCATCAGCTTACCATGCGCCTTCTCCCGGCCATGCTGCCGCACGGCGAAGGGCGGATTGTCATGACCTCCTCGGTGATGGGCCTGATCTCCACGCCGGGCCGCGGGGCTTACGCTGCCAGTAAATATGCGCTTGAAGCCTGGTCCGATGCGTTGCGCATGGAGCTGCGCCACAGCGGTATTAAGGTCAGCCTGATTGAACCCGGCCCGATCCGCACCCGCTTTACGGAAAACGTTAACCAGACGCAGGCGGACAAACCGGTCGAAAATCCCGGCATCGCGGCGCGTTTTACGCTTGGGCCAGAAGCCGTCGTTGCCAAAGTGCGCCACGCGTTTGAGAGCGATACCCCTAAAATGCGCTATCCGGTCACGCTGGTGACCCATGCCGTCGGCTGGTTGAAACGCCTGCTGCCGGGGCGGATGATGGACAAAATTTTGCAGGGTTGAGTTGAAGCGACCACGCTTACCCCCATGTAAAGAGTAAACCGATAAAAGAGAATGCCGCATGTCCGTACAGAATATCGTCAACATAACTGAAGCTAACCTGCAACAGACGCTCGAACAGTCAATGACTAAACCGGTGCTGTTCTACTTCTGGTCTGAACGCAGCCAACACTGCCTGCAACTGACGCCGGTCCTGGAAAGCCTTGCCGCGCAGTACAATGGTCAGTTCATTCTGGCGAAGCTGGATTGTGACGCCGAACCGATGGTGGCTTCCCAGTTTGGCCTGCGTGCGATCCCAACCGTCTACCTGTTCCAGAACGGTCAGCCGGTGGATGGCTTCCAGGGGCCGCAGCCCGAAGAGGCGATCCGCGCCCTGCTGGATAAAGTCCTGCCGCGCGAAGAAGAGCTGAAAGCGCAGGAAGCCATGGCGCTAATGCAGGAAGGCAAGTACGACGAGGCGCTGCCGCTGTTAAAAGACGCCTGGCAGCTGTCGAACCAGAACAGCCAGATTGGTCTGCTGCTGGCAGAGACCCAGATTGCACTGCACCGCCCTGAAGACGCGGAAGCCGTGCTGAAAACGGTGCCGATGCAGGATCAGGATACCCGTTATCAGGGTCTGGTGGCGCAGATTGACCTGCTGAAACAGGCGGCGGATACCCCTGAAATTCAACAGCTTCAGCAGCAGGTTGCGGACAACCCGCAGGATGCCGCGCTGGCAAGCCAGCTGGCGCTTCAGCTTCATCAGGTGGGGCGTAACGAAGAGGCGCTGGAGCTGCTGTTTAGCCATCTTCAGAAGGACCTGGGCGCCGCAGACGGACAGGCTCGGAAGATGTTCCAGGAGATCCTGGCCGCGCTGGGTACCGGTGACGCGCTGGCGTCGAAATATCGTCGTCAGCTGTACGCGTTGCTCTACTAGCAAAAAAATGCCCGGTGGCGCTAACGCTTACCGGGCCTACAAAAGCAGATATTACCCCGTCTTTTTCAACTGCGTCACCACCAGCTGGTGGCGAGCGTTGTAAAACTTCCGATAGGTCAGGTAGCAGGCAATGATGGTGGACAGGCTCGCCGTAGAGAGCAGCATAAACGTCACCATAATCTGGTATTTAATGGCTTTTACCGGATCGATACCGGCAAAAATCAGCCCCGACATCATGCCCGGCAGGCTCACCAGACCCACCGTTTTGGCGGAATCCACCGTTGGGATTAGCGAAGAGCGAATGCTGTCGCGGATCAACCTCGCCGAGGCCACCTTCGGCGTCGCGCCAAGGCTTAGCTTCTCCTGAAGCTGCTGCTGTTCACTGCTGAACCGTTGCCCCAGATTGTTGTAGCACAACCCGACCGCCACCATCGCATTGCCCGCAATCATCCCGGAAATGGGGATCACCTGCATCGGCGTAAATTCTATCGAGCCGGAAAGCACCAGCACAGCCAGCGTTAACGCGGTCCCGGTAGTGATGGCGATCAACGACGAAATGAACGCTTTATCGATGTATTTACTGCGTTTCTGCGCGTTCCATGCCGCGTTAAAGCAGATAAACAGCACCATCAACAGGGTCAGCACGGCATGATTGACGTTGAAGATGTATTTCAGCACATAGCCGACGATGATGAGCTGAATGACCGCGCGGGCGATACTCCAAAGAATATCTTTTTCCAGCCCCAGCTTTTCCCGGTAGCTGACCACAATCGCCACCAGCACCAGGACCATCGACAGCGCCAGCGATTCGTTAGTTATGTTATGTTCACCCACGGTGAGCCTCCTCCATTTTCCCGCCCTGCGGCCTGAGCGTGATGACATCATCCGCATGGGTAATTTCATTTGAATCATGCGTCACCCACAGCACGGCAATATTCTGCTCCCGGGCGTAGCGATGGATAATGTCATTGACGTTGCGCTTGTTAGCGTCATCCAGCGCGCTGGTGATTTCGTCCAGCAACAGCGCCTTCGGCAAGAATTGCAGGTTACGGATCAGCGAGACGCGCTGCTTTTCCCCTCCCGACAGTTCGGCGATCGATTTGGTCAGCGTCTCCGGCGAAAGCCCGAACCGGGTCAGATCGTCGGTAAACTTTTTCGGATCAGGCGTTTGGTTGCGGATGTGCCAGGGGAAAACCAGATTGTCGTACACCGTGTCGCCAAACAGGGACGGCGTTTGCACGCAGTATGACACCTGCTGGCGATAGCTTTCCGGTGAAAGCGTGGCGATATCTTTTCCTGCAAACAGGATGGTTCCCTCCGTTGGGCTCAGTAGCGAAGCCACGATTTTCAGGAGGGTGCTTTTGCCGCAGCCGGAGGGACCGGTTATCAGTTTAAATTCGCCCGGAGAGAGACAAAAATCGACGTGCTGAAGGATGGTGTTATCACCCACACGAAAGCCAACATCCCTGATATCCAGAAGATTTTTTTTATTATTCATTCCGATTCCATTAACCGCTGTGATAAGAAGAGCCTTTAGCATAATCCTTTCCGCTACGCAGCGCGAATAGCCTTAACCTATAGCAAGTGTTAAACTTTTTGCCTGTTTATTGTCACCTCTATAACTACAGGAAGTCAGCAACATGACACATATCTTTTATGAGTTCTCCTCCCTGAAGCCTGGTGTTCCTGATGTGGAAACATTAATGGAAGTCATCAATTCTTCTGAACTCACGCGTTTTGTCATGGGTGCAGAGGTGGTCGATTTTGTTAAGAAGGCGCTCATCGTTAACACCACAATCGGTAGCTTTAAAAACTGCTATTTTGCTTTTGATGATGGGGCTTACTTTCTCGAGTTTGACGGCAAGGGTAAATCCAGACGCTTTACTGAGGTGCCTGACTGGTTCGTTTCCCCTGCGGAATTTGCCCGCTCGCAATGGCTGATTAACCATGACCTGGCCGATGTGAAGGCGACGGCGTTTATTGACGTGCTGATGTCCTACCCGCTTAAAGAGCGCCGGGCGCACTGCAATCTGCTGTTTGGTCTGGATCTGCATAAGGTCAATGTGGTTCCGGCACCTACAGCCCCTGCCGGAAAAATGGGCAATAAAAACGGAAAAACTACCAAGCCTCGCGTTACGGATCTCGGCTCTTTTGAGCTTTTTACCGCGTTCTTTGCGCGTATGAAAACCGCCGTCAATGCTAATGAATTCCCTACCCTACAGGTGCTGACCGGCCAGGAGGATCTTACAAAAGCGCCGCACAACTTAAAGCAAGGGATCAGAACCTGGTTTAAAGCGATTACTGGCGATCTGCCGCCGAACAACAAACGTGTCGGAGCGGGCAATGCGGTGCTGTTCTGCGCTCCCGTTCGCGAGCAGATCCAGCAGATAGAGGCCATCGGCCTGGAAAAATACTATCAGGGATTATCAAAAGCCATCGCTGACGCCGGGGATGGGTTTATCACTGACTTCAGCTATACCTTGTCTGAAAAGTAACGCTTTGCGCCCCGCATCCCGAACGGGGCGTTTTATTTCTGCCAGTCCGGTTCCCACCTCTTTACAGGGGCGAAATCCTGTTCGTTAGCCGATATACTTACGTTCAACAAATACGCAGTTTTTCTCGTTACGGCATGCAAAACAGGAGGTTTTTATGCTCATCGTTGTTCCCGTCCTTATTTTCGTTGCGCTGGTTATCGTGGGCGCAGGCGTCAAAATTGTCCCGCAGGGTTACCAGTGGACCGTCGAACGCTTCGGTCGCTACACCAATACCCTTCAGCCGGGTTTAAGCCTGATCGTCCCGTTCATGGACAGAATTGGGCGCAAGATCAACATGATGGAGCAGGTGCTGGATATCCCTTCTCAGGAAGTCATCTCCAAGGATAACGCCAACGTCACCATCGATGCGGTGTGCTTTATTCAGGTGATTGATGCGCCAAAAGCGGCCTATGAGGTGAGCAACCTGGAGCTGGCGATCGTCAACCTGACCATGACCAACATCCGTACCGTGCTTGGCTCGATGGAGCTGGATGAAATGCTCTCCCAGCGCGACAGCATTAATACCCGCCTGTTGCACATTGTGGATGAAGCCACCAATCCGTGGGGGATCAAAGTGACACGCATTGAGATCCGCGACGTGCGCCCACCGGCAGAGCTGATAGCTTCCATGAACGCGCAGATGAAGGCCGAGCGTACCAAGCGTGCCTATATTCTTGAAGCCGAAGGGGTGCGTCAGGCTGAAATCCTGAAAGCGGAAGGGGAAAAACAGTCGCAGATCCTGAAAGCCGAGGGCGACCGTCAGTCTGCCTTCCTCCAGGCGGAAGCGCGTGAACGTTCGGCAGAAGCGGAAGCCCGCGCGACGCAAATGGTCTCCGAGGCGATTGCCGCCGGGGATATCCAGGCCGTGAACTACTTCGTCGCACAAAAATATACCGATGCGCTGAAGGAGATCGGCTCCGCGAACAACAGCAAAGTGGTGATGATGCCGCTGGATGCCAGCAGCCTGATGGGGTCTATCGCCGGAATTGCCGAACTGATCAAAGACGGCGGAAACGAGCGTAAAAAATGATTGAGCTCATCGTTGCACATCCTCATGCGTTCTGGCTAAGCCTTGGCGGACTGCTGCTGGCCGCCGAGATGCTTGGCGGCAACGGTTATCTGCTGTGGAGCGGGGTTGCCGCGGTGATTACCGGGCTGGTCGTCTGGCTGCTGCCTGTCGGCTGGGAGTGGCAGGGCGCGCTGTTTGCCGTGCTGACGCTGCTGGCCGCCTGGCTGTGGTGGCGCTGGCTGAACAAACGGGTGAAGGCGCAGAAGCCGGTCGACGCGCATCTCAACCAGCGTGGGCAGCAGATAGTGGGTAAACGCTTTACGCTTGATAACACGCTAATAAACGGACGCGGTCATATGCGCGTGGGGGACAGTTCGTGGCCGGTGGTGGCCGATGATGACCTCAGCGCCGGCACGCGGGTTGAGGTCATCGCGGTGGAAGGTATTACCCTGCGGGTTAAAGCCTGTTAGGCGTGGGTTTTACGGTGGCAGCAGCCGGAAAGATTGTCGATAATCGGGCACTCGGCGCTGTCATCTCCCGGGCAGGATTCTGCCAGCTGTAACAGTTGGTCACGCATCGCCTGTAATTCGATGATATGGCGTTCGATCTCCGCCACTTTTTCCAGCGTACGTTTTTTCACGTCGGCACTGTGGCGTTTCGGATCGTTAAACAGGTTAACCAGCTCGCCGCACTCTTCAAGGTTAAATCCTACCTGTCTTGCCTGGCGCAGTAACGTCAGTTCATCAAGATGCAGCTGCGTATAGCTGCGGTAGCCGTTCTCACTGCGCAACGGTGGCGTCACCAGCCCTTTTTCCTCATAAAAGCGAATCGCTTTGCTGGTTAAGCCGGTTTTTTTCGCAACATCGCTGATATTCACATTTCCCCCTTGACCTTCCCCTTGATGGAAGGTTTAACCTTCATAACAGTTAGCGAAAAGCAGAGTGAAGGTCAACAATTGACCAGAACATTATACGGGAGTTTTGTTATGTCTCACACTATTGACCTGACACTGGACGGCCTCTCCTGCGGCCACTGTGTCAAACGCGTTAAAGAAAGCCTGGAGCAGCGTCCTGACGTGGAAAGCGCTGAGGTGACTATCGATCATGCCGCCGTGACCGGCAGCGCCAGCGCCGACGCGCTGATTGATACCATTAAACAGGCCGGTTACGGGGCGGAGTTAAGCCACCCAAAGGCTAAACCGCTGGCAGAGTCATCATCCCCGTCGGAAGCACTGACAGCGGCCACTCCTGAGCTTCCGGTAGCTGATGACATTGATGACAGCCAACAACTGCTGATCAACGGCATGAGCTGCGCCAGCTGCGTTTCCCGGGTACAAAACGCCTTACAGGCGGTACCGGGTGTAGCACAGGCACGGGTAAACCTGGCGGAGCGTACTGCGCTGGTGATGGGCAGCGCCTCCGCCGCAGAGTTAGTGCAGGCCGTCGAGAAAGCGGGCTACGGGGCGGAGGCCATCGAAGATGATGCCGAGCGCCGCGAGCGCCAGCAGGAAACGGCTGTCGCCACCATGAAGCGCTTCCGCTGGCAGGCGATTGTCGCCCTGCTGGTCGGTATTCCGGTGATGGTGTGGGGCATGATGGGTGACAACATGATGGTCACCGCTGACAACCGCACCCTGTGGCTGGTGATTGGTCTGATTACCCTTGCGGTGATGGTGTTTGCAGGCGGGCATTTCTATACCAGCGCCTGGAAGAGCCTGAAAAACCGCACCGCGACGATGGATACCCTGGTCGCCCTCGGGACCGGCGCGGCGTGGCTCTATTCGATGAGCGTTAACGTCTGGCCGCAGTGGTTCCCGATGGAGGCGCGCCATCTCTATTATGAAGCGAGTGCGATGATTATCGGTCTGATTAACTTAGGCCATATGCTCGAAGCCCGCGCGCGTCAGCGCTCGTCGAAAGCGCTGGAAAGATTACTCGATTTAACCCCGCCGACGGCCCGCGTGGTCACGGACGACGGGGAAAAAAGCGTTCCGCTCTCAGAGGTACAGCCGGGAATGACGCTGCGCCTGACCACCGGCGACCGCGTGCCCGTCGACGGTGAAATCACCCAGGGCGATGCCTGGCTGGATGAAGCGATGCTGACCGGCGAGCCGATTCCTCAGCAGAAATCTCAGGGCGACGCCGTGCATGCCGGTACGGTCGTGCAGGACGGCAGCGTGCTGTTCCGCGCCAGCGCGGTCGGGAGCCATACCACGCTGTCACGCATCATTCGCATGGTCCGCCAGGCGCAGAGCAGTAAGCCGGAGATTGGTCAGCTTGCCGATAAAATCTCCGCCATTTTTGTGCCGGTGGTCGTCGGTATTGCCCTGCTGAGCGCGGCAATCTGGTATTTCTTCGGCCCGGCGCCGCAGATTGTCTACACCCTGGTGATCGCCACCACGGTACTGATCATCGCCTGCCCTTGTGCCCTTGGCCTGGCCACGCCGATGTCGATTATCTCTGGCGTCGGACGCGCCGCCGAATTTGGCGTACTGGTCCGTGATGCTGACGCCCTGCAACGGGCAAGCACGCTGGACACCCTTGTTTTTGATAAAACCGGCACGCTCACCGAGGGCAAACCGCAGGTGGTAGCCGTCAGTACCGTTGGCTGTACGGAGACGGATGCCCTGCGCCTGGCCGCCGCGCTGGAACAAGGCTCCAGCCACCCGCTGGCGCGCGCCATCCTGGAGAAAGCCGGTGATGCCCGTCTGCCGCAGGTAAGTAACTTCCGCACCCTGCGCGGTTTAGGGGTCAGCGGTGAAGCCGAAGGCCATACGCTGCTGCTGGGAAACCAGGCACTGCTGACTGAACACGGCGTTGATACGTCCGCGCTGGACGCTGAGCTGAACGCGCAGGCCTCTCAGGGCGCGACGCCGGTTCTGCTGGCGAGGGATGGTCAGGTGGCGGCGCTGCTGGCCGTGCGCGATCCGTTACGCCAGGACAGCGTAGATGCCTTACAGCGCCTGCACCGCGCGGGCTATCGTCTGGTGATGCTGACCGGGGACAACCCGACCACCGCCAACGCCATCGCCAAAGAAGCCGGTATTGATGAGGTGATCGCGGGCGTGCTGCCGGACGGCAAAGCGGACGCCATCAAGAACCTGCAAAGTCAGGGTCGCCAGGTGGCGATGGTGGGCGACGGCATCAACGACGCCCCGGCGCTGGCGCAGGCTGACGTAGGAATTGCGATGGGCGGCGGGAGCGATGTCGCCATTGAAACCGCGGCGATCACCCTGATGCGCCACAGCCTGATGGGCGTGGCGGACGCGCTGGCGATTTCGAAAGCCACGTTGCGCAACATGAAGCAGAACCTGCTGGGGGCGTTCGTCTATAACTCGCTCGGCATTCCGATTGCCGCCGGGATTTTGTGGCCGCTGACCGGTACCCTGCTGAACCCGGTTGTTGCGGGTGCGGCGATGGCGCTCTCGTCAATTACCGTGGTGAGCAACGCTAACCGTCTGCTGCGGTTTAAACCGAAGGATTGAACCTTGTACCCGTACGCGCTAGCATGAACCTTTCCGTTTATGGAGCGCGTATGGGTCTGTTTAATCGTATAAAAACATCGTTTCGCGCCCTTTTTCCCCGCCGTTATGCCTGGCCCGGTATGGATATTTCGCTTCCGGGCGGGCAGCATCTGCACCTGGTGGGAAGCATTCATATGGGCACGCAGGATATGTCCCCCCTGCCCTCCGGCCTGATTAAACTGCTGAAGCGCGCCGACGCGCTGATCGTCGAAGCCGACATCTCCGGCCATGAATCGCCGTTTGCCGGGCTGGAAAGCGACCGCCCCCTGGCGGAACGTCTTAACGAGACGCAGCTGGCTGAGCTTACCCGTCTTGCGGATGAGACCGGCGTTTCGCTCTCTATGCTAGACACCCTGCCCCTGTGGCAAATTGCCATGGTGCTACAGGCAACCCAGGCGCAGCGCCTGGGGCTGCGCGGCGATTACGGTATCGATTATCAACTGCTGAATGCGGCAAGGGCGCGCAACCTGTCCATCATTGAACTGGAAGGCACGGACAGCCAGATTGCGCTCCTTCGCCAGCTTCCCGATGACGGCCTGATACTGCTGGATGATACCCTGACCCACTGGCACACCAACGCGCGTCTGCTGCAAACGATGATTGGCTGGTGGCTGGATGCGCCGCCCGCAGACGGTAAGCTGGCGTTACCGTCGACGTTCAGTGAATCGTTGTATGATGTGCTGATGAACGCGCGCAACCAGGCGTGGCGGGAGACGCTATATGCCCTGCCTGCCGGTCGTTATGTTGTCGCGGTTGGCGCGTTGCATTTGTACGGAGAAGGGAATTTGCCGTCGCTGCTGAAATAAAAAAATGGCCAATATTTCTATTGGCCCGTCAAAGAGGAATTTCATCGTTTTTATTATACCGAAGTGACCTTCGGCTACGCCGATTGTCGCTCAAAGTGACCATCACTGCCAATACTATTGCGCAAGATGGTGCTATTTTTTAGACAAACGTCAGGCGTATGCTGCTGGCATGAATCGTCTGTCGTAAGAAGGATAGCCATGACTCCCGCCGTTAAATTACTCGAAAAAAACAAAATTTCTTTCCGGATCCACACCTACGATCACGATCCGAACGAAACCAACTTTGGTGATGAAGTGGTGCGCAAGCTGGGGCTGAACGCGGACCAGGTCTACAAAACGCTGCTGGTCGCGGTGAACGGCGATATGAAGCACCTCGCCGTAGCAGTAACGCCCGTCGCCGGACAGCTTGATCTGAAGAAAGTGGCCAAAGCGCTGGGAGCGAAAAAGGTCGATATGGCAGACCCGATGGTTGCGCAACGCACAACGGGTTATCTGGTCGGCGGGATCAGCCCGCTCGGCCAGAAAAAGCGTCTGCCCACACTGATCGATGCGCCTTCGCAAGAATTTGAAACGATCTATATTTCTGGCGGCAAACGCGGGCTGGATATCGAACTGTCCGCAGGCGATCTGGCGAAAATGCTGGACGCGAAATTTGCGGATATTGCGCGCCGGGATTGAGAAAATTGCCCGGTGGCGCTGCGAGGTAAAAGCAAAACGGTAACAGGCGTTACCGTTTTTTGTGTTCGCGCCCTCTCCCGGTGGGAGAGGGTTGGGGTGAGGGCATCAGGCCGCACAACACTACTGCCAGCTCACCTCACCTTTCGGCTCATACGCGTTCACGTCAATCGGTGAATTTTGCTGGATAAACTGCTTCAACACTTCCGCATCAATAAACCCGGTATTTACATAGCCCGGTTTGTTATCGATATGCGGATAGCCGTCGCCGCCGGTGGCGTTAAAGCTTAACGTTGCCAGGCGGTAGGTTTTCGCCGTATCAACCGGTTCGCCTTTGATTTTGAGATCGTTGAGCTTACCGTCCTTCGCGACGAAGCTGACGTTAGCAAACTGCGGATACGCCCCGGAATCTGGCTTCATCTGCGCCACGGCGGTCAGGTAGTCAATCACCTCCTTCCCGCTCATGTCCGCATAGACCACCACGTTGCCAAACGGCTGCACTTTGAGCACGTCTTTATAGGTGATGTCTCCGCCTTCGATGGAGTCACGAATACCGCCGCCGCTCATCACGGCGAAATCCGCATTCGTGCGCGCCATCTGCGCGGCCAGCACCAGACGCCCCATGTTGGTCTGCACGAAGCGGACTTTGCTGCGGTCCCCTTCCAGTCGTCCGTTAAGCGTGCCAATCTTCACGTCCAGCTGCGCTTTCCCTTTGCTCTGGAACGGCGTCAGCAGAGAGAGCATCTGCTGGTTTTCAGCGATCTCTGGCGTGTAGAGTACCCGCTCGCTTTTGCCGTCCGGGTAGGTCACTTTCTTCTTCAGGTTGACCGGGATGAGCTGATAGTGCACCAGCTTCATCTCGCCGTTACGGAATTCGAAATCCGCGCGGCCAACGTATTTACCCCACTCGTGGGCCTGTACAATCCAGATCCCGTTCTGACGATCCGGCGCGCACGGCGTGCCGGGCACATAATCTACCTGCTTTTTATTCTCAGAAGCCATGCAGACCGGATCCTGCGAATGACCGCCCACAATCATCGCCAGCGAGCCCGCTGGAAGGCTGCGCGCCATCTCCACGTCGCCCGGCGCGTTAGAGCCGTGCTGACCGTTATCGTAATGCCCCATGTGGGTGGTCGCGATAATCACATCCGGTTTTTCATTCTGCTGCAACTCCTGGATCACCAGCTTCGCTTCGTCCGCCGGTTTACGGAATTCGATGTCGGTGAAAAATTCAGGGTTGCCAATTTTGGCCGTATCGTCGGTGGTTAAGCCGATGACCGCGATCTTCAGATCCTGACGCTTGAACAGCGCCCACGGTTTAAACAAGCGCTCGCCGGTGCTTTTCTGATAAATATTGGCGGAAAGGAACGGGAATTTGGACCACTTCTCCTGCTGGCGCAACACGCTCAGCGGATTATCAAACTCGTGGTTTCCGACCGCCATCGCGTCGTAACCAATTAAATTCATGCCGCGGAAATCAGGCTCGGCATCCTGCAAATCAGATTCCGGTACGCCGGTATTAATATCCCCGCCCGACAGCAACAGCACGCTGCCGCCCTGGGCCGCGACCTCTTTACGAATGCCGTCCACCAGCGTTTTTTGCGCCGCCAGGCCATATTCACCGTATTCGCTGCGCCAGAAATGGCCGTGATGATCGTTAGTATGCAGAATGGTAATTTTATAGGTTTTATCTTTTTCATACGCCTGCGCGGGCAGGCTTGTTAGCCCCCATGCGGCGATGAGCGCCAGCGCGACGCCACGCTTCATTAACTTCATCTTCTCTCTCCCTGACCCATAGACAAACGCAAAAATTACAGTGACTCACAAGAATAGACAAATAAGTTTTCAGAATTGCGACTTTCTTCAAATGTCACGGACGGGTATGTTAGTCGGATAATAATTACTCCCTGCATCTCTAATAACAAATCGACGTGGTATTTATGGCAATCAGTGAATCAACCCAGCCCGTCCAGGGCGCTCCGGCGTCGCCGCCGAAATCGCGCACTTCCTTTAAAGTATTAGGCGCAATCAGTCTCTCTCATCTGCTCAACGACATGATCCAGTCGCTGATTCTGGCGATCTACCCGCTGTTGCAGTCTGAGTTCTCATTAACCTTCGTGCAGATCGGGATGATCACCCTGACCTTCCAGCTGGCCTCTTCGCTGCTACAGCCGGTGGTGGGCTATTGGACGGACAAATACCCGATGCCATGGTCGCTGCCCATTGGGATGTGCTTCACCCTGAGCGGGCTGGTGCTGCTGGCCATGGCGGGCAGCTTTGAGGCGGTACTGGTTGCCGCGGCGCTGGTGGGAACCGGTTCATCGGTGTTCCATCCGGAATCGTCCCGCGTGGCGCGTATGGCCTCCGGCGGACGCCACGGGCTGGCGCAGTCTCTGTTCCAGGTGGGGGGGAACTTTGGTAGCTCCCTCGGTCCTCTGCTGGCGGCGGTGATTATCGCGCCCTACGGTAAAGGCAACGTGGCGTGGTTTGTGCTGGCCGCGCTGCTGGCGATTGTCGTCCTGGCGCAAATCAGCCGCTGGTATGCCGCGCAGCATCGCGTAAATAAGGGAAAACCTGCCGTGAAGATAACCAACCCCCTTCCGCGCAATAAGGTGATCCTTGCCGTCAGCGTGCTGCTGGTGCTGATTTTCTCGAAATATTTCTATATGGCGAGCATCAGCAGCTATTACACCTTCTATCTGATGCAAAAATTCGGATTATCGGTACAAAACGCCCAGTTCCATCTCTTTGCCTTCCTGTTTGCGGTGGCGGCAGGCACGGTGATTGGCGGCCCTGTGGGAGATAAAATCGGACGTAAATATGTGATTTGGGGCTCTATCCTCGGCGTTGCGCCGTTTACGCTTGTTTTACCGTACGCAACGCTGGAATGGACCGGAATATTGACGGTGATTATTGGTTTTATTCTCGCGTCGGCGTTTTCAGCCATTCTGGTCTATGCGCAGGAACTGCTGCCGGGACGTATCGGTATGGTTTCCGGCCTCTTTTTCGGTTTTGCCTTTGGCATGGGCGGCCTTGGCGCAGCCGTGTTAGGGATGGTTGCAGACCACACCAGCATCTTCCTCGTCTATAAAATCTGCGCTTTCCTGCCACTTCTGGGGATGTTGACCATATTCCTGCCTGACAACCGTCATAAAGCGTAACTTCACGGCTGCCAAAGTTAAACTTTGGCAGCCGGATAACCTGATGCCATAAGGCTTTCCTCTCCCTCCCCTCAGCAAATTTATCAAAATCTGCCTTTTTTCATGCTTATTGCCTTTTTATTGTGTTTTCAACAATTATTCATAAACATAAGCGTAAAAATTGTCATAAACTATTAATCGGCTTTTTGGTATTTGCACCAAAAATGGATCACCCATCGCAAAAGGAGACGGAATGCACCACGCCACACCGCTTATCACCACCATTGTTGGTGGACTTGTGCTCGCTTTTATTCTCGGCATGATTGCCAATAAACTGCGTATTTCGCCCCTGGTAGGCTATTTGCTGGCGGGCGTGCTGGCAGGGCCCTTTACGCCGGGTTTTGTCGCAGATACCAAACTGGCGCCTGAGCTGGCGGAATTAGGCGTGATCCTGCTGATGTTTGGCGTCGGGCTGCATTTTTCCCTGAAGGATCTGATGGCGGTAAAGTCGATCGCCATACCGGGAGCGATCGCCCAGATAGGGGTGGCGACGCTGCTGGGCATGGCGCTTTCGGCGGTGCTGGGCTGGTCAATCATGACCGGTATCGTATTTGGGCTGTGTCTTTCAACCGCCAGTACCGTGGTGCTGCTGCGCGCGCTTGAAGAGAGGCAGCTGATAGACAGCCAGCGCGGGCAAATCGCGATAGGCTGGCTGATTGTTGAAGATCTGGTAATGGTGTTGACGCTGGTTCTGCTGCCCGCCGTCGCCGGGATGATGGAAAAAGAGAATATCGGCTTCGCCTCGCTGGCACTGGATATGAGCATTACCATCGGTAAGGTTGTGGCGTTTATCGCCATCATGATGCTGGTGGGCCGCCGTCTGGTGCCGTGGATCATGTCCCGCAGCGCCGCCACGGGCTCGCGTGAACTGTTCACGCTTTCAGTCCTTGCGCTGGCGCTGGGCATTGCCTTTGGCGCCGTCGAGCTGTTTGACGTCTCCTTTGCGCTGGGCGCGTTCTTCGCCGGGATGGTGCTGAACGAGTCCGAGCTGAGCCACCGCGCCGCGCACGATACCCTGCCGCTACGTGATGCATTCGCGGTGCTGTTCTTCGTCTCCGTCGGGATGCTGTTCGACCCGTTGATCCTCATCCAGCAGCCGCTGGCCGTGCTGGGTACGCTGGCAATCATCATCTTTGGTAAGTCCGTTGCCGCCTTCTTCCTGGTGCGGATGTTCGGTCACTCGCCGCGCACGGCGCTGACCATCGCCGCCAGCCTGGCGCAGATTGGCGAGTTCGCCTTTATTCTTGCCGGTCTGGGGATGGCCCTGAACCTGCTCCCACAGGCTGGGCAAAATCTGGTGCTGGCGGGGGCGATCCTCTCCATCATGTTGAACCCGGTATTGTTTGCCCTGCTGGAGAAATATCTCGAGAAGACCGAAACCCTCGAAGAGCTGACGCTGGAAGAGGCGACAGAAGAAGAGAAACAGATCCCGGTGGATATCTGCAACCACGCGCTGCTGGTCGGTTTTGGCCGCGTCGGCAGCCTGCTGGGTGAAAAACTGATGGCTCAGGGCATTCCACTTGTAGTGATTGAAACGTCACGCACCCGCGTCGACGAACTTCGCGAGCGTGGCATCCGCGCGGTGCTGGGCAACGCGGCTAACGAAGAGATTATGAATCTGGCGCATCTGGACTGCGCTCGCTGGCTGCTGCTCACTATCCCGAACGGTTACGAGGCTGGTGAAATTGTCGCCACAGCCCGTGAAAAATGCCCGCATATCGAAATCATTGCCCGCGCCCATTATGATGACGAAGTGGAGTACATCACCGAGCGCGGCGCGAATCAGGTGGTGATGGGTGAGCGTGAGATTGCGAATACGATGCTGACAATGCTGACGAAACCGCCGGTTGAAGAGGCAGTAACGGGGTAAGTTTTGTGCTGCCTGATGCCCTCACCCTGACCCTCTCCCGCAGGGAGAGGGAACAAACACTAAAAACGGCAACCACAGGTTGCCGTTTTACTTTTACCTGTCCCAATAAGCCTCTTCGAGGCTGTCTTCCCGTTCCGGCAGCCCCCGCGTTAAGCGCGGAGAATGCTGGTTCAGCACCTGATAACTCACGCGGTTCGCGTACTTACACACCTGCGCCAGCGAGGAATAGGTCAGCCAGTCGAAGGTATGTTTGCTGGAATTCGGCACGTTGGTTTTGTGGTAGGCGTTGGCGGTAATGTCGTGCAGCAGCGCGGCCAGCGCGCCGTCGCCCGCGCCGTTGGTGTTCATGATCTTCTCAGGGCCACCCATATACGGTGCGATGTGAGAGAAGATGCGCAGCGGGTTGATGCAGTCTTTATGACGCATAGCGCGGCTGAACTCGTACTGGTTAAATTCGGCGATTGCACCCGGCAGCAGCGGGTGCTGGGTTTTACGCTTGCTCTCTTCTTCCGTGAAGCCCGCCATGTACAGCCCGACCGGCCCGGCGGTGCAGAGCACCAGGTCCACCCAGTCCAGCGCCTTATCAGACGCCAGCAGCGGATCGCTTTCACCGGTCAGCGCTTCGGCTTCTTCTTCATTCATCGCCAGAATCGAGACGTGTTCTTTCAGGAAGGCCTGCCACCACTCCGGGTTGTCGGCAATGACGAATTTGGTGCCCAGCGTCAGAACCACAGGCACGTTGTATTTCTTCGCGTACTCAATTGCCTTCATGGTTGCGTCCGGCATTGGTTCGCCCGGCTTGCAGCGCACCAGATAGGAGGTCAGTACCAGCGCAGACGCGCCCGCGATCACCTCTTCCGGGATACTTTCAGCGCGCAGCTTATTCATATGGCCGGGGCTGATGGCAAAGGTACGCTCGCCGGAATCGCTTATCAGCGTAAAGCAGCGGCCAATCGGCCCGTCAACGCCCTGTAAATAGTTCAGATCGGTGCGGCTGGAGGTATTGCACAGGTAGCGGTAGGCGTAGCCACCGATTTCGATATTGCTGCACATCACGCCAAGCAGCACCGAGCGGTCGTCTGCCAGTACGGAGTAGTTGTGCATGGTGTTGCCGATAGTGCCGCCGGCAAACTGGTGGGTGATAAGATTTTCGCGCACCAGCTCCTGATACAGCGCTTCAGCAACGTCATCCTCAATCACCAGCGAGTGCCCGGCGCTCAGACCGTAACGTGCGACAAACGCATCATCCACTTTGGCTTCAATGTCCACCAGCGTCTGATCGATACCGACCACCCAGGCAGCGCTGGTTTCGCTTTCCTGCTGAATTTGCTGTAACAGCGGATCGCGGGCATCGACGGGGAAATAGTGTTTGGACTTACGTTTACCGGGAAATTTCATGGTCTGAACTGTGCAAAGAATACGGGCCGGGAATGGTAGCACAAACCCGGCCCGTAACGCGATCAGCGGCGGGTGGTGACCAGTGACACCATCATGTCGATGTGTTCAGGGGAGTCGTTAAGCGCAGGAATGTATTCGTATTTCGTTCCGCCCGCCTCCATAAAGAACTCTTTGTTCTGGACGGCAATTTCTTCCAGCGTTTCCAGACAGTCCGCCGAGAAGCCCGGCGACATCACCTGAATGTGCTTTACGCCCTTCTCGCCCAGCATTTTTAGCGTTTCATCAGTATACGGGGTCAGCCAAGGTTCACGGCCGAAGCGCGACTGGAAGGTCATCATCACCTTCTCAGGCGGCAGGCCGAGGGCGGAGACCAGCTCGCGGGTGGTATCGCGGCAACGCTGGGGGTAATCGTCCCCTTCGTTCGCGAAACGCTGCGGAATACCGTGATAGGAGAGCAGCAGCAGATCCGGCTCGCCGTGTTTTTCAAACGACGCGCGCACGCTGCTGGCAAGCGCCTGAATGTACAGCTCGTTATCGGCGTAGTCGCGGATAAAGGTGATACCCGGTATACGGCGGCGGGTCGCCAGAATGCGCCCCAGTTCGTCCCAGACGGCAGCTACCGTGGAGCACGAATACTGCGGATATAGAGCCAGCACCACAATGTGTTCAACGCCCTGCGCCAGCAGAGAGTCAACGGCGCTTTCCAGGGACGGCTTACCGTAGCTCATGCCGAGCGCAACGGGCATGTCCGGCAGGCGTGCGGCCAGCGCCTTCTCCTGACGACGGCTGTACACCATCAGCGGCGAGCCCTCTTCCATCCACACGGACTGATAGAGCTTTGCCACACGCGGGGAACGAATCGGCAGAATGACGCCACGCAGCAGTGGCCACCACAGCAGTCTTGGGGTATCCACGACGCGCGTGTCGCTTAAAAATTGTCGCAGGTAGCGTTTTACCGCCGCTGGAGTAGGTGCTTCTGGGGTGCCCAGATTGGCAAGCAGGATGCCGGTTTTCGCCTGACTCATTCACGCCTCTTAACCATTTGATAGGCTGTCAATTGTAGCGGAAATGCGTTTAAACGAAACCCATTGCTGCAATAGGTAAGATGAGAATTTTTCTCACCCGGGGCTCCGGGTGAGAGAGGTGCGCTTAGCCGAGAATTTTTTCCAGCTCTGCACGTACGTCAGCCACGGCTTTGGTGCCGTCCACTTTCGCGTATTTGGTGTTACCCGCCTGCGCTTCTTTGGTGTAGTAGCCGATCAGCGGTGCGGTCATCTGATGGTATTCCACCAGGCGTTTACGCACGGTTCCTTCCTGATCGTCTTTACGGGTGGTCAGCTCTTCGCCGGTCACGTCGTCTTTGCCTTCAACCTTAGGTGGGTTGAATTTAATGTGGTAAACGCGGCCAGAAGCAGCGTGTACGCGACGGCCAACGATACGGTCAACGATCAGCTCGTCCGGTACGTCGAACTCCAGCACGTAATCCACGTTGATGCCCGCTTCTTTCATGGCGTCAGCCTGAGGAATGGTGCGCGGGAAGCCGTCCAGCAGGAAACCATTGCGGCAGTCTTCCTGAGCAATGCGCTCTTTTACCAGCGCGATAACCAGTTCGTCGGTCACCAGCTTGCCTGCGTCCATGATGTCTTTAGCTTGTTTGCCCAGCTCGGAGCCAGATTTAACAGCGGCACGCAGCATGTCACCAGTAGAGATTTGCGGAATACCGTATTTCTCCATGATGAACTGAGCCTGAGTTCCCTTACCCGCGCCCGGAGCGCCAAGCAGAATAATACGCATTGCGAAAATCCCCTCAAATGTCGATTCAATTTTTCAAAAGCGCTAAACAATACCACCAGAACGGGTATCGCTCAAGGAAGGCGGGGAGGCTGAAACGGTTAATGAGGGGAGATAATTTGGCTTCGTGCGGTCTGGTGCCCTCACCCTAACCCTCTCCCACAGGGAGAGGGAACTCTTTCACCCTCTCCCTGTGGGAGAGGGCCGGGGTGAGGAAAGATTACGCCAGCAGCAGCGCATTCACACGTTTAATGAACAGGTTAGGATCTTCCAGCGTACCGCGCTCGGCCAGCAGGGACTGATCCAGCAGCAGTTCAACCCACTCCGCAAAGCGGGCGTCGTCCTGGGTATCCGCCGCGCGTTTCACCAGCGGATGATCCGGATTAAGCTCAAAGATATATTTCACTTCCGGCACGGCCTGGCCCGCCGCAGCGAACAGCTTCGCCATCTGGGTGCTCATTTCGTCCGCATCGGTGGTGACAATGGCAGGCGTATCGGTCAGACGGTGCGTGAAGCGCACCTCTTTCACGCGGTCACCCAGCAGGGTTTTCACGCGCTCAATGAACGGCTCCAGCGCCTTCTCGGCTTCTTTCGCGCTTTCGTCCACTTCATCCGCCAGCTTATCGATAGACTCGTCGGCTTTGGCAACGGACTGGAAGGATTTACCGTCGAACTCGGTCAGGTAGTTCATCATCCACTCGTCGATGCGGTCAGACAGCAGCAGCACTTCGATGCCTTTCTTACGCAGCAGCTCCAGGTGCGGGCTGCTGTTCGCTGCCGCATAGCTGTCGGCGGTGATGTAGTAGATCTTCTCCTGCCCTTCTTTCATGCGGGAGACGTACTCTTCCAGCGACACGGTCTGGGCGGAGGAGTCGTTGTGCGTAGAGGCGAAGCGCAGCAGTTTAGCGATAGCTTCCACATTCGCGGTGTCTTCCGCCGGACCTTCTTTCAGCACCAGGCCAAACTGTTTCCAGAAGGTCTGGTATTTTTCCGCATCGTCCTTCGCCAGTTTTTCCAGCATCTGCAACGCACGTTTGGTCAGGGCGTTACGCAGGTTACGGGTGACGGTGCTGTCCTGAAGGATTTCACGCGAGACGTTCAGCGGCAGGTCGTTGGAATCAATCAGGCCGCGCACAAAGCGCAGATAGTTCGGCATGAACTGCTCGGCGTCGTCCATGATGAACACGCGCTGCACGTACAGCTTCAGGCCATGCTTGTGATCGCGGTTCCACATGTCCCACGGCGCCTGTGCCGGGATGTACAGCAGGCTGGTGTACTCCTGCTTACCTTCCACACGGTTGTGGCTCCAGGTCAGCGGGTCGGTAAAGTCGTGGGCGATGTGCTTGTAGAATTCGTTGTACTCGTCGTCTTTAATTTCAGATTTGTTACGCGTCCACAGCGCCTGCGCCTTGTTGATTTTCTCCCAGGAAACCACGGTTTCGCCGTCTTTCTCTTCCTGTTTTTCAATCTCAACCGGCAGCGCGATGTGGTCGGAATACTTGCTGATGATGGAGCGTACGCGCCAGTCGTTCAGGAAATCGTCTTCGCCTTCACGCAGGTGCAGGGTGATTTCGGTGCCGCGATCCGCTTTGGTGATGTCATCAACGGTGTACTCGCCTTCCCCTTTGGATTCCCACAGCACGCCGTTCTCGGCGCTGTCGCCCGCGGCGCGGGTGCGCACGGTGACTTTGTCCGCCACGATGAACGCCGAGTAGAAGCCTACGCCGAACTGACCAATCAGCTGGCTGTCTTTCGCCTGGTCAGAGCCCATGGACTCAAGGAACGCTTTGGTGCCGGATTTGGCGATGGTCCCGAGGTGGTCGATCACCTCGTCGCGGTTCATCCCGATGCCGTTATCGGCAATCGTCAGGGTGCGGTTCTCTTTATTGAACGAGACGCGCACGCGCAGTTCGCCGTCGCCTTCATACAGATCCGGGTTAGACAGCGCGCGGAAGCGCAGCTTGTCCGCCGCATCGGAGGCGTTGGAAATCAGCTCACGCAGGAAAATTTCTTTGTTGGAATACAGGGAATGGATCATCAGGTGCAGAAGCTGTTTTACTTCTGACTGGAAACCACGGGTTTCTTGTCCTTTCATCTAAGTCGACCTCAACAATGCCATTTAATGGGGTTGTAAAACGTTGAGTGAGAGATGGGGATAAGGGGGGAAATTTTCAAGCGGAGGCCGCGCGCGCAGCCTCCGTTTGGTCAGAAAATAATCTTGTGACGTCCGGCCAGCGAGTGCGACAGCGTGGTGCCGTCGACCATCTCCAGCTCACCGCCGACCGGCACGCCGTGGGCGATGCGGCTGGCGTCAACGCCGTACTGCGCGCACAGTTCGGCGATGTAGTTGGCGGTTGCCTCCCCTTCCACCGTGGGGTTGGTGGCGAGGATCACCTCTTTGATGGTTTCCGACTCCAGGCGCTGCTCCAGACGATCGAGACCGATATCGTCCGGGCCGATGCCGTCCAGCGGGGAGAGATGCCCCATCAGCACAAAATAGCGGCCGGAAAACTGCCCGGTTTGTTCGATGGCGTAGATGTCCGCCGGACTCTCCACCACGCAAATCTGACCGTTTTCCTGACGACGCGGGTTCGTGCAGATGTTGCATACGTCCTGCTCGGTAAAGGTACGGCAATCCGCACAGTGACCAATTTCTGACATGGCGCGGGTCAGAGCCTGCGCCAGGCGCATCCCGCCGCTGCGGTCGCGCTGCAATAGCGTAAACGCCATACGCTGCGCCGACTTCGGGCCAACGCCCGGCAGGCAGCGCAGTGCTTCCATTAACTGCGTGAGCAGCGGACTGGTTTGCATCAGAATGGCATCTTAAAGCCCGGCGGCAGTTGCATACCGCTGGAAACAGAGGCCATTTTCTCTTTCTGGGTTTCGTCGATACGGCGAGCGGCATCGTTAAACGCGGCTGCAACCAGATCTTCCAGCATCTCTTTGTCGTCTTCGAGCAGGCTCGGGTCGATTTCCACGCGACGGCAGTTATGCGCACCGTTGATGGTCACCTTGACCAGACCGGCACCGGATTCACCCGTGACTTCCAGTTGAGCGATCTCTTCCTGCATCTTCTGCATTTTTTCCTGCATCTGCTGAGCCTGCTTCATCAGGCCACCCAGACCGCCTTTTCCACCAAACATAGGCTTCTCTCTTCTTTCACGTTAAGGATTACAACCGTAAGTCAGACTCACGATCAAATGGGGCGAATACTCTCTTCATCCAGATCGGCGTCGAAGAACCGGCGCAGGGTCTGGATGTTGTTATCCGCGATAATCGACTCGCGCGCCTGCGCGAGCTTCTCTTCATAAATCGCCTGTCGCCACTCGAGCGGCGTTTTCACCGCCGGATTATCATCTTCAATGATAGTCAATTCAACCGGCACACCCTGTAATGCGGTAAGCGCCTCGGCCAGCGCCTTTTGCGCGCCAGGGGAGTTGAGGTGCCGCTGCCCAGGGCGCAGGTGCAGACGCACCTGATTACCGTCCTGCTCTTTCCAGGCGTTCAGCGCGACCTGCTCAACCAGCTTCGGCAGCTGGAGTTTGCTGACCTCGGCGGCCCAGGCGTCGCGCTCGATGGACTCTTCCGCAAGCTTCGCGGACAGCTCCGGCGTTTTTTCATGCTCCAGCGCCTTTTTCAGCGCTTTTGGCGTGGCGACCACTTCCTTGACCGTTTCAACAACGGTAGTCGCCTTCCAGCGGTATGCCTCTTCTTTCGCCGGGGCTTTTTGCTCGAGCGCGGACGGTGCCGGACGCGACTGCACGCGCTCCGTTACCGAGGCCAGTCGTTCAAGCGCGGCGTTGTTCACCGGCCGCGCTCTTGCAGGCGCTGCCGGTTCACTCTTTTTTGGTTTGGTTGCTCCCTGCGCACGTTGCAACTGGCTTCGTGCGGCAAGCACCGAACTGGTGGCATCCGACAGCGGCACGTTTTGCGGCGGCGGCGATGCCGGTTGCGGTGGCACCTGCTGCGGTGACATTACCGCGGTCGGCGCAACCGGCGCAAAGGACTGCCGGGGCGTTTCCGGCTCCGGCAGTGGCTTGCGCGGATGGAAGGCCAGTGCGCGCAGCAGCGTCATTTCAACGCCCATCCGGCGATCCGGTGCAAACGGCAGCTCTTTGCGGCCGATCAGCAGCGTCTGATAATAAAGCTGAACGTCAGCCGGCGGCACGGTGCGCGCAAGTTCACGCATCCGCTGTTCAATGGTCGCCATGTCCGCGCCAATGGCCGACGGGGACAGTTGCAGCATCGCCACGCGGTGTAGCAGGCTGAGCATCTCGACCAGCAGCGCTTCCCACTCAATGCCACGGGCGGCGGCGTCGTTGACGAGGGTCATTACCCGCTCACCGTTGGCGGCAATCATCGCTTCAATAAGCGACAGCGCCTGATCGTCATCCAGCGTGCCGAGCATGGTGCTGACCGCGTCGGTGGAGAGTTTACCGTCACCGCTGGCAATCGCCTGGTCGGTCAGGCTCAGCGCATCGCGCAGGCTGCCGTCCGCGGCACGGGCCAGCAGTTGCAGCGCGCGCGGTTCATGGACAATGTTCTCTTCATCGAGGATATGCTCAAGCTGAGCGCGGATCTGCTCAACGTCGAGCGCCTTCAGATGGAATTGCAGGCAGCGTGAGAGGATCGTGACCGGCAGCTTTTGCGGATCGGTGGTCGCCAGCAGGAATTTGACATGCGCAGGCGGCTCTTCCAGCGTTTTCAGCAGGGCGTTGAAGCTGTGGCGCGACAGCATGTGCACTTCATCGATCAGATAGACCTTGAAGCGGCCGCGCGCCGGGGCGTACTGCACGTTGTCGAGCAGATCGCGGGTGTCTTCCACTTTGGTGCGCGAGGCGGCGTCGATCTCAATCAGATCGACAAAACGCCCCTGCTCGATCTCACGACAGTTGTCGCACACGCCGCACGGGGTGGCGGTGATCCCGGTTTCGCAGTTCAGACCTTTTGCCAGCAGACGGGCAATAGAGGTTTTACCGACGCCGCGGGTGCCGGAAAAAAGATAGGCGTGATGGATGCGACCTAGCGACAAGCCGTTCGCCAGGGCCGTCAGCACATGTTCCTGACCGACAACGTCAGCAAAGGTTTGTGGTCGCCATTTACGGGCTAACACCTGATAACTCATGGGCAGGCTCTGCAACGCTGGAAGGTGAATTAATGGAGGGGAATGCTATCACAACCTCACCCATTGAGCGAGGTTGTGAGATATGGGATTAATGTCCCGGGAATGGCACCAGGCTGTAGCTGGTAATACCCTGTTTTTCCAGACGCTGCTCGCCGCCGAGATCGAACAGGTTGATGATGAATGCCGCGTCGGTCACTTCCCCGCCCAGACGACGGATCAGCTTCACGGTCGCTTCGATGGTGCCGCCGGTTGCCAGCAGATCGTCCACCACCAGCACTTTGTCGCCTGGCTTGATAGCATCAACGTGAATTTCCAGCTGATCGGTGCCGTATTCCAGCTCATAGCTCTCAGCAATGGTTTCACGCGGCAGTTTGCGCGGCTTACGCACCGGCACAAAACCCACGCCCATCGCCAGCGCAACCGGTGCGCCAAACAGGAAGCCACGGGCTTCAGTACCTACTACTTTGGTGATCCCGGCGTTTTTATAACGCTCAACCAGCAGTTCAATGCTGAGGGCGTACGCTTTCGGGTCTTCCAGCAAGCTGGTGACATCGCGGAAAAGAATGCCAGGTTTTGGATAGTCCTGGATACTTTTGATGCTATTTTTCAGATATTCAAGCTGCTGTGCAGTTGCGGTCATCGGTTTGTGCCTAAATGAAACAGTGTTACTCACGGCGCGCGACGAGTCGGTCAAAGTAACAGTTGTTTAACCTTTGACCAGGCGCACCTGTGCTCGAAAACGGTCGAATTTACTGGCTGTGCGCCATAATTGCAACCGCCATGATGAGGCTTCAGTGCTTTTGTTGCTTTTCATCAACCACGGGGATCCGCCACATAAAGAGCAGCAGGCAAACCAGGATCGCCAGCAGCAGAATGCGCACCCACATCATTTTCACCAGCCATAACGAGACGGCGAAGGTGATCAGGATGAAGGCAATGGCGCGCGGCTTGGCCCCGGGCGGCATAGCCCGGTGTTTTTGCCAGTGCCGCAGGTAGCCGCCGAACCACGAGCGGTACAGAAGCCAGTGGTGAAAACGCGGCGACGAGCGGGCGAAGCACCAGGCGGCCAACAGGATAAACGGGGTGGTCGGCAGCAAGGGCAAAACCACACCCAGCGTACCCAGCACTACCGCGAGCCAGCCAATGATGATTAAAATAGTACGCTGCATAATGCGAATCGTTATCAAACTGAACGGCTACTTTACCACTGGAGAGCGCCTTGAAAACAGCACTGCTTCTTGAGAGGCTGCAAAATCAGCTGATCGCGCTGCGGGCGCAGGCCACACCGCTGATGGGCCACGCCACGCTGAAACCGCGCTTTGACCGGCAGCTCTTCCGCACCCGCAGCACCGTCATTCAGGATTACCTTGCTGAAGCGCAGACCAACCTCGACGAGCTTCGCCACGCGGTTGAGAGTGAACAGCAGGAACAGGTCGCGTGGCTTGCGGAGCATCTTACCGAGCAGATCACCGCCCTGCACCGGGAAATCGCCGCCTGGCCGCTACGGGCGTGGGACAGCGCCTCGCCGGGACTGGGAAAATGGCAGCGCAAGCGGCTGGAGAACCAGGAGTTTGAGCGCCGTCTGTTTGAGATGAAGCGTGAGCGCGAAGCCCGCCTGAACACCAGCGAAACGCTGGAAGAGCAGCAGTTATTAATGCGTGAAATCAGCGCGCTGGAAGGCCGCATCGTTCGCTGCCGTCAGGCGCTGGATGAGATTGAACGCGTCATTGAACGCCTGACCCGTTAACAGGAGCCGCGGATGTCACTGGAAAATGCCCCCGATGAGGTCAAACTGGCCGTCGATTTAATTATGCTGCTGGAGAATCATGCGATCCCGGCTGAGACGGTGCTGAAAGCGCTGGAGATTGTGCGGCGGGATTTTGAGGGGAAACTCCCCCCTAACCCTGCCCTCTCCCCAGTGGGGAGAGGGAAATAATTCAGGCGGGAGTAGGGTCGTCCCCCTTAATCTCGCGCTTCACTTCCGTATGCTCGTCACCTTTCTCGTTACGCAGGTGCACTTCAAGCTGGTTGAAGGCGATATTAATGTTGTTTTCACGACACAGACGGTCAATGGTGCGGTTCAGCTCATCGACGGTGTAGCTGCGATCGCGCAGTTCACGTACGTACAGGCGCAGCTCATGATCCAGCGTGCTTGGCCCGAAGGTGGTGAAGAACACGTCAGGCGCAGGATCGTGCATCACTTTAGGATGTGATTTCGCGGCTTCCAGCAGGACCTCTTTCACTTTATCCAGATCTGAACCGTAGGCCACCCCGAGTCGGATCACCACGCGGGTGGTGGTATCCGAGAGCGACCAGTTGATCAGGCGCTCGGTCACAAAGGCTTTGTTCGGGATGATCACCTCTTTACGATCGAAGTCGGTAATGGTGGTCGCACGGATGCGGATCTTGCTGACGGTCCCGGAGAAGGTGCCGATGGTGACGGTATCGCCGATACGCACCGGACGTTCGAACAGGATAATCAGGCCAGAGACAAAGTTACCGAAGATCTCCTGCAAGCCGAAGCCGAGACCCACCGACAACGCTGCCGCCAGCCACTGGAGTTTATCCCACGAGACGCCCAGCGAACCGAATACCGTCATCGCCCCGACAATAATAATGACGTAGTTCAGGATGGTAGTAATGGCGTACGACGCCCCCTGACGCAGGTTCAGTCTTGAGAGAACCAGCACTTCCAGCAGACCCGGCAGGTTGCGGATCAACGCCCAGGCAACCACTGACGACACCAGCGCAAAGAGCAGGCTGCCCATGGTGACGCTTTTCATTACCGCAGCGCCCGCTTCGGTACCGTTGTATTGCCAGAGCGTGATACTGTCGAGGTAGGCGAAGACGGTAATTAAATCAGACCAGATGGCCCAGAACATCACCGCAAACAGGGCGATCATCACCAGCATGGTAATACGCATCGTTTGCTGGTTGACCTGCTCCAGGGCGATAGTCGGCTCTTCCTGCGGCTCTGCCCCTTCAGCCCCCTCTTTCACCTGATGCTGCCGACGGGCAACAGCACGACGATACGCAATGCGGCGCGCCGCTACGCTCAAACCACGCAGCACGGTCTGGAACAGCAGGTTCCACACAATCACCAGATAAACCGTTTCGATCCAGCGGCCTGACAGACGCAGCGTGGTATAGAAGTAACCCGTCGCCGTCAGCACCATCAGCGCCAGCGGAATGATCGCCAGCACCGTTACGGTAACCAGACGAAGATTATGGGACTCTTTATCCCGCCAGCTGTCGCGGCACATCGGCCACATAAGGACGGCAATCAGCAGCAGGTTCAGCATAATCACCAGTTGCCCCAGTACGTCATCCATCAGATGCAGCGGCGAAAGCTCGGCCACAACTGACCAGAAGTGCAGCGGCAGCAGCGCGAGGCTGATGCGTACAATCTGGCGACGCCAGTGGCTGGTGAGTTTTTCCGGCATGTTGAAGTGGCGGACGGCGACGCCATCTTTTTCCAGCACTTTCCAGCACAGGCCAAACACCAGCCAGAACAGCGCCAGCTTCTTGCTGAACGCCCACAGCAGATCGCTGATATTCAACTGCATGGTCAGCAGGATCAGGCCCACGGCGAGTATCAACAGGCAGACCGGCAGAGCACGGATCAGATCGATCAGGATCGCTTTCGGGGTGTGCAGCTGGCTGTCGTTACGCAGTTGCCCCACTTCCGAGGCCAGCTTCGCCTGGTACTGTTTCAGCCATTTCAAACGCCAGCGTATTACGCCAGCGATGAGCAACAAAGGCAGTCCCGCCAGGAAGGCAATCATTACCGCAGGCCAGGCTTTCTCCCAGTTCACGGTAATTTTCATGCTTTTTATCTGGGATTTCAGCGTTTCCGGGAAAGATTTAAACCAGTCCCAGTCCATGGGTTTATTGCTGTTCACCCAGAAAATCTGCTGGGTCAGGATCTCCTGGAGGCTTTTAGAAACGCTCACCAGCTGCTGCTGGTTGATTTGCAGGTTAATCGCCATCATCAACTGGTTGCCCAGCTGCTTGTTGAGCTGATCGAGCAGTTCGCGGCGCATGTCCACCACCTGCAACAGCGCGTCGTGAACTTCAGCGTTCACTTCACCTGAATGGCCCTCTTCCACTTTGGCAACGAAGGTATCGCTCTGGAATAGCGCATCGCGCTGCTGGTTGACGTCAAACTGTTCAAGACGCAAATCCGCAATGCGATTGGTCATGTCTTCCAGCTCGTCGGCGGACGGCAGCGTCTGCTGTTGCTGGTAGAGAATGCGCGACAGCAGCAGGCTGCCCTTCAGGACGGCAATCTGCTCCTTGACGTTACGCTCGGCCTGCAACGCGCGATCCAGCCAGTTTTTGACCTTGATATTCTGCTGTACCAGCGCGCTGCCGTTTTCAGTCGCCTGGATCAGACGTTCGCTCAGCTGGTGGTTAATCTCCAGCTCCTGCTTCACCAGCGGGTTGGCCTGAATACGCGCCGTCTCGTCTGGCGAGACCGCTTCCTGGGCCGTTTTTTCAGTCAGGGTCAGGCGCTTGCTGTTTACCGCTTCCTGCAACAGCTGAAGTTGATGCTCAAGCCGGTTGATATTCGCGGTCACGTAGTCACGCTGTTTTTGCAGCGCATCCTGTAGCACCGTGTTGCCTTCCAGGCTCTTACGCTGCTGTTCAATCTCCGCGTTTAGCAGCGTCTGCTGGATATTCAGCAGCGTTTGCTGGGTGGGGCGAAGCGCCCCTTCCCCAACGGTGACGCCATTCAGACGGTTACGTATCTGCTGTAGCTGTTGCGATGCGGAGTACATGGCGTTCTGCACGCGCTCAGGCTGGGTTTGCAGCGAAACCAGCTGGCTGTTATAGGTTGAGAGATCGGACTGCGCCGTTTGCAGATCGTCCAGCAGCTGCGCCACGCGCGACTCAAGCTGGCGCAACGACAGCGTGGCAAGCGTTTTTCGGGTTTCATCGTCGTTGTCGACGTCGCTGAGCGCATTCAGCGCCTCCGTAGCCTTACGCATGTTTTCCGGCGCCTGAGCGACCTTCTGCCTCAGCTGGGCCGTTTCGGCTTTGATGCGCTCTATCTTGTCCAGCGTTTCCAGGGTTTCCGTCAGGTCCTGCTGAACAAGTTTTTCCAGGGCGGACAGATCTTTCTGCTTATTCAGGGTGTCGAGTTGCGCCTGAACATCAGCACGCGTGGGAATGTCACTGCCGTTGTCTGCACGGGCCCAGGAAAGCGGCGCGGCTGCAAAGTAAAACAGCAGGATCAAAAACAGGGCCAGAACAAGATGTTGCGAGCGATTGATGTGCAGCATAGTTGTGAATGTGATGTGAGAAATGACCGGAAATAGTCGGGCATGAAGGATATCACGCCCGGCTGAAGCAGAATAGTACGACGGAAAGGGTCTACGATTTTTCCCGTACCCGATCAGGTAGAACGGGGGTGATGCTTACTTTGAAGGGTCGGACAGAGCTGGCACATCTCAAGAAAAATGTCGACATAGCTGCGCGCCTCTGATCTGAGATCGAACGACTCCGGAGCAAAAAGCCAGTTTTCCATCAGGCCGGAAATATAGCTGCGCATCAGGATCGCCGCCCGGCGGGTGAGTAAGGTAGCAGGAAGCATTTTGGCCTGCATGCACTCCGTGAGGACCTGTTCGATGCGATCGTAGCTTTCCAGACACAGGTCGCGTTGCGCCTGCTGAACCACCGCCATTTCGCCAACGAACTCACATTTATGGAAGATGATTTCCATCATCAGACGGCGGCGCTCTTCAACAACTGTCGCTTCAAGGATATATACTAGAATTTCTCTTAACACAGAGAGTGGATCGTGAGGGAATTTTGCCCGATACTCACTCTCAAGATCGCTAATGCTGGACTCTGAAAGCTCCCAGATTTCACCAAACAGATCGGACTTGTCTTTGAAATGCCAGTAAATCGCTCCCCGCGTGACGCCCGCGGCCTGAGCAATCTGTGCCAGCGAGGTTGCCGAAACACCCTGCTGTGAGAACAAACGCATTGCCACATCCAGAATGTGTTGTCGGGTTTCCAGCGCTTGTTGTTTGGTTTTTCGTGCCATACGTTGATGAATTTACAGGAGTCAGATTTACATACATTTATGAATGTATGTACCATAGCATGACGATAATATAAACGCAGCAATGGGTTTTTAGACTCAGGACCCTTGATCAATTTGAAATCGGACACTCGAGGTTTACATATGAACAAAAACAGAGGGTTAACGCCTCTGGCGGTCGTTCTGATGCTCTCAGGCAGCTTAGCGCTTACAGGATGTGACGACAAAGAGGCTCAACAAGGAGCTCAGCAGGTGCCAGAAGTTGGCGTCGTGACGCTCAAATCCGAACCTCTCCAGATGACAACAGAACTACCGGGCCGCACCAGCGCCTATCGCATTGCGGAAGTGCGTCCGCAGGTAAGCGGTATCATCCTGAAACGTAACTTCACCGAAGGCGGTGATGTCAAGGCAGGTGAGTCTCTGTATCAGATTGATCCAGCAACCTACCAGGCGTCTTATGAGAGCGCTAAAGGCGATCTGGCGAAAGCAGAAGCGGCAGCCAAAATTTCGCAGCTGACGTTGAATCGTTACAAGAAGCTGCTCGGCACGCAGTACATCAGCCAACAGGATTATGATTCAGCCCTGGCCGATGCGCAGCAAGCCAACGCGGCCGTTGTGGCGGCGAAAGCGGCGGTAGAAACCGCGCGTATTAACCTGGCCTACACCAAAGTGACCTCCCCTATCAGCGGTCGCATTGGTAAATCTGCCGTCACCGAAGGTGCACTGGTGCAAAACGGTCAGACCAACGCACTGGCCACCGTGCAGCAGCTTGACCCGATCTATGTTGACGTTACCCAGTCCAGCAACGATTTCCTGCGTCTCAAACAGGAGCTGGCAAGCGGTCAACTGAAACAGGAAAACGGTAAAGCCAAGGTTGAACTGGTTACCAACGACGGTATCGAGTTCTCGCAGATCGGTACACTGGAATTTTCTGATGTGACCGTCGATCAGACCACCGGCTCAATCACCATCCGGGCCATTTTCCCGAATCCGGATAAAACCCTGCTGCCGGGTATGTTCGTACGCGCCCGTCTTGAGGAAGGGACTAACCCAAGCGCCATTCTGGTTCCTCAGCAGGGTGTGACCCGTACGCCACGCGGCGATGCGAGCGCGCTGGTTGTGGGTGCCGATAACAAAGTCGAAATGCGCAATATCACTGCAACGCAGGCGATTGGCGATAAGTGGCTGGTGACGGAAGGTCTGAAAGATGGCGATCGCGTGATTATTACTGGTTTGCAAAAAGTTCGTCCTGGCGCGCAGGTCAAAGCGCAGGAAGTGAAATCTGACGACAAACAACAAGCGTCGGCCGCTGGCCAGTCAGAACAAACCAAGTCTTAACTTAAACAGGAGCCGTTAAGACATGCCTAATTTCTTTATCGATCGCCCCATATTTGCGTGGGTGATCGCCATTATCATCATGCTGGCCGGGGGACTTGCGATCCTGAAGCTGCCTGTTGCGCAATATCCAACGATTGCGCCACCGGCAGTAACGATCTCCGCAACCTACCCGGGCGCTGATGCGAAAACGGTGCAGGATACCGTTACGCAGGTTATCGAACAGAACATGAACGGTATCGATAACCTGATGTACATGTCCTCAAACAGTGACTCAACCGGTACGGTTCAGATCACACTGACCTTTGAATCCGGTACGGATGCGGACATTGCGCAGGTTCAGGTGCAGAACAAATTGCAGCTGGCGATGCCTCTGCTGCCGCAGGAAGTACAACAGCAGGGCGTGAGCGTCGAGAAATCGTCCAGTAGCTTCCTGATGGTTGTCGGCGTGATCAACACCAACGGCACCATGACGCAGGAGGATATTTCCGACTACGTGGGCGCCAACATGAAGGACGCCATCAGCCGTACGTCAGGTGTGGGTGACGTTCAGCTGTTTGGTTCCCAGTACGCCATGCGTATCTGGATGGATCCGAATAAACTGAACAACTTCCAGCTGACGCCGGTTGACGTGATTAACGCCATTAAAGCGCAGAACGCCCAGGTGGCAGCCGGTCAGTTAGGCGGTACGCCGCCGGTCAAGGGCCAGCAGCTTAACGCCTCGATCATCGCGCAAACCCGTCTGACCTCCGCGGATGAGTTCAGCAAAATTCTGCTGAAAGTGAATCAGGACGGTTCGCAGGTTCGCCTGCGTGACGTAGCGAAAGTGGAGCTGGGCGGCGAGAACTACGACGTTATCGCGAAGTTCAACGGCAAGCCGGCATCTGGTCTGGGTATCAAACTGGCGACCGGCGCTAACGCCCTGGACACCGCGACGGCTATTCGTGCAGAGCTGAAGAAGATGGAACCGTTCTTCCCGTCAGGTCTGAAAATCGTTTATCCGTATGACACTACGCCGTTCGTAAAAATTTCGATTCACGAAGTGGTAAAAACCCTGGTTGAGGCGATCATCCTCGTCTTCCTGGTAATGTACCTGTTCCTGCAAAACTTCCGCGCGACGCTGATCCCAACCATCGCCGTACCGGTTGTATTGCTTGGGACCTTCGCGGTTCTGGCGATATTTGGCTACTCGATAAACACCCTGACGATGTTCGGGATGGTGCTCGCCATCGGCCTGCTGGTGGATGACGCCATCGTGGTGGTCGAAAACGTCGAGCGTGTGATGGCGGAAGAAGGCCTGCCGCCGAAGGAAGCAACCCGTAAATCTATGGGCCAGATCCAGGGCGCGCTGGTCGGTATCGCGATGGTACTGTCCGCGGTGTTTATCCCGATGGCCTTCTTTGGCGGCTCTACCGGTGCGATTTACCGTCAGTTCTCCATCACCATCGTTTCGGCGATGGCGCTGTCGGTACTGGTTGCACTGATCCTGACGCCAGCCCTGTGCGCGACGATGCTGAAGCCGATTCAGAAAGGCGGACACGGCGAGCATAAAGGGTTCTTCGGCTGGTTCAACCGCATGTTTGATAAGAGCACGCACCACTACACCGACAGCGTGGGTAACATCCTGCGCAGCACCGGTCGTTACCTGCTGCTCTATATCATCATCGTGGTGGGGATGGCATTCCTGTTCGTTCGTCTGCCAAGCTCGTTCCTGCCAGATGAAGACCAGGGCGTGTTCCTGAGTATGGCGCAGCTTCCGGCCGGTGCGACGCAAGAGCGTACGCAGAAAGTGCTGGATGAGATGACCGACTACTTCCTGACCAAAGAGAAAGACAACGTCGAATCCGTGTTTGCGGTTAACGGCTTTGGCTTCGCGGGTCGTGGTCAGAACACCGGTATCGCCTTCGTTTCTCTGAAAGACTGGTCTGAACGTCCAGGTGCAGAGAACAAGGTAGAAGCCATTACCGGCCGCGCGATGGGCACCTTCTCACAGATTAAAGATGCGATGGTCTTCGCCTTTAACCTGCCAGCGATTGTTGAACTGGGTACGGCGACCGGCTTCGACTTCCAGCTGATTGACCAGGGCGGTCTGGGCCACGAAAAACTGACGCAGGCGCGTAACCAGCTGTTTGGCGAGGTGGCAAAACACCCTGACCTGCTGGTGGGCGTACGTCCTAACGGTCTGGAAGATACGCCGCAGTACAAGATCGATATCGACCAGGAAAAAGCGCAGGCGCTGGGTGTTTCCATCAGTGACATTAATACCACGCTGGGCGCCGCCTGGGGCGGTAGCTACGTTAACGACTTCATCGACCGTGGTCGCGTGAAGAAAGTGTACGTGATGTCCGAAGCGCAATACCGCATGCTGCCGAACGATATCAACAACTGGTACGTTCGCGGTAGCGATGGCCAGATGGTGCCGTTCTCCGCCTTCTCAACCTCGCGCTGGGAATACGGTTCGCCGCGTCTGGAGCGTTATAACGGCTTGCCATCGATGGAAATCCTCGGTCAGGCAGCGCCAGGCCGAAGCACCGGTGAAGCCATGAACCTGATGGAAGAACTGGCCAGCAAACTACCTGCGGGTATCGGCTACGACTGGACCGGCATGTCCTATCAGGAACGTCTGTCCGGTAACCAGGCCCCTGCCCTGTACGCCATTTCTCTGATTGTGGTGTTCCTGTGTCTGGCGGCATTGTATGAGAGCTGGTCGATTCCGTTCTCCGTTATGCTGGTGGTTCCGCTGGGGGTTATCGGTGCACTGCTTGCCGCGACCTTCCGTGGGCTGACCAACGACGTTTACTTCCAGGTGGGCCTGCTGACAACCATTGGCTTGTCGGCGAAGAACGCGATACTCATCGTCGAATTCGCCAAAGATCTGATGGAGAAAGAAGGAAAAGGCCTGATTGAAGCCACGCTGGAAGCCGTTCGTATGCGTTTGCGTCCAATCCTGATGACGTCCCTGGCGTTTATCCTCGGCGTTATGCCGCTGGTTATCAGCTCCGGCGCGGGCTCCGGCGCACAGAACGCGGTAGGTACGGGTGTAATGGGTGGTATGGTCACGGCGACCGTTCTCGCCATCTTCTTCGTACCGGTGTTCTTTGTGGTGGTTCGTCGCCGCTTCAGCCGCAAAAATGAAGATGTTGAGCACAATCATTCGGTAGAACATCACTGATACCGGTTTCACATGATAAAAAGGCCGCATTTGCGGCCTTTTTCATTTTCAGAAAAAATCATAAAATAGACCTATTGCTTTTCTATTTATTTTCTTCTTTTTAAATGAGGCCTGGCATAATAGGCCGATAACTTACACCAGGAACTCAGCCTTCTTTTATTATCATTTTGCGGCGTAAATTATTCGGACTATTCCTAAGTAACGGAAATTATCTGAAGATATCTGGTTTCGGACTTCACATGAAACTTTGCGCTAACTCAATGAATTTTAAGGAACCGATAAAAAACGGTTTTTTATTTGATTAACGTGGTTGCTGCAAAAGGTACATTTGCGTAAAGGCTCGCACAGTAACGATTTAATTGTAATTTTTCGTAATAGCGCGGTGAAATCTTGATCAGAGTGGCTTATAGTTAGAGTTATCAGGAACACAGCTCCCATGTGGCTAAGCAAGTTGTATCCATCCCGACATGATGTTCGGTGAGTAAAAAATCACTCAGAAGGGGATGCGCTATGGACGAGTACTCGCCAAAAAGGCATGATATCGCGCAGTTGAAATTTCTCTGCGAATCCTTGTACCATGACTGCCTTGCCAATCTTGAAGAAAGTAACCATGGCTGGGTGAACGATCCAACGTCTGCTATCAATTTACAGCTTAACGAGCTGATCGAGCATATCGCCACCTTCGTACTTAATTATAAAATTAAGTACAATGAAGATAATAAGTTGATAGAGCAAATTGATGAATACCTGGACGACACCTTTATGTTGTTCAGCAGCTACGGCATTAACGCACAGGATTTGCAGAAATGGCGTAAATCAGGAAACCGTCTATTTCGCTGCTTCACTAATGTCAGCAGAGCTAATCCGGTTAGTCTTTCCTGTTAAAATTATTACAATTACTAAGGTGAATTTATGTCTGATAAACCATTAACAAAAGTCGATTATTTGATGCGCCTGCGACGCTGCCAGTCAATTGACACCCTCGAACGTGTTATTGAGAAAAATAAATACGAGCTGTCTGATAATGAACTGGCGGTATTTTATTCAGCTGCCGACCATCGTCTGGCTGAACTAACCATGAATAAACTGTATGACAAGATCCCCTCTTCGGTATGGAAATTTGTTCGTTAATCGTTGAAGAGAGACTGTAAAGGCATTACGCCCGTTGTTAAGCTGAATTTACCTTTCGAATTACGCTTCAAGTGCAAACGCCAGGTTCCCGTATAAAACGTATTTATGCGCATAAATGTTGTGACTCCCGTCACAGCCGCTTTTAGGGAACGTTCCCTTTCTGGTTAATCCTCTTTACGCTGCGTAAAACGATTCCAGAGAGGTTCCCATGAGTGAAGAAAAACAGAAGATGATTGCAGGTGAATATTACCGCCCTGGCGATGACACGCTGAGGGCTGACCGTTTACGCGCGCGTCATCTTGTTCACCGCTATAACCATACCGCACCCGATGAGAAGGCCGAACGTCGCGCCTTATTAGCTGACCTGCTGGGTCAAAGCGAAGGCGCCTATATAGAACCGAGCTTCCGCTGCGACTACGGGTATAACATCTATCTGGGCAAAAATTTTTATGCCAACTTTGACTGCGTCATGCTGGATGTCTGCCCTGTCCGCATTGGCGATAACTGTATGCTTGCGCCGGGGGTGCACATTTATACGGCCACGCATCCTCTGGATGCGACCGAACGTAACAGTGGGCTGGAGTACGGTAAACCGGTCACCATTGGTGATAACGTCTGGATCGGCGGACGTGCGATCATTAACCCGGGCGTAACCATTGGCGATAATGCGGTTATCGCTTCCGGCGCGGTAGTGACCAAAGACGTGCCGGCCAATGCTGTCGTGGGCGGCAATCCGGCGAAAATCATTAAAATGCTCTAAGCGCATCCTGAGTAACTGTTATGCTTTTTCCTGGCATAACTGTTACTTTCATCGCGTAAACCCCTCTCATAAAATAAGCAGATCACCTGTATTTTCAACAATCATAAAGGCAAAAAATGACAGAGATACAGCGCCTGCTTACCGCTACCATCGACGATCTCAATACTCGTGAAAAGCGCGACAATCGCCCGCGCTTTAGCATCAGCTTTATTCGCAAACACCCCGGGTTGTTCGTCGCCATGTACGCCGCCTGGCTGGCAACGCTTATCGTCATGCTGAAATCTGAAACGCTGGTCGATTCCGTCTGGCTGCTGGTAGTGCTGTTCGTGGTGTTTAACGCGTTTTTCTTTTTCGACGTCAATCCGCGTTACCGGTATGAAGATATCGACGTACTCGATTTCCGCGTGTGCTACAACGGGGAGTGGTACAACACGCGTTACGTGCCGAAGGAGCTGATCGACAGCATCCTGCACTCGCCGGCTGTCGAAGCCGGGCAAAAAGAGAAGTTGCAGAAAATGGTCACCACCAAGGGCCAGCTCTCTTTTTATGATGTCTTTACCTTTTCCCGCCCCACTGCTGCGTAATTAACGCCTGAATACGTCGGATACCCGGCGCAAACTGCGAAGCAGAGGTATTGCCGTAACCTAAAACCAGACCGGTTTGCCCCTGCTTCGTCTCAAGGTAATATCCGCTCAGCGCAGCGGGTGCCAGCTGAAACGCTCTTGCCTGCTCCACCAGCCGCTGGTCGTCGATACCGTCAATCGCCAGCGCCAGGTGCATCCCTCCTTCTCCGGCAAGAACACGGTGCGGCGTATGAAGCTCTGCGCTTAGCACCTCTCGCAGTTGGCGGTATCGCTTACGATAAAGTCGGCGCATGGCGGCAAGATGTCGCGCATAGTGGCCTTCCTCAATAAACAGCGCCAGGGTGCGCTGTTCAGCGCGATGCCCGCCGCGCAGCAGCGAGCCGATGGCGGGACGTGCCGCCTTCGCCAGCGCTGGCGGTAACACCATGAACCCCATTCGGAGCGACGGAAACAGCGTTTTGCTGAACGTCCCCAGATACACAACGGGCGCGTTGTTGACCATACCCAGCATCGCCGGGACGGGCTCACCTGTATAACGGAATTCGCTGTCGTAATCGTCCTCAATGATCCACGCGTTGTGCTGCCGGGCCAGTTCCAGCAGCGCCAGACGCCGCCGCGCGCTGAGTACGCTTCCGTAAGGGAACTGATGCGATGGCGAGGTAAAAATCAGCGTGGGTGAAGGCGCACACAGCCCTTCCCAGCACATCCCCTCGTCATCCACCGGTATGCCGGTCATCGCCAGGCCGGTTTTGACAAAAGCGCTTTTGGCGCCGCTATAGCCGGGATTTTCCACCCAGGCGACATCCCCCGGCTCGCTTAACAGCATTGTGCACAGATTGACGCCCTCCAGCGCCCCTTCGGTTATCACTATCTGGCTGGCGTCACAGTCAATGCCGCGGGAGAGCGCAAGATGGCGGGCAATGGCGGCCCGTAACGACGGCTCGCCGGCAGGGTCGCCATACCCTAACAGGGCGCTTCCCTCCTCGCGCAGGACGCGATCGTACAACCGCCGCCACAGCGGCAAGGGGAAATAGTTGATGGCAGGCGTTCCCGGCGTAAACGCCATCACCGGAGTGTCACGCGGCACAGGCGCGGGCAGCCGGGCGACACGTTTTGTCAGCCTGACGTCCGGGTCCGGTAATGTCCGGGCAATCGTACGAGGAGCGAATTGCCCCACCCGCGTGCCCTGGCGGCTACGCAGCAAATAACCTTCGAGCGTGAGCTAGTCCAGCGCCGCGTTGACGGTATTTCGGGACACCGAGATCTGATGCGCCAGCGTTCGTGAGCCGGGCAAATGGCTGCCGGAACGAAGCCTTCCGCACAGTATGGCCTCCCGCAAAGCAAGATAGAGCGCGCGCTGGAGCGTCTCTGTCCCACGTTTTTTCAGCGCAGCATGGAGCAAGGTGTATAGCTCATCACCCGGTATATTCATCATTCCTCCTTGTGGTACCAGAAAAACATAACCTGGTGGTTCTTTTTAAGGAACCAGCAATTCATTAATCTGGAGATCTTCTTAACATCATGGAAATAAAGATGAATACATTCAATGAGTTTGGTCAACCTGTAGGGGAAAGCCTTATCGACTGGCAGCCTCGGCCGCACCCGTCCCGGGTGGTACTTCAGGGTCGCTATTGTCGGCTTGAGCCGCTGCGCATGGAGCATGCCCACGCGTTGTTCTCTGCGTATTCCGTGGCCGGAGATACCCGAAGCTGGACGTGGCTGCTGCGTGAGCCCGATGCCACCGCAGAGGAGTTTGCCGAATGGGTGGCGAGCGTAAGCGAATTAGCCGATCCCATCCACTTTACCGTTATCGATAACCAGACCCAGTCTCCTGTCGGGACGCTGTCCCTGATGCGGATCGATCCTAAAAACGGCGTCGTGGAAGTGGGACATGTTCACTTCTCGTCACTGTTAAGCCGCACGCCCATGTCGACAGAAGCGCAGTATCTGCTGATGCGGTACGTGTTCGATACCCTGGGCTACCGGCGTTATGAATGGAAGTGCAATAGCCTGAACGAACCCTCCCGCAAAGCGGCCCTGCGTCTTGGCTTTCAGTTTGAAGGGCGTTTTCGCCAGGCGCTGGTCATTAAAGGCCGAAACCGGGACACCGACTGGTTTTCAATTCTCGACAAAGAGTGGCCAGCGCTGGCGAGCGCCTTTGAAAGCTGGCTTGCCACCGACAATTTTACTGCCGATGGCAAACAGAAAAGATCCCTGGAAAGCTGGCGAGAAACGCGCGTCTAGCGCCTTTTTTTACGCCCCTGCACCGCCTTAAAGCGCGGGTTAGATTTGCAAATCACGTATAAGCGTCCCTTGCGTTTGACTATCTGGCAATCCGGGTGACGCTGTTTTGCACTGCGCAATGAGTTAAGCACCTGCATGATTAGCCTCGCTTCGCATCAAGAAAGCCGCCAAAACGCTTGCGGAAGCGTGCCGCGCTGCCATCTGTCGAGAAGGTCTTCTGCTTCCCGGTATAAAACGGATGTGATTTAGAGGAGACATCAAGAGTAACGTAAGGATACGTTTTCCCCTCAAGCTCAATTTCACGATCTGTCTTAATCGTTGAGCCAACTTTAAAATATTCATTAGCCGTGGTGTCGTGAAACACAACGGTGCGATAGGTTGGATGGATATTCGGTTTCATCTCTGGCCTTTATGCATTGTTATAACATAACGAAATACTATCTGAGCTTTGCTGCAAAAACAACCCCTGTGACGCACAGACTGTTTTTGAAAGGTTTATTCAGATACCTGTCTGAGACGGTTGCATGCTATAACTATATCATTTACCGATAAAAACTTTTTCCTCTGGCGCGCAAACTCCAGGCCCGGGGCGGGCATATGGGAAGGATAAAACAGCATGCGTACCCGACATCTGGTCAGCCTGGTGACAGGCGTACTGATCTTCTCTGTGCTGGTCCCTGTGTGCCTCAGTATCTGGCTGGCGCATCGTCAGGCTGAGGAGAAATTTGTGGACGCGCTGGACAGCTATGCCTCGCGTGTCCTGATCCGTACCGACAGAGTCGTTGCGCAGGCAAAACAGGCGCTCACGCACCTACAGACATTCCACGCCCCGCCCTGCACTCCCCCGCATTTACGCGAAATGCGCCGGGTCGCGTTCTCATGGCGCTATATCCAGGAAGTGATGTATATCGATAACCTGAAACCGCTCTGCTCATCGCTTGAACAATCCAGTGATACGGCGATCTTACCGCCCCCAATGCGGATCACAGAAGATGGTTATAGCGCGTGGCTCACCTCGCAAAACGACCTCGGCATTCAGCGTTATATGGCCGTTCTGGGGAAAGGACATTATCTGGTAATGGTCGATCCGGCGTCGCTTGTGGATGTTGTTCCGTTTGGTGAAATCTCAATGGATGCCGCCCTGGTGGGCAGCTCAACCCATCATATATTTGCCAGAAGCAATGTTCTCGACCCGTATATTCTCTCTGTCGTTAAGGAGCAGCAGGACGTTACGCGCGTGCAATACAACGGCTCAATGTACGTGATGAAACCTGTACCCGAACTGGGGTTTACGGTGATCGCTTGGGTGTCGTTAAAACCGCTGGCGGCTTCCTGGCACCAGCAACTGATCATCTGGCTACCGGCTGGCATACTGCTAAGCCTGGTTGCTGCCCTTATTGTCCTGCGCATTCTCCGCCGTTTGCTGTCCCCGCGTCACCGCCTGATCGACGCGATCAACAACCGGGAGATCGAGGTTCACTACCAGCCCATCGTGGCGCTGTGTAGTGGAAAACTGGTGGGTGCTGAAGCGCTGATGCGCTGGCCGCAGCCAGATGGCAGTAACCTGTCGCCTAATCTCTTTGTTCCGCTGGCTGAGCAGACAGGGCTTATTTCAACGCTGACGCGGCTAGTGGTAAATGAGGTATTTGAGGATCTAGGCGCCTGGCTACACCATCACCCGGAACTGCATATTTCTGTCAACCTTGCGCCATCGGATTTAACGTCCCCCGAGCTGCCTCGCCAGCTGAGTCAGTTGCTCAACAAATGGGGCGTCCACCCGCGCCAGATCGCCCTTGAATTAACCGAGCGCGGGTTTGCCGATCCTACCGTCAGCGTACCTGCTATCGCTGCATTTCGCCGCGCCGGGCACGCTATCTACATTGATGATTTTGGCACGGGTTACTCCAGCCTGAGCTATTTGCAGGATCTGGATGTCGATACTCTGAAGATTGATAAATCCTTTGTGGATGCGCTGGAGTACAAGCACGTGACTCCCCACATCATCGAAATGGCCAAATCGCTTAAACTGGCGATGGTCGCAGAAGGCATTGAAACTGAAGGGCAGATCGAATGGTTGCATCGCCACGGCGTGCAGTACGGCCAGGGCTGGTATTTCAGCAAGGCGCTGCCTAAAGAGGATTTCATTCTCTGGGCCGCGCACAACCTCAGGAAATAAACCGATTGTGCGGTGTTACGTGCGGCCACGGCAGTGGCCGCACGTTTCGGCTCAGCCGTTCTGCTGCCAGCTAAACGTGTAGCGCAGCCGGCGGTTTTGCAGAATGAAGGCCGGGGCTACGCTCGGGCTCCATGAGTCGTCCCCCCCTACGCCCATCTGAAACGCATCAAGATTCAACCAGCAGCCAGCCTCCTCCCGCAGCAAGTGCTGATGCGTTGTCTCATGCAGCTGCCGCTGGCTATAACGGCTCAGGGAGAAATGGAACTGTCCCTGCAACTGATGGGAGCCAAACGTCAGCTCGCGGGTGTCGCAGCGCAAACCGTTCTCCGTCGGGAAGATATACGGCGTCTGCATCTCTTCCAGCGGTAACGCCCAGCGTCCCTGCTGCGCCGCCAGTTTTCTGTCCGGATAGTTTTCCAGCGGGCCTAGTCCCAGCCAGCGCACCGTTTCCGGGATATCCGCCAGCATAACGCTCAGGCCCACGCGAGCGGGCTCAGGAATGTCAGACGCCACCGTCACCTGCACATCACCGTGCAGCACCCCGTGGTCATCAATCCGCCAGACCTTGCAGCTCATAAATAGCGCTTTACCCTGATGCTCCCAGACGTGCTGCGTGGTCACTATCACCTCACGGTTATGCTGCTCCGCTTCACACTGGAGGAGGCGCGCGGACATCTCATACATCCCTGCCGCTTTCCAGCGTTCCACCCACGCGTTCGGATCGATGCGGGTCGCCTCGCTGACGCCAATGTCATTGTCCAGCGGCGCGCGGGTGAAGTTATCCGTTAGCGGAGAACGGAGCGTTTCAGCGCCCTCGTTCCACCACTGGGTCAAGTTTCCGGTGAGACGGCTAAACTGCCAACGCTGCTGCTGATGAGTAATGTCCAGCGCCTCGTCCTGCACCGTTAGCTGCGGAGGGGTTCCGCCTGCTTTCGGTGGCGCAAGGTACAGCGGCGCCGGGAGCGGCCACTGATCCCAGGCACAACGGTGGCCGGGCGGCGACCACGACGTGGCCTGCGGCTGAACGATCTCCACGTTGAGCCAGACCTCGCCCGGCTCAGCGACAAGTTCAGGCAGCGGGATCTCAACGTGCTGCGTCCCCTCGGGCGCAACAGAAAGGGGTGTTTCGCCGGAAGCCAGTACCGCACAGTCACGCGCCACCGACCATCGCAGATACTCGTTGTCAGTATGACGGAACAGATAATCGCTCTGGATCTCGACGACCAGCGGAGCGGTGCTCACCAGCGTAAAGGTAAAGAACTGCTGGGCACGCTGCGCCTCGTAAAGGGCAGGATGCGGAGTGCGATCGGGAAACACCAGCCCGTTGAGGCAGAACTGACGGTCGTTGGGCTTATCGCCAAAATCGCCGCCGTAGGCCCAGAATACCGTGCCGTCTTCCGCTTTTTTCGTCAGCGCCTGATCGACCCAGTCCCAGACAAAGCCGCCCTGCAACCGGGGATGGCTGCGGAATGCCTGCCAGTAGCTGGCAAAGCCGCCAAAGCTGTTGCCCATCGCGTGGGCATACTCGCACAGGATCAGCGGACGGGTTTCGTCCGGCATACCAATCCACTTTTTAATCGACCACTTTGGCACCGCCGGGAACGGCTGATCCTGATCGACGCGAGCGTACATCGGGCAGACAATATCGGTTGCCGCCGTACTGGCGCCGCCGCCTTCATACTGCACCGGTCGCGTGGGATCGGTGGTTTTCAGCCAGCGGTACAGCGCATCGTGATTCGCCCCATGCCCGGACTCATTCCCCAGGGACCAGATGATGATGGACGGATGATTCCGGTCCCGCTGCACCATACGCGTTACGCGTTCGCTCATGGCAGGCAGCCAGCGCGGATCGTCCGCCAGGCGGCTCATTGGCACCATGCCATGGGTTTCAATATTCGCCTCATCAACCACGTACAGGCCGTAGCGATCGCAAAGCGTGTACCATAGAGGATGGTTCGGATAATGCGAGCAGCGCACGGCGTTGAAGTTATGCTGCTTCATCAGTTCGATGTCGCGGCGCATGGTCGCCTCATCCATCACCTGCCCCTTCTCAGGATGATGTTCGTGACGGTTCACGCCGCGGATCAGCAGCGGTTTGCCGTTAAGCTTCAGCTGGCCGTTGCTGATTTCGACGCGTCTGAAACCGACATTGCAGGCTTCAGTCTCCAGCACGTTACCCTGCGCATCCCGAAGCGACATTGTCAGCCGATAGCATTCCGGTGTTTCAGCGCTCCATAGCGCAGGAGCGTTCACGGGTATCGCCACCCTAAGCCGTTCTGCCCAACTGCCGCGTTCGTCCACGATGGCCGATCCGGGCTGCTGCGTGGTTTGCGCGCAGGCTTCGCCGTTACGCCACAGGGTAAACGCCACCTCGCATTCGGCGTAGCGTGTGCCTTCCAGCGCAACGTCAACCCGGAGTATCGCCCGATCGCATTCGGCATTCAGATCGGTCACGATCTGATAATCGGCAATTCGCGTTTCCGGCTTGTGCAGCAGCGAGACGTCACGGAAAATGCCACTCATCCGCCACATGTCCTGATCTTCCAGATAGCTTCCGTCGCACCAGCGTAACACCATTACCGCCAGGCGGTTCTGCCCCGGTCGCAGCACCGCGCTGAGATCGAACTCCGCAGGCAGACGGCTGTCCTGCGAATAGCCCATCCACTGGCCGTTACACCACAGATGAAAAGCTGAATTCACCCCGTCAAAAATAATGCGGGTTTGCCCGCTGCACATCCAGGCGTCATCCATCTCAAATGTGAGCGAGTAACAACCGGTTGGGTTTTCAGCCGGAACATAGGGCGGGTTCACATTTATCGGATAGGTGACGTTGGTATAGATGGGAGTATCAAATCCCTGCATCTGCCAGTTCGACGGCACGGGCATCTCAACGGCATCAGCCAGATCGTCCGTTATCCATGCCTCCGGAACCTGCTCTGGCGCCGGGAAAAAGCTGAATCGCCAGATGCCGTTAAGCAGACGCTTGCTCCGCGAAGGCTTATCCTCGCGGGCGAAGGTTTCATCGCGCCAGCTATGAAAAAGCGCGTGTGCGGCCAGACGATTCCACTGCGTCACACCCGGGTTTTCCCAGTCACGACGCGCCAGAAGTGCGCTGAGAGTCAGCGGCAATGTAGAAGACATATCAACCTCTTTGCGAAGCGCTCACAATTTTAGCCAACATGCCCTGGTAAACGGTAGCGGTAAAGACTTTGATCGTCACCAGGCGAGCACGATCACAAAAGTGCTAGCTGCGCGCCAGTTTCTCCGCCAGCAGCGCCAGCGTTCTGAGCTGTTGCGCAAGATCTTCACGATCGGCCTGCTGTGCGGCGCGCGGCGCGGTGGAATGACGCACGATCAACATAACGGGAAGTTGTTCCTGCCTGCGTTCGTGGTGATGGGCAGGTGCCATCAGCCACTCCACGCTGCGCTCACCGGCCTCGCGGAACGCCTGCCGAACGGTGGTGAGCGGAGGTGAAAACCACGCGCTGTCAGCCGTATCATCAAACCCGACAACCGAGATCTGCCCCGGTACCGCAACGCCTTTTTCCGCACAGGCGCGTAAAACGCCAAGCGCCATCTGATCGTTAGCGACGAGGATCGCCTCCGGCAGCTGCGCGCCCGCCAGGAGCTGATGCCCTTTCTCATAGCCCGAAGCCGCGCTCCAGTCGCCCTGCGCCACCGCAAACGCCTCCACGCCGGCCTGAGCCAGCGTGGTTTTCCATCCCGCCAGACGAGCCCGGGCAGAGACAGAACTTTCCGGCCCGGCGAGCAGCGCAATTCGCTGGTGCCCCAGCGAAAGCAGATGCTCTGCCCCCAGGGCAGCGCCCTGTTCGGCATTGAAAACGAGACTGTTAACCCGAGCTGTGGGGGACACATCGAGAAAAAGAACCGGGGTCGGCGAGGCCATTTCCTGAAGCATTTCTGCCAGGGCATCTTCCAGCGGAACGTTCACCAGCAGCGCCTCTACGCGCTGCGCCAGTAATTCCTGCAAAGCAGCCTGACACTGCGCGGGTTGCTCCACCATGGAGATGAGTACGCTAGCCCCCTGCTCCACTGCCCGGGATTTTACAGCTGAGGCGATTTGCGACGGCGCATGTAGCGCCAGATCGCTGGTCATCAGCCCCAGCGTGCGGGTGCGTTTCCCGGCCAGCTGCTGCGCGCCACGGTTGGGCACATAGTGTAGCGCCGCCATGGCCTGCCGGACCTTTTCCCGCGTACGGGCAGAAACGTGTTCCGCGTCGTTAATCACCCGGGAAACGGTCTGATAAGAAACGCCTGCCACGCGGGCAACGTCATAAAGAGTGATCGCTTTCATACATTCTGGCGTCGTGAAAAGAGAAGTCTCTATTCTGACACAGTTACGCCATCATAGCCTGTGAGCGCTTCGCAAAATTAAACAATCCGCTCCGGCTGTGGAGCTTTCTGAATGCGCGGTCTCGGGCGAAACCACGGCAAACAAAGCTGGATCAGCGGGCCGATGGTTAATGCATACAGCACGGTTCCAACGCCAAACGCTCCCCCGAGGAGGTAGCCGACGATCAACACAGTCACCTCGATCGCGGTACGCACGCTGCGGATCGACCAGCCCAGCCGGGCGTGTATGCCGGTCATCAGGCCGTCGCGCGGGCCTGCGCCAAAACCCGCGCCGATATACATCCCGGTGGCAAGGGCGTTAACCACAATGCCGGAAACCAGCAGGGTGATGCGCACGGGCAGCGAGGTGAGCTCAGGGATCAGCGCCATTGACGCATCTGCCGCCAGACCAATACAAATCACATTACTGATAGTGCCCAGCCCCGGCAGCTGACGCAGCGGGATCCACAGCAGCAGCACCGCTGCCCCGGTTAAAATAATCACCGTACCGATGCTCATCCCGGTCTGGATGGCGACGCCAAGGTGAAAGACATCCCACGGGTCGACACCCAGATCCGAACGAATAAACATCGCGGTTGAAAGCCCGTACAGGCCTAAACCGACATAAAGTTGTACCAGACGACGTACCATTTTTTCTTCTCCGAAGAACCAGGTTCCATCTTCGGTGAAAATGGCACTATGATTAATGTCCAGTTTTCAAATAGTGGACTGCACATGTCATCACGTCGTTTTGGAAGCCAGTCTCTGGTACGCCTGTTAGGGCACTGGCAGCAAGCCTCTTCCCGTACCCCGCTGTGGCGCCAGCTGGCTGACGCGTTACGCCTGTTGATTCTGGATGGCAGGCTAGCGCTAAACACGCGCCTGCCCGGAGAGCGGGAGCTGGCCACCGCACTGAGCGTAAGCCGCACCACCATCAGCAGCGCGCTGGCGCATCTGCGGGAAGAAGGTTATCTGGAGAGCCGTCACGGCAGCGGTTCGCGGGCGATCCTGCCAGACAGCCGCGCCGTGCCCACGCTTTCCACAGCCAGTGCGGCGCTGGATCTCTCAACCGCCGCGCTCAACGCGGGGCCAGAGATCCACCAGGCCTACGCCCACGCGCTGACGGCCATCACGCCGAATCTGGCGCTGACCGGGTACGATCAGCTTGGGCTTCCGGCGCTGCGTGAAGCTATCGCCGCCCGCTACACCGCACGCGGTCTGCCCACCCGGGCAGACGAAGTGATGGTGGTGAACGGCGCCGTCAGCGGCTTTGCCCTGATCTTAAGAATGATGACCGGTCCCGGGGATCGCGTGGTGGTGGATCATCCCACTTACCCGCTGGCAATAGCCGCCATTCAGGGAGCGCTATGCCGGCCCGTGGGCGTCTCGCTGCCTGAAACGGGTTGGGATACCGACGGTTTTGCCGCAACGCTCGCCCAGACCGCCCCGCGTCTGGCCTATCTGATGCCGGATTTTCATAATCCGACCGGGCGTTGCATGGATGCCGCGACGCGCCAGACCATAACCGACATCGCCGCGCAAACCCGCACCACGCTGGTGGTGGATGAAACCATGGTCGATCTCTGGTTCGATGCTCCCCCGCCGCCGCCGCTGGCCGCCTTTAACCCGGAGGCCGCGGTGATGACGCTGGGTTCCGCAGGCAAAAGTTTCTGGGGTGGGCTGCGTCTCGGCTGGATCCGCGCCTCGTCCCGCACTATCGCCACGCTCGCGCAGACGCGCGACACGCTGGATCTGGGTTCTCCGGTGCTGGAACAACTGGCCACGCTGTGGCTTATCGAAAACAGTGAAACCTTCCTGCCTGCCCGGCGGGAAATGCTGGCAGAACGTCGCGACCGCTGCGGCCAGATGCTGCGGGAACATTTCCCCGAATGGCGGTTTCAGGAAGCGGAGGGAGGGCTCTCATACTGGATTGAATTACCCGGCATGCTGGCGACGCAGCTGGCGGCACGCGCCGAGACGACAGGCATCATTATGGGCACCGGCACGCGCTTTGGGCTTTCAGGCGCGTTTGACCGCTATCTGCGAATGCCCTTCTCACTCAGTCCGCCGGAACTTGAAGAGGCATTATTGCGGATCAAACCGCTGTGGCGTGCGTTAAATAAAAGTGTAGCGCCAGTAAAACGGAGCCTGGTGTAAATTATTCGCCAGAAACAATAAAAACTGCTGACTGTAACGCATGCAGTCAGCAGTTTTCATGAAGAACAGCTTAATGTTGAGGAGGAATCGGGAAGCCTTTCAGCGAAATAATGAAATTATCCCCTTCTTTCTTTATTTTTGCACCGGTATCACACCAGTCAGACGCAATTCGAAAGAACTCATCACTTCCTACATTCCAGCCAAGACGAACATGTTTCACGTAGCCGGAACGTAACAGATTGCAGGCCTCGTTGTAGTCACTGGCAGTCGATAGTTGTTGTTTCATTTTCTCTTCTTCAGAAGTTTACGTAGTGCTTTGATTTCTTTAGGAGTAAATGGAGTTACGCTCTCTTCTTCCGTATGCTGATTATCAACATCCTCTTCCGATACTCCCGCCTCTTCTACTGCTTCAAATGCCAGCAGCAGCAGTTTCTCTGTGGTCACGCTTAAATTCTCATTATTGTCTTCCGCATAGTGGCGAAGTCTTTCTTTTAGCGCTTCATCAATTTTAACGTTTAAAACCGCAGTAACCATGATTGTCACATCCTTTCGGAACACGTGTTTAATTTAATACACGAAGATAAGTTTGTTATCCAGATATATATTTTTTAGCTTATGACAGAATAAAGGCATCCGAAAATAAAATGACAGTCTATTATTACAGGTTTATGACATTATTATTTCAGTTAAATGAAGGCTGTATTACAGAAAATACAATAGTCACATAATTTAGAAGGTTTATTCAGGGGAACAACTGAGAGGATCACAAATGGGTGGGGGCCCTGCCAGCTACATCCCGGCACCCACGTCGTCTGCCCTGGCTGCTTCCTTCCGGACCTGACCTGGTGAACAGAGTAGCGTTGCGGGAGAACCAACAGAGCCCCCATTGAGAGCGTTGATATCCAACGCGCTGGCGCATTATCCCTGTGGAGCACCTCAATTGCAAGCCGCTGGCAACCGGATGCTGGATTATTGCGCAAACTGCCCCGACAATCTTCTTTATCTTCGTATAACATTACCCTTCGCTGATTTCCCGCAGGAGAAACAATGGACGAACATGACACTTTCCCACAGCGAGTGTGGCAAATCGTGGCTTCGATTCCGGAAGGCTGTGTCACGACCTATGGGGAAGTCGCCCGGCTGGCGGGTTCTCCGCGCGCGGCGCGTCAGGTTGGAGGCGTGCTGAGAAGGCTACCGGAGGGAAGCACGTTACCGTGGCACCGGGTCGTCAATCGCCATGGCGCCATTTCCCTCACCGGGCCAGACTTGCAGCGCCAGCGTCAGGCATTACTCTCAGAAGGGGTGCAGGTGTCCGGGGCAGGACAGATTGATATGCAGAAGTATCGCTGGGAGTACTGACGCCCTCTCCCGTCAACATGGAGAGGGCGAAGGAAAATTACATCTGTGTTGGGGGTGTAGGCAGAGTCGGCTGATTGGTTTGCGTTGCAACAGGCACTTCAGTTTGCTGCACCGGTACCAGGGTCAGGTCGATTTTGGTGCCGCCTTTGTTGACCGCTTCCTGTACGGTATCGGTGATAAAGACCAGCTTATCGTTGATCGTTACCGCCGCGCTCAGGAGGATACGCGCGTTAGGCTGGACGTCAGACGGGTTGTACGGCAGCACGAAGCTGAACGGCGCCTGTTTACCCTCTGTACGAACTGCACGCTGAGCAAGGACTTTAGACGGTGCATCCGCCAGAGACGCATCGGATAACGTGACCGTTAAAACCGCGTCCGGCGGCAGAGCGACTTTCTGTTTGATCCAGATGGTACCGGACACGTTAGGCTGTCGAATAGCTTGCTGTGAAAGGGTGTTAATCCCGTTTGGGGTCGCCGTTGGTACCGCTACATCGGCACTCTTATCCGCACAGGCGGACAACGCCACCGCCATTGCAACACCGCTTAACATAGGCACGAGTTTCATTGAAGTCTCCTTATCATCAATGCACCGGCGGGATCGATCCCATCCGATGTCGTTTTATTCACATAACGTAAACAAGTGTGGCACAAATCACGGATTTATGCCTAATTTTGCCCAGGTATTAAGATTATTCTACCCATCGGACCACTATCGTTTCTGCGTTATACTCAGCGTATCTTTCGCCACGGCGTTTATTGAGGACCACTATGAGTCAGGCACTGAACAATCTGCTGACATTGCTTAACCTGGAAAAAATAGAAGAAGGGCTATTTCGCGGACAGAGCGAAGATTTAGGCTTACGCCAGGTTTTTGGGGGCCAGGTCGTGGGGCAAGCGCTGTATGCCGCCAAGGAGACCGTCCCGGCAGACCGTCTGGTGCACTCGTTTCACAGCTACTTTTTACGCCCCGGTGACAGCGCTAAACCGATTGTGTACGACGTGGAAGTTCTGCGTGACGGCCAAAGCTTCAGCGCCCGTCGCGTGGCGGCCATCCAGCATGGGAAACCCATTTTCTACATGACCGCTTCCTTCCAGGCGCCAGAGCCGGGCTATGAGCATCAAAAACAGATGCCGTCTGCCCCGTCGCCGGACGATCTGAAATCGGAAACCGAAATAGCCCGCGCACTCGCGCATCTGTTGCCGCCGCAGGTAAAAGAGAAGTTTCTGTGCGATAAACCGCTGGAGATCCGCCCGGTCGAATTTCATAACCCAATGAAGGGGCATACCGCTGAGCCCACCCGCCAGGTGTGGATCCGCGCCAACGGCAGCGTACCGGCAGACTTGCGCGTGCAGCAGTATCTGCTGGGTTATGCGTCGGATTTCAACTTCCTGCCGGTTGCGCTACAGCCGCACGGCGTGGGATTCCTGGAAAAAGGGATGCAGGTAGCCACAATTGACCATTCCATGTGGTTCCATCGTCCTTTCGATATGAACGAGTGGCTGCTTTACAGCGTGGAAAGTACCTCTGCGTCCAGCGCGCGCGGTTTTGTTCGCGGGGAATTTTACACCCAGGATGGCGTGCTGGTGGCTTCTACCGTGCAGGAAGGTGTGATGCGTAATCGCGGGTGAGGTAAAAAGCCCGGTGGCTATGCTTACCGGGCCTGCAAATTACGCTTTTTCAGGCCGGGTAAGGCGAAGCCGCCGCCCGGCAAGGCACTCAAATTATGCGTTATAGGCATTCTCGCCGTGGCTGTTGACGTCCAGGCCTTCGCGCTCCTGCTCTTCCGGCACGCGCAGCCCAACGGTCATATCAGCCAGCTTGTAACCGATAAAGGCCACAACACCCGACCAGACAACGGTGATCGCGATACTTTCCAGCTGTACAAGCACCTGATGCCCCATGGTTACGCCTTCTGCGTAACCCACACCGCCCAGAGATTGGGCAGCAAAGATACCGGTCATGATACAGCCGACAATGCCGCACACACCATGCACGCCGAATACATCACACGGATCGTCAACGCGCAGAACACGTTTCAGTGCGGTAACGCCCCACAGCCCCGCCAGTCCTGCGACGATACCGATCAGCAGCGCACCGCCTACGCCCACGTAACCGCACGCTGGCGTAATACCTACCAGACCGGCAATCGCCCCGGAACAGGCACCCAGCAGCGATGGCTTGCCGCGAACGGCCCACTCGCCAAATACCCATGAGAGGATAGCGCCGGCGGTTGCCACAACGGTATTCACGAAGGCCAGTGCAGCGATTTCGTTAGCGGCGCTGGCTGAACCTGCGTTGAAGCCGAACCAGCCAAAGTAGAGGATGGCGGTGCCGGTAAAGACCATCGGCAGATTGTGCGGCTTGAATGCTTCCTTCCCGAAGCCCACGCGCTTGCCAATCAGGTAGGCGCCTACCAGGCCTGCTACCGCGGCGTTGATGTGCACAACGGTACCACCCGCAAAGTCCAGCGCGCCATGGGAAGCCAACAGACCACCGCCCCAGACCATATGCGCGATCGGGATATAGGAGAGCGTCAGCCAGACCACCACGAAAATCAGTACCGCAGAGAAGCGGATACGCTCAGCCAGCGCGCCCACAATCAGCCCCACGGTGATGCAGGCGAATGAGCCCTGAAACGCGACATGAATATACTGATAGAAGCTGCCCATTACCGCGGTCAGTTCGATATTTTTCAGCATCGCCCAGTTAACGTTGCCGAAGAAGGCGTTGCCCTCCCCGAAGGCCAGCGAGTAACCGTAAACCACCCACAGCACGCACACCAGCGCGAAAGTGACGGCAACCTGCGTCAGCATGGAGAGTACGTTCTTGCCGCGGATCAGGCCGCCGTAAAACAGCGCGATCCCCGGAATCGTCATGAACAGCACCAGCGCGGTGCAAATCATCATAAAGGCGTTATCGGCTTTGTCTGCCACAGCCGGTGCAGCCATTGCCAGGCCCGGCAGCAGTGCCAGCGACCCCAGACCTGTTTTCATTGTTGCTTTCTTCATTTTCTCGATCCCTATCACTGTGTGCCAGGAGTTACTTACAACGCCGCTTCGTCAGATTCGCCGGTACGGATGCGAATAACGCGCTGTAGTTCGGCAACGAAAATTTTGCCGTCGCCAATTTTTCCGGTATAGGCCGCTTTGCTGACGACATCAATCACCTCATCAAGCTGATCGTCGGCAATCGCCACATCAATTTTCACTTTTGGCAGGAAGTTAACGCTGTATTCCGCCCCGCGATAAAGCTCGGCATGACCTTTCTGACGCCCAAAGCCTTTCACTTCGGTGACAGTCAGTCCCTGAATACCCATGGAAGACAGCGCTTCACGCACGTCTTCGAGTTTGAATGGTTTGATTACCACCGTAACCAGCTTCATATATCCCCTCCAGTCAGAATTCGGTAATGGCCGCAGCTAACACGAGAGTGATATTGCAAAGGGTGTGCCAGAAGTGAAAGGTGAGGAGGAAAGCGCCGCAGCGCGCATGCGCCGGGAAAAAGTGAAAAAAAAACGCACCATGGCAGTGCAGGGTGCGTTTCAGTTTTGCACCAACGGTTAAGTCTGTTAGCGCATTGCCTTGTTATGGTGCATCAGGCGCTGAGTGACTCTTCCTCGCGCACGCTGGCGGCCAGTTCGTCGCCTGCCAGCTGCAACTGATACATCTGCCAGTAGCGTCCTTTTGCCTCAAGCAGCGCTCTGTGTGTACCCCGTTCAACGGCCTGGCCACGGTGCAGCACCAGAATGGTATCGGCATCGACGATCGTTGACAGGCGGTGGGCGATCACCACCAGCGTAGTGTGATCCCGCACGGCAGCCAGCGCCTGCTGGATCGCCTGCTCGGTACCGGAGTCAATGCTTGCTGTCGCTTCATCCAGAATTAACACCTGCGGCGTCTCAATCAGCACGCGCGCCAGCGCCAGAAGTTGCTTTTGCCCGACGGAGAGGTTGTTGCCCTGCTCACCCAGCCGGGTATTGATCCCCTCGCTTAACCCGCGCGCCAGATCCGCCAGCTGCACCGTTTCCAGCACCTCCCATACCTGCTCAGGGGTGAAAGGACGTCCCAGCGTCACGTTGGCATAAAAGGTATCCGCCAGCACCACCGGATCCTGCTGCACCATCGCGACGCCCTTACGCAACGCGTTGTGGCTAAGCGAGGCAAGCGGCCGTCCGTCCAGACGGATCTCCCCCTGCGTCAACGGATAGTAGCCCATCAGCAAACTGGCGAGCGTGCTTTTGCCGCTGCCGGTATGCCCAACCAGGGCGACAAAACCACGCGACGGTACCTCGAGGTTGATATCCTGCAAGACAAGCTGGTCGTCGCGGTAGGCAAACGAGACATGATCAAACACTATGGATCCACTTTCCAGCGGGCGTTCGTCATCGCCATAGGTCTGACGCGGCCTGTCCATGAGCTCGAATACACGTTCGCCCGCGACCACTGCCTGTTGCAGCATCGACTGCTGCGTGGTGAGTTCAATCAGCGGTTCGTTAAGGCGTCCGAGGTAACTGATAAACGCGTACAGTACCCCCACCTCAATGGTTCCGCGCGTCGTCAGGCCGAACAGCATCAGCAGTCCGCACAGCACCAGCGCCGAGAAGAGGCTCAGCAGCGGACGTAACAGGAAACCGTCCAGGCGTAACGTCTGCATCCGCGCCATATAATGCGAGCGGCTGGCTTCCCCCATTCGCTCACCAAAACGCGCCTGCTGGCGAAACTGCTGAATAACGCTCATGCCGTTGATCACTTCGTTGAAGCCATCATTGATATCTGCAAGGTAAGCGCGCACGCGGCGCACGATCGGCGTGCTGTAGCGCTGGTAAATCACCATCACGATCAGCACCGCCGGGAAAATGGTGATTGCCACCAGCGCCATCCGCCAGTCCAGGCTGAACATCGCCACCAGCATCGCGCCAATTAGCGCGGCACTGCGCAGAACCGTTGCAACAACGGTTACATAGAGGTCGCGGATCACCTCGGTGTCATTGGTGACGCGCGAAATAACCTGCCCGACCGGCTGGGTATCAAACTCGCTCAGCGGCTGGCGCAGCGCGGCATCCATCACGTCCGTGCGCAGCTGCTGCACCACGCCCACGGCGGCCCGGTTAAAGAGCAGTGACTGCGCGTAATGCAGCCCTGCCGCCGTCAGCTGTAGCCCGACGTACGCCACGCCCAGCCCGGCGACCAGGCCGAGAGGCAAATAGCTTTTCGCTACCATGTTATCGATGAAATAGCTGATAAGCAGCGGACCGGTCACCTCCGCAATCGCGGCGATCCACAGCAACAGCACGGCGATGGAAAGCGGTTTGCGCCACGGTGAGCCATAGGCCAGCAGCCGTTTTAACGTCGGCCACATCTGTCCAAACTTACGCATCGGCCACCTCCTCATCCAGCGCGGCTTCAAGCTGTTGATAGCGGTACATATCCCGATACCAGCCGGTCTGCCCGGCGAGCTGCTCATGCTGACCACGCTGGGCAATATGTCCGTGCTGAAGCACCAGAATTTCACTGGCTTCGGTAAGCGCCGACAGACGGTGCGCGCTAATGATGACCGTGCGCCCCTCTCCCCACTGGCGAAGGTTATGCAGAATTTGATGTTCAGTACGCCCGTCAACCGCGGACAGCGCATCATCCAGAATCAGGATCTCAGCGTCCAGCAGTAGCGCGCGGGCAATAGAGATACGCTGTTTTTGTCCGCCGGAGAGCATAACGCCCCGCTCACCCACTTCCGTGTCGTAGCCCTGCGGCAGGCGCAGAATATCCTCGTGGACGCTGGCCAGACGCGCCACGTGCTCGATCTGGTCCTGTGTCGCCGTCGGACACCCGAGCGCAATATTGTTGGCAATGGTGTCTGAAAACAAAAACGGCGTCTGGCTGACGACCGCCAGGCGGCTGCGCCAGTCATCCAGCAGCAGACGTGGCAGAGGGATGTCGTGGAAACGGATATCGCCTTCGCTCACGTCAAAATGGCGCTGAATCAGTGACAGAATGGTGCTTTTACCGGAACCCGTCGGGCCGCAGATGCCCAGCATCTGACCAGGACGCAGCGTGAAACTGACGTTCTCAAGCACCGGATGTTCCGTTTGCGGGTAGATAAAGGCGCGGATATCAGCCTTGAGAATACCCGGACCTTCCGGTACCGGCTCGCTGCCATCGTTCACGACCGGCACTTCCGCCAGCATGGCGCGGATACGGCTGTAAGCGGCGCTCCCACGTTCAACGATATTAAACATCCAGGCCAGCGCCAGCATCGGCCAGATCATCAGCCCAAGGTACATCGCAAAGCTGGTTAACTGCCCGAGGGTCATGGTGCCTCGCACCACCATCCAGCTGCCGCCGCCCACCGCCAGCAGGTTCGCCATACCAATCGCAATATAAATTGTCGGATCGAAACGGGCATCAATACGCGCCACGCGCATGTTTTTCGCGCCGGTATCGGCGGCGTCGGCGGCAAACAGCGCGGACTGGCGGTCTTCCAGACCAAACGCTTTGATCATGCGGATGCTGGTCATGCTCTCCTGGGTGCGATCGTTCAGCGACGAGAACGCCGCCTGCGCCAGCTTAAAGCGTTCATGGAGCTGCTCGCCGTAGCGGTTAATTGCCAGCGCCATCAGCGGCATTGGCAGCAGCGCCAGCAGCGTGAGCTCCCAGCTAATTTGCGTAGACATCACAATCAATACCGCACAGCCCATCACCAGGGAATCCACCAGCGTTAACACCCCTTCACCGGCGGCAAACACCACGCGGTCTACATCGTTAGTGGCGCGGGCGATGAGATCCCCGGTACGGTGACGCAGATAAAACTCAGGGTGCTGGCGGCTCAGCTGACGGTAAAAGTCCTCGCGCAGCTCAACGGCAAGCTGATAGGACGCACCGAACAGCAGCACGCGCCAGACATAACGCAGCAGGTAAACCACCACGGCCGTCAGCACCAGCGTACCGACCCACATCATCACCCGTGCGGCGGTGTAATGTTGTTCGGTAACGCCATCCACGACGTAGCCCACCACTTTGGGGGGGATCAGTTGCAGAATGGCAATGATAATAAGCAGGGCCACTGCGCCGAGGTAGCGTTGCCACTCCCGACGAAAGTACCAGCTTAATTGGGCAAATAATCGCACGCGGTCTTTTCCTGAAGGTATTTTAAGAAGTTATTCAATGGGTAACGCTGTGGTGTATTTAATCTGTTCCATGGCGAAGCTGGAGGTGACATCGGACAAGCCCGGTACGCTATTGACCAGCCGCTTGTAAAAATCATCGTAGCGCTTCATGTCTGCCACCTGAACGCGCATCAGATAGTCGTATTCCCCCGCCATGCGCCAGAAGCCGAGCACCTCGGGCATGTCGGAAACCTGCGTGACGAAGCGGCAGTACCATTCGCTGCTGTGATGCTGCGTTTTTATCAGGACGAAGGCGGTCAGTCCAAGCCCCAGTTTTTCGGGATCCAGCAGCGCCACACGTCCCAGCAGAATGCCATCATCTTCCAGCTTCTTGAGGCGCTTCCAGCACGGTGTGGTGGTCAGATTAACGGCATCTGCCAGCGCCTGCAAAGAGAGGGTACAGTCGCTTTGCAGCAAAGAAAGCAGCTTACGGTCAATTTTATCTAACATAGCCACCTCGAAGAGAAAATTATTCTCCTTACATTCTATTTTAAAGGTCAGATAGCAACAATTTTTTCTGTGCTTTTCGCTATGCTGGGCACAAAATGACAAACGGATAACTACGATGAATAGCACCTGGGTTAAACATGCCATCAGCGAAATAAATGCCGACTATCAGCGCTCGGCAGACACCCACTTAATCCGCCTGCCTCTGCCGGGATTTCCCGGTATTCAGCTCTATCTGAAAGATGAAAGTACCCATCCTACCGGTAGCCTGAAGCATCGCCTGGCGCGTTCACTCTTTTTATACGGTTTATGTAACGGCTGGATTAAAGAAGGCACCACGATTATTGAATCGTCGTCCGGATCAACTGCCGTCTCCGAAGCCTACTTTGCCCGCCTGTTGGGTCTGCCGTTTATCGCCGTGATGCCCTCATGCACGGCGAAACGTAAAGTTGAACAGATCGAATTTTACGGCGGACGCTGCCACTTTGTGGACAGTGCCTGCGAAATCTATGCGGCCTCCGAAATGCTGGCCCGCGAGCTGAATGGTCACTATATGGACCAGTTCACCTTCGCCGAACGCGCCACCGACTGGCGCGGCAATAATAACATTGCGGACAGCATTTTCCGCCAGATGACCCATGAGCCGCATCCTGTCCCCTCTTACATTGTCATGAGCGCGGGCACGGGCGGAACCTCCGCCACCATCGGACGTTATATCCGCTGTCAGGGTTATGATACGCAGCTGATGGTGGTTGACCCGCAAAACTCGGTGTTCCTCGATTACTGGCAATCCCGCGATGCGAGCCTGCGCAGCCCCGTGGGGAGCAAGATCGAAGGGATTGGTCGCCCGCGCGTCGAACCCTCATTCATTCCGGACGTTGTGGATGAGATGCTCCGCGTGCCGGATGCCGCCAGCGTCGCGACGGCGCACTGGCTGGAGACACAGCTTGGCCGTAAAGTCGGGGCTTCTACCGGCACCAATATGTGGGGCGCGCTACAGCTGGCCGCGAGGATGCGTGAAGAAGGCCGTACCGGCTCTGTCGTCACGCTGCTGTGCGACAGCGGGGAGCGATACCTGGACACCTATTACAACGCAGAATGGGTGCAGGCCAATATTGGCGATGTTGAGCCGTGGAAAGCGCAGATTTCGCAGCTGGTGAAATAAAAAAAGCCAGGCTTAGCCTGGCTTGCTGGAAGGGTCTCACTATTCGGGGGAATATGGGAGGTTATTTTTGTCCAGCCAATGCGTCAAAAAATGGGACACCGCTTCGTTACGACAGTGTCCGATAACCGGTAAATGCGGGAGCGCGGCGATAAGCTGCGGCATCGCGTTCCCCATAATCAGCCCACGACCTACGTTGCTCAGCATCTCGTGGTCGTTCATGGCGTCACCAAAGGCCATACAGTCCTGCATCGTCAGCCCAAGATGATCGCTCAGCACCGCCAGCGCGGATCCTTTGTTACAGCCCACCGGCAGCACTTCAAGACAGTCCACCGCCGAGAAGGTCAGGTGCGCCCGTTCGCCCAGCGCCTCGTTAAGCTGAATACGCAGACGGCAGAGATCGTCGTGATCGCCACAGAAGCAGATCTTGGTCACCTTGTGTGCCGGAATGCGGCGCAAATCGATAAGCTGATATTTAAAGCCGCTGTAAACGTGTGCGTGCAGCAAGGCCGGGATCTCACGCCCGGTAAACCAGCCTTCATCATTAAAAACATGCACGCTGGCCTGCGTATCCCAGGTGCTGTGCAGGACAATGTCCGCCACCTCCGGATTCAGATCCTGACGGTGCAGCACATCGCCGTCGACGGAGTGAATGCGCGTTCCGTTGCCGGTGATCAAGAACGCATCGAGGGCAAATGTCCCCAGCAGATGGCGCATCTCCAGCACATGACGACCAGTAGCAAACGTCAGGGTAACTTCACGCTCGCGCAGGCGCTTAAGAGTGTTCAGGGTTTTCTCCCCTAAACGGTGATCCGGCATTAACAGCGTGCCGTCCATATCAAATGCAGCGAGCCGAGCCATGATTACTCCCGAAATGTGATGCGGTTAACTTGTGCATCAGTATTACGTGGGATATACGGAAGTAATAGTGAATAGATGATAATTATTGTTCCGGGTTTTTCATGCGCCAGCTTAACCGTCTTAACCAGTATCAGCGTCTGTGGCACCCGTCTGCCGGCGCACCGCAGCAGGTGACCATCAGTGAACTTGCCAGCCGCTGCTTTTGCAGCGAGCGACATGTTCGCACCCTGCTGCGCCAGGCGCAGGAGGCGGGCTGGCTAAGCTGGCACGCCCGCTCCGGACGAGGTAAGCGTGGGGAATTACGCTTTCACGTCACCCCGGATTCGTTGCGTAATACGATGATGGAAGAGGCCCTGAAAAGTGGACAGCAGCACAACGCGCTGGAGCTGGCCCAGCTCGCGCCTGAAGATTTGCGATCGCTGCTGCATCCGTTTATGGGCGGACAGTGGCAGAACGATACGCCGACGCTGCGTATTCCCTACTATCGCTCGCTGGAGCCGCTTCAGCCGGGTTTCTCCCTGGCCGGGCGGAGCAGCATCTGGCGGGACAGGTATTCTCTGGTTTGACGCGTTTTAATGGTAACAGCAGTGAACCCACGGGCGATCTGGCGCATCACTGGGAAGTCTCTGCTAACGGCCTGCGCTGGCATTTCTACATTCGCTCCACCCTGCACTGGCATAACGGCGATAAAATAGAGACGGCACAGCTCCGGCAAAGCCTGACGGCGCTGTTATCGCAGCCCGGCATGGGCACGCTGTTCCGCAGCGTCTTACGTATCGAAACCACGCACCCGCAGTGCCTGACGTTTATTCTCCATCAACCTGACTACTGGCTGGCGCACAGGCTGGCAACCTACTGTAGCCGTCTGGCGCATCCCGATTACCCTGTGGTAGGCAGCGGTCCCTTCCGGCTAAGCGTTTTTGAGCCTGAACTGGTGCGTCTGGAAAGCCACGAGCAGTATCATCTTGGCCATCCGTTGCTTAAGGCTATCGAGTACTGGATCACGCCCCAGCTTTTTGACTACAGTCTGGGCACCAGCTGTCGCCACCCGGTGCAAATCGCCATTGGCGAGGCCGACGAGCTGGCCAGCCTGCGGCTGGTGAGTAACAGCACCAGTCTGGGCTTCTGCTACCTCACGCTGAAACAGAGTCCACGTCTAAGCGAACTTCAGGCAAAGCGGCTGATTAATATCATTCATCTCTCAACGCTGCTGCACACGCTTCCCCTGAACGAAGGGCTCATCACTCCTACCGAGGAACTGCTTCCCGGCTGGGCGATCCCCCAGTGGCCTGATTTAACCGACGTTGCGCTGCCAGAGGCATTGACGCTGGTCTACCACCTGCCGGTTGAGCTTCACACCATGGCCAGCCAGTTAAAAGCATACCTTGCGCGGCAGGGTTGTGAACTGACCGTCATCTTTCACGACGCCAAAACGTGGGACGGGTGCCAGCAGCTTGCCGATGCAGACATCATGATGGGAGACAGACTGATTGGCGAAGCGCCGGCGTACACGCTTGAGCAGTGGCTCCGCTGCGATGCGCTCTGGCCGCATCTGCTGAGCGCACCGGCATTCGCCCATTTGCAGGCCACGCTGGATGCGGTGCAGTCGCAGGCCGACGAGCGTGACCGACACGCAGGACTTCAGGCTATATTCAGCCGGTTAATGGAGACAGCCGTCCTGACGCCGCTCTTTAACTACCAGTATCAAATCAGCGCGCCTCCGGGCGTCAACGGCATACGCCTTAACACTCGCGGCTGGTTTCACTTCACCGAAGCCTGGCTTCCTCCACCAAACGCGTGAAGAAGCTGGTCGCCGCTTTAGCCAGGCGTTAACATGACGCTTTTACTGTAACTGTCGAGATGATCTATGAAACGTGCCGTCGTCGTGTTCAGCGGAGGACAAGATTCCACCACCTGCCTGATTCAGGCGCTTCACCAGTATGATGAAGTGCACTGCGTCACTTTTGATTATGGTCAGCGTCATCGCGCTGAAATCGATGTCGCTCGTGAACTGGCTCTCAAACTGGGCGCCCGCGCTCATAAAGTGCTGGACGTGACGCTGTTAAATGAACTGGCCGTCAGCAGCCTCACCCGCGACAGCATTCCGGTGCCTGATTACGAACCGGATGCCAGCGGCATTCCGAACACCTTCGTACCGGGCCGCAACATTCTCTTCCTGACCCTGACGGCGATCTATGCCTACCAGGTGAAAGCCGAAGCGGTGATCACGGGCGTGTGTGAGACCGACTTCTCTGGCTACCCGGACTGCCGGGATGAATTCGTGAAAGCACTCAATCACGCCGTCGATCTGGGAATGGCAAAAGAGACCCGCTTCGAAACGCCGCTGATGTGGCTGGATAAGGCTGAAACCTGGGCGCTGGCCGACTACTGGGGCAAGCTGGATGTCGTTCGCAACGAGACCCTGACCTGCTACAACGGCATTAAAGGGGACGGCTGTGGGCAGTGTGCCGCCTGTAACCTGCGCGCGAACGGTCTGAATCATTATTTTGCGGATAAAGCGGGCGTTATGGCCGCAATGCAGAAAAAGACCGGGCTGAAATAAGGGCTACCTGACCGTGCTGTCGAACAGTTTTACACCGGCAGCACGGGTAATTTTCATCAGTGTAGTCAGCGTTGGGTTACCATTTTCGGACAGGGTACGGTATAGCTGCTGACGTGAAAGCCCCGCTTTGGCTGAAATCTCTCCAATACCGCCGCGCGCTTCGATAACGCGTCTGAGGGCAATCAAATAGGCTGGGATCCCCTGGTCCTCGTAAATTTCATCCAGTGCAATTTGCAGATAGAGTTGCGCGTAAGAAGGATTTTCGCGCAGCATTTTGACTACAGCTTCATCATGGCTGACGGTACTTGAGAATTTTCGCTCACTTTTGCTCATGGAGTTTATCCTTTTGATGATCTTTCCAGTAATCTATTGCCAGCATCACATCCGCTTTCTGGCTCTTTTTGTCACCGCCGATCAGCAACAATAAGATTTCCCGATGCTGGACCGCAAAATAGACTCGATAACCGGGACCACTATCAACCTTCAACTCCCAGACACCCTCTCTGAGATAACGGTAATCGCCAAAATTCCCCTTCTCAGCGCGGTCGATTCGCAGAAGGATCCGAAACGCCAGCTCCGGATCCTTTCGTCTCAACTTTGCTACCCAATCCTCAAACGGTATTTTTCCGTCGCGGGTTCGGTAACGTTTAACAACGTAGTCCCTGTTCATGATTTTATCCCTGAAAACCCTTCTTGTCTTTTATAAAAGACAAAAATTTACGCGATCATCAGCTCCAGCTTTTCGCGCAACTCCCCTTCCAGCGGCAACGCTTTCTGGGTTTTGAGATCGATACAGACAAAGGTGATCAGCGCATCGGCCACAATCTGCCCTTCTGGCTCCAGCGTAACGACCTGGCTCAATACACCACTTTTGCCATTCAGTTGTTGAACCTCACTGGTCACGGTGAGCACATCCCCCAGCACAGCCGGGCGGCGGTAGTTAATGTTGATATTGACGACCACAAACGCGATGTTGTGTGCGGTTAGCCACAGGAAGCTTTCGCTGTTCTCCAGGCCGTCCCAGCGCGCCTCTTCAAGAAATTCAAGGTAGCGGGCGTTATTGACGTGCTGGTAAACATCGAGGTGATAACCACGGACTTTGATTTGTGTCTGCATAGCGCAATAGCCTTTCGTTGTTATAGGTTCAGAGGTCATAACTGGTATGACCTCTTTATCCTGGCAAATTTTTGCCGCAGTGCAAGTGATTACGCGATTACAGCGTCAGGTGTGCGAGATTGCGCTCAACCAGCGCGCTGCCCATACCCGGCACCTGCTTGAGATCGTCAAGGGTTTTGAAAGGACCATACTCTTCACGATAGCTGACGATGGCCTGCGCTTTTTTGAGGCCCACGCCATTCATTACGCGGGCAAGATCGTCCGCAGAGGCAGTATTAATACTGACCCGCGTACCCTCGTCCTCAATGGCTTTCGTGCTGGCCGTCGCGTTGGCTTTAACCTGACCTTGTGACGTTGCATCGGCCTGAGTTTGTGCAGCCTGGGCTTTAGACGAGGGTGACGCCGCCAGCGCGCCCGCACTCATCCCGGAAGTGGCAATAGCCAGTGTAATTAACAGTGCTTTGATTCCACATTTCATGCTGTTTTCTCCTTGTTTGTTGACAGCCATGCCACGATAGCCGCACGGGAAAACAGGGACAAACAGCAGATTGCAGAAATGGAAAAGGCCGCGAAAGCGGCCTTTAGTTTTTGCAGAACGTTACGAAAATCTGCGAGCAGACACGTAATTATTGCTCCTGAGTGACCACATCACCCAGCTTGATTTTGGCTTCTTTACGCAGGTTGCTCATCAACGCTTCGAAAGCAATCTGGGCATTGTTCTGGGTAATTCCCTGAACCATGGCCTTCTTCTGCGCGTCTGGCAGCGTGCCGGCTTTCACTTCATCCAGCGCCAGAACCACCACGTTACCCTGCATATCGGTCGTGGTGCCAAAGACAGGTTTGTCTTTCGCCGGCAGGCTCAGACCAAACGCCGCCTGGCTGACAGGATCCTGACCGGTACGGCTCAGCGTTTTTGCTTCGCCAAAGCTCAGGCCAGCCGCTTTCAGCGCATCGTTCTTACCGGCTTTCAGGTCGGCCAGAATTTTCTCTGCATCCAGTTTTGCCTGCTGTGCCGCTTTGTTGTGTTTCACCAGCGCCACCACCTGATCTTTCACTTCCGCCAGGGGCTTCACTGCCTCGGCTTTGTGCTCGCTGACGCGCAGTACGAACGCACGATCACCGTCAACGGTAATGATATCTGAGTTGCTGCCCGGCGTACCATTCTCACCGACCAGACCACCATTGAAAATGGCATCTGAAACCGGTTTGAAGTTCAGTTCTTCCGGCAGGTTTTCGTGGCTGAACCAGCCCGTCTCAACCGCTTTCACGCCAGCAGCCTGCTCAGCGCCCGCCAGTGATTCGTTGTCGTTGCTTGCGGCATCGCTCACTTTCTGTTGCAGAGCATAGAAGGCATCCAGCGCTTTCTCCTGCTTCACTTTCGCAGCGATATCATCACGAACGTCAGTCAGCGGCTTGGTTTTCGCCGCCACAACATCGTCCAGACGCGCCACCAGGAAGCCGACGGAGGATTTGATTACACCAGACAGTTGGCCTTTCTCTTTCAGGCCTGCATTTTTCAGCTCATCCGGGGTAGTTGACTCTTCCAGCCAGCCCATATCACCGCCGTTTTTGGCAGAAATAATGTCGGTAGATTTTGCTTTCGCTAAGGTGGCGAAATCAGCGCCTTTGTTCAGCTCGTCCAGCACGGCTTTCGCTTCTGCTTCCGTTTTGGTCTGGATCACGCTGTAACGGTTACGCTGCGGCTGAGTGAACTGATCCTGATGCTGGTCGTAATAAGACTGGATCTCGGCGTCAGTCGCATTTTCCTGCATCGCAGCTGCATCCAGCTTGATATAGCTTACGCGGAACTGTTCCGGAGAGATGAAGTTGTTCTTGTTTTGCTCGTAGTAAGCATTAACTTCAGCGTCGCTAACCTGCTGTTTCGCTGCCAGTGCGTTGACATCAATCGTCGCTTCACGCACCACGCGTTGCTGCGCCACCAGTGCCGCCAGCTCTTCAGTTTCGCCTTTCAGCATGAAATCGGTGCCCACCACCGCGTTGATTAGCTGTTGCGTGGTCAACTGGTTACGCAGTGCCTGAGCGTACTGGTCAGCCGTCATACCCATCTGGTTAACAATGCTGTTGTAACGCGCGTTGTCGAACTTCCCATTAGACTGGAAAGCCTGCGTCGAGAAGATGGCTTTTTTAACCTGCTCATCGCTGATGCCCAGACCCAGGCTTTTCGCGTACTGATCCAGCAGCGCCTCGTCAATAAGGCGGTTTAGCGTCTGCTGACGCAGGTTTTTCATATAGCCTTCGTTGGCTGCAAGTTCAGAGTATTGGTCGCCCAGCTGTTGCTGCATGCGGTTACGTTCACCAGCAAAAGCGTTCTCGAACTGCCCACGGCTAATTTCCTGGCCATTCACTTTTGCGGCGTAGTTCGCGCCACCGCCGATGAGGTAACTACTCACACCGGTCAATATGAACGACACGATAATGATACCGAAAATAATCTTGAGCACGAGACTGTTAGCAGCCGTGCGTAAGCTGTCCATCATGGTGTAACAACACTCCGCTGTAGGTGACTGGTTACCTGACGCTGACGGAAAATCCTGACCGTCGCGCGTAAAGGCGTATTGTGACAAGAAAACAGGGCAATTGTCAGCCCACAACTCGCATAAACTCGCACAAATCAGGTCTGGACAAACAAAAAAGGCACATCAAACGATGCGCCCTTGTACTTTTCAGCTTCCCTGGAGCGGGAAAGCAATCAGTTTACTGCGTCTTTCAGCGCTTTACCTGCACGGAAACCCGGCACTTTAGCGGCAGCAATGGTGATCTCTTTGCCGGTCTGAGGGTTGCGGCCAGTACGGGCTGCACGCTCTTTAACCGCAAAAGTACCGAAGCCTACCAGTGCAACGTCGTCCCCAGCTTGCAGAGATTCAGTAACAGAAGCAATTAAAGCATCTAAAGCACGTCCAGCTGCCGCTTTAGAAATATCAGCACCCGCAGCAATTTTGTCAATCAGTTGAGATTTATTCACTGTTCTCTTCCTCTCTTTATAATTTATATCGCACCTGAATCCTTCACAGCGCGACCGCGCAGCAGTTATATCAGTCCTGCTATGACCTTACAACACCCGTTGTTGATGGCTAACCCAATCAGCAATCTAAATTAGCTATACAAAAAAAGGCTGGCAAGTACGAAATGACTTACCAGCCTTGTTTTTATTGGCGCTCTTTGCGCGAGGTCACTATTTTGCGGTTACAACCTGCATTCCGGACGGTTCATTTTGCAGTGCGAGAGTCAGAACTTCCTCAATGCGTTTCACCGGATGGATCTGCAAATCGGCAATAACGTTGTCCGGAATCTCTTCCAGATCGCGTTTATTCTCGTAAGGGATCAATACGGTTTTGATCCCACCGCGGTGTGCCGCCAGCAGTTTTTCTTTTAACCCGCCGATAGGCAGTACCTGACCACGCAGCGTAATTTCACCGGTCATGGCCACATCAGCACGAACCGGATTACCTGTCAGGCAGGAAACCAGCGCAGTACACATGGCAATACCCGCGCTTGGGCCATCTTTCGGCGTCGCCCCTTCCGGAACGTGAACGTGAATGTCGCGTTTTTCGTAGAAATCCGGGTTGATACCCAGTTTTTCCGCACGCGCGCGCACCACGGTCAGCGCCGCCTGGATGGACTCCTGCATCACTTCACCCAGCGAACCGGTGTAGGTCAGCTTGCCTTTGCCCGGAACACAGGCGGTTTCGATGGTCAGCAGATCGCCGCCCACTTCCGTCCATGCCAGACCGGTCACCTGACCAACACGGTTTTCGTTGTCTGCGCGACCGTAGTCGAAGCGTTGAACGCCCAGGTACGCATGCAGATTGTCGCCGTTAATCACGATGTGCTTCAGGCTCTTATCCAGCAGCAGCTGTTTCACCGCCTTACGGCACAGCTTAGAGATCTCACGTTCGAGGCTACGCACACCCGCTTCACGGGTGTAGTAACGAATAATGCCGACAATGGCGCTGTCCTCAACGGTCAGCTCGTTGGCTTTCAGCGCGTTACGCTCAATCTGCTTCGGCAGCAGGTGCTGTTTGGCAATGTTCAGCTTCTCGTCTTCGGTATAACCTGACAGACGGATCACTTCCATACGGTCCAGCAGCGGCGCCGGAATGTTCATGGAGTTCGACGTCGCCACAAACATCACATCGCTCAGGTCGTAATCCACTTCCAGGTAGTGATCGCTAAACGCCACGTTCTGCTCTGGATCAAGCACTTCCAGTAACGCCGACGCCGGATCGCCACGCATGTCCGAAGACATTTTGTCGATCTCATCGAGCAGGAACAGCGGGTTTTTGACGCCCACTTTCGCCATTTTCTGGATAAGCTTGCCCGGCATGGAACCGATGTAGGTACGGCGGTGACCGCGGATTTCCGCTTCATCACGCACGCCGCCCAGCGCCATACGGATGTACTTACGCCCTGTCGCTTTGGCGATGGACTGGCCCAGAGAGGTTTTACCCACCCCTGGAGGCCCTACCAGGCACAGGATTGGGCCTTTGATTTTGTTCACACGGCTCTGTACCGCGAGGTACTCAAGAATGCGGTCTTTCACACGTTCCAGGCCGTAGTGGTCGGTATCCAGGATCTCCTGGGCCTGACGCAGGTCTTTTTTGACCTTGCTGCGGGCATTCCACGGAACCTGCACCATCCACTCAATGTAGCCGCGTACAACGGTCGCTTCCGCCGACATCGGAGACATCATTTTCAGCTTCTGCAACTCAGCTTCGGCTTTCTCTTTCGCCTCTTTCGGCATCTTCGCCGCGTCGATCTTACGCTTCAGCGCTTCGTTTTCATCCGGCGCATCGTCCATCTCGCCGAGCTCTTTCTGAATGGCTTTCATTTGCTCGTTCAGATAGTACTCACGCTGAGATTTTTCCATCTGCTTTTTGACGCGGTTGCGAATGCGCTTCTCAACCTGGAGCAGATCGATCTCAGACTCCATCATCGCCATCAGGTATTCCAGACGTTCGTTAACGTCGGACATTTCCAGCACGGACTGTTTGTCAGCCAGCTTCAGCGGCATATGCGCAGCGATGGTATCCGCCAGACGTGCAGGATCGTCGATGCTGTTCAGCGACGTCAGCACTTCAGGTGGGATTTTCTTATTCAGCTTGATGTAGCCTTCGAACTGGCTGATCGCGGTGCGTACCAGCACTTCCTGCTCGCGCTCATCAAGTTCCGGTGAATCAAGGTACTCTGCCTTCGCAGAGAAGTGCTCGCCATCGTCTGACAGAGTGGTAATACGCGCACGCTGTAAGCCTTCCACCAGCACCTTCACGGTGCCGTCTGGCAGCTTCAGCATCTGCAAAATAGAGGCCACGGTCCCGACGGTGAAAAGATCGTTTACACCCGGCTCATCCGTTGATGCTTCTTTCTGCGCGACCAACATGATTTTTTTATCATGATCCATGGCGGCTTCGAGGCAACGGATAGATTTTTCCCGCCCTACAAATAAGGGTATGACCATGTGCGGATAAACCACCACATCGCGCAACGGCAATACGGGGATTTCAATGCGTTCAGAACGCTCAGGATTCATAGAGCTCTCTCTTAGTTTAGTGTCCGCCAGGTAAACTGGTCATGTAACTGTGCTTCACACAACCATTAACATGTAATCCAGTATATGGGGATGTTTCCCATACATTCAACGCCATGAATACGGAAAAAGTAAAGGGGAGATAAAATCCCCCCTTTTTGATTAACTGATTGTATGAAATGGTGAATTATTCGCCAGATGCCTGCTGCGCTTCCGGTTTACCGTAAATCAGTAACGGCTTGGTCTGGCCACCAATGACGGACTCGTCGATCACGACTTTTTCGACGTCTTCCATAGAAGGAAGATCGTACATCGTGTCGAGCAATGCTGCTTCCACGATAGAACGCAGGCCACGGGCACCGGTTTTACGCGCCATCGCTTTCTTGGCAATCGCGTCCAACGCTTCGTCACGGAATTCCAGCTCAACGCCTTCCAGATTAAACAGCGCCTGATACTGCTTGGTCAGCGCGTTTTTCGGCTCTTTCAGGATCTGAATCAACGCGTCTTCGCTCAGTTCGTTCAGGGTCGCCACAACCGGCAGACGGCCGATAAATTCCGGAATCAAACCGAATTTGATCAGATCTTCCGGCTCAACCTGCGCCAGCAGCTGGCCTTCGTTTGGTTTTTCAGACGTGGCTTTCACCGTTGCGCCAAAACCAATGCCGGAGCCGGTTTCCACACGGTGAGAGATCACTTTATCCAGGCCTGCAAACGCACCACCACAGATAAACAGGATCTTAGAGGTATCAACCTGCAAGAATTCCTGCTGCGGATGTTTACGCCCACCCTGCGGTGGAACAGCCGCAACCGTACCTTCAATCAGCTTCAGGAGCGCCTGCTGCACGCCCTCGCCCGAGACGTCACGGGTGATGGACGGGTTGTCTGATTTACGAGAGATTTTGTCGATCTCATCGATATAGACGATCCCGCGCTGGGCTTTCTGTACGTCGTAATCGCACTTCTGGAGCAGCTTCTGGATAATATTTTCAACGTCTTCACCCACATAACCGGCTTCGGTCAGGGTGGTGGCATCCGCCATAGTGAACGGAACATCCAGCAGGCGCGCCAGCGTTTCTGCCAGCAGGGTTTTACCGGAACCGGTAGGCCCGATCAGCAAAATGTTACTTTTGCCCAGTTCTACGCCATTGCTGGTATCGCCGTTACGCAGACGTTTGTAGTGGTTGTATACCGCCACCGCCAGCACTTTTTTCGCCTGCTCCTGACCAATAACATAGTCGTCCAGGTGGTGGCGAATCTCGTGTGGCGTTGGTAACGCGCTGCGCTCACGGTGCGGCGCGACTTCTTTAATCTCTTCGCGAATGATGTCGTTACATAAATCGACGCATTCGTCGCAGATATACACGGACGGCCCGGCAATCAGTTTACGCACTTCATGCTGGCTTTTGCCGCAAAAAGAGCAGTACAGCAGTTTGCCCGAACCATCTTTGCGTTTATCTGTCATGAGTCCAAACCTCTTTTTAAGTTCTATGTGCCGCACATGACGACGCAAATGCCATTCTCAGACGCAAGCTGCTTACAGGCAACGTGCCGCCCTACATTAGTATAGCGGCACACTCGCGTCGCGGGCATCAATTACGATGGGTCAAAATGGAGTCGACTAAGCCGTACTCAACTGCCTCTGGCGCAGAGAGGAAGCGATCGCGCTCGGTATCGCGCTCGATCTGCTCGAGAGGTTGACCCGTATGCTGCGCCATAAGTTCATTCATGCGCGCTTTTACTTTCAGAATTTCTCGGGCGTGGATTTCAATATCCGTCGCCTGGCCCTGGTAACCACCCAGCGGCTGGTGAATCATCACGCGGGAGTTAGGCAGGCAGAAACGCTTACCTTTCGCCCCTGCGGTTAACAGGAAAGCCCCCATGGACGCCGCCTGCCCCATACAGATGGTGCTGACATCCGGCTTGATGAATTGCATGGTGTCATAAATAGACATGCCCGCCGTAATCACACCGCCCGGCGAGTTGATATACAGGTAAATGTCTTTTTCCGGGTTTTCCGCTTCCAGGAACAGCATCTGCGCCACGATCAGGTTAGCCATATGGTCTTCCACCTGGCCGGTCAGAAAGATAACGCGTTCCTTGAGCAGACGGGAATAGATATCGAAAGAACGCTCACCGCGTGAGGTCTGTTCAATAACCATTGGCACCAGCGCCATATGGGGTGCAAAGTTATCTCGTTCGCCACTGTATGACATTTCCGTCTCCTGGTTCAAAATTGAAAACACCTGCTGTACTGATTGTAACCTTATGGACGGATTATCAGCCAGTCTCAATCATCGTGATTACATACTAATGGGGGTCGCCATGCCCTATTTCAAGCATAACAACGTTTTGTTGTAACGCTAACACTGAAAGGGCGTTTTAGCACCCTTCCAGGACTAAAGCTGTGATAAAAAAAACCCGTCGCCGGAGGGCAACGGGTTTTTTGTTCAAACTTTAAACCGTTGGGGCGAAATTACGCCTGCTGGTTCATCAGTTCGGTGAAAGAGGTCTCTTTTTCGGTGACTTTCGCTTTCGCCAGTACCGCTTCTACAGCCTGCTCTTCCAGCGCGACGTTGCGCATGTTGTCCATCAGCTCTTTGTTCTTACCGTAGAACTCGATCACTTCTGATGGATCTTCGTATGCAGAAGCCATCTCTTCGATCAGGCCTTTCACACGCTCTTCGTCAGCTTTCAGCTCGTGGGTACGAATCACTTCGCCCAGCAGCAGGCCAACAACAACGCGACGTTTCGCTTGCTCTTCGAACAGCTCGCGTGGCAGTTCCATCGCTTGCTGCTGGTTGCCACCGAAGCGCTGTGCAGCCTGACGGCGCAGAACGTCGATTTCGCTGTCGATCAGGGCAGCAGGAACGTCGATGTCGTTCGCTTTCACCAGACCTTCAATCGCCTGAGACTTCACGCGGTTACGTACAGCGCCGTTCAGCTCGCGCTCCATGTTTTTACGCACTTCGGTACGCAGGCCCGCAACAGAACCGTCTTCCACGCCGAAACGCTTGATGAATTCTTCAGTCAGTTCTGGCAGTTCGCGCTTTTCCACTTTCTTCAGGTTGATAACGAACTTCGCTGCTTTACCTTTCAGGTTTTCAGCGTGGTATTCTTCAGGGAAGGTCACGTCGATGGTGAACTCTTCGCCCGCTTTGTGGCCTTTGATACCGTCTTCGAAGCCTGGGATCATACGACCCTGGCCCATCGCCAGTACGAAATCAGACGCTTTACCGCCTTCGAACTCTTCGCCGTCTACAGAACCGGTGAAGTCGATGGTTACGCGGTCTTCTGCGTCAACAGCGCCTTCTTTCTCTTTCCAGTTCGCCTGCTGCTTACGCAGGGTATCCAGCATGCCGTCAACGTCTTCGTCGGTCACGGAAACGATCGGTTTTTCAACTTCGATAGATTCCAGACCTTTCAGCTCAACTTCCGGGTACACTTCGAACTCTACGGAGTAGGTGAAGTCTTCGCCCTGCTTGTATTCGCCTGGAACGTAGTTCGGCGCACCGGCTGGATTGATTTTTTCTTTGATGATCGCGTCGATAAAGTTGCGGCTCATCAGTTCACCCAGCACATCCTGACGCACGGAAGCGCCATAACGCTGAGCAACAACATTCATTGGTACTTTGCCCTTGCGGAAGCCGTCAATACGTACTTTTTTTGCTACGTTGACCAGCTCGCTTTTCACAGCAGTTTCGATGCTGTCAGCAGCGATAGTAATCGTTACACGGCGGCCAAGGCCTTGAGTGGTTTCAACTGAAACTTGCATCTTGTTACCTCAAAAAAATCACAGTGCTCGGTCAACTCTGAATCTGTCTGTTATACCGGGATGCTCTCTTATGTGCAGATTCACATTCCCTGTCGCCAGAATCATCCCGAAGACATTCAATAAGACGCGGCATTATAGCGGCATCACTTAGGTGAGTCGAGAACGGTTGGAGCATGTTGCTGCGGCTTTTTTCACACTTTAAGGCTATTTTTAGCCTTAAAAACGCGCCATCCGCTCAAAACTCAGACAAAACAAAACGGCCCGAAGGCCGTCTTGACGAAATCTGTAAGCAACATACTGGAAAAACTCCGGCGGTTGCAAATCCGATTTATCAGGCGATGGTGCCTGCACCCCGACAAGGCGGTGATGCGAATACCGTATCCTGTAGCCCTTCCCATTCCTTAATGGTGTAGGTATGCAGCGCCAGCGCATGTACGGTTGTGGAGAGTTCTTCCGTCAAGGTGCTGTAGATCAAGCGGTGTCGGTTCAGGAAACGTTCTCCCGTGAAGCGATCGCTGACCAGAACCACTTTAAAGTGGCTTTCAGAACCTGCCGGCACGTTATGACGATAGCTTTCGTCGACAACTTCGAGAAACACAGGGTTGAACGCTGCCCTTAATTTTTCTTCTATCTGTTCACGTATCATCATGAAATCACTCCTCCGACAACGCTAAGATGTCACCCATCCCTTTAAATATTAGCCGCTTTTACCGGTTCCATTACGCCTTGACAACAAATATTTAGCTTTCGTCTGATTTTCTCACCCAAACGAATGAAGTTCACTATGTGGTTCATACGTTTTGTCACTTACAGGCAGAGAAAAGCGGAAAGGTGGTCAGTTTTCGGACAAGGCGATGAATTTACATGCGTTGACCACTTCCCCTGGCCGTTAGCGATGTTATGATGGCGGCAATTTTTCTCTTTTTGCTTACGATTCGTTGAGAACCCGAAAATGTTAAAAAAACTCTTCTTTCCGTTGGTAGCACTCTTTATGCTCGCCGGCTGCGCGACTCCGCCGACGACCATTGACGTTTCACCAAAAATTACCCTGCCTCAGCAGGATCCAAGCCTGATGGGCGTTACGGTCAGCATTAATGGCGCCGATCAGCGTCAGGACCAGGCGCTGGCGAAAGTGACTCGCGACAACCAGCAGGTCACGCTGACCGCCTCCCGCGACCTGCGCTTCCTGTTGCAGGAAGTGCTGGAGAAACAGATGACCTCCCGCGGCTACATGATTGGCCCAAGCGGCGCGGTTGATCTGCAAATCATCGTGAACAACCTGTACGCTGACGTCTCCCAGGGTAACGTTCGCTACAACATTGCGACTAAAGCCGATATCGCCATCATCGCTACCGCGAAGAACGGCAACAAAATGAACAAAAACTACCGTGCGAGCTATTCCGTTGAAGGCGCATTCCAGGCCTCCAACAAAAATATCGCTGACGCGGTTAACAGCGTGCTGACTGACACCATTGCCGACATGGCACAGGACACCAGCATTCACGACTTCATCAAGCAGAACGCCCGTTAATCCTGCTGACTGACCCGGTGCTTCACCGGGTCAGTTCATAAGAACATGTCCAGTCACTACTTACGCATTTTCCAGCAACCGAAATCAGCTATTCTGCTGATCCTTGGTTTCGCCTCCGGTTTGCCCCTTGCGCTCACCTCCGGCACGTTACAGGCGTGGATGACGGTTGAGAACATCGATCTTAAAACCATTGGTTTCTTCTCGCTCGTCGGCCAGGCTTACGTCTTTAAGTTCCTGTGGTCGCCGGTGATGGATCGCTATACCCCACCGTTCCTCGGGCGCCGTCGCGGTTGGTTAGCGATGACGCAGGTGCTGCTGTTGCTGGCCATTGCCGCAATGGGTTTCCTTGAGCCGTCAACACAGCTGCGCTGGATGGCCGCGCTTGCGGTGGTCATCGCCTTCTGCTCCGCTTCGCAGGACATTGTTTTTGACGCCTGGAAGACGGACGTCCTGCCAGCGGAAGAGCGTGGTGCCGGTGCGGCAATCAGCGTGCTTGGCTACCGCCTGGGTATGCTGGTTTCCGGCGGGCTGGCCCTCTGGCTTGCCGACCGCTATCTCGGCTGGCAGGGAATGTACTGGCTGATGGCCGCTCTGCTGATCCCCTGCATTATTGCCACGCTATTCGCGCCTGAACCGAGCGATGTGATTCCGGTTCCCCGCTCGCTGGAGCAGGCCGTCGCCGCACCGCTCCGCGACTTCTTTGGTCGCAATAATGCCTGGCTTATCCTGCTGCTGATTGTCCTTTATAAGCTCGGCGACGCTTTCGCCATGAGTCTGACCACCACCTTCCTGATCCGCGGCGTCGGGTTTGATGCGGGGGAGGTCGGCGTGGTGAACAAAACCCTGGGGCTGTTTGCCACGATCGTCGGCGCGCTGTACGGCGGCGTATTGATGCAGCGTCTGTCGCTGTTCCGTGCTCTGCTGATCTTCGGCATCCTTCAGGGCGCTTCGAATGCCGGTTACTGGCTGCTGTCGATCACCGACAAGCATATGATCAGCATGGCGACGGCGGTATTCTTTGAAAATCTGTGCGGAGGTATGGGCACAGCGGCATTTGTCGCCCTGCTGATGACGCTGTGCAATAAGTCATTTTCCGCCACGCAGTTCGCGCTGCTCTCGGCGCTCTCTGCCGTCGGGCGCGTGTACGTAGGTCCCGTCGCGGGCTGGTTTGTTGAAGCCCACGGCTGGCCGACATTTTATCTCTTCTCTGTGGTGGCGGCTGTGCCGGGGATTTTATTGTTGCTGGTCTGTCGCCAGACGCTGGAATATACCCAGCGGACGGAACACTTCATGCCGCGCACGGAATATCAGGCTGCCTACCGGTTTGCCCTGCGTCTGCTGATGGCAGGTTGTCTTGCGCTGGTAGTGTGGCTCGCGGTACTCATTATCAATGCGACGACCACCTTGTCGCTTCCTTTTGAAACCCAGCTGCTTGATGCAGGCGTGTTTCTCGCCATCGTGGGTATCCTGACCGGTGGGATGCTGGATTTCATGTCACTGCGGAAAACGCAGATGACATGAAGTAAAAAGCGAAAGGTTATTTCCCGTTGTAATAACGACACGAAATTATAACGGCGAAATAACCGCCATCGGCAAAAAAAATATTTGTTGTTTTGTGCGGGATAGCATTCGGAAATTATTGGAGCTTATTTCGCTACGCTATTTTCCGTTAAACGATTCAGCATTCGAAAGATTGAATTTTCGTTTTTTAGTTGTCTTTTTATTGATAATTAATTGTTAATTATTTGTGTATTTTCCGCAATGGTTATACCAATTGTCCCTTTTGCGGTATGCTGGGGCACCCTTTCGTTATAACGCCCACTCCGTGCGGCTTCCCCCGGAAAACGCGACATAATTTGCAACACTTGTGACATGTGCGGCAGAACCCGGTAACACCTTCCTGACACAGGGCTAATGATGTTTACAGTAATGTAACCTTCCCGTAAAATGCCCCCACACTTTAAACGCCACCAGACTCCCGTGGAATTGAGGTCGTTAAATGAGACTCAGGAAATACAATAAAAGTTTGGGATGGTTGTCATTATTCGCAGGCACTGTATTACTCAGTGGCTGCGATTCTGCACTACTAGACCCCAAAGGACAGATTGGACTGGAACAACGTTCATTGATACTGACGGCTTTTGGCCTGATGTTGATTGTGGTTATTCCTGCCATCTTGATGGCTGTTGGTTTCGCCTGGAAGTATCGTGCGAGCAATAAAGATGCGAAGTATAGCCCTAACTGGTCACACTCCAATAAAGTGGAAGCTGTGGTCTGGACGGTACCTATTCTGATCATCCTGTTCCTTGCTGTACTGACCTGGAAAACCACTCACGCACTTGAGCCGAGCAAACCGCTGGTTCACGATGAAAAACCTATTACCATTGAAGTGGTCTCCATGGACTGGAAATGGTTCTTCATCTATCCAGAACAGGGCATTGCTACCGTGAATGAAATCGCCTTCCCGGCGAACACTCCGGTTCAGTTCAAAGTGACCTCCAACTCCGTAATGAACTCCTTCTTCATCCCACGTCTGGGCAGCCAGATTTACGCGATGGCCGGTATGCAGACTAACCTGCACCTGATCGCGAATGAAGCAGGCACCTACGACGGTATCTCCGCCAGCTATAGTGGCCCGGGCTTCTCGGGTATGAAGTTCAAAGCTATCGCTACGCCAGACCGCGCGACTTTCGACCAGTGGGTTGCAAAAGCGAAGCAGTCTACCAACACCATGTCTGACATGGCGGCGTTCGAAAAAGTGGCTGCACCTAGCGAATACAACAAGGTGGAGTACTTCTCTAACGTGAAACCGAATCTGTTCAAAGATGTTATTGGCAAATTTATGGATCACGGCATGAGCATGGACATGACCCAGCCTGAAGGCGAGCACAACACGCACCAGGGTATGGAAGGCATGGACATGAGCCACGCGGAAACCGCTCACTAAGGGGCCGAGGAAGAAAATGTTCGGAAAATTGACACTGGATGCAGTGCCCTACCATGAACCGATTATTATGGTTACGGTGGCTGCAATTATCATTGGTGGCGCGGCCTTAGTTGGCCTGATCACTTACTTCGGTAAGTGGAGCTACCTGTGGAATGAGTGGCTGACTTCGGTTGACCACAAAAAACTCGGTATCATGTACTGCATCGTCGGTATCGTCATGTTAATTCGTGGCTTTGCGGATGCAATCATGATGCGTAGCCAGCAGGCGCTTGCGTCTGCGGGCGAAGCCGGCTTCCTGCCACCGCACCACTACGATCAGATCTTTACCGCCCACGGCGTTATCATGATCTTCTTCGTGGCGATGCCGCTGGTAATCGGTCTGATGAACGTGGTCGTTCCGCTGCAAATCGGCGCGCGCGACGTTGCGTTCCCGTTCCTCAACAACCTGAGCTTCTGGTTCACGGTTGTCGGCGTTATCCTGGTTAACCTGTCACTGGGTGTGGGCGAATTTGCTCAGACCGGCTGGCTGGCCTACCCGCCGCTGTCGGGAATTGAATACAGTCCGGGCGTGGGCGTTGACTACTGGATTTGGGCGCTTCAGCTCTCCGGTGTCGGTACCACTCTGACCGGTATTAACTTCTTCGTGACCATCCTGAAGATGCGTGCACCAGGTATGACGATGTTCAAGATGCCAGTATTTACCTGGGCATCTCTGTGCGCCAACGTCCTGATTATCGCGTCGTTCCCAATTCTGACCGTCACCATCGCGCTGCTGACCCTGGATCGCTATCTGGGTACCCATTTCTTCACGAATGATATGGGTGGCAACATGATGATGTACATCAACCTGATTTGGGCCTGGGGTCACCCGGAAGTGTACATCCTGGTTCTGCCGGTGTTCGGTGTGTTCTCCGAAATCGCGGCAACCTTCTCGCGTAAACGTCTGTTTGGTTACACCTCTCTGGTGTGGGCAACCGTATGTATTACCGTTCTGTCGTTCATCGTCTGGCTGCACCACTTCTTCACTATGGGTGCGGGCGCCAACGTAAACGCCTTCTTCGGTATTACCACCATGATTATCGCGATCCCGACCGGGGTTAAGATCTTCAACTGGCTGTTCACCATGTACCAGGGCCGTATCGTGTTCCACTCAGCCATGCTGTGGACCATCGGCTTCATCGTGACCTTCTCCGTAGGTGGGATGACCGGGGTACTGCTGGCGGTACCTGGTGCTGACTTCGTTCTGCACAACAGTCTGTTCCTGATTGCGCACTTCCATAACGTTATCATCGGTGGCGTGGTCTTCGGCTGCTTCGCTGGCGTAACCTACTGGTGGCCAAAAGCGTTCGGCTTCACGCTGAACGAGAAATGGGGTAAACGCGCGTTCTGGTTCTGGATCATTGGCTTCTTCGTAGCATTTATGCCGCTGTACGTGCTGGGCTTCATGGGTATGACCCGTCGTCTGAGCCAGCAGATCGATCCGCAGTTCCACCCAATGCTGATGATTGCAGCGGGCGGCGCAGCGCTGATTGCCTGCGGTATTCTGTGCCAGCTGATTCAGTACTACGTGTCTATCCGTGACCGTAACCTGAACCGCGACCTGACCGGTGACCCGTGGGGTGGCCGTACGCTGGAGTGGTCTACCTCTTCTCCACCTCCGTTCTATAACTTTGCCGTAGTGCCGCACATTCATGAGCGTGACGCATTCTGGGAAATGAAAGAAAAAGGTGAAGCGTACAAGCAACCTGAACATTACGAAGAGATCCATATGCCGAAAAACAGCGGTGCGGGCATCGTCATTGCCGCCTTCGCAACGGTATTTGGTTTCGCAATGATCTGGCACATCTGGTGGATGGCGATTGTTGGCTTCGCTGGCATCGTAATCAGCTGGATTGTGAAGAGCTTTGACGAGGACGTGGACTACTACGTACCAGTCCGTGAAGTTGAAAAGCTGGAAAACCAGCATTTTGACGAGATTTCTAAAGCGGGGCTGAAAAATGGCAACTGATACTCTGGCGCACTCGACTGCCCACGCGCATGAACATGCGCACCATGATACAGGACCGACGAAAGTCTTCGGTTTCTGGATCTACCTGATGAGCGACTGCATCCTGTTCTGCTGTCTGTTCGCAACCTATGCCGTTCTGGTGAACGGCACAGCGGGCGGCCCGACCGGTAAGGACATCTTTGAGCTGCCGTTCGTACTGGTTGAAACCGCACTGCTGTTATTCAGCTCCATCACCTACGGCATGGCGGCTATCGCCATGTACAAAAACAACAAGAGCCAGGTTGTCTCCTGGCTGGCGTTGACCTGGCTGTTTGGTGCTGGCTTTATCGGGATGGAAATCTATGAATTCCATCACCTGATCATGGAAGGTTTCGGCCCGGATCGTAGCGGCTTCCTGTCAGCGTTCTTCGCGCTGGTCGGCACCCACGGTCTGCACGTGACCTCGGGTCTGATCTGGATGGCGGTACTGATGTTCCAGATCTCCCGTCGCGGCCTGACCAGTACTAACCGTACCCGTATTATGTGCCTGAGCCTGTTCTGGCACTTCCTGGACGTGGTATGGATCTGTGTGTTCTCTGTTGTCTATCTGATGGGGGCGATGTAATGAGTCATTCTAACGATCATGGCGCTTCCCACGGCAGCGTAAAAACCTACATGACAGGTTTCATCCTGTCGATCATTCTGACGGTGATCCCGTTCTGGATGGTGATGAACGGTTCTGCATCTAAGCCGGTTATCCTGGGCGCAATCCTGGTGACCGCGGTGATTCAGATTCTGGTGCATCTGGTTTGCTTCCTGCACATGAACACCAAGTCCGATGAAGGCTGGAACATGACGGCCTTTATCTTTACCGTGATTATCATCGCTATCCTGGTAGTCGGTTCCATCTGGATTATGTGGAACCTTAACTACAACATGATGGTTCACTAAGAGCGGCGAGTATGTTTAAGCAATACCTGCAAGTCACGAAACCAGGCATCATCTTTGGCAACCTGATCTCCGTAATCGGAGGGTTCCTGCTGGCCTCTAAAGGCAGCATTGATTACACCCTCTTTATTTACACGCTGGTCGGTGTGTCACTGGTGGTTGCGTCCGGTTGTGTATTTAACAACTACATCGACATGGATATCGACAAGAAGATGGAAAGGACCAAAAATCGGGTGCTGGTTAAAGGCCTGATTGCTCCTTCCGTCTCGCTGGTGTACGCCACCTTGCTGGGTATTGCTGGCTTTATGCTGCTGTGGTTTGGTGCTAACCCGCTGGCCTGCTGGCTGGGGGTGATGGGGTTCGTGGTGTATGTGGGCGTCTACAGCCTGTATATGAAACGTCACTCCGTCTACGGCACGCTGATTGGTTCTCTCTCCGGCGCTGCGCCGCCGGTGATTGGCTATTGCGCCGTCACGAACGAGTTCGACAGCGGTGCGCTGATCCTGCTGGCTATCTTTAGCCTGTGGCAGATGCCGCACTCCTACGCCATCGCGATTTTCCGCTTTAAGGATTATCAGGCGGCGAACATTCCGGTTCTGCCGGTCGTGAAAGGCATTTCGGTTGCCAAGAACCACATCACGCTCTACATCATCGCTTTTGCCGTGGCAACGCTGATGCTCTCTCTGGGCGGTTACGCCGGATATAAATATCTGGTGGTAGCAGCTGCGGTGAGCGTCTGGTGGCTCGGTATGGCCCTGCGCGGTTACAAAGTGGAAGATGACAAGGTCTGGGCACGCAAGCTGTTTGTGTTCTCGATTGTCGCCATCACCTCCCTGTCCGTGATGATGTCCGTAGACTTCATGGTGCCTGATTCACAAAACCTGCTGACTTACGTCTGGTAAGCTATAGCAAGGACATAAAGGGGTGCTTCGGCACCCCTTTTTTATTCATGAAATCTATTAGTAACGTATGTAATATTTGTTAAATAACCGATTATTTACCCCGCCCCTTCCCCGCACTACACTATGGCCTGCTTTTGAACTGAGGTGGTAATGAACGATTATAAAATGACGCCAGGCGAACTGCGTGCGACCTGGGGTTTAGGGACTGTTTTCTCGCTGCGGATGCTTGGCATGTTTATGGTCCTGCCCGTTCTGACCACATATGGCATGGCGTTACAGGGTGCCAGCGAAGCGCTGATCGGTCTGGCGATCGGTATCTACGGCCTGGCGCAGGCAATATTCCAGATCCCCTTTGGCTTGCTCTCCGACCGAGTGGGTCGCAAACCGCTGATTGTCGGCGGGCTGCTGGTGTTTGTGCTCGGCAGCATCATCGCCGCCCTCTCCCACTCCATCTGGGGAATTATTCTTGGGCGCGCCCTGCAAGGTTCCGGGGCGATTGCCGCCGCCGTGATGGCGCTGCTGTCAGACTTAACCCGCGAGCAAAACCGCACCAAAGCCATGGCGTTTATCGGCGTCAGCTTTGGCGTCACGTTTGCCATTGCCATGGTGCTGGGGCCCGTTATCACCCATTCACTCGGCCTGCACGCCCTGTTCTGGATGATTGCAGTGCTGGCGACCATCGGGATCGCACTCACGCTGTGGGTTGTACCTGACAGTAAAAACCACGTCCTCAACCGTGAATCCGGGATGGTCAAAGGCTGCTTCAGCAAAGTCATCGCCGAGCCGCGCCTGCTTAAGCTGAACTTCGGCATTATGTGCCTGCACATTCTGCTGATGTCCACCTTTGTCGCCCTGCCCGGTCAACTGGCCTCAGCAGGTTTTCCGGCGGCAGAGCACTGGAAAATTTATCTGGTCACAATGCTGATCTCGTTTGTCTCCGTTGTGCCCTTCATTATTTACGCCGAAGTGAAGCGCAAAATGAAACGCGTCTTCGTGGGCTGCGTGGCGTTACTGCTGATTGCCGAGATTGTGCTGTGGGGCGCCGGCCCGCATTTCTGGGAGCTGATCGCGGGCGTACAACTGTTCTTCCTGGCCTTTAATCTGATGGAAGCCCTGCTGCCGTCGCTTATCAGCAAAGAGTCTCCGGCAGGATACAAAGGCACCGCGATGGGCATTTACTCCACCAGCCAGTTTCTCGGCGTGGCGATCGGCGGGTCACTCGGCGGCTGGGTGGATGGTCTGTTTGACTCCCAGACCGTTTTCCTCGCCGGTGCGCTGCTGGCGATGCTCTGGCTGTTTGTGGCCAGCACCATGAAAGAGCCGCGTTACGTGAGTAGCCTGCGGGTAGAAATTCCCGATGACGTGGCAATCGGTGACGCGTTACAACAGCGTCTGGAAGCGACAGAGGGCGTGAGCGAAGTGCTGATTGTCCCGGAAGAGCGCAGTGCGTATGTCAAAATTGACAGCAAAGTGACTAACCGCTTTGAGGTAGAGCAGGCGCTGAAGGCCTGAAAAAATGCCCGGTTTAGCCGGGCATGATTGTCTTAATCGCGGAAGTTTTTAAACTGGAATGGCTGACCGAGATCGCCGCCACGCACCAGCGCCATCACGGATTGCAGGTCATCACGGGATTTTCCGGTCACGCGGATCTCTTCCCCCTGGATCTGCGCCTGCACTTTGAGCTTACTGTCTTTGATAAGCTTCACGATTTTCTTCTGCACGGCGCTTTCAATCCCCTGCTTCAGCTTCGCTTCCACAAACCAGGTTTTGCCGCTGTGAACAAAATCTTCCGGCACATCGAGTGAGGTCCCTTCAATGCCGCGCTTGAGCAGCTTGGCGCGCAGGATATCCAGCAACTGGTTGACCTGGAAATCAGACTCGCTCAGGACTTTGATCGTCTTGTTCGCGTCGTTCAGTTCAATGGTCGCCTCAACGCCACGAAAATCGAAACGTGACTCAACCTCACGGACAGCATTTTCTACGCCGTTACGCGCTTCCTGCAAATCAACTTCAGAAACAATATCGAAAGATGGCATCTTTTCTTCTCCCTTCATTTTTGTTGCGTTGCATAATACCCGCAACGAGGCATAACTAGAAGCTTAGCTGATGGCGCTATACTTAGCGTCATAGCACCTGGCGCCGTTGCAGGTGAGGAGGAACGATGAAAGTAACAGTGCTTGGATGCGGAGCCCTTGGCCAACTCTGGCTTACAGCGCTATGCAAACAGGGACACGACGTTCAGGGCTGGCTGCGAATTCCCCAGCCCTATTGCAGTGTGAACGTGATGGGTACAGACGGTTCAATTTTTAATGAGTCTTTAACGGCAAACGATCCGGAATTTCTTGCCACCAGCGATTTGCTGCTGGTCACGCTGAAGGCCTGGCAGGTCTCCGATGCGGTGAAAAGCCTGGCCGCCCAGTTACCTGAAAGCACGCCAATCCTGCTGATTCACAACGGTATGGGTACCATTGAAGAGCTAAAATCTGTCCGGCAACCGCTGCTGATGGGGACAACCACCCACGCGGCGCGTCGCGACGGTAACGTCATTATCCATGTTGCCAGTGGTATCACTCATATCGGTCCCGCGCGTGAACAGCCCGGCGATTACAGCTATCTTGCGGATACCCTGCAAAGCACGCTGCCTGACGTCGCCTGGCACAATAACATTCGCGCGGAACTGTGGCGCAAACTGGCGGTGAACTGCGCGATTAATCCGCTGACCGCCCTGCTGGATTGCCCTAACGGTGAACTGCGCCAGCATCCTGATCGGGTAGCGCTGATTTGCCGGGAAGTTGCCGCCGTCATTGAACGCGAAGGCTACCACACCTCAGAGTCCGATTTACGTTATTATGTCGACCAGGTCATTGAGAGTACGGCAGAAAATATCTCCTCAATGTTGCAGGATATCCGGGCTATGCGGCATACCGAAATTGATTACATTACCGGTTATCTGTTAAAACGCGCCCGGGCACACGGCATTACCGTTGCGGAAAACAGCCGTCTGTTTGAGTTAGTAAAACGAAAGGAGAGTGAGTATGAGCGCATCGGCACTGGTATGCCTCGCCCCTGGTAGCGAAGAGACAGAAGCGGTCACCACCATTGATTTGCTGGTACGTGGTGGTATTAAGGTTACTACCGCCAGCGTCGCCAGCGACGGAAGCCTGGCGATTACCTGCTCGCGTGGGGTGAAGATTCTGGCGGATGCACCGCTTGTACAGGTGGCGGACGGTGATTACGACATTATCGTTCTGCCGGGTGGTCTGAAGGGGGCTGAGTGTTTCCGCGACAGCCCGCTGCTGGTTGAAACCGTTCGTCAGTTTCATCTTTCCGGGCGTATCGTCGCGGCAATCTGTGCAGCCGCAGGTACGGTGCTGGTTCCGCACGACATTTTCCCCATCGGCAATATGACCGGCTTCCCTGGTCTGAAGGATACAATTCCGGAAGACCAGTGGGTGGATAAACGCGTGGTCTGGGATCCGCGCGTTAACCTGCTCACCAGCCAGGGGCCGGGCACCGCCATTGATTTTGGCCTGAAGATTATTGACCTGCTGGTTGGGCGCGAAAAAGCGTACGAAGTGGCTTCGTCGCTGGTGATGGCGGCGGGGATTTATAACTACTACGAATAAAAAAGTCGGGTGGCGCAAGGTAAAAGCAAAACGGCAACCCGAGGTTGCCGTTTTTAATGTTTGCGCCCTCTCCCTGTGGGAGAGGGACGGGGTGAGGGCATCAGGCCGCACTCCCCGACAATAAACTACGGGCGATACACCTTCACGTTCGCGAAGCCCTGCTCACGCAGATACAGCGCCTGCAAACGGCTCATGACCCCACGCTCACACCACAGCAGATACGTTTTGCTCTGGTCGAGATCGCCAAACTGGGTGCTCAGCTTGTAGAACGGCAGCGAAACCACCTCCACGCCTTCCACCTGCAACGGCTTGTCATCCTGCTCATCAACAGAACGGATATCCAGAATCGTATCGTTAGCACCAAAGCCGCTGACCGTCTCCACCTCAACCACTTCCTGCTCGGTCTGCTGGGCGATCTCACGGATATCGATGTTGGACGCTTCCGCCACCACTTTTTCCAGGATGCTGAAATCGAAGTTCTCTTCTTCCGCTTCGATCTTCGCCTTCACCGCTTTAATGGTTGGACTTTTTGAGATCACACCGCAATATTCCGGCATGGTACGGGCAAAATCTTCAGTACCGATTTTACGCGCCAGATCGATGATGTGCTCTTTATCGTGAGAGATCAGCGGGCGCAGGATCAGCGTATCAGACACGTTGTCGATAAGACGCAGGTTGGTCAGCGTCTGGCTGGAGACCTGCCCCAGCGCTTCACCGGTGACCAGCGCCTGCACGCCGTAGCGCTCAGCCACTTTGGACGCCGCGCGCACCATCATACGTTTCAGGACCACGCCCATCTGGCCGTCGTCCACTTTTTCGAGGATTTCGCCGACCACCGGCTCAAAGTTGATCGCCACAAAACGCACGCGGTGAGAGCTGCCGAAGCGGTTCCACAGGTAATGCGCCACCTGACGTACGCCGATTTCATGCGCCGCCCCGCCCAGGTTGAAGAAGCAGTAGTGCACGCGGCAGCCGCGACGCATCAGCATGTAGCTGGAGACGCCGGAGTCGAAGCCGCCCGAGATCAGCGACAGCACATCTTCCTGCGTGCCGATCGGGAAACCACCAATACCTTCATAACGACCCTTAACCAGCAGCAGACGATCGTTCTCGATCTCAAGATTAACGGTAACGTCCGGATTAGTCAGGCGCACGCGCGCCGTCTCAACGTGCTGGTTCAGACCGCCGCCAACGTAGCGCTCGACTTCAATCGAGCTGAACTCGTGTTTACCACGACGCTTCACGCGCACGCAGAACGTTTTCCCTTCGATCTGGTCGCGGTACTGTACCAGCGCCTTTTCGAAGATATCGTGCATATCGCTGAACGGAACGTCTTCCACTTCCAGAATATGATGAATACCAGGAATACGGGTCAGCGCGTCGCGAATATCAAGACGTTTGCTTTCGTCTTTCGCGCGGACTTCAACGTGGTCCCAGTGACGCACCACAGCGAGCGTTTCGTCGTAGTGTTTTAATACGTTACGAATGTTCCCGGTGAGAATTTTAATAAAGCGCAAACGCACAGATTGGCTTTTGATGGTGATTTCGGGGAACAATTTAATGATAAACTTCATGGCGGCAATGTTTCTTAGGCAAGCTTATAAAGGCTTGTAGTGGAAAATGATACAGCAGCCCACACCCGTGGCTGCATCCAGGCGCGCAAGTATACCACCATCGCGCCACTCGCGTTATTTGATAATTGCCCCGAGTCCGTTACCATGTTGGGGCGAAGAATATAAGAGTTAATTCACTATGCCGAAGAAGAACGACGCACCGGCCAGTTTTGAAACTGCGCTGAGTGAGCTTGAGCAGATTGTTACCCGCCTCGAGAGCGGCGATTTACCGCTGGAAGATGCCCTCAACGAATTTGAACGCGGTGTGCAGCTTGCGCGCCAGGGGCAGGTAAAGCTTCAGCAGGCCGAGCAGCGTGTGCAGATCCTGCTTTCCGACAGCGAAGACGCTAAAACCACGCCATTCACACCGGACGCCGAGTAAATGGATTTCTCCAACGCGCTTCAGGCGCGCGTCATCCGCGCCAACGATGCGCTGCGCCGATTCATTGAGCCGCAGCCTTTTCAGAACACTCCACTGGTTGAAGCCATGCACTATGGCGCACTCTTGGGGGGTAAACGCCTGCGTCCGTTCCTGGTATATGCCACGGGCAACATGTTCGGTATCAGCGATAACACGCTGGACGCCCCGGCAGCCGCCGTGGAGTGTATCCACGCCTATTCGCTGATCCACGATGATTTGCCAGCCATGGACGATGACGATCTACGTCGCGGTCAGCCAACCTGCCATATCAAATTTGGCGAAGCGAATGCCATTCTGGCGGGTGATGCGCTGCAAACTCTGGCCTTCTCCATTCTGAGCGATGCGCCGATGGTTGAAGTGAGCGATCGCGATCGTCTGGCAATGGTGTCCGAACTGGCAATGGCCAGCGGCGTCGCCGGGATGTGCGGCGGCCAGGCGCTGGATTTAGAGGCTGAAGGTCGTCAGGTTACTCTGGAACAGCTGGAGCGCATCCACCGTCACAAAACGGGCGCACTGATGCGTGCAGCCGTTCGCCTGGGCGCGCTGAGCGCGGGTGAACGCGGGCGTAAAGCCCTGCCGATTCTGGACAGATACGCAGAAAGTATCGGTCTGGCATTCCAGGTTCAGGATGACATTCTGGATGTGGTGGGCGATACTGCAACATTGGGAAAACGTCAGGGTGCGGATCAGCAGCTTGGCAAAAGTACCTATCCCGCCCTGTTGGGCCTTGAGCATGCCCAACGTAAAGCCCGGGATCTGATAGACGATGCCCGCCAGTCGCTGAATGAGCTGGCCGCGCAATCGCTGGATACCTCGGCACTGGAAGCGCTAGCGGACTACATAATCCAGCGTGATAAATAAACTATAAATCTCGATGAGCCTTTGATGAGTTTTGATATTGCCAAATACCCGACACTGGCGTTAGTTGACTCCACTCAGGAGTTACGTCTGTTGCCGAAAGAGAGTCTGCCGAAGCTGTGTGACGAGCTGCGTCGCTACCTGCTCGACAGCGTTAGCCGCTCCAGCGGCCACTTCGCCTCCGGACTTGGCACGGTTGAGCTGACCGTGGCGTTGCATTACGTCTATAACACGCCGTTCGATCAGCTGATCTGGGATGTCGGCCACCAGGCCTATCCGCACAAAATTCTGACCGGACGTCGCGATAAAATTGGCACCATTCGCCAGAAAGGGGGCCTGCACCCGTTCCCGTGGCGCGGCGAGAGTGAATATGACGTGTTAAGCGTCGGCCACTCTTCCACCTCCATTTCTGCGGGCATTGGTATTGCCGTTGCCGCCGAAAAAGAGAATAAACAACGTCGCACTGTCTGCGTGATTGGCGACGGGGCGATCACCGCCGGGATGGCCTTTGAGGCCATGAACCACGCGGGCGATATCAAACCGGACATGCTGGTGATCCTCAACGATAACGAAATGTCGATCTCCGAGAACGTCGGCGCGCTGAATAACCATCTGGCGCAGCTGCTGTCCGGCAAGCTTTACTCCTCACTGCGTGAAGGCGGTAAAAAAGTCTTCTCCGGCGTACCGCCGATCAAAGAGCTGCTTAAGCGTACCGAAGAACACATCAAAGGCATGGTCGTACCGGGTACGCTGTTCGAAGAGCTGGGCTTTAATTATATCGGCCCGGTGGACGGCCACGATGTGCTGGGTCTGGTGACGACGCTTAAAAACATGCGCGACCTGAAAGGCCCTCAGTTCCTGCATATCATGACCAAAAAAGGGCGTGGTTACGAACCGGCGGAGAAAGATCCGATCACCTTCCACGCAGTGCCTAAGTTCGACCATACCAGCGGCTGCCTGCCGAAAAGCAGCGGCGGGATGCCGAGCTACTCAAAAATCTTCGGCGACTGGCTGTGCGAAACGGCGGCGAAAGACAACATGCTGATGGCGGTGACGCCTGCCATGCGTGAAGGCTCCGGCATGGTGGAGTTTTCCAAAAAATACCCGGACCAGTATTTCGACGTCGCCATTGCCGAGCAACACGCGGTAACCTTTGCTGCGGGCCTGGCGATTGGCGGCTACAAGCCGGTGGTAGCGATCTACTCTACCTTCCTGCAACGCGCCTACGATCAGGTTATCCATGACGTTGCCATTCAGAAGCTGCCGGTGCTGTTTGCTATCGATCGCGCGGGCATTGTGGGGGCTGACGGCCAGACGCACCAGGGCGCGTTTGATCTCTCCTTCCTGCGCTGTATCCCGGACATGGTGATCATGACGCCAAGCGACGAAAATGAGTGTCGTCAGATGCTGTATACCGGTTACCACTATCAGGACGGTCCCTGCGCGGTACGCTATCCACGCGGTAATGCCCTTGGCGTTGAATTACAGCCGCTGGAAAAACTGGACATCGGTAAAGGTCTGGTGAAACGTCGCGGTGAAAAAGTGGCGATCCTGAACTTTGGTACGCTGATGCCGGAAGCGGCAAAAGTCGCTGAAAACCTGAATGCGACGCTGGTCGATATGCGCTTCGTGAAGCCGCTCGATGAATCTCTGATTCTGAGCATGGCGGAAAGCCATGACGTGCTGGTCACGCTGGAAGAGAACGCCATCATGGGTGGCGCGGGTAGCGGCGTGAACGAAGTGCTGATGGCGAACCATAAAGCCGTTCCGGTGCTTAATCTCGGCCTGCCGGACCACTTCATCCCGCAAGGCACCCAGGATGAGGCGCGCGCCGACATTGGTCTGGACGCCGCCGGTATCGAAGCCAAAATCCGCACCTGGCTGGCCTGATCTCTCCCCTTTTCTGCTCCTGCTATGCTTAAACGTATTGTTTAAACAGCAGGAGCGGAACCATGCAATACACGACATTAGGAAAAACGGACCTTAAGGTGTCCCGGCTTTGCCTGGGATGCATGACGTTTGGCGAGCCTGACCGGGGAAATCATGCCTGGACGCTGCCGGAAGAGAGCAGCCGCCCCATCATCAAGCGCGCCATTGACGGCGGCATCAACTTCTTCGATACCGCCAACAGCTACTCCGACGGCAGCAGCGAAGAGATTGTTGGCCGCGCCCTGCGAGATTTTGCCCGTCGTGATGACGTTGTGGTTGCCACTAAGGTGTACTACCCGTCAGGCGACCTGGCGGAAGGCCTTTCTCGCGCGCAGATCCTGCGTTCTATTGATGACAGCCTCAGACGCCTGAACATGGATTACGTCGACCTGCTGCAAATCCACCGCTGGGATTACAACACCCCGATCGAAGAGACGCTTGAAGCGTTGAACGACGTCGTGAAAGCCGGTAAAGCGCGCTACATCGGCGCATCGTCCATGCATGCCTCACAGTTTGCCCAGGCGCTCGATCTCCAGGCACAGCACGGCTGGGCGCGCTTTGTCACCATGCAGGATCACTACAACCTGATTTACCGGGAAGAAGAGCGCGAGATGCTGCCGCTCTGCTACCAGGAAGGCGTGGCGGTGATCCCGTGGAGCCCGCTGGCGCGCGGAAGGTTAACCCGTCCGTGGGGCGAAACCACCGCCCGGCTGGTATCGGACGAAGTGGGTAAAAACCTGTATGACGATACAGAAGCCAGCGATGCGTTAATTGCCGAACGCTTAGCCGGGATCGCCGACGATATCGGTGCAACGCGCGCGCAGGTGGCACTGGCGTGGCTGCTGAGCAAGCGCGGTGTCGCCGCGCCGATTGTGGGCACATCGCGGGAAGAACAGCTGGATGAGTTGTTGAGTGCGGTGGACTTATCGTTGACGCCGGAGCAGATTGCCGAGCTGGAGACGCCGTATCAGCAACATCCGGTGGTAGGGTTTAAATAAACAATTCAGGGAACAAAATCCGTAGGCCGGGTAAGCGCAGCGCCACCCGGCAATACAGAGCGCACAAAATTACGCGAAGTGATCGTACCCTTTCCAGTCAAGCGTAACCGGGGCGCCGTCGCGGACAAACAGCAGCCCTTCACTTTCCGGCATCACCTGCCCGATGCAGGTAAATTTCGCCCCCAGATGCGCTAACGCCACATCCAGTGTTCCGCGATTCAGCTCGGGCACCGTGAAGCACAGCTCATAATCTTCTCCACCGGATAACGCCCATCGCAGCGCCTGCTCAGGCTCGGCATGGCGACGCAACGGCTCTGACAGAGGAAACAGATCCAGATCGATCCGCGCGCCCACGCCGCTGGCTTTAAGGATATGGCCGAGATCGGAGATCAGCCCGTCAGACAAATCGATAGCCGAACTGGCCCGCTCGCGCAGCGCCTGGCCGTGCAAAATACGCGGCGTGGGCCGGAGATGGCGCTTCACCAGGTACGCCGCATCGTCAGCATCTTCAACCGTTAAACGGTTCTGAAGGATTGCCAGCCCTGCCGCGCTATCCCCCGGCGTACCGGTCACGTAGATCCAGTCGCCCGGTTTTGCGCCCGAACGTTTCAGCGCGCGCCCGGCAGGCACATAGCCGTGGATTGCCAGGGTCATCGACAGCGGACCGGCAGTGGTATCACCGCCAATCAGCTGCATATCGTAATAATTCAGCTGCTCAAACAGGGCATCGCTGAAGGCTTCAAGCCAGGCTTCATCCACCTCTGGCAAGGTCAGAGCCAGCGTCAGCCAGGCCGGGTCGGCGCCCATTGCCGCCAGATCGCTGACGTTCACCGCCAGCGCTTTATACGCCAGATCGGCAGGATCGATGTCGGGCAGGAAATGTCGCCCACACACTAAGGTGTCGGTGCTGATTGCCAGCGTCTGTTTTTCGGGAATATTGAGAAGTGCGCAGTCATCGCCAATGCCGGTTTCAACATCAAGACGAGAGGTTCTGACACGGTCGAAATAACGGGCAATCAGGGAGAATTCGCCGCATGCCATACGTTATGCCTCAGCAAATAAAAGAAAAAACCGGAGCCGCACTGCCCGTCAGGCAATGCAGAACTCCGGTTTGCGGATCACTTTTTGTGGGGACGGATCGCAGGTGCGGCTTTATCCAGCACGCCGTTAACAAACTTGTGGCTGTCTTCAGCGCCGAAGGTTTTCGCCAGTTCGATCGCTTCGTTGATGGCCACTTTGTACGGCACATCATCACGTTTAGACAGCTCAAACAGCGCGATACGCAACACTGCTTTTTCGACCTGGCCCAGCTCTTCGAGCAGACGGGACAGGTATGGCTTCATCAGACCATCGAGATACGCGCTATTAGTCGCCACTCCCGACAGCAGTTCACGGAAGTACAGAACGTCAACGTCTTTCACGTCCTGTTCTGACAGGAACTGGTATTCAACATCAGCGATGTCGTTCTGGGACAACTGCCAGGAGTAAAGTGCCTGGACGGCACATTCACGGGCGCGGCGACGAGCAGCAGGTTTCACGGAATTCCCCTTACAAAAAAATCAGGCCTTGATGGCTTTCAATACATTGATCATTTCAAGCGCGGTCAGTGCAGCTTCTGCACCTTTGTTACCGGCTTTGGTGCCAGCACGTTCGATGGCTTGTTCAATACTTTCGGTGGTCAGCACGCCGAACGCGACAGGAATTTCAGCATCCTGCGCAACGTGCGCCAGACCATTGCTTGCACCGCCCGCAACGTATTCGAAGTGCGCAGTGCCGCCACGAATAACAGTACCCAGCGCAATCACCGCGTCGTATTTACCGGTTTTCGCCAGCGCGCCCGCTGCCAGTGGCAGTTCGTAAGCACCTGGTACCCAAACGACGGTAATGTTGTCATCTTTAACCTGGCCGATACGTTTCAGGGCGTCAACCGCACCTTCCAGCAGGCTATCATTGATGAAGTTGTTGAAACGCGCAATGGTGATGGCGACGCGAGCGTCCGGGGTAGCTACAGCAGCTTCAATAATGTTCATACTCTTCCTTTACGGGTTCATTTGGCCCCGCAGGGGGGCGGATTTTATCATAATACTTTGCGTACTGCTTCCCTATTTCAGGAGCAATTACGCTGTCGTTAAATGGAGGCAGACATCCGGGCCTACCGGACGAATCTCACTGAATGAGAGTTGCGGCGCATCGGCCAGTTTTTCAAGGCCGGGCAGCACAAACAGGCCGCGCGCGTCGTTACCTAACAGTTTAGGCGCAACGTAGACGAGAAGCTCATCCACCAGCCCCGCCTGAAGCAGTGCGCCGGCGAGCGTCGGACCGGCTTCAACCCAGATACTGTTGACCTGCTGTTTGCCGAGCAACATCATCAGCACCACCAGATCCAGATGCCCGTTATGTTCCGGCACCGTAATGCTGCGCACGCCTTGCGGCCATTCGCGCGTATCTTCTTTGGTGCGTGCAATCCAGGTTTCCCCCGGCTGCTGCACGATGCGGTGCTCCGGCGTCACGCGGTTCTGGCTATCAATAATAATGCGCAGCGGCTGACGCAGGTTCTCCTGCGGATAGAGCGCCTGCGTATCTGCATTCAGCTCTTCCCAGCGTACGGTCATGGCCGGATCGTCAGCCAGTACCGTTTCACTGCTGGTGAGAATAGCATGGCTTTGCGCGCGCAGACGTTGCACATCGCGCCTTGCCTGTGGCGAGGTGATCCACTGGCTCTCGCCGTTCGCCATCGCCGTGCGGCCATCCAGTGACGCGCCAAGCTTAAGCTGGATAAACGGGAAGCCGGTGCGCATACGCTTCAGGAAGCCTTTATTCAGGGCTTCCGCATCCTGCATCATCAGGCCGTGGCTGACGTCGATTCCTTCCTGTTGCAGACGATACAGTCCGCGGCCCGCTACCTGCGGGTTAGGATCCTGCATGGCGGCGACAACGCGCGAGACGCCCGCCGCAATCAGCGCTTCACAGCACGGCGGCGTACGCCCATGGTGGCTGCATGGCTCCAGCGTCACATAGGCCGTCGCGCCACGCGCTTTCTCCCCCGCCATGCGCAAGGCATGCACTTCAGCATGCGGCTCGCCTGCGCGATAGTGAAAACCTTCCCCCACGATCTCACCATCTTTAACAATGACGCACCCGACATTGGGGTTAGGGTGAGTGGTAAACCGACCGCGCTGCGCCAGCTTCATGGCTCGCGCCATGTACATCTCGTCGTGCATGGTCTTAATCCTGTAAGCGGGCGATCTCTTCGCCAAACTCTTTGATGTCTTCGAAGCTGCGGTAAACGGAGGCAAAGCGGATATAGGCGACTTTATCGAGCTTTTTCAGCTGTTCCATCACCAGATTGCCGATCATTTTGCTCGGCACTTCGCGCTCACCTAACCCCCGCAGATAAGATTTAATGTGGTTTAACGCCATTTCGACGTCATCGGAGCTGACGGGCCGTTTTTCCAGCGCCTTGAGCATCCCGCTACGCAGTTTTTCTTCATTGAACGGTTCGCGCACATCGTTACTTTTTACCACGCGCGGCATTACCAGCTCTGCCACCTCGAAGGTGGTAAAACGCTCGTTGCACACCAGACACTGCCGACGACGACGCACGGAAGACCCTTCGCCTACAAGACGTGAGTCGATGACTTTGGTATCCACAGCGGAGCAAAATGGGCAATGCATACGATGTCCCTGTTATCTGGTTAACTGATTTCTATTTTACCCTGAACTGGCCCGACAACAAAGGAAGAGCTTTTTGAGACAAAGGATCTATGCCTGACGGCACTATCCTGTCTACCATTGCAGCAATCTGTGATTTCAAGGAATTAAACGCAATGACAAGACGTTACCTGAAAATAGTGCTGGTGGGGAGCCTGTTCACGCTCAGCGCCTGCGCACAGCAAAGCGAAGTCCGCGAGATGAAACAAAGCGTGAATACGCTTAACGTGGCGATGGACAAACTTAATAAAGAAACCGTGAAGATCACCCAGCAGAACGCGCTAAATGCCAAATCCAGCAATGGCGTTTATTTATTGCCAGGTGCAAACACGCCCGCGCGTCTGAACAGCCAGATTGGCACGCTAAAGATGTCTCTGGTGAATGTTGCAGCGAATGCCGATGGTACTCGCGCAACATTACGCATTCAGGGTGAGTCCAACGATCCGCTGCCCGCGTTCAGCGGCACCGTAGAGTGGGGCCAGATTCAGGGCACCACGGAGAGCTATCAGGAGGTGAACGTGAAGAATCAGCTCTTCACCGCCCCCGCCAGCACGCTGGCGCCGAGCGATGTTGACATTCCGCTCCAGCTGAGCGGACTGACGCCAGAACAGCTGGGCTTTATCCGTATTCACGACATTCAACCCGCCGCGCAATAACCCGCCCTTTTAGCGGAGTGAAATGTCACTCCGCTAACATTTACATTTCGTATGGATTGGCAACATAAATGATTGCCGCTACAATCGCGCCCGTCTAAAGTACGCAAACGTGAACGCAATCGATTACGTATGTGAGAGATATGTGAAACAACACATATTTTTGTGAGCAAGGATTCCTATAATAGGCTCCGCAGAAACACGAAATATTTAGAAACGCAATTCGCGCATTTTTCACTCCCGGAAGGGAATTTCAATCAGTGGCATGATTATGAAAAAAACATTACTCGCAGCCGGTGCAGTTCTGGCACTGTCCTCCTCTTTCACTGTTAACGCAGCGGAAAACGACAAACCACAATACCTCTCCGACTGGTGGCACCAGAGCGTTAACGTGGTAGGCAGCTACCATACCCGTTTCGGACCGCAGATCCGTAACGATACTTACCTCGAGTACGAAGCATTCGCAAAAAAAGACTGGTTTGATTTCTATGGCTACATGGACGCACCGGTATTCTTCGGCGGTAACACCGACGCGAAAGGTATCTGGAACCACGGTTCCCCACTGTTCATGGAGATCGAACCACGCTTCTCCATTGATAAACTGACTGGTACCAGCCTGGCGTTTGGTCCGTTCAAAGAGTGGTATTTCGCAAACAACTACATCTACGACATGGGCCGCAACAAGTCCGGTCGCCAGAGCACCTGGTATATGGGTCTGGGTACAGACATTGAGACTGGCCTGCCGATGAGCCTGTCCATGAACGTCTACGCAAAATACCAGTGGCAGAACTACGGCGCTGCGAACGAGAACGAGTGGGATGGCTACCGTTTCAAAGTGAAATACTTTGTGCCAATTACCCAACTGTGGGGCGGCAACCTGAGCTATATCGGCTTCACCAACTTTGACTGGGGTTCAGACCTGGGCGATAACGATTTCCGCGACCTGAACGGCAGAAAAGCGCGCACTAACGACTCCATCGCGTCCAGCCACATCCTGGCGCTGAACTACGATCACTGGCACTACTCTGTTGTTGCGCGTTACTGGCACAACGGTGGTCAGTGGAACGACGACGCCAGCCTGAACTTCGGCAACGGCGACTTCAGCGTTCGTTCTACCGGTTGGGGCGGTTACCTGGTCGTGGGTTACAACTTCTAATCAGTGCGGGATTGTGCGGGCTGGTGCCCTCACCCCTTCCCTCTCCCACGGGAGAGGGCGCAAACACAAAAAACGGCAACATCGTTGCCGTTTTGCTTTTACCTCGCCACCCGGCTTTTTACTGCTTCACCTTGCGCAAAAAATCCGCCAGCGACCTGTCCGCGCTTTCGCTAAAGTGTCTTTCCGTCAGCGTAATATGCAAACACCGGTCGAGACGGAAGCAGCGATAGTCATCGCGCCGTTCACACCACGCGGCCAGCAGCCAGTGCTCACCCCAGAAGAACAGCCCCAGCGGCTGAACCTCACGCCAGGTTAACTGCCCGGCTTCATCGCGATAGTGCAGCGCCAGCACACGCAGGGCAGAAATTGCCTGGTGGATCACGTCGAAACCACTACGGGAGTGTGGCTGAAGGGCAATATCCGGCGCGTAAATTCGCGTCTGTTCAGCTTTGCGGCGGCTCTCTTCTGGCAGGATCGCCAGCACTTTTTCCTGGGCCGACTCCAGCTCGCGCGACAGCGATTCCCCGCCCCAGGTTTTGAGCAGACGGATCGCCACCATCAGCGCCTCGGACTCCTTGTTGGTCAGCATCAACGGGGGTAAATCAAAACCCGACATTAGCCGATATCCGCTTCCCGCCTCGCCTTCCACCGGCACGCCGGAAAGCGACAGGTCGCGGATATCGCGGTACACCGTGCGCTCGGACACGCCAAGCCTTTCCGCCAGATGCGCTGCCGTTGTCAGACGCCTGCCCCGCAGGATCTGCACAATCTGGAACAAACGGTCAGCGCGTCGGGTCATCGGTTTACTCTCATACCGGTTGATGGAGGCCGACGCGATTACCTTCGCTGTCGGTAAACAGGGCTATAGTGCCAATGCCTTGCGGCAGTTCCAGCGGGCCAAACACGCACTCACCGCCCGCAGAAGCAATACGATCGAGCGTGGCCGCCAGATTGTCAGTATGCAGGTAAATAATAGCGCCCTGCGAAGAGGGTGTAACGCCGTCAAATTTCGCCAGCGCGCCGCCGGTGGCCGGATCCTCGTGCGGGAAAACCGCCAGCTCAGCCACGTCCATCTTCTCGCGCCGCAGCGCGACCTGCATCACCGACTCATAAAATTTGATGGCGCGATCCATATCGGCGACCGGAATTTCAAACCAGTTAATAACACTTTTCATACGTCCTCCTGCCTGTTGTTAGGGTTCAGAAGGAGTCTACGACAGGGCTCCTGACAGCATACTGTCAGGAGTGTTTGTGAGATGCAGACAAAAAAAATCCCGGCCAGCAGGCCGGGATTTCGATACCGCATAAGACGCTTACGGCAGAATGGACGGCTGATCCGCCCCTTCTTTCTCGACTTTCTGCTGGATCAGATGCTCGCGCTTCATGCCCAGCTTCAGCGCCAGCGCGGACGCGACGTAGATAGACGAGGCCGTACCGATAGACACACCGATCAGCATGGTCAGCGAGAAGCCTTCCAGCACCGGGCCACCGAACAGGAACAGCATCAGGATCACCATCAGGGTGGTGCCGGAGGTGATCAACGTACGGTGCAGCGTCTGGGTCAACGACACGTTAAAGATTTCGTACGGCGTGCCGCGACGGATCTTACGGAAGTTTTCACGAATACGGTCAGATACCACGATACTGTCGTTCAGTGAGTAACCGATAACGGACATCAGGGATGCCACAATCGTCAGGTCAATCTCAATGTGGAAGAGGGACAGTATGCCCATGGTGATCACCACGTCGTGCGCCAGGGCGATAACCACGCCTGCCGCCAGTCGCCACTCAAAGCGGAAACCGACGTAAATCAGGATCGAGATCAGCGCCACAAGCAGCGCCATCGCACCGGTCTGCGCCAGGTCAGCACCAACGCTCGGGCCGACAAACTCAATACGCTTAACCGTTGCGTCCTGGCTGGTCGTTTCGTTAATAACCTGAACGACCTTGCTGCCCAACTCCTGGCTGCCGTTGGCATCGTGTACCGGCGGCATACGCACCATGATGTCGCGGCTGCTGCCGAAGTTCTGTAGCAGCGGCTCTTCAAAGCCCGCTTTTTGCAGAGACTCACGCATCTGGTCCATATCGACCGGTTTTTCCAGGGTAATTTCGATCACCGTACCACCGGTGAAATCCAGGCCCCAGTTAAAGCCTTTCACGCCCATAATGACGATGGACAAGATCAGCAGAAAACCTGAAATGCCGAAGGCCCAGTAGTCCCAGCGCATAAAGTCCCAGACTTTACGGCCGTGGTTCAATTGTTCAACAGTATATTCCTGTGCCACAACGCACTCCTCAGATAGACAGCTTTTTGACGCGCTTGCCGCCGTACAGCAGGTTCACGATGGCACGGGTGCCGACAATAGCGGTAAACATCGACGTTGCGACACCGATACCGGTAGTAATCGCAAAGCCTTTGATCGCGCCAGTACCCACTGCATACAGGATAAGAACCTTAATCAGTGTTGTTACGTTCGCATCGAAGATGGAGCTGAACGCCCCTTTGTAGCCTTCTTCAATCGCCTGCTGTACAGAACGACCGTTGCTCAGCTCTTCTTTGATACGTTCGTTTATCAGTACGTTGGCGTCGACCGCCACCGCAAGGGTTAGAACGATACCCGCGATACCTGGCATGGTTAGCGTCGCCCCTGGCAGCAGGGACATGATACCGATGATCAGCACCAGGTTGGCAATCAGCGCGGAGGTCGCAATCAGGCCGAACTTCTTATAGAAGAAGATCATGAAGATGATGGACACCGCCAGACCGGCCAGACACGCTTCCAGACCCTGTTTGATGTTCTGCATACCCAGGGTTGGACCGATGGTACGTTCTTCAACAATCTGAATTGGCGCAATCAGCGCACCGGCACGCAGCAGCAGAGAGAGCTGACGCGCTTCGTTCGGGTTGCTGATACCGGTAATACGGAAGCTGTTACCCAGACGAGACTGGATGTTGGCGATGTTAATCACCTCTTCCTCTTTCACCAGCACGGCACGGCCATTGGCGTCTTTCTTACCGCTGTCTTTGTACTCCACGAACAGGGTCGCCATCGGCTTGCCGATGTTGTCCTTGGTGAAGTTAGACATAATGTTGCCACCTGCGCTATCCAGCGAGATGTTAACCTGCGGCTGGTTGTACTCATCCTGGCTTGAAGTGGAGTCGGTGATATGGTCACCGGTCAGGATCACGCGTTTGTACAGCACAACCGGCTGGCCTTCGCGGGTCTGCTTCACTTCGGAATCGCCCGGCACACGGCCTGAAGCCGCAGCAGCCTGGTCAACGTTGGAGTTAACCAGACGGAACTCCAGGGTCGCCGTCGCGCCCAGAATCTCTTTCGCACGGGCGGTATCCTGGATACCCGGCAGTTCGACCACGATACGGTCAGCACCCTGACGCTGTACCAGTGGCTCAGCCACGCCCAGCTGGTTTACACGGTTACGCAGAATGTTAATGTTCTGCTGAACGGCGTATTCACGTGCTTCACTCAGACGCGCGTCGGTCATTACCGCACGCAGCTGATTGCTGCCCTGAGAGGTGATCACCAGATCGCGGTGACGCTGAGACAGATAGGTCACAGCCTGATCGCGTGCCGCGCTGTCGCGGAACGTGATGCTCATGCCGTAGTTATCTTCTTTACGTACGGTGGTGTACGGAATGCCCTTATCGCGCAGATCGCTGCGCAGGCTGTCGATATTCTGTTCCTGTAGCTTGCCGAGCGCGGTATCCATATCCACTTCCATCAGGAAGTGAACGCCGCCACGCAGGTCAAGACCCAGTTTCATTGGCTCTGCGTTCAGCGCAGCCAGCCAGCGTGGGGTTGCAGGAGCAAGGTTAAGCGCCACGACATATTTATCACCCAGCACGCCCATCAGCGCTTCACGTGCGCGGAGCTGCGTGTCGGTGGTGTCGAAGCGAGCAAGAATTGCGCCCTCTTCCAGTGCCACAGACTTAGCGGTAATTTTTTCTTCTTGTAACGTTTTCTGGACCTGGATCAGCGTTTGCTCACTGGCGGCGACACCGCGCGCGCCAGTGATTTGAACGGCCGGATCCTCACCATACAGGTTGGGAAGCGCGTACAGCAGGCCGACGATAATCACGACGACCAGCATGATGTACTTCCACAAAGGATAACGGTTTAACACGGCAGTTCCCTTTGGGAAAAGTTGGGATTACAGCGCCTTCATGGTGCCTTTCGGCAGAACGGCAGCTACGAAGTCACGTTTGATAACCACTTCAGTGGTGTCGTTGAGGGCGATAGCAATGTAGCCGTTTTCCGCTACTTTGGTTACGCGACCCACCAGGCCACCATTGGTCAGGACTTCATCGCCCTTCGCGATGGAGTTCATCAGGTTTTTGTGCTCTTTAGTACGCTTCTGCTGTGGACGCAGGATCATGAAGTAGAAGATCAGACCGAACACAACCAGCATCAGAATCAGAGACATCGGGCTGCCCTGCGCTGGTGCACCCGTTGCTGCTACCGCATCAGAAATAAAAAAGCTCATTCAAATTCCCTCATTATTAAAATTAATCAACGTTCAACGGTGGAACATCCCGCCCCTGACGTTGGTAGAAATCGGTCACGAAGCTCTCTAATTTACCCTCTTCGATAGCCTTACGTAAACCAGCCATTAAGCGCTGATAATAACGAAGATTATGAATGGTATTGAGACGCGCCCCCAAAATCTCGTTGCAACGATCGAGATGATGCAGGTACGCGCGAGAATAATTGCGACAGGTATAGCAATCGCACTCGGAATCGAGCGGGCTGGTGTCACTCTTATGCTTCGCGTTTCGGATTTTCACCACGCCATCGGTAACGAACAGATGACCGTTACGCGCGTTTCGGGTTGGCATAACGCAGTCGAACATATCAATGCCGCGACGTACGCCTTCCACCAGATCTTCTGGTTTACCCACACCCATCAGGTATCGTGGTTTATCCGCCGGGATTTGCGGGCAGACATGCTCCAGAATGCGGTGCATATCTTCCTTCGGCTCACCCACAGCCAAACCGCCGACAGCGTAGCCATCAAAGCCTATCTCTACCAGACCTTTAACCGAGATATCGCGTAAATCTTCGTAAACGCTACCCTGGATAATGCCGAACAGCGCATTTTTGTTTTGCAGGGAGTCAAAACGGTCGCGGCTACGCTTCGCCCAACGCAGGGACATCTCCATAGAACGCTTGGCGTAGTCCCAGTCCGCCGGGTATGGCGTACATTCGTCGAAGATCATTACGATATCGGAGCCGAGATCGTACTGAATCTCCATGGATTTTTCTGGATCGAGGAAGATTGGATCGCCGTTGATCGGGTTACGGAAGTGTACGCCCTGCTCAGTGATCTTACGGATATCGCCCAGGCTGAAGACCTGGAAACCGCCGGAGTCGGTGAGGATGGGGCCTTTCCACTGCATGAAGTCGTGCAGATCGCCGTGGAGCTTCATGATCTCCTGGCCTGGACGCAGCCACAGGTGGAAGGTGTTGCCGAGGATAATCTGTGCGCCAGTGGCTTCAACTTCTTCCGGCGTCATTCCTTTTACGGTGCCGTACGTGCCCACAGGCATAAACGCGGGGGTTTCTACCACGCCGCGATCAAACACCAGACGACCGCGACGCGCGCGACCATCGGTGGTATCGAGTTCAAATTTCATTTTTTCTCCGACGTCAGAAAAACAGTCCAACGTTGTAACACAGTGCCGCGGACTTATTCCCCGACACGCTCATTCAAAGCCTGCGGATTGTACGTGATAAACATCGCGTCACCGTAGCTAAAAAAGCGATATTTTTGTTCTACCGCAGACTTGTAGGCGTTCATCGTATGCTGATACCCCGCAAACGCGGAAACCAGCATAATCAGCGTCGATTCAGGCAGATGGAAGTTGGTCACCAGCGCATCAATGACTTTGTACTGATAGCCCGGGTAGATAAAAATCTGCGTATCGCCAAAGAACGGTTCAATCAGCTCGCTTTTCGCGGCCTGCGCGGCGCTCTCAAGGGAACGTACCGACGTTGTACCGACGGCCACGACGCGGCTTCCGCGCGCTTTCGCCGCCAGCACCGCATCCACCACCTCCTGCGGCACTTCGGCGTACTCAGAGTGCATGATGTGATCTTCGATGCTGTCCACGCGTACCGGCTGGAACGTCCCCGCACCGACGTGCAGCGTCACGAAGGCCATCTCAACGCCCTTGGCGCGCAGCTTTTCCAGCAGCGGTTCATCAAAGTGCAGGCCCGCCGTTGGCGCCGCCACCGCACCCGGCTTCTGGCTGTAGACGGTCTGATATAGCTCGCGGTCGGCCTCTTCGTCCGGGCGTTCAATGTACGGCGGCAGCGGCATGTGGCCGATGGCGTTGAGGATATCAAGCACCGTGCGTTCGTCGTTGAACTCCACCTCGAACAGCGCGTCGTGACGCGCGGTCATGGTCGCTTTGATGCTCTCGTCATCCCCCAGCAGCAGCTCCGCGCCCGGCTTAGGCGCTTTGGAGGCGCGAATATGTGCCAGAATACGTTTATCATCGAGCATACGTTCGACCAGCACCTCAATCTTGCCGCCGCTGGCTTTACGGCCAAACAGACGCGCCGGGATCACGCGGGTATTATTAAAGACCAGCAGATCGCCAGGGTTGAGCTTGTCGAGCAGATCGGTGAAAGTACCGTGCGTCAGCGCGCCCGTTGGCCCGTCCAGTGACAGCAAGCGACAGCTGCTACGCTCAGGCATGGGGTAGTGAGCAATCAGGGATTCAGGTAGTTCAAAGGAGAAATCGGCGACGCGCATGACGTATACTCGTGACTTAAAAACAGGCGGCATAGTCTAGTGCTCACACCCTTTTGCTGCAACAACTAGCCGCCACCGGACAACGAAAACGCATGAATTTTCTCGCTCACCTGCATCTCGCTCACCTCGCGGACAGCTCCCTCTCCGGCAATTTGCTGGCCGATTTTGTACGCGGCAACCCGGCGGAAGCGTATTCCCCTGAGGTTGTCGACGGAATTTTTATGCACCGCCGCATCGACGTGCTGACCGATAACCTGCCGGAAGTGAGGGAAGCCAAAACCTGGTTCCGCCCCGAAACGCGACGGGTGGCGCCGATCACGCTCGACGTCATGTGGGATCATTTCCTGTCGCGCCACTGGTCGCAGCTGTCGCCTGATATGTCGCTGCCTGAGTTTGTGCGCTACGCCCACGCGCAGGTGTCGATCATTTTGCCGGACTCCCCGCCGCGCTTTGTAAATCTGAATAACTATCTCTGGTCTGAACGCTGGCTGGAGCGATACCGCGAGATGGATTTCATTCAGAACGTCCTGAACGGCATGGCGAGCCGTCGACCGCGTCTGGACGCGCTGCGCGACTCATGGCATGACCTGGATGAACATTACGATGCGCTGGAAACCCGCTTCTGGCAGTTCTACCCGCGTATGATGACGCAGGCGAAAAATAAAGAACTGTGATGCCGGTATGATTGATAGGTAAAAGCTGGTGGAACGATTGTTACCACCTCTTTGTCTTATTCCCGTACTGCCTCTATACTGGCCCGCGTTGCGTTCCAAATAACCTTAGTATCTACAGGAGAATCATATGGTTCTGGTAACTCGTCCGGCTCCGGATTTTACAGCTGCCGCTGTTCTGGGCAATGGTGAAATCGTTGAAAACTTCAACTTCAAACAGCATACCAACGGTAAAGCGACCGTTCTGTTCTTCTGGCCAATGGACTTCACTTTCGTTTGCCCGTCTGAGCTGATCGCGTTCGACAAACGTTACGCAGAATTCCAGAAGCGTGGCGTGGAAGTGGTTGGCGTCTCCTTCGACTCTGAATTTGTACACAACGCATGGCGTAACACCCCTGTCGAAAACGGCGGCATCGGTGCGGTGAAATACGCGATGGTTGCGGACATCAAACGCGAAATCCAGCAGGCTTACGGTATCGAACATCCGGACGCTGGCGTTGCACTGCGTGGTTCTTTCCTGATCGATGCAAACGGCATCGTTCGTCACCAGGTTGTGAACGATCTGCCGCTGGGTCGTAACATCGACGAAATGCTGCGCATGGTTGACGCGCTCCAGTTCCACGAAGAGCACGGTGAAGTGTGCCCGGCGCAGTGGGAAAAAGGTAAAGAAGGTATGGCGGCTTCCCCAGACGGCGTAGCTAAATACCTGTCTGAGAACGTATCCAGCCTGTAATCGACACGGTTTACGAAAAACCCGCGAATACGCGGGTTTTTTTATGGCTTATGCTGCGCCGTCTTTTTTTACCTCGCGCCAGATGCGCCATGCCATACCCGCAAGCACCATCACCCCCGCAATCAGTACGCCCCAGACCATCAGCGTTTTCATTCTGCTTTCCTGCTCAGCCGCAGACGTCGCGGTTAAACGCGCCTCGCCCCCCAGCGGGACAGGTTCCAGCGTATCCGCCATCGGCAGGGCTGCCAGATCGTAGGTTTTACGCAGTTCGGTCGGGATCAGCATATCCGTCTCCACGCTCGCCGGTTTCGCAGCCCCGTTCCCCCACGCGAGCAGGTACGGCCCCTTCCCCTGCGCGTTAAACACCAGATCGTAGCGCACGCGCTGCCCTATCACGCCCGGCAGGTTCTCAGGCAAACGCGCATTGAGGGTCTTGATTTTTACCGCCTCGACCAGCCCGCCAGGGAGCGGAACAGGTTCAGCCGTTTTGCCGCCGAGCTGGTAGATCACCTCTTTTTTCAGCGTATGCCATCGATCCTTGTCCGCCCCCCGCCAGGCTATTTCTGCCGGGAGAACGCCGTCGCCATTCAGCATGAAGGCGATCGCACTCAGAGGCTGCGGATGTTTCCAGCGCCACACGGCTTCGCTTTCGGATAACCGCTCCCCCTCTCCCGCCAGGCTAATGTGCTCTGATTCCGGCGGCGCAGGCGCGTTAATCGCGTTGACGCCGGTTAACGTCAGGGCAGAACGTCCCGTGTTCAGCACCAGCAGCAGATAGCGATTCGCCTCAGGTGATAACACCAGATCGGTATCGATGCGGTCGAGCTTCAGGCGCTCCCGTCCACTCATCACGTCCAGCAGGGGCATCTCTTCGCGCAAGGTATACCAGTTTTTCAGATCCTCGCTGTAATAGACCGATGCCGTCCCCTGCCACGAGCCCTGCGGCGTGTCCCAGAAAAGCTGGAGCTGAGAGAGCGGAACCTCCGTCGCGTTTTCCGGCAGGGTCAGCAGATAGTGCTGTCCGGCAGCCGCAGCGTGTTGCCCTTCCAGCACAATTTCCACGCCGTTTCTGGCCCGTAGCATAATTTTATCGCCGCTGTCCTCTTCCCCGCCCGGCGAGGCGTTAAGCGCAAAAAGGCGCAGCGCCGTGGTGGTCGGTGCCGGCTGCGGACGCGTCGTAGTAACCAGGCTGAACGGTACAGGCTCGCCCGACTGATTAAACACGCGCACGTCGCGCAGATCGGGCGATGTGCTCTGCTGATAAATCGCCAGCGGCAGCATGACCCGATACCACGGCGAAGAGGCAGAGGTATCAAGGGACAGGCCGTAGGCATAATCCCGCGGGGATTCCGCTGGCGCGCCCTCGCTGAATGCCGGACCGGCCATGGCCAGCAGTGCTGCACAAACAACCGCATTCATCCATTTCATTTTTCTTCTCCTGCTTTAGGCGGTAGCGGCGAGAAATAGCCCACAATCAGGACCAGGATCGCCACGCCAATAAACGCGACGGCGCGCGCCAGGCCGCCACCGCCCGCGCTGTCCACCAGCATCAGTTTGAGCATCACCACCCCCAGCAGCGCCGCACCGCCAAGCCACTGCTGACGGGAGGCCTGACGGGTGGCGCGGATCATCACCACCAGCGCGCAGAACATCCAGAACAGGGCAAAGGTGGTCTGAATAAGCCGCGAATGCCACAGCGATTCCATGTTCCAGGCCACCTCGCCGTACCACGCCAGCGCACGCAGCAACGCGCCGTTGAGCCACCAGAAGCCAAGCGCCATCAGCACAACGGCGGGCCAAGGTCGGGACTGCGCAAGCGATGCCGGATAGTAGCGATCCACTGCCCGATAAAATACTACCAGCCCCAGCAGCGCGAACGCCGCCCCTTCCTCAAGCGGGTTCACCAGCGGCAGCCAGGTCTGTCGATAGACCACACCGTCCTGGAAATTGGTCACGACCAGCAATACCACCAGCGCCACAACCACAGGGATCGCGGCAATGCAGGCGTAGAGCGCAGGCCATACCCGGAAAGGCCACCCGCGACGCAGTACGGCCGCGGAGAGCGCCATAATCACCCCACCGCCGACAGCCATCGCAATGCCGCTTCCCCAGGCCGCCATGCCCCATGGCAGGGAGCGGGCAAACCAGTAAAGCTCGGCGGCAATGGCGAGTAAAATCATCCACAACAGCGACAGATGCAGCCCCATTGAGATGCGCGGCAGAAGTTTATCTTCGTCGCGCCGCAGCAGCATCAGGGCGGCAGGCAGCGCGATAGCCCAGGCCAGATTTGCCCAGCCGGCCGCCAGAATCTGCTGGTGCGAGACCTGATACAGCACCATCAGCAGCATCACCGGCCACAGCAGCCATTTGCTGGCATCCAGCTCCCACCATGCCAGACGAGCGGCAGCCTGCCGCCATCCCCAGGCCGACGCCGCCGTCAGCGCCAGCACGCCTGCCAGAAGCGATAACTCCTGCTTCAGGAACAACTGCGACGCGCCCAGCAACGCCACTAACCAGAACAGCAACCCACCGGCCAGCAATGCCCAGCTGCCCGGCAGCGCGATTTTCTGCCACAGCCAGGCCGCAGCCAGCCAGCAAAGACTGAGCACTGCGAAAATAAGCAGGAGGCTCAGCGTAGTGACCCCGTCCATTTGCGCCCATATCGCGCTGCCGAGCGCCAGCACCAGCAACGCCGTCCCGCTATAGCTCATGCGCCGCTGCTGCTGTTGCACGCCCAACCAAAGAATACCCAGCCCTTCCAGCGCCCAGGCCATCGCCGTCCAGCGCGCTGAAAGCGCCAGCGGAATGGCAAGCGTGGCAAACCCGCCGCCGATCGCCAGCGCCGCCATAACCAGCGGTCGTCCGATGGAGGGGTAACGCCGCAGCGCGAGAGACGCCAGCGAGAGGTAAAACGCACCATAGCCCAGCGCGCTTAGCGCCGGGCCGTACGTCCAGTGAGACGTCATGCCATACTGCATCCCAAAACCAATCAGCGGCGGAGCAAACAGCAGTACGCCGTCAATAATCTGTTTGCCTTTTTCCTGCGCCCGCAGCGACAGCGCCACGCTAAACACGCCAAAAATAAGCGTATTGGCAATCAGGAACAGCTGACAAATAACATAGTCTTCCGGCTGGTAGTCGCTCAGTCCCCACACCCCGCCAACGCCAAACGTGAAGAGCAGCCCGAGCAGGTTGAGCTCGCGCCAGTGCTGCCAGATGCTGATGACGAGAATGCCGATGGACAGCAGGAGATAGAAGGAGAATAGCGCCACAAAGCTACCGCCCCCGGTAGACAGGAGCAGCGGCGCAAGATATCCGCCGAGGCTCGCCAGCATGGCAAGGCTCAGCGCCTTTTGCAGCACGGCCAGCCCGACGCTCGCCGCGCAAATCACCACCAGCAGCGCAAACGCCAGCGTCATCGGCAGCATCTGCCACAGCCGGAATGCGCCAAAGACGGTCAGATAAAGCACGCCGGTCGCTCCGCCCTGGAGGATCAGCGCGTAGATCCGCTGCCTGTGCCGCAGCCGCCATCCAACGGCCAGCAGAACCATGGCAAACAGCGCCGTGGCGGCAAGACGCAGCTCAAGCGGAAACAGTGAATGTTCAACGGTATAGCGCAGCAGGAAAGAGAGGCCGAGGAAGAGCAGTACAATCCCCAGTTTTGCCAGCGGATTGCCCTGCATAAACCAGCGCGTCAGCGAGGACAGGATGCCGCCAAAGGCGGAAGGACGTTTTGCCGCCGGTACAGGCACAGGCTCTGCTTCAGTGACGGGCGGTTCGGGACGCCAGGGATCGACAGGTGCGTTAACGGCCTCTGACACCGGCGCTGGCGTCTTCACCGGCGCGGCGGTCTGCACCTGCTCCGGTGCTTTCTCAGCCACACTACGCTGCTCGAGCGCCTCAATGCGCTGGCGAAGCCGGGCGATCTCCTGCCGCGCCGCCGTGCTTCGGTTAAAGCCTATCACCGCGAGCACGGGTGCCACGACCAGCGCAAAAACCAGGAACAAACAGCCAAGGATGTAAAGCTCGTCCATGTTTCCACCTTCACCGTAAACGATCCGTTAAGATTGACACAAATCGTTGCATTTGCGCCATCTTAAAAGGTGAAAACCATTCTGCCTGCGCTTAGCTGCCGAACCAGACCGCAGCGGAGATCGCTGGCAGCGTGAGCACGCTCCCCTGGAACGTCGCTTTACCCTCTTTGCTCTTCCACATTTTACCAGCCAGCAGCGGTGAATCTTCCAGCACGACTTCACACGCCTCGCCCCGGTTGATCGCCACCAGCACGCGCTGCTGGTTATAGACGCGGACAAACACCACCACGTTATCGTGGGCGTACATCACCTGACAGCCCCCGTATCGCAGGGCCTGGCTCTGCTTGCGCAGCGTCGCCATGCGCTGGTAGAGGCTGAACAGATCCTGATCCTGCTTTTCAGGCTCCCACGGGAAGGTTTTACGGCAGAACGGATCGTTGTTGCCGTCCAGCCCGACTTCATCGCCATAGTAGATGCAGGGTACGCCCGGCCAGGTAAAGAGCCAGGTCACCGCCAGCGGCAGACGCGCCACATCCTTACCCAGCAACGATTTAAAGCGTGCGGTATCGTGGCTGTCGAGCTGGTTAAACATCCGCAGCTGCTGCTGATGCGACAGGCCAGCGCGATAGTTTTCCATCCACGCCATGCAGGTTTCGGCGTCAATATGCTGCGGATCGTAAGAGATATCGGTGTTAGCGAGGAAACCCCACAGCGGGAAGGTGAAGCCGCGATAGTTCATCGCCGCGTCTTCTGCATCAGCCTGCAACCACTGACGCGCGTCGCCAAAGTGCTCCCCGAAGACGAATGCTTCCGACCGGGCCGCTTTTGCCGACCGGGTAATGGCGGCGACATGCTGAAGGTTATTCCGCGCCCCGCCTGCTTCACCCAGCATATGCACCACGTCCAGCCGCCAGCCGTCCATGTTCCACGGCGCTTTCAGCCAGTGGCGCACGATGCTGTCGTCGCCGCCGTAGATCTCATTCACCAGCGATGGCGACTGGAAATCGAGCTTCGGCAGGCTCGGGTAGCCCAGCCAGTCCAGGGCGCGGCCATTCTCGTCAAAACTGTACCAGTCACGCTGCGGTGAGTCCGGATTATGGCATGCGCCGCCCATCGACTGATTGTGACGGTCAAACCACGCATGAGAATCACCGCTGTGATTGAACACGCCATCAAGGATCAGGCGCATACCCTCTTTTTGCGTGTTGTGCCGCAGCCGCAGCAGCGCTTCGTCACCGCCAAACTGCTCGTCAACGTGGCGGTAGTCCTGCGTATCGTATTTGTGCACGCTTGGCGCTTTAAACACCGGGTTCAGGTACAGCGCCGTCACGCCGAGCTTTTTCAGGTACGGCAGTTTTTCGCTGATACCGTCGAGATCGCCGCCGTAAAAGGTCGATCCCCCCGCCTGGGCGGTCAGCGGCTCGTCCCATTTTTTCAGAATGATGTCGTGACCGACCGCATGATGGTAATAAACCTTGTCCTGATCGACGGTGCGCTTTTCACTGCGCGCAAAGCGGTCCGGGAAAATCTGGTAAAAGACCTGATCGTTAACCCACTGCGGGCCGTTATCCGGGTGATCCACGGCAAACTGCTCCAGCCTGGCCGGAGGGAAACGGCTGAAACCCTGCGGGGTAAACCACAGCTGGCGGTTGTTCCACAGCAGCTTGAAGCCGTAGCGGCGACGCGGTTGCCCGCTGCGCAAATCGATATTTGCCCGCCACGCCGTGACGCCCGGCTGCGGCTGGCTGCGCACTTTGTGCATTTTCAGCGACGTTTCTTCGTTATCCACTTCGGCGCGCAGGGTCACACGTTCAGGCTGATTGTCCCCTGCCAGCCAGAGCGTAATCACAAGGTTGTCTTTGTTTTGCTTAACAAATGGGGCAACCGGAAGGTGCCAGGCGTTTAACATCACGAATCCCCTTTGATGAAATTGACGTCACCTTGCCACAGGGTGATTAAGGATAGCTCACCATGATGGGATTTATTGGGGGAGGAGGACGGGGGAGGAGGCATCAGTGCAGCCTGATGCCCTCACCCTAACCCTCTCCCACGGGGAGAGGGGAAAAGAATGTTACTGTGCTTCCGCCAGCTGACGATCGCGGCGACATTTAAACATCCAGCCCACCAGCAGCAGGACGATCCACGCGAAGCCCACGTACAGGGAAATACGGGTATCCGGGTGATAACCAATCAGGCCAATGATGAAGACCAGGAAGATCAGACCGACAATGGTCGTTGGCACGCCGCCCGGCACTTTAAACTTCAGCGCTTTGGCCTCTTCTGGCGACAGGCGGCGACGGAACGCAATCTGCGACAGCAGGATCATGATCCATACCCACACGGTGGCGAAGGTCGCCAGTGACGCAATCACCAGGAAGACGTTCTCCGGCATGATGTAGTTCAGGTAGACCGAGAACAGCAGCGCCACGGTCATGACCAGCACCGTTACCCACGGGGTGCCGCGACGCGACGTTTTGGCAAACACCTTCGGCGCACTGCCCTGCTCCGCCATGCCGTGCAGCATACGGCCCACGCCGAACACGTCACTGTTGATGGCCGACAGCGAGGCGGTCAGCACCACAAAGTTGAGAATGCTGGCGGCAAACGCAATGCCCATATGCTGGAAAGTCAGGACAAACGGGCTGCCGTTGGTGCCCACCTGGTTCCACGGGTAGATGGACATAATCACAAACAGCGTGCCCACGTAGAACACCAGGATACGCATCGGCACCGAGTTGATGGCGCGCGGAATAGACTTCTCCGGATCTTTCGCTTCCCCGGCGGTGATGCCGATAATCTCGATTCCGCCATAGGCGAACATGACCATCTGGAGCGACATGACCATCCCGAGCCAGCCGTTGCTAAAGAAGCCGCCGTTGCTCCACAGGTTATGGATGCCGGTTGGCTGCCCACCGTTGCCGATACCCCAGATGATGATGCCGAAACCGGCGAGGATCATGATGATAATGGTCGCGACCTTGAAGAAGGAGAACCAGAACTCCAGCTCGCCAAACACCTTCACGCTCATCAGGTTAACGGCGCAGATAATCAGCACCACGCTCAGCACCCAGATCCAGTGCGGCACGGCAGGGAACCAGACCCCCATATAGATGCCAAACGCCGTCACATCGGCAATGGCGACAATCAGGATTTCAAAGCAATAAGTCCAGCCGGTGATAAACCCGGCCAGCGGGCCTAAGTTCTCTTGTGCATAGCGTGAAAACGAGCTGGCAGACGGGTTGTGAACCGACATCTCCCCCAGCGCACGCATGATGATATAGGCCGCGGCACCGCCGATGATGTAGGCCAGCAGAACGCTTGGACCGGCCATTTTGATGGCATCTGCCGAGCCATAAAAAAGACCGGTGCCGATAGCCGAGCCCAGCGCCATAAAGCGGATGTGGCGGGTGCTCAATCCACGTTTAAGTTTGTTAGTGCTTTCCATTAAAATCTTGCCATTCAACACGAAAAAAACAAAAAACCACGGGGCCTTAAGCCCCGTGGTTAAACAATTTGTTGCCGTTGATTAATGGGCGTTGGATGTCACCTGACGCCCGGCCGCACGGTCCCAGATAATCGCAAGAACCAGCGCTACAACGGAAGGCATCAGCCAGGCCAGGCCCTGCTCGGACAGCGGCAGACGCTGTGTCCAGGCTGGCAGGATTTCTGCAAATGCTGATGCTTTGATCCCGTCAAGGATACCAAAAATCAGGCTGATAAACATGGCCGGCGCAATAATTCGCGTCGAGTTATGCCACCACGGGCGGGTGAAGCTCAGCACCACCAGCACGATACATGGCGGATAGATAGCCGTCAGCACCGGAATTGACACCTGGATCAGGTGGCTCAGACCGAGGTTTGAAACCGCCATGGAGAAGATGCCGAGGATAAACACCAGCGTGCGGTAAGAGAGCGGCAGATACTGAGCGAAGAACTCCGCGCAGGCGCAGGTCAGACCCACCGCCGTCACCAGACAGGCCAGGAAAATCAGCGCTGCCAGCAGCATGCTGCCTGCACCACCAAAGGTGTGCTGCACGTAAGCATGCAGGATCGCCGCGCCGTTTGCGCTCTGATCGACCAGCGTTGCGCTATCTGAACCCAGACGGAACAGCGCCAGATACAGCAGCGTCAGGCCGACACCGGCCATCAGGCCAGCCCAGATAGTGTAACGAGTCAGCAGGCGCGCTTCGGTCACCCCACGGGAACGCGCGGCGTTAACGATAACGATACCAAACACCATCGCGCCAAGCGTATCCATCGTCAGATAGCCGTTCACGAAACCGTTTGAGAACGCCGCGTTCTGGTAGGCGTCCATCGCGGAGCTGATGGGCCCCGCAGGCCAGACAATGGCCGCAACCGCCAGCACAATCAGCGCCACAATTTTCAGTGGTGCCAGGAAGTTACCTACGGTATCCAGCAGTTTGCCCGGATAGAGAGAAACCAGAATCACGATGGCGAAGTAAATGAGGCTGTAAATAAACAGTGGCATCGCGCCGTCACCGGTCAGCGGGGCGATACCCACTTCAAAGGAGACGGTCGCCGTGCGCGGGGTCGCGAACAGCGGGCCAACGGCCAGATAGCAGACGGTTGCCAGCAGAACGCCAGCCACTTTGCCAATCGGGGTGCTGAGGCTGTCCACACCGCCACCGACTTTCGCCAGCGCGATAACGGTCAGTACCGGCAGGCCCACGGCAGTAAGCAGGAAGCCAAACGCAGCCGTCCAGACGTGTTCACCCGCCTGTAAGCCAACCATTGGAGGAAAAATGATATTACCTGCGCCAACGAACAGCGCAAATGTCATAAAGCCCAGCGCGATAATGTCACGCGATTTCAAGTGATGGGTCATAAAACCTTACTGCCTGTGGATGTGGTGTTGAATACGTTGAGATTTTCGCCATCCCTGATGGGACGATACAGCGGAAAATTTGCTCAATTTCAGCGGGATATGCTCCCGTCCTGGCGTGGCGAAGAATAGTTTTTCGATTTACCACGCAAATACAGTCGGTCTGACAGTATATGGGGGGCAATTTAAACGCTTATAACGTTTAAAGGCAAGAAGGGATCGTAAAACCAGAACAATATGCCAGCATGAAAATCCAGACCAACATAATATGCCACGTATAAGAAAAACTCATGGCTAATCATGCGAACAAAAAAGCACCAGCCGTATAATATTCATCCGCGTTTCGCTTGACTGCAAAGCAAACGGGCCAGCAATCGCTGGCCCGTGGAAAGGTAGCCTGACACACACGCTGTCAGGCGCTTTTTTTGGCAATTAATCGTTCCGGAATCACGAAGCTAAAGCGCGTGCCCTTACCGAGGGTGCTTTCGATATTGAGCCGGCTTTCGTGGTGGCTGACGGCATGCTTCACAATTGCCAGCCCCAGTCCGCTTCCGCCGGTCTGCCGCGAGCGCGCCTTATCCACCCGGTAGAACCGTTCGGTGAGACGCGGGAGGTGTTCAGGCCCAATCCCCGGCCCGTTGTCCTCGACGCTAAACTCAGCCCCTGCCGGAGTATGCTGCCAGCGTACCGCGATATGCGTCCCTGTCGGGGTATGATTCACGGCGTTATAGACCAGGTTTGAGATAGCGCTTCGCAGCTCATCTTCACTGCCGAGCACTTTCAGCGTGTTATCAACATCAAAACTCAGGGTGTGCTGATTATGACTCAGCGTTTGGGCTTCGCGCTCCACCACCCGCAACATCATCGGCACATCAATGATGTCGTTTAGCGCCAGCGACGGGGCAGCCTCAATTTTTGAAAGCGTCAGCAGCTGTTTGACCAGCCCTTCCATGCGGAACGTCTGTTCCCGCATGGTATGCAGCGCTTTCTCACGCGGCGCCCCCTCAAGCGTTTGCTCCTGCATCATCTCCAGATAGCCCTGAAGCACCGTCAACGGCGTACGCAGCTCGTGGCTGACGTTGGCAAAGAAGTTACGTCTCGCGCCCTCAAGCTGGTGCATCTGGGTAACGTCCCTCGCCACCATCAGCCACTGCCGATCGCTGTAGGGCATCACGCGGATCTCCAGATGGCGACCGTTATTGAGCTTCAGATTGTGCGGGCGCGAAAAATCCCGCTTTTTCAGATACAGCGTGAACTCGGGATAACGCAGAAGGTTCAGGATGTTCTGACCGTTATCATCCGGCCAGCGCAGGCCCAGCAGCTGTTGCGCGAGGCCATTGCACCAGAAGATTGTCCCTTCTTCCGTCGTCAGGATCACCGCGTCCGGCAGCGACTCCGCACCGCTACGAAAGCGTTTGATCAGGCTTCCCAGCTCACGACGGCGCTTTTTGTTACGCATCTGCATCTGGTGCAGGCCGTAGAGTAGCGGTTCCCAGCTCCCGCTTCCCGGCGGGGGTGTCATACTTCTGTCGACCCACAGCCACCAGGAAAGACGCAGTAAATTCCAGAAATGCCAGACGAGCAATCCCGTCACGGCCACCAGTAAAAACCACGGCAGATAGCCAAAGATAGCCCCCAGAATGAGGGCCGGAATACAGCATAAGATCAGTTCAAAGACGAGCCTTTTCCATGACAGACGTTCCAGCACGCGTCACACTCCTGTCATTGTTCAGAAACGGGTCGAGAAGCGATAACCCGTGCCGCGGACCGTCTGTACCATGCGATCGTGGCCGCTCAGTTCCAGTGCTTTACGCAGGCGGCGAATATGGACGTCAACCGTTCGGTCTTCGACATAGACGTTAGTTCCCCAGACGTTATTCAGCAACTGTTCGCGGCTGTAAACGCGCTCCGGGTGTGTCATAAAGAAGTGCAGGAGTTTAAATTCGGTGGGGCCCATATCGAGGGGATTTTCACCGGTCATGACCCGGTGCGAGGTAGGATCCAGGCTCAGCCCCTGCATCTCAATCACCTCTTCCACCGCCATCGGTGAAATACGGCGCATCACGGCTTTGATACGCGCCACCAGCTCTTTCGGGGAGAACGGTTTGGTGATGTAATCGTCCGCGCCGGTTTCCAGACCGCGCACGCGATCCTCTTCCTCGCCGCGCGCCGTCAGCATCACCACCGGGATATCACGGGTCATCGCCTCGCGTTTGATATGCTTGATAAACTGTAATCCGGAACCGCCAGGCAGCATCCAGTCCAGCAGGATCAGATCGGGCCAGGGTTCATTCAGCTGGTTCACCGCGCTGTCATAATCTTCCGCTTCAACCGGCTGGAAGCCATTTTGTTCAAGCACGAAGCACACCATTTCACGGATCGGAGCTTCATCTTCTACGACCAGAATACGTCTCGCCATACTTTGCCCTGTCTTATCGTATTTAAGTTACAAGTCTGTAATGCGGCGTCATTATGCGTCAGATTTATGACAGATTTATGAAAAACATTACCACGATAAATAGCAAACTGTTGTTTTATTACAGCGGTTATTTTCCGTTCCCCGAACGTTTATAATCCTGCTTTCTTATTATTGCCACGGATCTTTTATGCGCATACTTCACACCTCAGACTGGCACCTGGGTCAAAATTTTTACAGCAAAAGCCGCGCCGCGGAACATGAAGCGTTCCTGAACTGGCTGCTGGAGACGGCTCAGGCTCACGAGGTGGACGCGATTATTGTGGCGGGCGACATTTTTGATACCGGATCGCCGCCGAGCTATGCGCGTGAGCTATACAACCGTTTTGTGGTCAACCTCCAGCAAACCGGTTGTCACCTGGTGATTGTCGCCGGAAATCATGACTCGGTGGCGACGCTGAATGAATCCCGCGATATTCTGGCGTTCCTCAATACCACCGTGGTGGCCAGCGCCGGGCACGCGCCGCAGATCCTGAAAAAACGCGACGGCACGCCGGGCGCGGTGCTGTGCCCAATCCCGTTTTTACGCCCGCGAGATATCGTGCAAAGCCAGGCGGGTCTGTCCGGCAGCGAAAAACAGCAGCATCTGTTGCAGGCCATCACCCGCTATTATCACCAGCAGCATACGGAAGCCTGCGCCCTGCGCGGCGATCAGGCCATTCCGATCATTGCCACCGGACACCTCACCACCGTCGGAGCCAGTAAGAGTGATGCGGTGCGCGAGATCTATATCGGTACGCTGGACGCGTTTCCGGCGCAAAACTTCCCCCCCGCCGACTACATTGCCCTCGGGCATATTCACCGGGCGCAGATCATCGGCGGCTGCGAGCATATCCGCTACTGCGGCTCGCCCATTTCGCTCAGTTTTGACGAAACGGGCAAAGCCAAATCCGTCCATCTGGTGAGCTTCACCGGGGGCAAACTCAGCGCCGTTGAGACGCTTGAGGTGCCGGTCACCCAGCCGCTGGCGGTGCTGAAAGGCGATCTGGCCGCCATTACCGCTCAGCTTGAGCAGTGGCGCGGCGCAGCGCTTAATCCCCCCGTCTGGCTCGATATCGAAATCACCACCGACGACTACCTGTACGATATGCAGCGTAAAATTCAGACGCTGACGGAAGACCTTCCCGTGGAAGTACTGCTGGTACGCCGCAGCCGCGAGCAGCGCGAGAAAATACTGCTCAACGCCCAGCGTGAAACGCTTAGCGAACTTCGGGTTGAAGAGGTGTTCGCGCGGCGGCTTGCGCATGAAGAGGTGGACGAGGCCAGACGCACCAGGCTTAACGAGCTGTTTGCCCAGACCCTGCACTCCCTCCATGACGAGGACGAAAACGCATGAAAATTCTGAGCCTGCGTCTGAAAAATCTGAATTCGCTAAAGGGTGAGTGGAAAATTGATTTCACCGCGGAGCCGTTCGCCAGCAACGGGCTGTTTGCCATCACCGGCGCAACCGGCGCGGGTAAAACCACGCTGCTGGATGCCATCTGCCTGGCGCTGTACCACGAAACGCCGCGTCTTAATAAGGTCTCTCAGGCGCAAAACGACCTGATGACGCGCGATACCGCCGAATGCCTGGCGGAAGTGGAATTTGAGGTCAAAGGCGTTGCTTATCGCGCTTTCTGGAGCCAGAACCGCGCCCGCAACCAGCCGGACGGGAACTTACAGGCACCGCGCGTAGAGCTGGCCCGCTGCGAAGACGGCAAAATTCTGGCCGACAAAGTCACGGATAAGCTGGAACAAACCGCCGCACTCACCGGGCTGGACTATGGTCGCTTTACCCGCTCGATGTTGCTCTCGCAGGGGCAGTTTGCCGCCTTCCTGAACGCTAAACCGAGCGATCGCGCTGAGCTGCTGGAGGAACTGACCGGCACGGAAATTTACGGCCAGATTTCCGCCATGGTTTTTGAAAAACACAAAGCGGCACGTAACGCGCTGGAGATGTGCGAAGCGCAGGCCGCAGGGGTTGTGCTGTTGAGCGAGGAACAGCAGCAGCACTTGCAGCAAAGTTTGCAGGCACTTACTGACGAAGAGAAAATCCTGCTGGCACAGCAGCAGAGCCAACAGAAAGATTTTCAGTGGCTTACGCGTAACGACGAACTGATACGTGAGCAGCAGCGCGCAGCCGCTTCGCAGCAGCAGGCGCAACAGGCTCTGACGGACGCCGCGCCGCAACTGGCTAAGCTCCAGCTGGCGCAGCCCGCCGCCCAGCTACGTCCGCTATGGCAGCACCAGCAGGAGCAGACCGCCCGCCTGTCGCAAACCGCAGAGCGAATTGTCGAAGTAAATACTCGCTTACTCGACAGAGCGGCACAGCGCGCGCGTATCCGCAACGGTGCGCAGCGCAACCGTGAACAGTTGCAGACAGAGCACACGGCGCTGACGCAGTGGCTAACCGAACACGATCGTTTCCGTCAGTGGGGACAGGAAATTGCCGGCTGGCGGGCGCATTTTACGCAGCTGAATCGCGATAAAAATCAGCTTGTTGCCCAGGCAGCGCGCATGGCTGAGCTTCGTCAGAAGCTGGCTGAGCTGCCGGAGAGTACGCTGACGCTGACGGCTGAGGATCTCGCGACGGCAATGGAGCAACAGGCACAATCGCGGGCGCTCCGCCAGCGTCTGACTGCGCTTCACGCTCGCTATCAGCCGCTGCAAAAACGACTGCGCCAGAATGCGGAAAGCGTGCAGAAAGCGCAGGCTGAGCAGGGTAAGCTCAATGAAACGCTGATCCTGCGGCGTCAGCAGTTCAAAGAAAAAAATCAGCACTATGCCGACCTGAAAGCGCTCTGTGAGCGTGAGGCGACAATCAAGGATCTTGAGAATTATCGTGCTCAGCTGGAAGCGGGTAAGCCTTGCCCGCTCTGCGGTTCACGCGAACACCCGGCAGTTGTGCAGTATCAGGCGCTTGAACTGACTGACAATCAGCGCCGCCGCGACGCGCTGGAGAAAGAGGTTGCTGCGCTAAAAGAGGAAGGATTGCTGGTGCTCGGGCAGGTGAATGCGCTGACCCAACAGATCCAGCGCGAGACTGAGGAAGCACAGGCTCTCTCTGAGGAAGAGCAAGCACTCACTAAAGAGTGGCTGGAGGTCTGCACCTCCCTGAACATAGCGCTGAATATTCAGGATGATATAGCACTCTGGATGAGCGCACAGGAGCAGTATGAACGCCAGCTGTATCAGCTCAGCCAGCGTCTGACGCTGCAAAACCAGCTCATTGAACAGGAAGGTCAGGCGCGCCAGTACCAGCAGCAGCTGACGGCGACGCGTCAGGCGCTGGCGGCCTCGCTAGAGTCGCTGTCGCTTAGCGTGCCCGATGAAGGGGCCGAAAGCGCCTGGCTGAGCGCGCGCGAAAGCGAATATACCCTGTGGCAGGAAAAACAGGCCCAGCACGGTACGATTCAGGAACGTATTAACGCCCTGATGCCAATCCTGGAGACGCTGCCGGTTACCGATGATACAGAAGCCGACGCGGTTATACCTGAGAAGTGGCGCGGCATCCACGACGAATGCGTGTCGCTGCAAAGCCAGCTCACCACCCTCCAGCAGCAGGAGACGCTTGAGCGTGAACGGCTCCAGCAATCACAGGCTCAGTTCAACGCCGCGCTGACCGCGAGCTGCTTTGCCGATCGGGAGGCATTTCTCTCCGCCCTGCTGGATGAAGCGTCGATCCGCCAGCTTGAACAGCAAAAGCAGACGCTGGAAAACCAGCTCCAGCAGACCACGGCGCTTTCGGTGCAGGCAAGCCAGCAGCTTCAGGCGCATCAGGCACAGCGCCCCGAGGGGCTGGAAACCGATGCCGCAACGCTTCAGGCGCAGTTACATCAGCTGGCGCAACAGCTTCGGGACAACACCACGCATCAGGGGGAGATCCGCCAGCAGCTCAAACAGGACGCCGATAACCGTCTGCACCAGCAGGCGCTTATGCAGCAGATTGAGGAGGCGGCGCGTCAGGCCGACGACTGGGGCTATCTCAATGCGCTGATAGGCTCCAGCACCGGCGATAAATTCCGTAAATTCGCCCAGGGGCTAACGCTGGATAATCTGGTGTGGCTTGCCAACCAGCAGCTCAACCGTCTGCATGGCCGCTATCTGCTTCAGCGTAAAGCCAGCGACGCGCTGGAGCTGGAAGTGGTCGATACCTGGCAGGCCGATGCGATACGCGATACCCGTACCCTTTCCGGCGGGGAGAGTTTCCTGGTCAGTCTGGCGCTGGCTTTAGCGCTTTCCGATCTGGTCAGTCACAAAACGCGCATTGATTCGCTGTTCCTGGATGAAGGGTTCGGCACGCTCGACAGTGAAACGCTGGACACCGCGCTGGATGCGCTCGACGCACTGAACGCCACCGGGAAAACCATCGGCGTGATCAGCCACGTTGAGGCGATGAAAGAGCGTATTCCGGTGCAGATCAAGGTGAAGAAGATCAACGGGCTGGGGTATAGCAGGCTGGACAGGGAGTTTGCGGTGAATTGAATGGGGGACGGTGCGGTCTGATGCCCTCACCCTGGCCCTCTCCCTGTGGGAGAGGGTACAAACATCAAAAACGGCAACGCAAGTTACCGTTTTGCGTTTATTCCGGCCACAGCCACGCCGCACCTCGCACGCCGCTGGAGTCACCGTGGACGGCTTTGCGGATCGGTGTTTCGCACTCGCCGCCAAATACCCACTGTTTCACCAGCGTTGGCACCGTGGCGTAAAGTCGGTCGACGTTGCTCATGCCGCCGCCCAGCACAATCACGTCCGGATCGAGGATATTGATCACATGCGCCAGTGACTTAGCCAGCCGCATTTCGTAGCGGCTGAGCGCCAGTTCAGCCACCGGATCCTGCTCCTCAACCAGACGCATAATCTCGTTACCTTTCAGCGGCTGGCCGCTCAGACGATGATAATCGGTGGCAAACCCCGTACCGGAGATAAAGGTCTCTATACAGCCCTGCTTGCCACAGTAGCACGGCACTTCGGCGCGGTATTTGAGTTCATCTTCATCCATCCACGGCAGCGGGTTGTGCCCCCACTCGCCCGCGGTGCCGTTGCCGCCAATATGCGAGCGCCCTCCGAAGGCCACGCCCGCCCCGCAGCCGGTGCCGATAATTACGGCAAATACGGTCTGCGCGCCAGCCGCTGCGCCATCCACGGCCTCAGACACCGCCAGGCAGTTTGCGTCATTCGCCAGACGCACTTCCCGGTTCAGGCGTTGGCTTAAGTCCTTATCAAACGGCTGACCGTTGAGCCAGGTGGAGTTGGCGTTTTTCACCACGCCGGTATACGGCGAAATGGAGCCAGGGATCCCCATCCCGACTGTGCCCGTCTCGCCCGTTGCCTGCTCTGCCATATCGACCAGGCGGGCAATCGTCTCTATGGTCTGGTGATAATCATCGCGCGGCGTAGGCAGACGGTGGCGAAACAGTTGCTCCCCCTGCTCGCTCAACGCAATGACTTCTGTTTTGGTGCCGCCCAAATCAATCCCAATACGCACAAGACACTCCTCATTATTTTGATTATCAACAGAGTAGAAGCCTGCTTCCCGATTAGCAATGCAAGCGATGCGACAATTCGTTATCATGCCCGCTGATTTAACGACAAGGCCGTGGAAATTATCATGCTGTGGTTCAAAAATTTGATGGTTTACCGTCTCAGCCGCGACGTTTCGCTGCGTGCAGAAGAGATGGAAAAACAGTTAGCCGCTTACTCCTTTACCCCTTGCGGTAGCCAGGATATGGCAAAAACCGGCTGGGTTCCGCCAATGGGTTCTCAAAGCGATGCGCTGACCCACGCCAGCAGCACGGGGCAAATCATCGTTTGCGCCCGCAAAGAAGAGAAGATCCTGCCGACGCCCGTGGTTAAGCAGGCACTCGAAGCGAAGATCTTCAAGCTGGAAGCTGAACAGGGCCGTAAGCTTAAAAAAACCGAAAAAGATTCGCTGAAGGATGAAGTGCTGCACTCGCTGCTGCCGCGCGCCTTTAGCCGCTTTAGCCAGACCATGATGTGGATCGACACCGTTAACGAGCTGATTATGGTGGACTGCGCCAGCGCCAAAAAAGCCGAAGATACGCTGGCGCTGCTGCGTAAGAGCCTTGGCTCATTACCGGTGGTACCGCTGGCGCTGGAAACGCCGATTGAGCTGACCCTGACCGAGTGGGTGCGCAGCGGGACTGCCGCGCAGGGCTTCCAGATCCTTGATGAAGCAGAGCTGAAAGCGTTGCTGGAAGATGGCGGCGTGATCCGCGCGAAGAAACAGGAACTGGTGAGCGACGAAATCGCCGTGCACATTGAAGCGGGCAAAGTGGTGACCAAACTGGCTCTCGACTGGCAGCAGCGCATTCAGTTTGTGATGTGTGATGATGGATCCGTGAAGCGCCTGAAATTCTGCGATGAACTGCGCGATCAGAACGAAGATATCGACCGCGAAGATTATGCTCAGCGCTTTGACGCAGACTTTATCCTGATGACCGGCGAGCTGGCGGCGCTAATTCAGAACCTGGTGGAAGGTCTCGGCGGCGAAGCGCAGCGCTGACAGGCAAAACGTAGGCCGGGTAAGCGAATGCGCCACCCGGCATGCTTTTATTTCAGATAGCGGCACAGATAAGAGGTTGGCTCTGCAACCTGTAAATGGAACTCGCTGTGGCCCGGCACGTTGAAGACCTGCCCGGCACTATATACTTTCCACTCCGTTTCACCCGGCAGCAGGACGTTCAGCGCGCCGCTGACCACCGTCATCTCTTCCGCTTCTGCGGTGCCAAAGGTGTATTCCCCTTCCGCCATTACGCCGACACTGGCGCGGCCAGTGCTGCTGCTGGTAAAACCAATGGATTTCACTTTACCGGAAAAGTATTCGTTACTTTGAAGCATAAACTGGCCCTTATATTTATAGAGAAAAATCCACTATAGGGGCCATGCTCATGACCTGTCACGCAAAATCATTACACCAGTAATTCTGACGCCAGACGCGCCATCAGGACGTTAGAGAGCAGCACCGGAACATCCAGCGCCTTTTGCAATAAATCACGATGCCGCTGATGGAAGCCCAGGCAGTCGAGCATCAGGACATCCGCCCCTCTGTCGATCAATTCCTGCCCAGCCGCAATCAGCTTCGCTTCGCTGTCCCAGAACGGGTTAGCCAGCGCGTACAGCGGGGTGTGCTCCAGCGCAGCCCACTTCACCGTCTGGTTATCCAGCAGTTCCTCAACGGGAACGATGACCCCAACCTGATGACCATCAACAATAGAGGCCACCAGCGGGGGGATAATCCGCATCGGTTCGAGCAGAATGGCATTACGCGCGCTGAGTCCTTTAACGGGTGCCGTGCTCATCAGCAAAATGACGTCATAGTCCTGATTGTCGAGCACTTCGATCACGCCCTGTAGCGCGCGCTCGATTTTCTGGCGCGACACATGCGCCAGTTTACCGTCACTGAGTAACGTTGCCAGGGGATCTTCCCCCTCTCCGACCGCGTAGTCTTCCATGACCTCTTCCCGACTGAGCTTCCCTAACAGACTGAGATGCGTAATTTGTTGTTCAGAGACATGCTCGGTTAAGAGCGGTAATACTTCGCTTACAGGCACCACACCAATCGTGAGGATCGCCAACGTCGCCTTCATTTTGATCGCCTTCCGTTACTACCACAACTGCCACACAGGTGCAGGCTCACTACGCTGCGCTGTTCATTTATTCAACAAAACAGCACCAAGCGTAGCAGGGGATCTCAACACCGTAGTGTAAAGATCGACTGGCCTTTCCGAATCCACCTGTAATAACTAAATATTAACTGCTGCTTAACATCAGCGATAAGTTAAAAGTGTGATTCAGGCACGGTTGTAACGAATTCGGATTCCTGTCAGGACTTCTCAGGATCCTCATAGCGCCGTTTCGCATCCAGCGCTTCCTGTTCGGTTTCATGTTCGCTGATCAGCGAATCAGGTTTAGGGTGATCGGCACGCAGCTGGTACCAGGTTACGGTTTGATCGCCATTACCTTTTTCAACGGTAACGATGCGGGCTTCACGTGGATAGGGAGGTCTGGTTGGCATAGCTCATCCTTTTTTTATGTCTGAGCTATGAGTATAGACGGCTGTTAGCTGACGCAAGCCAAACGCAGGGCGGTAATAATCTGAATCGCAACTTTTTCGGGTGACGCCGACGCATCCACAACGTGGTGTGCCGCCTCGCGGTACAGTGCATCGCGTTCGGCGAGGACCTCGCTGACCTCTTCACTCAGCGGTTTCGCGGTCAGCGCCGGGCGCTGCCCCTCTTCCGGAAACGCCTCCAGCCGCCCCACCAGCGTAGAGACCGGGGCACAGAGGTAGATCACGACACCCTTTTCGCGCATAAACTGGCGGTTATACGACGCCAGGATAATGCCCCCACCGGTCGCAATCACGGTTGACGGCGCGGTCACCGCTTCCAGCGTGGCCGTTTCACGCGCACGAAAGCTCTCCCAACCCTCATCTTCAACGATATCGGCGATAGTCTTACCCGCATTCTCCTGAAGCCAGTGGTCAGTATCGACAAACTGACTCTGGCACAAACGCGCCAGCTCCAGACCAACGGTGGTTTTCCCACAGCCGCGAGGGCCAACTAAAAAGATGGGTGGGTTCATAACCAGGTGTTCCCCTTGCTGCCGGATAACTGAAGGCTGTAAAGAAATGATTGCAGTAGATGTTGCGCTAACTTTACTGCAAAGCGGTACGGAATGACAAGCCTGTGGAAGCCACACTGTACCACAAAACCGCCCGGAGGTGGGCTACGCCGGGCGGCGCTTCACTTCCAGCAGCCATTTATCCAGCTCGGCGGCAAACTGCTGGCGATCGCGCTGCGACAGGCTGTCCGGCCCACCGGTTTGCACGCCGCTGGAACGCAGCGTATCCATAAAATCACGCATGGTGAGCTTCTCCCGGATCGTTGCCGGAGAGTAGCGCTCGCCGCGCGGGTTAAGCGCCGCGGCCCCCTTCGCCAGCACGTCGGCAGCCAGCGGGATATCCGCCGTGATCACCAGATCTCCTGCGTCACACAGGCGTACTATCTCGTTATCCGCCACGTCAAACCCGGCCGGAACGCGCAGAGATCGGATGTATCTGGAGGGCGGCACGCGGATATTCTGGTTCGCCACCAGCGTTAGCGGCATCTGCACGCGCTCGGCAGCACGAAATAAAATCTCTTTAATCACATTCGGACACGCATCCGCATCAACCCAAATCGCCATCGTCTCTCCCCATTATGATTCTGGCGACTATTGTCGCCTGCATTTCGTTGTTAAGCTATCAATGAGAGATAACAACGCATAATAACGGAGAGACGTGATGGATAAGAAAATCGGGTTTATCGGCTGCGGAAACATGGGCAAAGCTATCCTCGGCGGACTGATTGCCAGCGGGCAGGTGCTGCCGGGGCAGATTTGGGTCTATACCCCATCCCCGGATAAAGTCGCGGCGCTGCGTGATGAGTATGGTGTCAACGCTGCCGAAAGCGCGCAGGAAGTGGCTCAGGTGGCGGATATTGTCTTTGGCGCCGTTAAGCCGAATATCATGATTAAAGTCCTGGGCGAGATCACCTCCAGCCTTAACAAAGAGACCCTGGTGGTGTCGATTGCCGCAGGCGTGACCCTCGATCAGCTCGCCCGCGCGCTGGGTCACGACCGTAAGATTGTTCGCGCCATGCCAAACACCCCGTCGCTGGTGAATGCCGGTATGACCTCCGTTACCCCGAACGCGCTGGTCACATCTGAAGACGTGGCAGATGTACTGAATATCTTCCGCTGCTTCGGCGAAGCGGAAGTGATTGCCGAACCGATGATCCACCCGGTGGTCGGCGTGAGCGGCTCTGCCCCGGCGTATGTTTTTATGTTTATCGAAGCCATGGCCGATGCTGCCGTATTGGGCGGAATGCCGCGCGCGCAGGCCTACAAATTTGCAGCGCAGGCGGTGATGGGCTCGGCCAAAATGGTGCTGGAAACGGGTAAGCATCCGGGCGAATTGAAAGATATGGTGTGCTCGCCGGGGGGCACAACCATTGAAGCCGTGCGCGTGCTGGAAGATCGCGGATTCCGCTCCGCCGTGATCGAGGCGATGGAAAAATGCATGGAAAAATCAGAGAAGCTCAGTAAGTCCTGATGCGCTACGCCGGGCGTCAGGCGGCCACTTCGGTGCGGCCCCGTCCGGCATTTTTGGCTTTATAGAGGGCCACGTCCGCCGCCTTTAGCCATTCACGATAGTGGGTGAACTGCGCTCCCCAGGGGGCAACCCCAACGCTGATACACAACCTCGCCGTTGGTGCTCCGTGCAGCGGCATGTTGACCAGCCGTTCATGGACGCGCGACATCGCTGCAATCGCGCTGTCGGCAGGCGTGCCGGACATGATCACCGCGAACTCATCCCCACCAAAGCGGCCAATATAATCGCCTGAGCGCAGAGTCAGCTGAAGCTGGCGCGTAATGGCAACAATCGCTTCATCTCCCACGTCATGCCCCCAGGTGTCGTTGATCGTCTTGAAGTGATCGATATCAATGAGCAGTATCGTCGCCTGTCGATGGCTGCGACGGCAGGCCTCAAATTCGTAACGCAGCAGCGTTTCCCAGTGACGGCGATTGAACACGCCGGTCATTCCGTCGCGGGTACTCATCAGCTCAAGCCGACGCTTATGCTCTGCCAGCCGGATCGCCGTGCGGTGGCTGAGCCATGCAAACAGCATGGGGTAGACCACCAGCACGGGGAGCGTCAGCCACAACGCCAGCGGTTCAGAGGTCAATAGCACAGGAGTACCCGTGGATTGCACGGTGAGCAGAGCAGACAGGGCAAGCAGCGCCAGTCCTGTCAGAAATAAGCGACATCCCCCCGATCCCATCATATTCATGCCGATCATCATGATCAGCGCCGCCGTTGGTAGCGCATTGAACCCTGTTAGCCCCATCCAGACACCGGCAAGAATGGCATCGATTTTCAGATTAACAATTTCACTTCTGTGGGGTTCAGCCGAACGAAAAGCCAGCTGCCAGGCCAGATGGGGCCAGACAAAGACCCAGCCCACCAGCAATAACCACCAGACGCCGGAAAGAAACTGGCTCACCAGAACGCTGGCAAGCGGAACAAATAGCGCCGCCAGACCAACGATGCGTGCCAGCCGTATTCGCCGGGCAAATCGCAGACCGGAACGGTATGAATCATCCTGAGAAAGCTGCTGGTGCCACGCTTCCCGAATGTTCCCGTGACTGTCATAAAACTCATCATTCATCATCTTTGGGAATATTCTGAAACATTTTCCCAAATTATAGAGAGGGGGATAGCGGGGAAAGTATGAAATTTTGGGTGAGCCACAGCCGTGACTCACCCGTTAGCACTACGCCTGTTTTTTCAGGCACGCGCTCATGAACTTGCTGCGATCGTCGCCTTTCAGCATCTGCTGTGTCGCCTGGGCATTGCACTCGCGCATTTTTTGCTGCTGCGGGGTCAGGCTTTTTTCACCGGGTTTTGTCGCACCATTTTTTAGGCAGTCGCTCATGTACGTTTTACGGGCATCCCCTTTCAGGCTTTGCGATGTCGCCTGTTGGTTACAGGTCGTCATGCGTTGCTGCTGGGGCGTCAACGTTTTCTCTTCCGCATGTGCTGATGCCATCAGACACAGGCCAGAGAGCAGGGTAATCAGTATTGTTGTTTTCATTGCACCATCCTTTATGTGAAGTTCCACGTTAAGTCTGGTTCGTTACGGAAAAAAAACCACCCTGCGCACCTGATTTTCGCCGGGCTCCGCGGTTATTTCAGCCCTGTAGCGGCACAATGATCATTATCCGGTTTCGCCGGCAGGGAGGCGGTAATTAATAGCAGAAATTATGCGGTGAAAACTGTGCTCTGTCTCAATTTAATTTACCCTGAAAAATGTGTAAAAATAAAAACAGAGCGACGCCAGGCATCCTGCATGACAATTCTGTGACATGTCATTTCACCTCTGGCCGGTTAACTGCGAGGATGCCTCAAAAGCTTTTTTACGTATTGCTGAAGCAGCTCCGCATCCTCTGCGGGAACCTGTGAATCAGGGCGAGCTTTTTCCAGCGCGCCTTCAACGTTGTCGATCAACGCCTCCTGCTCTGGTTTTGCCATCTGTCGCAGCAGCGCCGTCACAACGATTTCCAGCGCCTCGACCTGGGCAACCAGCTCTTTCGACTCTTCTTCCTTTTGGGCAAGCTTAACCAACAACTCAGCAATGAGATTTTTCATGGTGCTATTTCCTTATGTGATTTCCCCTGAAATTAACACCCTCACTGAATAATGAAAAGCATGGATTGGCTTTATCTTATGCAAAAGTGACATCGCTGCCAAAAAAGATATTTCGTGGAGAAAGCGAAACGTTTTTCTAAAAGAAAGGCGCCGCATTTCGTTATATAAAAATGCGGCGTTCATAAGAATAAATAATATATTATCGTGTTTACCGGGCCGACTTTGCCTCAGCGATTCGCCTGCGACGGCGTAAGGCAAAGGCCAGTTGAATAATATTCAGCAGTACCACCACCGCCGTCGCGGCAAATACCCAGCGGAAACCCGCCATCGCCGAGACCGAGGCGCCAATAAGCGGGCCCGCTACGTTGCCTAAATACATGAACGACTGGTTGTAGCCAAAAATGCGGCCGGTTACCTGGTCACTGGAATATTTCACCAGCAGCGTCTGAACAGCGGGCAGCATGGCGCCATCCGCGAAGCCAAGCAGGAAGCGCAGGATGCCCAACTGAAGAGGTGTGGTGACGAATGACATGGCAAAGAAAAGGATCACCGCAATGATGAGCGTTGCCATCAGAATACGTGCCGTACCGATCCTGTCGCCCAGTTTCCCCAGGCGCGGAGCAGACATCAGCGCCGACACGCCCGGCACGGCGGCAATCATCCCGCTCAGAAACGCAATGTTGCTGCTGTCCGGCGCCATCGACTTGATAAACAGCGCCAGAATCGGCCCCACCGAGCCGTTACAGAGCTGGATCACCATCGTCGTCACAAAGAGGCTAATCATCAGGCCAGGATAAGGCAGCGAGGCGAAAACCGCTTTTCCGCTCAGGCGTTCGGATTTGCTGACAACAGGCCGCCCGCCCTCTTTAATCAGAAAAAGGGTGACCAGAAAGCTAATCGTCAGCAGGATCGCAGTAATGATAAAGACCGCACGCAGCCCGACATGGTCCGCCAGGAAGCCGCCGAGCAGCGGGCCGCCAATGACCCCGCTGATCTGGGCGGTGGAAAGCGTGCTGAGCGCCCAGCCGCTTCGCTCACGCGGTACCTGTGAGGCCACCAGCGCCATGGCATTCGGAATGTACCCGGAGGTCAGCCCCATTATCGCCCGCAGAATAAACAGCTGCCAGACGTTGGTGGCGAAGGCCTGGAGCAAAATGGCTATCGCCATCCCCAGCGAGGCGCGGAGCAGCATCAACTTGCGCCCCTTGCGATCTGCCAGGCTACCCCACATCGGTGACACAATGGCGGAGACCAGAAACGTCACGCTGAACGTCAGGCCGGACCACATGGAGAGCGCTTCATGGGAAGTGACCCCCAGCTGCGACACATACAGCGGCAGGAAGGGCAATATCTGGCTGATAGCCAGTCCGGTGAAGAAGCAGCCGAACCAGACTGAAATGAGGTTAACTTTCCAGGATTCCATAACAGAAATAGTCTTCATTTTTAGGCGAATTCGCCGACAGATTAGCAAGTTACGCGCAATGACATAGCGCCAGAGATGCGGCCTTGCAGACTTTGGTGTTTTATCTTCCCAGTCATCACATTTGTGAAATAAGTCACAATTTATCCAAATTTCGGCGGAAGATTATGCTTCATCGACATAATCCATATCCGCGCATTCCCAGATGGAAATGGTTGGCATGGGCGGCATTATAGTCCGGTCCCAGACCGTTACCGTAATAACCACAGCTTGCCGAGAGCAGCGCCTGTAGCCAGGGCTGCGTCTTTTCCGCTTTCCAGCCGTTTAGAACGGTAACACGCTGTCCGTTTGCCAGCCTGAAAGCGCTGATATCCAGCGCATCCGCCGTGGCATGTTCGCTGCGCCGCGCATCCGGGCGGCTGTAGATATTGCGGCAGGCAAAGCTGCCCAGATGTTCAATACGCGCAAGCTCGCTTCCCGTCCAGGTTTTGGTGAGCGGCCGGGCCTGCTGGCTGACAAACAGCGCCGAACTTAACGCCAGCGGGCAACTGGCAAGAAAGCTGCTGTTCAGACTGACCGGGCCAAAATCACGTACGCGCACCACGTTACTCAGTGGACACTCCCCGGCGCTGTCAGCGACCGCCTGGGTACGGATAAGCCGACGTTGGTTCGCCTGCGTTAACAGGCTTTCGCACGCCTGGGGGGTTAAACGCCGAAGTTTAAACTGGGTTATTTTTCCGGGCGGATCGTCAAGCGTAAGCGGCACGAAAGGGTTGTACTGCGACGGCAACCAGCGGTAGCCCACCGTGACGATCCCGGCAATAACAATAAGAATAAACAGACCTTTTCCTTTCACGCGCCCCCCTTCAGCATCCCTCAAAACATTATGGCAGAAGGCCGCGAAACCCGCCGGGCATCGTGGTATGTTATTGGCTTTTCGTCAGACTGGAAGAGAGTGAGATGGCAAAGCAGCGCGTAGGTATTGTCTTTGGGGGAAAATCGGCAGAGCACGAGGTGTCATTGCAATCGGCTAAAAATATCGTTGATGCGATTGATAAAAGCCGTTTTGACGTGGTGCTGCTGGGCATAGATAAACAGGGCCAGTGGCATGTTAACGATGCCAGCCAGTATCTGTTACACGCTGACGATCCGGCGCACATCGCCCTTAATCCTTCTGATATCAGCGTCGCAACGGTTCCAGGCGTGGTACAGGGACAGCTTATCGATGCCGGGAACGCGCAGGCGCTGGCACAGATTGACGTGGTGTTTCCTATCGTTCACGGCACGCTGGGCGAAGATGGCTCCCTGCAAGGCATGCTGCGGATGGCGAACCTGCCGTTTGTCGGTTCCGATGTGCTGGGCTCTGCCGCCTGCATGGATAAAGACGTCACAAAACGTCTCCTGCGCGACGCCGGTCTGAATATTGCGCCGTTCGTGACGCTTACTCGTGCCAACCGCGATAAACATAGCTTCGCGCAGATCCAGGCGCAACTCGGCCTGCCGCTATTTGTGAAACCAGCAAATCAGGGCTCGTCCGTTGGCGTCAGCAAAGTCACCAGCGAAGCGCAGTTTAACGAAGCCGTTCGTCTGGCCTTTGAGTTTGACCATAAGGTGGTGGTTGAGCAGGGAATTAACGGACGCGAAATTGAGTGCGCCGTACTGGGCAACGACTTCCCGCAGGCGAGTACCTGCGGTGAAGTAGTGCTGAACAGCGACTTCTATTCCTACGACACCAAATATATTGACGACAAAGGTGCCCAGGTTGTGGTCCCCGCCGCGCTCGATCCTGACGTTAACGACAAGATCCGCGCGATCGCCGTTGAAGCCTATCAGGCGCTGGGATGCTGTGGGATGGCGCGCGTCGACGTGTTTCTGACGCCGGATAACGAGGTGGTGATTAACGAAATCAACACCCTGCCGGGCTTTACCAATATCAGCATGTACCCGAAACTGTGGCAGGCCAGCGGGATAAGCTATCCGGAACTGATCACCCGCCTGATTGAACTGGCGCTGGAGCGTCACGCCGCTGACAGCGCCCTGAAAAGCTCCGTTAACTAACGGTTAGTCGGTTTTCTCTGCCGTCGTCGTCTCATCGGGGCGACGGCGGATAATGAATCCCGCCAGCCAGAAACTGATTACCCAGGTCACCAGCCCAACCGCATAGGTTTGCCAGCCTTTCGCTTCAAATCCCAGCAGCCCGACAACACCGTTGAGAATAAAGATCAGCCCGATCGCAAAGGCGTAGTAATGCCAGTCACGGCGTAGTTTGGAAGTGAGCTTCATGACAACTCCGGCAGAAAAAAAACTATCCTCTCACAGTTTGATAAAGGCGTCTGTGGCGGATACGTAAATTCTGAAAAGCAGCGCAGTTTCACTTATGTTATCAATTTGTGACGTGATGCAGAATTCGACAATCCAGGAGAAATCCTGAACCGAATTTCCCACGATTCTGATATTGACAAATGCTATGACCTGTCACACTCACCCTGTACGACGCGTATTAAAACAGAGTGATATTTTCGGGAGGTCTTATGGCAGACTTTACATTGTCGAAACCGATTTTTGGCGGAAAACAACCAAAAACCTCCACGGCGGGGAATATTGCCTATGCCCTGTTTGTTCTGTTTTGTTTCTGGGCAGGAACCCAACTGCTGAATATGCTGGTGCATGCTCCTGGCGTGTATGAGCATCTGATGCAGGTGCAGGATACAGGCCGCCCACGCGTTGAATTCGGTTTAGGCGTGAGCACCGTATTTGGACTCATTCCCTTCCTCGCGGGCAGCATGGTTCTGGGCGTGATTGCCCTCGTCCTGCGCTGGCGCAATCGCCACTGATTACAGTCCCATACAGCGTGCCCGACGATCGTTCACGCGTTTCGCGAACCAGGCGGTCGTCAGGTTACGCGTGATCTTCGGGCTTTCCAGTTGAATCCCTGGCAGAATGGCTCTGGGTAATGCCTTTCCACTTTTCTTCTCGGCCAGCGCAAAGACCTGCTTATAGAGATCCGTTTTCTCAAACGCCAGGCTGTCGCCCTTCTCCAGCTGTCGGCGAATGTCGTTGTTGCTCATCTCCAGCTTCGTCGAGAGTTTTCGCACCGCACGTTCGGTGGTCCCAGCCTCACTGCTGCCGTATGCAATGAGATCGCCATCCAAAGCGAGCTTCACACCGCTGGCGCGGCTTACCGCATTCTGGAAGGCTGCATTTCGGCTGGCATACCAGCCCGCATTAAAGTCGGCAAAGCGATACAGCGGTTTATCGTAGTTGGCCGGATAATTCAGCAGGTGATACGTCCCAAACCACAGCCCACCGCGCAGAGAGAAGACCTCCTGACGCACCGTACCATCGATACCCCACGGATAGCCGTCGGTATGCTTTTCCGCAAATGCGATACTCACCTGCATCGGACCGCCGGTATGCACCGGATTCAGCGATCCAAACAGCTTCTGCCCCATCGGCACCATATTGATGAAATCATCGAAAATGGCGCTAAGCTGCTTCTCGGTTTTCACCGTATCCAGCCGTTCGCTATAGCTTTTACCGTTTGGCGAGGTGATTTTAAGGGCGGTATGTACCAGGAAAACCGGGATATGCATCGATTCGGCCCGGCGGTCGATCTCTTTCCAGGCGATTTTGTTCAGGCCAGGCACAACAGGATCTGACTGATACATCGATTCCTGCTGCGCCACCGCGAGCACCGAGCAGATATTCTCTTCGGTAGGCGCGATCTTCTGGCTTTTGAAGGTCGTTGCCAGCGCATCAGCCCACTCACTGCGATCCTTCACGCTGGCGGGCATCTTCTGCCGCACCACGCTCGCCACATCCACAGGCTTCTCCCCTTCTTTGAGCGGGGCAGCCCCTTTTTCGGCACAGCCCGCCAGCACGAAAGCGGCGAGTAACGTCAGAGGTAATGCACGTGGTACGGCAAATGGCATAGCAATTCCTTTTTAACCTAATGTATGGGTGACTTCCTGCACGTCCTTATCGTCCAGCTCACGCTCGAAACTGCGTAAACGTTTGTAGATGGACATCAGCTCCACAAGCGTAGTCCAGGAGCTAATCAGATACTGGAACGAACCGCGAACCTGACCAAAGACGTTGGTGATTTGGGTCATCAGACCGAGCGTAATCGTACCCGCAACGATGGACGGGAACAGCAGGAACAACCCGAAAACGTTATCAACCTGAAGATAAAGAATGCGCGCGATATTGAAATACATGTAATGGAAATAGAGGCGGAAGTAGTTACGACGTACGGCGCCAAACAGCTCACGCACGGTAGGCGGTGACGCACGGTTGGCATCGTCTTCACCATACACCAGCTCTTTACGGTAGGCCGCTTCCACGCGCTGGTTTTTAAACTCCAGCCCCGGCAACTTGATCCCTACCACCGCCAGCAGCCCCGTTCCCATCAGCGACCAGACAATCGCGGCAATCACCAGGCCGTAGGGCAGATGGCCGACAATCGGCAGCTCCGGAACGTGCGACGAGAGCGTCACCAGCACCGGCAGGAAGGCGATCAGCGTCATGATGGCGTTGATAAAGCTCACGCCCATATCTTCCAGAGTAGAGGCAAAACGCATGGTGTCTTCCTGCACACGCTGTGCGGCACCTTCGATATGTCGCAGGTGCTGCCAGTGCGCCATATAGTGTTCGTTCATCGCGGTACGCCAGCGGAACACATAGTGGCTGACGAAAAAGTTATTCATCACGCCGATCACCACGGCGATGAGGGCGATGCCGAGGAAGATCCCCACCTCATGGTAGAACTGGTTAATGGTCACTTTATGCGGCGAACTCAGCGCCGTCTGGATCAGATCGTAAAACGGCGCATACCAGGCGTTGACCGCTACGCCCACCTCAACCAGGAACCAGGTGACAAAGATGATTAACGACGTGCCGAGAATCGACCAGTATTGCCAGCGGTGAGGAGAATAGACAAACCAGAACATGGCAAAAAGCCCTACGCAGAGCACGTAATAAGCGTAGAAAAGCAGATAGCTCATGGACCAGAAGCGCGCTGCGCTAATGGGAATATCGCCCGTTGCCCCCGTAAGACGGGTCAGCCACGCGCCGCCACCGGCCTGCCAGAAAATGACAGCCAGCAGTGCCCAAATAAATGCCGACAGGAAAAAGGGCCCCGGCTTTGGGAAAAAAGACTTAAACATTGTGCTTCCTTCTTGTTGTTATGGCTGTTGCTGCGTTCAACATATCGCCACACGAAACCTTGCCTGTACCAGCCTCCCGGCTCAGGCAAAAAAGTGAGACCTGCGGGTGAATTATTAGTTCGCTTCCCAGTTTTCAAGAATTGTTTCGGTGCGTTTCATTCGCAACAGCGATCGTAGCGTCTATCATACGGTCGATGTCACAAAATGGGAGCCACGCTGCAAGTAAATTGTTCAAATTTACCCACGGTTACGTTTTTCTCGCTATCGTTATGCAAATCGGGCCATTGCCCGACGCCGATTAGTAGTATAACTACCCGTAACTTTCCTTATTCACTTGATGGATGCTTTTCGTTGAAACGTTGTCTGCTCTCTATCGCCGCGCTGTGTGCGGTGAGCCTGTCCACCGCCCAGGCAGCACAGCCTCTGACGGCCCCGGTTCTGGCCTCTGACATTGCCGATCGCTACGCGAACCTTATTTATTACGGCAGCGGTGCGACGGGAATGGCGCTGGTCGTGATCGACGGTAACCAGCGGGTGTTTCGCAGCTTCGGTGAAACACGACCGGGAAATAACGTTCGTCCGCAGCTGGATTCCGTTATCCGTGTCGCGTCGATAACCAAGCTGATGACCAGCGAAATGCTGGTGAAACTGCTCGATCAGGGCGTGGTGAAACTCGACGATCCGCTCAGCAAATATGCGCCGCCCGGCGCTCGCGTTCCGACATATCAGGGAACGCCGATCAGACTGGTGAATCTGGCGACCCATACCAGCGCCCTGCCGCGAGAACAGCCCGGTGGCGCTGCGCATCGCCCTGTCTTTGTCTGGCCAACCCGTGAGCAACGCTGGAACTACCTGAGCACAGCAACCCTGAAATCGGCCCCGGGCTCGCAGGCTGGCTATTCTAACCTGGCGTTTGATCTGCTGGCCGACGCTTTAGCGACGGCCTCGGGTAAGCCCTACCCTCAACTGTTTGAAGAGCAGATCACGCGTCCGCTCGGGATGAAAGATACCACTTACACCCCCTCCCCGGACCAGTGCAAGCGTCTGATGGTGGCGGAAAAAGGGGCCAGCCCGTGCAATAACACGCTGGCCGCCATTGGCAGCGGTGGAGTTTACTCTACGCCTGGCGACATGATGCGCTGGATGCAACAGTTCCTCTCATCGGATTTTTACGCGCGCAGCAATCAGGCCGACCGCATGCAGACGCTCATCTACCAGCGTGCTCAGTTACGTCGCGTCATTGGCATGGATGTACCCGGTAAAGCCGATGCCCTCGGCATGGGCTGGGTGTATATGGCGCCAAAAGATGGCCGACCGGGGATTATTCAAAAAACCGGTGGAGGTGGCGGATTCATCACCTATATGGCGATGATTCCGCAATCAAACGTAGGTGCTTTTGTGGTGGTCACCCGGTCGCCAAATACACGCTTCGTGAATATGAGTGATGGCGTAAATAATCTGGTGGCCGAGCTGAGCGCCAATAAAGCGCAGGTGCTTACGGCCTCTAACTGATCTCAATAGTCCGTGGGCAAACGGTTGATACTGACCAGTTTGCCCCGGCTCATATTGATGTAGTTCCCCTGACGCAGCGCCGCCAGAACCTCCGCAACGACCGAACGAGAAATACGCGTGCTACGCTGAATATGATTCATAACACCAATTTTTGAACGTAGCGCGTCATCCCACTCGGCCATATTCAACAGCATCGCCCGAATTTGGCTATAGGAATTATTTCCAATCAGCTGTATATCACGTTTTCCCAGTAAATGGTTTAGCCATGACAGCCAGCAGAAAGCTTCTTGCCAAACATGCGCTTCTTGAATAAGTTCGCATGCAGTAGAGGCAGGCAAATAAAATCCGGTACAAGGTGTTTGTGCAATCAGAGAATATTCAAGATAGTTGTCATTTATCCATGCGCTTAAACCGTGGATATACGGTGCCCGCGCAATACCCATAAGTAATTCGTCTGATTTACGGTGGACTGCAGTCAGACCGGATTGTATGACAACGGTCAATGGTTCATCATCATTATTGCCGGTAGTTATTAATTGTTGTGGTTCGGTCTTAAATGGGGTACCGGCGATTTCCAGACACTTAATGAGCCGGCTTAATTCAGAAAGTGGTTTCGCATTAACGTTCATGCATACCTCAAGTCATCTGTATCTGTCGGTTCTTTATTATTTTTAAAGCACATAAAAAAGCGGGGGCAAAATCCCCCGCGTTTTTTCTTACCAGGTATATTTCACACCCAGGTTTGCTCCCCAGTTCTGGTCAACGTCGCCGCCGCCCAGATAAGTCGCATCAGTGTAAGCACTGAAGTTTTTCGTGAAGCTGAACTGAGTACCCAGTCCCACGCGAACCGCAGAGCCTTCTACGCCGTTATCAATGCTGTCGTTGTTGATATCAGCATTGTTGTCAGCATCGTCATACACGTAAGCCAGTTTGAAGTAAGGCGTTAATGCCTGCTCGCCGCCGTAGTTGAAGGTATAACCTGCATCCACGCCGAGTTCATAACGCATACTGTCGTAAGACTGACCATCGATACGCATGTCGTTGCTTAACTGGTAGTCATCACCGGACTGGAACAGGCCAGAGATCGCCGCGTAAGGCGTGACGTAGCCAGACAGGTTTGGTTTCCAGTCATAGCCCAGTTTCATCCCGAAACCAACGGCGTCAGTCGTGGTATTACCGTCAACATACTGACCATTGCTCATGGTGGCAGAGAGGTCGTTGTTGAAGCGGGTGTAACTCAGTGAGCTGTCGAGGAAAATATCGTTCATGAACTTAGCCGACGCGTAGATCATCGCAGTCTGGCTGTCCTGATCGACCTGACCCGTACGATCGCTGATATCACCCTTCGCGAAACCAGCCGCACCACCGACAATCCACTTCGCATTATTACCGTCGATCTGAGTGTCCAGACCTACCATAATGCCGCTTACGTCCTGATCGTAGCTAACGGTGCCATTATCCGCGTCAAAGTTGCCGCCGAAATAGCTCACCCATGCGCCGCCGTTATCTGCCAGGCCATGACGGCTGTTGGTCAGACGGGTACCCACGGTATCCTGTTGCAGATTCCAGATGTTGGTATTGGCAGAAGGAATGCTCAGCGCCATGTTGGCGTAGTCAGTCAGCTCTTCCTGCTGGAGAACAACGGTGTCGCCCTTCTGCTGCGCCTGATAGGTGTATGCACCTAAATCAGCTTTATTTGCCGCAGTAAAGCTGGCAGCGGTATCCGCGTTATTGTCATAGACGCGAATGATCTCTTTGTTTTTGTAGTCAGCTACGGAGCCTGCGCCGGTCGCATCGTCGATGCGCACTTTATAGTTACCGGCAACGTCACCGTTCACAGCCAGATGACCGTCAGAGTTCAGCGCGACAACACCATAGTCGTAGTCCGCTTTATTGCGATCGTTGGTGATATACCGTGCGTTGTTCAGGTCGCTGTTCAGCACATAATCGCGGCTGGCAACGTTGAGTACACCGCCATCGGTCAGCACCATATTGTGCGTATCAACCTGACCCAGACCCAGCGCCAGCTCTGCACCGTTGTCCACGGTAATGGTGTTGGCATACAGCTCAGCTGTCTCTTCAGTCAGTGCCGCACGGCTGTAGCTATCCAGATACAGGCTATCGGTTGCTACCGCGCCGTTGTCGCCGATGTTCAGGCTAGACGCATTGGTCAGGGTGATGGAATCCGCCAGCAGGCCGGAGTTTTCAACATTGACCTGAGACTGGTTGTTCACCGTCAGCGCGTCGATGTTGGAGATCTTACGGGTATCCCACTCGGAACCGTTATCCAGCGCCACGTTGAACAGGCCGCTCTGATAAACCTCTTCACCTGCAACGTGACCGTTGCTATCAAAGGTAGAATCAGGCCAGATGCTGTTTGGAGAAAGTGCATGCCAGTCTACATTGCTGTAGCCTTCACCATACATCTGCGCCGTGCCGATGGCCTCAACGCTGGACTGCGCGGCACCCACCCATTTACTGCCGTTGGTCAGCGTGACATCCAGCTTGTCGGTATCATCCCAGCCGTTGGTAGTTGGGTTATAGATGCCGTCATCGGTGGTATCCGTTGCCGGATCGCCATTCTCGTAGAAGTTGTTATCAAAGGTGCTGGAGAAAAGGATGTCGCCGGTAATGGTAGAGTGATCGAAGGTAGCGGTGGTCTGCATAGCGTTATCAGACGCGCCAGCCACAACGATCAGCGCCGCATCATCCGCAGCCGTGGCGTTGGTTTCACCGTAGTCGCTCGGCTTCGCCGTTTGACCGTAGAAGCCGCTGGTACCCAGATCGCTGTACGCACCGGAGGTCAGCACAGAGTCTTTCACCACCAGCGTATCGGTAAAGACATTGCTGCTGTTAGCAACGCCTTCAACACCGTCGTATGGCGTGTTATCCAGATCCTGGTAACCCTGCGTCAGCGTGATACCCGCAACGTGGGAATTGTTCTGAATAACGATATCAGATTCAACGTCCAGCGTGATGGCGTTACCCAGATCATAGGTGTCCAGATAATGCGTTTCAGTGGTTTCGCCATTGACGACATCATACGCGTAATGCTCGTAGGTATCGTTGATGGTGGAGTTATCAACGGTCAGGCTAAAACGATCATACTGGGTATGAGCGGTGCCGTCAGTATCTACGCCATCTGCACACGTCGTGGTCATACACTCTGAGGTGATCATGCCATTAATGGTGCTGTTAGAAATACTCAACGCGTTCGCACGGCCATTGACACCATCATCCAGATAGTATGTCGAAATAACTCCGTTTACGGTTGATTTATTGACGACCGGATAAATGTCACCATCATGTGTGGCATCTGAATAATTCCAGTCAGCATAACCATAATACCAGGGCGTGGACGCAGTATTGTCATATCCAAAAGTATTATATGTCGTGCCGGATATATCTTTCGCATTGGCCTGAGAAGCGATAGCCAGTGTGCAGGCTAATGCAAGTTGTGATACAACCAGTTTCTTTTTCCATGTTTGCATTGGGTCATCCCTCCTCAGGGACGTAAGCAAGTTTGTCCATCAAATCATTTAGCAACATTAAATTGCGGAAGGAATTATGCAGTTTCACTTCGAAAAGGTTCAATGAATGATTCCATTAAGTCCGTATTCAGACAAATAAGCTTATAAACCCACGGCAATATCAATCATTATGAATAAATATTATAAATTCAACTGATTGCAAACTACTTTAGTTGCTTCGACACATATAATAAAAAGCAATTAATCATTTATATTTATAATCCCAAACCAATATAGAAGCCTCACCAATATTACACGCCACGCTGAACATCAGAATAAGATTTATAATATAGACTAAATACATGCAGCGTATATTAGTCGATTTCGAAAATCTAAAAGACAACTTTAGTAAAACACCGCTCCCTGCTTTCAGGTACACTATACCTCTTTGTTCCACAAACATCAGGCATACCATGACCGATTTAATTGCACGTCCCCGTCGCCTGCGCAAGTCACTCGCACTGCGCGCCATGTTTGAAGAGACAACACTGACCTTAAACGATCTGGTGTTGCCGATTTTTGTTGAAGAAGAGATCGATGACTACAAAGCCATCGACGCGATGCCGGGCGTGATGCGCATTCCTGAAAAGCATCTGGCCCGCGAGATCGAACGCATTGCGAATGCGGGCATCCGCTCGGTGATGACGTTCGGTATCTCCCACCACACTGACGCGACCGGCAGCGATGCCTGGAAAGAAGACGGCCTCGTGGCACGCATGTCGCGCATCTGCAAAGAGAGTGTGCCGGAGATGATCGTCATGTCCGATACCTGCTTCTGCGAATACACCTCTCATGGCCACTGTGGTGTGCTGTGCGATCACGGCGTGGACAACGATGCGACCCTGCTGAATCTGGGCAAGCAGGCGGTGGTTGCCGCCGCCGCGGGTGCGGATTTCATTGCGCCTTCTGCGGCAATGGATGGGCAGGTACAGGCGATTCGCCATGCGCTGGATGCCGCGGGCTTCACCGACACCGCCATCATGTCCTACTCCACCAAATTCGCCTCCTCTTTCTACGGTCCGTTCCGTGAAGCAGCGGGCACGGCGCTGAAAGGCGATCGTAAAACCTATCAGATGAACCCGCTGAACCGCCGCGAAGCGATTCGTGAATCTCTGCTTGATGAAGCCCAGGGCGCTGACTGCCTGATGGTGAAACCGGCTGGCGCGTACCTGGATATCCTGCGCGACATTCGCGAACGCACCGAACTGCCGCTGGGCGCATACCAGGTGAGCGGTGAGTACGCGATGATCAAATTCGCCGCGCAGGCGGGTGCCATCGACGAAGAGAAAGTGATCCTCGAAAGCCTGGGGGCGATCAAACGTGCGGGCGCGGATCTGATCTTCAGCTATTTCGCGCTGGATCTGGCCGAGAAGAAAATTCTGCGTTAATCCGCTTTAGCGCCGGGTGGCGACTTCGCCTTACCCGGCCTGCTCTCTGCGCTAATCTTCACCAAACTGCAATACAAACGACATCTCCTCCTTCTACTGTCTGGGCAAGACGGCAGGAGGAGTGATCAATGTTTAGTCTCGACAGCGTTCTTGATGACCTTTGGCCTCAGGCGAGGCCCGCACCCTGGCAAAAAAGTCTGTTAAAAAGACTGCTTCACGAAGACGAATTTCAGCAGTTTGCCGCCAGCCACCGTCACCTGAAAGGGCTGGATATGGTGGATCAGGTTCTGGAACACCTTGATATTCACTGCTCCGTTTCCGCCCGCGATCTCGAACAAATCCCCGAACACGGCCCACTCATTGTGATAGCGAACCACCCCACTGGCACGCTGGATGGGCTGGCGTTGCTGTACGCCGTTTCCCGCGTGCGCCGCGACGTCAGGGTTGTTACCAACAGGATGCTGTCCCACCTTGAGCCCCTCAGTTCATTGTTTATTCCCGTGGATAATATGGGCGGCAGAACCGCAAAAGCTTCGCTGATACAGATGGAGCAGCACCTGCAAAACGCCGGTGTGCTGATCTTCTTTCCGGCGGGCGAAGTTTCCCGCCCAACGCGCAAAGGCATACGCGATAAAAAATGGCATCCGGGCTTTATCAAGCTGGCTGGCAAATTACGGGTGCCGCTACTTCCGGTACATATCCAGGCGCACAACAGCCTGCTGTTTTATGCCAGTACCCTGGTCTCGCCAACGGTATCCATGCTGCTGTTGATGCAACAGATGTTTCGCCGCCGTCACAGTCAGTTGCCGATCAAAATCGGCCAGCAGATTGCCTGGAATGACCGGTTTAGTTCTACCCTTTCATCGCGTGAGATGGCCGAGCAGTGTCGTCAGCACGTGATACGTCTTGGCAAGGGATTGCCTGGCGTCTTTAAAACCCAGTGCGCCATTGCCCGCCCGGAAGACAGGGCCACGCTGAAGCGCGAACTGGCGCAGGCCGAGTGTCTGGGAAAAACGAGCGATGGTAAGGCCATCTATCTTTGGCAGCGCAACGGGCAGGAAGAGGCGCCTCTGCTGCGCGAGCTGGGGCGGCTGCGCGAGATTGCCTTTCGTGCCGTGGAGGAAGGCAGCGGGAAGCGGCGGGATACGGACAGCTACGATGATGACTATCTGCACCTCATTTTGTGGGATGACGATGACCTGGAGATTGTCGGCGCGTACCGCTTTATGCCAACGGCCATGCAGGTGGAAAAGCGCGGCGTCGAGGGGTTGTACAGCTACAGCCTGTTCCACTACGACGAAAAAATGCAGGACATACTGGAGCACGGCATTGAGCTGGGGCGTAGCTTTATACAGCCGCGCTACTGGGGGCGTCGCGGTCTGGACTATCTGTGGTCAGGTATTGGCGCCTATCTGGCACGCTATCCTCATTACCGTTACCTGTTTGGCCCGGTCTCCATCTCCGGGGGGTTACCGCCTGCCGCGCGGGATCTGCTGGTCGCCTTTTACCGCTTGTGGTTCCCGGCGACGCATCCTCTAGCCGCCTCGCGCCAGCCCTATCCCGCATCCCTGCCAGACGTGCTGGCGCAATTTGGCGGGGTGGATTACGTGGATGACCTGACAAAGCTCAAATCCCTGCTCGGCAACCTGGGCTGCGGCATCCCGCCGCTCTACAAACAGTATTCCGAGCTATGCGAACCCGGCGGCGTGCAGTTTGTCGATTTCGGCAGCGATCCGGCGTTCAATAACTGTATCGACGGGCTGGTGCTGGTGGATTTGTGTTATCTGAAGGCGAACCGCTATCAGCGGTATATAGAGGCGCACTTAATACCCTCCCCCCTGCCCTCTCCCTAAAAGGGAGAGGGTGAAAACCGCACCGGTCAGTCCCCTCGCCCCTTTGGGGAGAGGGTTAGGGTGAGGGGCTCAAACCGCACGGTAGAACGGCTTATCCCCCAAAATCGTCGCCCGCTGCATAATCCTTCGCTGCGGCAGATAATCCGCATTGGCGTAATGCTGCGTGACGCGGTTATCCCAGATCGCCAGATCGTTCTCCTGCCAGCGCCAGCGCACCTGAAACTCCGGTTTGGTGATATGCGCGAACAAGAAGCCGAGCAGCGCCTCACTCTCTTTCTCCGCTACGTCCACGATACGCGTGGTAAACCCTTCATTCACAAACAGCGCCTGCTTTCCGGTCACCGGATGCGTACGCACCACCGGGTGCAGCAGCGGGGGATGTTTTTCGACCGCATCCAGCCAGCGCTGGTGCTCCTCTTCCGTTTTACGGTACTTATATTCCTGGAATGATTTTTTGAAGTCATGCTCCGCCCGCAGGCCGCTCAGTAGGGTCTGGAGCGGCGCGGAGAGCGCCTCAAACGCTGCGATCCCGCTGGCCCACAGCGTATCGCCCCCCGTCTCAGGCAACAGCTTCGCCGCAAGAATCGCCCCGGCTGGCGGTGTGTCGATAAAGGTCACATCGGTATGCCAGTTATCGTTATCCGGCGGGTTATCGTTGTGGGTGTCGAGGACGATAATCTCCTCCACCCCTTCCGCATGCGGATAGACGGGGTGGATATGCAGGTCGCCAAAACGCAGGGCCAGCGCGCGCTGCTGATGCGGGGTAATGGCCTGTTCACGCAGGAACACCACCTGATGACGCAGCACCGCGTGGTACAGCTGCTCAAACTGGTTATCGCTCAGCGGACGGGTTACGTCCAGGCCCGACACTTGCGCGCCAATGTACGGCCCCAACGGGATAATCGTCAGACGTTCACTCATTGTATTTCTCCATGCCAGGGCGTCAGGCGACGCTGTAGCGCGCGCAGTCCCAGTTCTAATCCAAAGGCGATCGCGGCGATCACTGCGATCCCTGCCAGTACCACATCAGTCGCCAGGAACTCTCCCGCCGACTGCACCATAAACCCAAGGCCGCGCGTGGCGGCTATCAGCTCTGCCGCCACCAGCGTAGACCAACCCACCCCAAGGCCGATGCGCAGCCCGGTCAATATCTCCGGCAGCGCGCCCGGTAAAATGACGAACAGCAGGACCTGCGCGCGGCTGGCGCCGAGCGACTGCGCCGCACGTATGCGTACCTGCTGCGCACTCTTTACGCCAGCCAGGGCCGACATCGCGACCGGCGCAAAAATCGCCAGGTATATCAGTAAGATCTTTGACGTCTCGCCGATGCCAAACCAGATCACCATCAGGGGCAAGTAAGCCAGCGGCGGGACGGGACGGTAAAGCTCTATCAGCGGGTCGAGAATGCCGCGTACCGTCGGGCTCAGTCCCATCGCGATCCCCACCGGAACGCCAATAATGACCGCCGCCAGCAGCGCCACCAGAATACGCGTCAGACTGGCGCCTAAATGCTGCCAGAGCGTGGCATCCATAAAGCCCTGCGGCCCGGCGATAGTAATCAGTTTTTCCAGAACCTGGCCTGGCGGGGGCAGAAACAGCGGGCTGACCCACTGCTGCGCGGCAACCGCCCACCATACCGCCAGCAACACCACCAGCGTGCTGACGCTTAAAGTGAGCTGGCGAGAGAACGGCCAGCGTAAGGCAAGGCGCGTCCGCCGCGTTTTTTCACTGAAAACAATGCTCATGAGAACGCCTCCCGTTGCTCAAACACGCGGCTTAAGACGTATTCACGCTGTTCAATAAACAGCGGATCGGATTTGATGCTGCGTACCGGTTCTCCCGCCACATAGCGCCGGGCAAACTCAAGCGGCAGGCGCTCCAGCACGCGTCCCGGCCCCGGTGAGAGCAGCACCAGCTCCGTCGCCATAAACACGGCCTCTTCGATATCGTGGGTGATTAACAGCACCTGCTTGCCGGTTTCGTGCCACAGGCGCAGCAGCAGGGTTTGCATCTGCTCGCGGGTGAAGGCGTCCAGCGCCCCGAAAGGTTCGTCCAGCAACAGCAGCTGTGGGTTAGCCGCCAGCGCACGGGCGATCCCGACGCGCTGACGCTGCCCGCCTGAAAGCTGCCAGATAAAGCGTTTTTCAGCCCCCTCCAGCCCGACCTTTTTCAGCATATCGCGCGCCGTATTCAGGCGCTGTTCACGTGCTACACCGGCCAGTTGCAGACCAAACGCAACGTTTTCCTGAACGTTTCGCCACGGGAGTAACCCTTCGTTCTGGAAAACCACGCCGCGCTCTGCGCCCGGCCCCGTGACCCGTTTCCCTTCCAGTTGGATCGAGCCGTGCTGATACGGTACAAACCCGGCGATCAGGTTCAGCAGCGTCGTTTTCCCGCAGCCGGACGGTCCCAGCACCACCAGCAGTTCACCGCTGTCCAGCGTCAGGTTGATCGCTTCCAGGGCGGGTTTGCCGCCGTAATCGGCAGACAGGTTTGTAATGTTCAGCATTGCAGCCCCCTTATTTCACAAAGCGATCGGTCACGAACTGGCTGTAATCCGCCGCCACCGCAGGCACTTTGCCCTGCTCTTTCAGGAACGTCGCAGTGTCAACAATCGCTTTGCTTACCGGCCCGTTCAGCTGCTGGACCTGCTGATCAGGCGTCAGATAGGTGTTGCCTTTTACCAGCCCCGGCACGTCAGCTTCCGGCACGCCGCTCAGACGTGAGAGTTTCTCCAGGTTGGTGGGCTGTTTCAGCCATTCATCCGGGTTGCTGATGTATGGCTGCTGTGCGTCGATGGCGCTTTTGGCGAAGGCTTTCACCACTTCAGGGTGTTTCTCGGCAAAGTCCTTACGTACCACCCAGACATCTAGGGTTGGCGCGCCCCACTGCCCCACTTTTTCGGAGTCGGTCAGCACGGTGCCCTCTTTTTCCAGTTCGTTGACGGCGGGCGCCCAGACGTATGCTCCGTCGATGTCGCCACGCTGCCAGGCGGCAATAATCGCCGGAGGTTGCAGGTTGATGATCTGCACCTGGCCGGGCTTAATGCCCCAGTGTTTCAGCGCTGCCAGCAGGCTGTAATGCGTGGTGGAGATAAACGGCACTGCGATGCGTTTGCCGATCAAATCTTCGGGTTTCGTGATGCTTTTCTTCACCACCAGCGCTTCGGAATTTCCGAGCTGCGACGCCAGCAGGAAAACTTCAATCGGCACCTGCTGGCTGGCGGCCACCGCCAGCGGGCTGGAGCCCAGGTTACCAATCTGCACGTCGCCCGAGGCTAACGCCCGCACAATCGCCGCGCCGCTGTCGAACTTGCGCCAGTCGACGTTCGCCCCGCTCGCTTTGGCGAAGGTGTTATCCGCCTGCGCGACTTTCGCCGGCTCAGCGGAAGTCTGATACGCGACGGTGACGTCCACCGCCTGCGCCTGAAATGCCCACAGCGCCAGTGCGCCGAGAAGTGTGATCCGCGATGAAATTGCCATAATGTCTGCTCCCTTGTTGTTATGAGAGCAGTATTTCCGGCGCGAGAATTTTGATAAAGGAATAAAAAAGAATCGCTAATGACGATTCGTTTTTAGAAAAAAAGCGGGAAAGGATAGTGAATTTTGTGCGGTTGTTTCGCCGGGTAAGGCGCAGCCGCCACCCGGCAAAGACCTCAGCGCTGAACCGTCAGCGCAGCAATATCTTTCGGCGTGGTCCGGCAACATCCCCCGATTAATTTAGCGCCAGCCGCCAGCCACTGCGGTAAATACCCCGCCAGCGTCTCGCACGCTTCACCGTGGTGATGCCAGGTTTTGCTCACCGCATCATAATGCTCGCCGGAATTCGGATAGACCACCAGCGGCAGCGATGTCAGGCTGTGCAGATGCGTCAGCGCCGAGGTGGTGTTTTCCAGCGCGATACAGTTGATCCCCAGCGCGACAACCTGCGGGTAGTTTTCCAGCGCAGAAACGACATCCCGCAGCGGCGTTCCGTCACTCAGGTGCTCGCTGTCACGCAGGGTAAATGAGAACCATGCCCGGGCGCGGGGATACGCCGTCAGCAACGCCGCCAGCGCCTTAATCTCAGTGAACGAAGGCAGCGTTTCACAGGCCAGCAAATCCGCGCCCGCATCCAATAGCGCCTCTACACGCGGGCGGTGGAAGGCGGTGAATTCTTCAGCGCTACGCACGTAATCGCCGCGATACTCGGAACCATCGGCCAGATACGCGCCGTAAGGGCCCACAGATCCCGCCACCAGCAGCGTGCCTGCATTTGCGTTCTCAGCCAGGTACGCTTCCCGCGCTTTGCGTGCCAGCTCTACGCTTTTGCCAATCAACGCCCGGGATTGCGACTCGTCCAGCCCGCGAGCGGCAAAGCCCGCGGGTGTCGCCTGATAGCTGGCGGTGATCGCCACCTGTGCCCCCGCGCGGTAGTAGTCGAGGTGTACGTCACGGATCAGCTCCGGGTTTTCCATCAGCACTTTAGCCGACCAGAGGCTGTCGGCAAGGTTACAACCGCGCGCTTCCAGCTCCGTTGCCATTGCCCCATCCAGCACGACAAACGGCTGGTTTTCAAGGAGAGCGGTAAGCGGATTATTCTGCGACATGTTCAGGCTCCTGCGTGGTCAGGTTTCGGGTCAGGTAGTACGCACCATAACACAGGGCGACAAACGGAAGCCCGCAATAAAGGGCAATACGCTGGCTGGGGTCAAACCACAGGCCGACGCAGGCCACCAGGCAGAGGATAAAGCCAAGCACGGGCACCAGCGGATACCATGGCGCGCGATACTGCAACGCCGAAAGCGGTTGCCCGGACTGCACGTGACGGCGACGAAACACAAAGTGCGACGCGCAGATGCTGATCCACACTGCCACCACCGCAAAACCGGAAATGGCTGACAGCGCCACAAACACCGTATCCGGCGCGACCACGCTGGAGAACAGCGCCAGCACGCCGCCCAGCATGGAAACGGAGAGCGCCGTCAGCGGCACGCCGTTTTTGTTGACGCGGGCAAAGCAGCGCGGCAGCGTTTTCTCGTTAGACAGAGACCACAGCATACGGCCAGAGGCGTACAGGCCCGAGTTCGCCGCCGAGAGGATCGCCGTCAGGATCACGAAGTTAAAGATATCCGCCGCATACGGAATGCCGACCTTTTCAAACACCAGCACAAACGGACTTTTCTCCACGCCAGCCTGCTGCATGGGGATCAGCGCCGCCAGCACAAACACGGTGCCAATAAAGAAGATGATGAGCCGGGCGATGGTGGTGCGAATAGCAACCGGAATAACCTTGTGTGGGTTTTCCGTTTCCCCTGCCGCGATGCCGATAAGCTCTGTACCTGAGAAGGCAAAGTTGACCGCCACCATGGTCATCAGGATCGGCAGACCGCCGTGCGGGAACCAGCCTTCGGCAGTAATGTTGCTCAAGCCCGGCGCCGGTGAACCATCCTGCATCGGGATAAAACCGAAGATCGCCGCTCCGCCGAGAATAATGAAGGCGATGATGGTGATGACTTTCACCAGCGAGAACCAGAATTCCCCTTCGGCGAAGAAACGCGTGGAAATCACGTTAAGAGCAAAAATCACCACGCAAAAGACGACGCACCACGTCCAGACGGGAACCTGCGGGAACCAGTACTGCATACAGAACCCGGCTGCGGTAAAGCTCGATCCGAGCGCCACCGTCCAGGTCAACCAGTACAGCCACGCCACGGTATACCCTGTCGCCGGGCCGAGATAACGAGCGGCGTAGACGTGGAACGCCCCGGTTTCCGGCATCGCCACGGAAAGTTCCCCCAGGCATTGCATAACCAGCCAGACCACCAGCGCACCGATAAGATACGCCAGCAGCGTGCCCGCCGCGCCAGTTGTCGAAATGATGTATCCGGTATTGAAGAATAACCCTGTGCCGATAACGCCACCCAGCGAGAGCATAATCAGGTGGCGGGTTTTCATGGTGCGCTTAAGCTGCCCGTTTTGTTGTTCTGTTTGCATATTACCTTCTAAACGTATGGACATCTAAACATCCAAAGAAGGGTGTTATACCGCGATTGTTAACAAAAAGCCACCCGGCACGACTTCGGCGCAATTATTGGTAAATCCTTAAATCAGTTCTATAGTCGACACAGTTTCTTCTTCACCAGGACTCACTATGCGATTTAACGGACTGACCAAAGGTTTCTTTATTCTCATCCTGGCCCTTGTAACCTGGGCTTTCTTTGACGTGCTGTCACCCTATTTCTCGGCGATTCTGTGGGCCGCGATCCTGACCATCATTTTCAACCCGGTGAAAAACAAGCTGCGTACCGCGCTGGGCGATCGCAACGGGCTGGCTTCCCTCCTCACACTCGGCATTATCTGCCTGATCGTGTTTATTCCGTTGATGGTGATCCTTTCCTCGCTCGCGGTGGAACTGAACATGGTTTACACCAAGCTGCAACAGAACAACACGCAGTTCCCGGAAGTCATCGCCGGTATCTTCAACCGCCTGCCGGACTGGGCCAGCGGCTTCCTGGCGGATCACAACCTGACCAACGCCGCGCAGATCCAGAAAAAGCTTTCCGATGTCGCGTTACAGGGCGGACAGTATCTGGCGGGTAGCGCGTTCCTGATTGGTAAAGGGACGTTCGGCTTTGCTATTAGCTTCGGCATTATGCTGTACCTGCTGTTTTTCCTGCTCAAAGACGGGCCCTATCTGGTGCGCCAGATCCTCGACTCGCTGCCGCTGTCTGACTTCGTCAAACAGCACCTGTTCGCGAAGTTTGTCGGCGTCTCGCGAGCCACGGTAAAAGGTACGGCGGTCGTGGCGGTGGTTCAGGGTACGCTTGGCGGTATCGCCTTTGCCATCGTCGGTATTGACGGTAGCGTACTGTGGGGAGCGCTGATGGCGTTCCTCTCCCTGGTGCCCGCCGTCGGCTCGGCTATCGTCTGGGTTCCCGCCGCCATCTTCCTGTTTGCCACTCACCAGCTGTGGCAGGGTCTGTTCATTGTGGGCTTCTTTGTCATTATCGTCGGGCTGGTGGACAACCTTTTACGTCCGCTGCTGGTGGGCAAAGACACCAAAATGCCGGACTACCTGATACTGATCACCACGCTCGGCGGTATGGAGCTGTACGGCATTAACGGCTTTGTGATTGGGCCGCTGATTGCCGCCCTGTTTATCGCCTGCTGGAACCTCTTCTCCGGCCGCGACCACGCAGGCAACGCCGAGGAGCTGGACGCAGATTTTATCGAAGAAGGAAAAAATCCTCCGGATCTCTAACTAAACGCGTTTTGACAGGCGGCCCGGTGCCGCCTTTTTTTTCGCGATAAATCAGGGGTTTTCTATAATCTTTAATGAACGCTCTTCCACATTTGTCGTAGAAGGATCCAACAGGTGCGAATCGCCACGATCACAAACTGGGCTTATGGTGTCACGGTGTGCCTGACCATTGCCTCCGGTATCGTCATGCTGATGGCTTCCCATGCCGACAACGTAGAACGTCAGGCTGTTAAGCAACGACAAATTTTTGACCAGCTTACGGAAGAGATTGAAGCAGAAACCTGGATGCTCTCCGACTTAGCGCGCCTTTACGCCATCAAAAAAGAGCCCGATGTGCTGAAAACGTACCAGGCGAAAGAAGGCGAACTGAAGAATATCGAGCGCAAGCTGGGCCAGTTAAAAGATACGGGCGCAACGGGCGAAGAGCTGGCGCTGCTGTACGAAGGGCTGAAGATTGTCGATGGCCTACAGGATGAACAGCAGGCAGCAATTGCCAGCGTCGCCCGGGGTGAGGAACAACAGGCCATTGCGTTACTCTTCGGCAAAATCTACGAACTTGAAATGGAACGCGCCCAAAGCAAGATTGACCATTTTCGTGTGCTTCTGGATAAGCGCATTATCGCCGATGTCCAGGCAGCGACCAACACGTCAAAAACCCTGCGTACCGCCTCTGAAATGATGGTCGGCCTGACCGCCCTGCTCTTCTTATTCGTGATGGGTTTTATTCTCAAGCACCGCGTGCTGCGCCCGGTGGTGCGCCTCAGTGATGTGGTTCACCGGCTGGCCTCACAGGATTACGCCGTCGAAACGCCAAATTTCAACCAGGTCGATGAGATAGGCGATATGGCGCAGGCCATTCGCATTTTCCGCGAGAACGGGCTGGCAAGGCAGCGGCTTGAAAAAGAACGCGACGCAGACTGGGCCATCCGCGAGCTGCTCGCGCGAATGACCCAGCGCTTGCAGGGCTGCGAGAACGTTAGCGACGTGATTGAGGTGGCAGAGCTGTTTGCTCCCAACATTGCGCCGGGTGTCGCCGGGCGTCTGTATATTCTGGATCGAAACCCGTGGGAGATGCGCTGTGCGGCGGAATGGTTATCTCCCCAGGGAGAAAAAAATGCTTTCCACCCCGATCAATGCTGGGCCATACGCCGTGGTCAGAGCCACCCACCGGTCAACGGCGAGCCGGATATCGGTTGCCAGCATCTGCCTGAATCACAAAAAGACAGTTCACTCTGCGTGCCGCTCATTGCGCAGGGGGAAGCCATTGGTTTGCTGTCGTTTCAGAACATCACGCCTGAAACGGCACCGTCCCGCGCCTATCTCGAATTAATGGCGGAAGCCCTGGGTCTGGCGCTGGCCAACCAGCGTCTGCGCGATGCCCTGCTGGAAAAAGCGCTATTCGACCCGCTCACCGGCTTGCGTAACCGCCACCACCTTGAAGATACCCTGCGCACTCAGATAGCTCAGGCGATGCGCAATGATGAACCGGTGAGCTGCATGATGATCGACATCGATCACTTTAAAAGCATTAACGATCGCTTCGGCCATGAGGCTGGCGATCATGTGATTAAGAGCGTGGCGACAATTGTTCAGCGTGCCGTGCACGATGCCGGCCTGGCATTCCGCTTTGGTGGCGAAGAGTTTCTGGTGCTACTTACGGGTGCGGATGAGGAAGCGGCTCACGCCTGCGCAACGGAGATTTATAACGGCGTCCATACGCTGTCGCTACGTTATGGGCTTGCTGAGATTGGCCCGGTAGATGTGTCGATCGGGATCGCCAGTTACCCGCAGCACGCCCAAAGCGACGACCTGCTGCGCGCGGCAGACGTGGCGCTCTACCGGGCGAAAGAGCTGGGGCGCTCGCGGATCGTCAGTTTCAGTATGCTGGAGGCGGGTTAAGCGAAACTCAGTGCCAACGACGTCAGAGGTACGCGCACTCTCTTATTCCCTCACATTGAGGGTGCGTTATCATTCTTTGTACAAATAAATTCATCTTAACGATGCCACCATTGATAAAAAATGGGGGTGCGTAAATATATCAATAAATCAAAGCGATCATTTTTTAAACTCGGGTGGTTTATTACACTAAGTTTTTATGTTTTAAAAAACGTAAGCTTCAGCCAGCGGTCTGCAATCACGGGGAAAAATACAGCTATCATTTTGATTTTTATAATTTTAATCAAGTAGCGTTTGCAAAAAGGCGTGGCGTTCAACAAAATAGACAAACTTATAGGATAAATAACTTATAATTCTTATACTTCTGTTAAAAAGAGGAGGCCAATATGCGAATAATCCTAATGCTGTGCTGCTTTTTGGTACAAAGTTTAAGCTGGGCTGGCGAACTGCCAAAGCCTGTGGGCAAACCCATCTTAACCATTAGCGGTAATATAGAAAATACGAACGAAAATGGAAATGCCGTTTTTGATATTGCCAGCCTTGAAAAACTGGGCATGGTGAGTTTCCAGACGACCTCTCCCTGGTATAATGGCCGCACGAAGTTTGAGGGTATACCGATGCGCAAACTCATGGAGTATGTGGGTGCAAAGGGTTCTGTCCTGAATGTGATTGCACTCAATGATTACACTACCGTCATCCCTCTCAGCGACTTCCAGAAATACAACGCCATCCTGGCTTTAAAGGTCAATGGCGAATATATGCGCATCCGCGATAAAGGTCCGTCATTCATCGTCTACCCTTATGACAGTCTTCCTGAACTCAATAATCAGATTTATTACTCGCGATCGGCATGGCAGGTCAGCAAAATGAAGATTGAATAGTAGTTCAGGAGAACATAATGAACAGGATACTGGTTGGTATCATTTTTTCTCTTTTTATCACTACGGGATATATAGCATTTCTTGTTTACGATCGTCAGCAAGAGTTGCAAAAATTGACTCACTACACTGAGTCCTGGTCTGTAGCCCAACTGGTATCTGAATATTACCGATTTGAATCATGGATTGGACTGTACGCAACCGAGACTGATGACGTTACGGTAGACCAGGTTCGCATGCGCCTGGAAATCATGCTGAGCCAGAATGATTTATTGAAAGAGGGCGGCCTGGGTCGTTATATAAACAGCGAAAAAGCGCATCAGGCGCTCGCCTTACGCCTGGAAAATATACTGAACTATCTGGATGGTCATCTTGAGAAAATGAGCCGTTCAGAGTTAAAGCTCTATCTGAAAAATATGCATTCACTGGATGCCCCGCTAAGCCAGCTTTCATCCACGGCTTTAACAAAAGATGTTAATACAATCAATGAAACCAACCTTAAAATACAGGTTCTGTATTATATTTATTCGGCACTTTCGCTGTTGCTGGTTATTTTAAGCTTCATACTGGGCTTTTTGATTATCTATCAAAATAAAAATATCCTGAAAGCCCATATGCAGGTGAAAACGCTGGCTGAAGAACTTCAGCTATCCAAAGAAACCCTGCAAATCCAGAATACAAAACTGGAATACGATGTTTATCATGACTCCCTTACCGGAATGAAAAACCGTCTTTTCTTTTGGGATGATCTCAATAAACTTAATCTACAGGCTGAGAAAAAACATATTTCGGTCACGGTGATGTTATTCGATTTAGACCGATTCAAAGAGGTGAATGATACCTACGGTCATGATACCGGGGATTTACTGTTACGTGAGGTATCCACGCGCCTTAATGCTTTGGGCCGCTTTTCAGAGACATTTTATCGTTTGGGCGGCGACGAATTTGCGTTTCTCTCCAGTGGCTTAACCGAAACCGCAGCCGTCTCACGCGCGCGAGAAATCAGTGATAGCATCAGCAAGCCCTATACAATCAATAATCAACTCATAAAAATAGCCACCTGTGTAGGTATTGTTTTATCGGATAACGAACGACGTTCAGATTACCTTTATAAGTTTGCCGATCTGGCGCTCTATGAAGCCAAGAAAGAAGGTTCTCAGCAAATCAAAGTCTTCCGCCAGCGAATGCTACAGAAGTTGCAGGAAAGCAGAACCCTTGAAAATGATATGGCAAGAGCAATAGAGAATGATGAATTTGTTGTTTATTACCAGCCTATTGTGAATTCCGTCAGCAAGGAAATTTACGGCTATGAAGCGCTTATTCGCTGGATGCATCCTGTAAAGGGAATGCTTGCCCCGGATAGCTTTATTTTCGCCGCTGAAAAAACAGGCATGATCAACGAGATAGGTAAAACCGTACTTAAACTGGCCTGTAGGGAAGCGGTCTCCTGGACTGTTCCGGCCAGGATCTCCGTCAACGTCTCGCCTGTTCAATTGGGCAGCAAATCATTTATTAATACGGTGCAGTCCGTTCTGGCTGAAACCGGGCTCCCGGCTAACCGTCTTGAGTTAGAGGTCACGGAGTCCTCCCTCTTCAGTGACAGAAATAACCCCATTGCGATTCTGAAAAAACTCCGCGCACTGGGCGTAAGAATCTCCATTGATGATTTTGGCACGGGCTATTCGTCGCTCTCCAGACTCAGCGAACTGAATTTTGATAAAATCAAGATCGATAAATCTTTTGTCAATCCGATATCTACGCAGGAAGATGCGCTTAATATTGTGAAGCTGATTACCGGTATGGCTAAAAGCCTTAATATGGGCGTCATAGCTGAGGGCGTTGAGACCGAAGAGCAGCTTGAGCGGCTTCAGGCTCTGGGTTGCGAGCTTGTGCAGGGATATCTTTTCAGCAAACCACAGCCTCAGGTCGACAGCAAAATCAAGAGCGGCCAGGAATGAGTCCCTCTCCTCAGCCCGATACCAACCGGGATCACATTTTTCACCCTTGGGTATTCACTGACAATAAACAGGTGTTATCATTCACCCCGTAAATATCTATCAACTCAATCCGAGGCTTTGATGCTGGAGAATGTAATCATCCGATAATCAGCTTCCCGACCATTCCAGGCCGGACTGATTATCAATGCGCTGAAACCGTATGCGGACACCGCTGTGTGTTTGCACGTTTTGCCCATGATGATTAAACAGGTTTTCCAGTATGAATTTATCCCGTCAGGAACAACGTACCTTACACGTTCTCGCCAAAGGTGGCCGTATTGTGCACGTCCGCGATACCTCCGGCCGCGTCACCGCCGTTGAATGCTATAGCCGCGAAGGACTACTGCTGGCTGACTGCACGCTCGCCGTTTTCAAAAAGCTCAAAACCAAAAAGCTGATCAAATCCGTTAACGGTCAGCCCTACCGCATTAACACTACGGGGCTGAACAACGTTCGCGCTCAGCCTGATAATCGTTGAGGAGAGGATGATGGATATCCCACGTATTTTTACTGTTAGCGAAAGCGAACACCGCATTCATAACCCCTTTACGCCAGAGAAGTACGCGACGCTGGGCCGCGTGTTACGCATGAAGCCAGGCACACGCATTCTCGATCTCGGCAGCGGCTCGGGAGAGATGCTTTGTACCTGGGCACGTGATTACGGTATTACCGGTACCGGCATCGACATGAGCCCGCTCTTCACCGCGCAGGCCACACTGCGCGCAGAGGAACTTGGCGTCAGCGAACGCGTCCATTTCATTCATAACGACGCGGCCGGCTACGTCGCGAATGAAAAATGTGACGTGGCGGCCTGCGTTGGCGCAACCTGGATTGCGGGGGGCGTAGCCGGGACAATGGATCTGCTGGCAAAAAGCCTCAAGCCCGGGGGAATAATGCTCATCGGCGAACCGTACTGGCGTCAGGTACCCGCGACGGAGGAGACAGCCCAGGCCTGCGGCGTCTCGTCGATTACAGACTTTCTCACTCTGCCCGGTCTGGTTGCGTCTTTCGATCAACAGGGCTATGACCTGGTTGAAATGGTGCTGGCTGACCAGGAAGGCTGGGACAGGTACGAAGCCGCAAAATGGATGACCATGCGGCGCTGGCTGGAGGAAAACCCAGACGATGACTTCGCGCAGGAGGTTCGGGCGGAGCTGACGATAGCGCCTGAACGTCATGTGACGTACACGCGGGAGTACTTTGGCTGGGGAGTGTTTGCGTTAATGGCGCGATAACATAACGCTGGCGGTATAGCCTTTAGGGTTATGCCGCCGTTCAACAGACAGGGTTAAGCATTCAGCCAGAAAGTGCAGCATAGATGGGTTGAGTTGTTTGAAGTGGTCAACCAAAACTGGCCACGGCTTTAGAGTTTTTCCAGTATCGGTTTTCCGATTCGTTTGGGGGTAACCCACCGTTATAGTCATGCGGCCTTACCGACCTGTAATACCCGACGATATAGTCTGTGATCGCATGAGCTGCTTCGCTAAAGTTTATATAGCCTGTCACTGGCACCCACTCGTTTTTCAGACTTCTGAAGAAGCGTTCCATCGGGCTGTTATCCCAGCAGTTTCCGCGTCGGCTCATACTTTGCCTGATCCGGTAACGCCACAATAACTGCCGGATCTGCCTGCTTGTGTAGTGGCTACCCTGGTCACTGGGGAACATCACTCCCGCTGGTTTACCTCGGGTTTCCCACGCCATTTCCAGCGCTTTGATGGTTAGCTTGCTGTCCGGTGAGAATGACATTGCCCAGCCTACCGGTTTCCTGGCGAACAAATCGAGAACAATGGCGAGGTAAGCCCAGCGCCTGCCTGTCCAGATATACGTCACATCGCCGCACCACACCTGATTAGGCTCTGTCACTGCGAACTGTCGCTCAAGGTGGTTTGGGATAGCAATGTGTTCATGGCCACCACGTTTATACCGGTGGGTGGGTTGCTGACAACTAACCAGTCCCAGTTCTTTCATGAGTCTGCCGGCAAGCCAGCGTCCCATTCTGAAACCTCTCAGGGTTGCCATAATGGCGATACTCCTCGCGCCAGCAGAGCCATGGCTAATGTTATGCAGCTCCAGAACCTGGCTACGTAATATAGCCCGCTTGCCGTCTGGCTTTTCGGGGCTTTTCACCCAGTATTTGTAGCTGCTGCGATGAACCCCGAACACCTGGCAGAGTGTGACCACAGGATACTGCGCTCTGAGTTTTTCGATTAACGAGAACTGTTCAGGGAGTCTGACATCAAAAGCGCGGTAGCCTTTTTTAATATGTCGTTTTCCATTTCAATGCGTTGTAGCTTTTTCTTTAGCTCACGTATTTCAATCTGTTCCGGGGTTATAGGGGAGGCTTTAGGTATTTTACCCTGTCGTTCATCCCGTAACTGCTTTACCCATCGCGTCATGGTAGAAAGCCCCACGTCCATAGCACTGGCCGCAGCTGCAACGGTGTAGTTCTGATCAAGGACCAGTTGAGCGGATTCGCGTTTAAACTCTGCGCTGAAATTTCTTTTTTCATTGGGACACCTGTATTGTTCTGAGATGAGCATATCACCTCTGTTCAGGTGGCCAAATTCAGTAAACCACTTCACACAGCGTTGCGCTGCATGGGGCTATTCTGGTGCTGAGCCTTTCGGTGGTTCAACTTCTGTTTGTTCTCAACCATCCTCAAGCGGATGTATGGAAACAATGGTCACAATGGAATATCAATGTACTGGTGACTTGAAGAAATAAGATTTGGGGGCAGAATGCCCCCTTATTCTTTGGGATAAGAAAATTCAGCAGTGACTAAATACGCCCCTGATTTAGCAGATTGGACGTCATACGCGAAGTTATACCGCTCTCCAGGTGTAAACTTAAATCCGAATACAGGAAGACACTCACCCTTCGGTACATAAACAGGCTTGTCATCAAAAATATTGTGAAGAGAGTCGCTATTATCACTGTTGATTTGGATAGCAGTGATCCGTTCCTGTGGCTCCAGTGGTGACACCACACAAACTTGATTATCTTTGATAAATGCCGTTGTAGATTCACGATCTACCATTCGATCACCAGGCCCAGGGCATCCCGTTAAGAGGAATACAACACCCAGCAACATTTTGTTTTTCATGTTTAACGCCCCTTCCCTGTTACGATTTTCTGGTAAAGCGAAGGGACATCCTGCAATTTGTCTACGCCCCTGTACATCCCCATGCGCCCTGGTCTCTGATAGTAAGACCACTTACTGATCCCATAAACCAGCAGTAACCAGTAATCAGCTAAAATAGAGGCTTGCTGCTCAAGAGAGTAATCAGTGAGCTTTTCTTTATCCAGCCTGTAGGTATATTCAGCAGCCCAGCTAAACGCACCCCGCATTCTCACCCATTGCCCGTGCTGGTGTTGCCACACATGCCCCAATTCATGGATGAAAACATATTTATCTTCAACGAAAACTGAGTTTGCGGAAAAGTCTTCCCTGTACATCTGTTTTCTGTACCACAACTCCCCGTTGGGAGTCATCGCGTAGTTCTGTTTCTGGAGGCCGAACGGTAAATAGCTGTCGCAATGAATCCAGACACGGCTATACACTATCGAATCACCGAACACTCTGCGAGCCATTGCAATCTCGCCTAAGGTCATCCGGCGTAATGTTCCTTCCTCTGCCTGTGCGCTCATAAACTGTCCTCCTTGTATGATTTATATCAGGGTATCCAGAGAGCAGGAAATGCGCAACTAACAGATTTTGGACAATAGAAGCCAATTAGCGGCGTGTTCGGTAGTTTAAAACATGTTGTTAGCCGCTCGCGCCAACTTGATTTCCTCTCGCTCTTCCTGCTTCTTAGCAAGCCAGGCTTTCCCCTCTGGTGTTGCCAGGAATTTACGGGCGTGAATCTTACGGTTGTTGCGCTTAGTGGCTGCTGTATTCGTGGCTTTTGACATGGTATCCCCTCCGCTGAATCTGCCAGCGTTCAACGTACAGCAGAGAGACAGTACAACGAAAGTTACAATGGTGCAGATAATAGATGATCATTACGTGCCGTGTTGGGCACATAAGAAAAGGCGGCGCATAGCGCTACCGCAGGGTGTAATCCCTTCGCAGGGAGGATAAAGCCTTAGCACGTTCTCTTATCAGGTGATCGTTATACTCCGGTGATCGAAACCGTGGCAGAGCCGGATTCTTTCCCGATCCGGTTAGTCTTCCCAACATTACGCCTGTTTATTCTCTGTGACCTTTCACAAGGTGTAGCATCATTGAGCGCCGCACGAAGCGCGGAACGTATCGCTAATGGTTCAAGTGATGTGTTTAGAGAGTCCGGCAACTCTTTCAGCTTCAAGGGATGGCAAAATTTCTAATGCTGTTCGGGCTTGAGCCTGGTAACTACCCGCCAGTACGTTGTACAATCCTTGAGCCGATACAACGCAAAGGCGTTTACCAAGTGTTATCAAGGATGATAATGAAAGATACAATCCTTTAGGTTTTTGACGATAAGTGATTGATTTTCTTAGATGGTGCCGATAATAGGAGTCGAACCTACGACCTTCGCATTACGAATTATAAGAACTGCTTTTTAACACAGTAACTTACCGCATCATCCCTGCGCTCACACGTCCCATGATGCCAAAAGATGTGAAGACACGACAAAGCCAGAAAAGCCATGCGTGTCCCACATTTGTCTCACACTACCCTGTCGTCTTCGATCGCACTGTTGATGAAGAACGTCACCCGCCCCATCACCTCAACCTCTTCCGCAGCCTCCCCCTCTATCGCTTCACCATCATCACAAATCAGCGCCCTGCC